>DASYPP010000040.1:0-173858 GCA_036006525.1 Gemmatimonadales bacterium
GGACCGGCCCGACCTCAAGTACGACCTCGACACCTTCGTGCGCCAGCTCGATGAGCTGCTTGATTCTCTCCGGATTGACCAGCCCGTACACCTGGGCGGACTCTCTTTTGGGGCAGCGATCGTCACCGAGTTCACGGCGAAACACCCCGGCCGGGTGCGTTCGCTTATCTATGTGGATCCCGTTTTCAATACCGGAAGGCAGTTGAGAAAGGAAGAGCGGTCCCCGCTTGCGTGGACCTGGTACAATGTCTTCAACGGCGGCAGTGAAGCGATGGCCCAGAGCCAGCTGGATGACTTCCTTCACCCGGAACGGCAGCCGGATTGGGTGGCCCGCTACAAGGTCGGGCAGCAGTGGAAGGGGACTCGCGAAAGCCTGCGAAGGACACGCGCCCAGGTTGCCGTCGCACCCCATCAGGGCGACCTGGTCAGGCAGATCGGCACCGATCCGCGCCCCGTGCTCATCGTCTGGGGCAGGCAGGATAGCGGCGCGCCGTTCTCGGAGAGCACCGCCTTGCTCGCCGCGATGCCCCACGCGACACTGGTGCCGGTGGATTCCGCCGGCCATTTGCCCCACATCGAGCAGCCGCGGATCGTAGTTCCGGCCGTCGCGCGTTTTCTCCGGGGCTAGTTCTTCTTCCCGGTTTCCCTGCTGCTCCGCTTCACCGCTGGCGTGGGTCTTCCCCGCTGCCGCCCGATGTTGATCAGGATGCCGGTGCCGAGCAGCGAGATCATCAGGCTGGACCGTCCGTGAGACATGAACGGCAGAGTGAGGCCGGTCGTCGGCATCAGTCCCATGGTCACGGCCATGTGCATGAACGCCGAGATCCCCACCGCCGCGGTGAGTCCCACGGCCAGGTACTGGCCGAAGGCGTCGCTCGCCGTCCGCGCGATGCGAAATCCCATCCAGCAGAACAGGGTGAACAACACCACCAGCAGCAGTACGCCGAGGAAACCCCATTCCTCCCCGATGGTGGAGAAGAGAAAATCAGAATACGCGTAAGGCAGGTAGCCCAGCTTCTGTTGCCCCTGTCCGAAGCCGAGTCCGAAGAACTGCCCGGACCCGAACCCGATGAGCGACTGCTTCAGCTGGTACGCGGCCGCGGAGGTGGGGTCGCTGGGATCGAGGAAGGCTACCAGCCGGCGGATCCGCCATTCGACGTCGTGAATCCGGTTGGCCACCACCAGCACCGCCCCGAAGCCGAGCAGCAGGAAATGCCCGATCTTGGCGCCCGCGGTGAACAGGATCAGCATGCCGAGCAGCCCGACCAGGGTGGCCATCGACAGGTTCGGCTCCAGCAGGATGAGGCCGGAGACGAAGCCGATGACCAGGAGAAACGGCAGGACGCCTTTCTTGAGCTGGCGCACCTGCTCGCCCTTCTTCGCGGCCAGCATGGAACACCAGATCACGATGGCCAGCCGGGCCAGCTCCGACGGCTGAAAATTGAGGGGGCCAATATGGATCCAGCGCCGGGCACCGTTCACCAGCGGCGCGATCCGGTAGGTAAACGGCAACAGGGGCAGGAACAGGAAGAAGATGGTGACCAGGAGCAGCGGCCAGGCCAATCGCTGCCACAGCCGATAGTCGACCCGGGATGCGATGAGCAGCGCCACCCCGCCCAGTACGGCGCCGCTCAGCTGGGTGACCGCATACCCGCTGCCGACATACTCGCCGCCCTGCTTGACCACCAGGCTCGACGCCCCGTACATGGCGGCGATGCCGAAGACCACCATGGTCGCGGTGACCACGGCGAGCAGGCGGGTTTCCCAGCGCAGCTCGCCGGGATGCATCAGGGACGGCGCGCTCACATAGCCTCCACCGCGGCGCGGAACCGGCCACCCCGGTCCTCGTAGTTCCGGAACATGTCGTAACTGGAACAGGCGGGCGACAGCAGCACCGCGTCACCTGACTTGGCCAGGCCGGCCGCTTTCGCGATGACGTCATCGAACCCGGACGCGCGCACCACCTTCACGATTCCCTTGAGATCGCGTTCGATCAGGTGCGCCGCCTCGCCATAGGCGACCACGGCCCGGGCTCGGCCCTTGAGTTTGTCCGCCATGACGCTGTACGGCTCTCCCTTGTGCCGGCCGCCGAGTAACAGGACGAAGGGCCGGTCCAGGGCATCGAGCGCGACCGCGGTGGATGCGATGTTGGTCGCCTTGGAATCGTTGATCCAGAGCACGCCTTTCACCTCCCGTACCGGCTCCAGCCGGTGCGGCAGGGCTCGGAAGCTCGTCAATCCTTCGGCGATCTTGTCGTTGGCCACACCCGCGGCCTGGACGGCCAGCGCGGCGGCCAGCGCGTTGGCGACGTTGTGATCGCCGAGCAGCGGCAGGTCATTCCGGGGCAGGAGGCCGGTCCGCCCCAGCATCAGCCTGCCCTTCACGCGATCGTACCAGCCGTCCGACTTCGCCTTGACGGAGAACTTCCGTTGCTGGCCCGGTTTGCCTTTGGCCATGGCCATCACACCAGGGTCGTCACCATTCAGCACCCAGACCGACTCCTTCTTCGCCTGGCGAAACAGCCGCGCTTTGTCGGCATAGTACTCCTCGAGCGACTTGTATCGGTCGAGGTGATCGGGCGCCAGGTTGGTGATGATCCCGATCCCAGGGGTGAAATACTCGCTGTCGTGCAGCTGGAAGGAGGAAATCTCGACCGCCAGCCACTGGTAGGGCTCCGCTTCCATCGCGGCCTGCGCCAGCGGGGTGCCGATGTTCCCGGCCGCGGTGGCGCGGAGGCCGGCGGTGGTAAGCAGATGCGCTGTCAGCGCGGTCGTCGTCGTCTTGCCATTGGTGCCGGTGATCGCGATGACGCGGGTGGCCTCCGGCAGCGCCAGGAACCCGATGTCGATCTCCGAATGAATCGGGATACCCGCTTTTCGCGCCGTCTCGAGCGGAGCCACCTGGGGAGGAATGCCCGGCGACACCACCACGGCAATCGCCCGCTTCACCCGCATGAGGTCGTGGCCCCCCAACTGCACCGAAGCGCCAGCCCGCCCCAGCGGTGCGGTCTTGGCCTCCAGGTCGGTCCCGCTGTCGCTCTCGGAGGCGAAGACCTTGATCCCCCGCGACAGCAGCAGGCGCGCGGCCGCGATGCCGCTGCGGCCCAGCCCGAGCACTGCCACTTCTTTTCCACTTGACTTCCACTCTTCAAACATTGCGCTCCGATCCGGTTACCGACTGCATAACGCAAAGACGCCAAGTCGCCAAGAACTGCATGACGATGACTTCTTGTGGGCGATTCTTTCTTTGCGGCTCAGCGTCTTTGCATTGAGCAGTTAACGAACCTTCAACGTCGCAAAAGCCAGCAGGGCGCAAAAGATGCCCAATATGTAGAACCGGGTCACCACCGTCGACTCCTGCCATCCCAGCTTCTCGAAGTGGTGATGCAGCGGCGCCATTCGGAATACCCGGTGGGCGTCGGCGTACTCTTTCCCCCGGGTGCGCTTGAGCCATTTGTATTTGCCGGTCTGCAGCAGCACTGACGCCGCCTCCAGGGCGAACACACCGCCGATCAGCAACAAAAGGAACTCGGCCTTGAGCAGGATCGCCACGGTGCCGAGCCCACCGCCGATCGCCAGGCTGCCGGTGTCCCCCATGAAGACCTGGGCAGGATGGGCGTTGAACCAGAGAAACCCCAGGCTGGCCCCCATGAGGGCGCTCAGGAAGATGGTGAGCTCGCCGGACCCGGGCAGATAGAACAGGTTCAGATAGTCGGTGGCGTCCACCCGGCCGAAGACATAGGCGAAGAATGCGAAGGCTGCCGCCGCGATTGCCGTGAGGCCCGTGGCCAGGCCGTCCAGCCCGTCCGTGAGGTTCACCGCGTTGGTGCTTCCCGTGATCACCGTCGTCACGAAGATCACGAACAGCACGGGCGAGAAATTCACCACGATGTACTTGAAGAACGGCAGGGTGGTTCCGGTGGCCGGAATCGTGGCCGGGTCCACCACCGGGTGATAGTAGAGCACCAGCGCCAGCACCAGCCCGAAACTCACCTGGCCGACCAGCTTCCATTTGGCCACCAGCCCGCGGGACTTTCCCTGGACGATCTTCAGGTAATCATCGATGAAGCCGATTCCGCCCATCCACAGCGTGGCCAGCATTGCCACCAGCACGAAGCGATTGGTCAGCTGGGCCCAAAGCAAGGTCGGCACCACCGTCGCGATCAGGATGATGATCCCGCCCATGGTCGGCGTGCCGCGCTTGCCCTGGTGGGTCGCCGGGCCATCGGCCCGGATGACCTGGCCGATCTTGCGCGCCCGGAGCGCCCGGATGATGCCGGGGCCGACAACGAACGCGATCAACAGCGCTGTGACCATCGCTCCCGCCGCCCGGAAGCTGATGTAGTTGAACAGATTGAAAATGAGGTAGGACTTCCCGAGCGGCGTGAACACTTGATAGAACATCAATCCTCAATCGAAACAGGGCAACCATCCAAAATAGCGTATGGCGTATGGCTTATGGCAACTCGTGCCTGGCCTGCCGGACTCAGTCTATCGGAGGCAGGATCGCCACATGCTATACGCCATACGCTCTTAATGTGGCTCAATTGTGACCCCCAGAAAAGGCAAGATACGCTCCAGCTGCACCCCTCGCGATGCCTTGAGCACGACGAGCTCGTTGCCCTGCAGACGTTCCTTGAGCAGCGGACCCAGCGCGATCGGGTCGCTGGCCCGGATCAGCCGGCTTCCCAGCACCTCGGTGTGGGGCTGGATGGCCGGAACGAAATCGCCGACCACGCCCAGGATGTCGGGATTGAGCGCCGCCAGTTCACCCGCGATTTCATGGTGAAAGCGCTTGGTGTCCTTCCCCAGCTCCCGCATGGACCCGGCGATGAAAACCAGGCGCCGGCCCTGGCGCATGGCCTGGGCCGTGGCGATCGCGGTTCGGAACGAGGCCGGGTTGGCGTTGTAGGCGTCGTTCATGATGGTGAGGCCGCCGACTTCCAGCACCTCGCCGCGTCCGCCTGGCAACGTCAGCGCGGACAGCGCGTCGGCCGCCTGTTGCCGGTCCAGTCCCAGCTCACGAACCAGCGCCCAGGCCAGCATGGCATTGCCCGCCTGGTGCTGCCCCCGGATGGGAAGCAGCACCTCGACGCCATCCACCGTGAAACGAGGCCGCCCCGAGCCGTCCAGGGTCAGCGCCGTCGGTGTGACATCGCAGTCCTTGAGTCCACCGGTGAGCACTCGCCGCGCCCGGCTCCGCGCCTGGCGACCCAAGTCAGGCGGGTCCGTCCCTACGATACCCAGGGGAACGTCGGTCAGCAGGGCCAGTTTCTCCAGCATCACGCCGTTCCTGCTGCCGAACCCTTCCAGGTGAGAATCGCCCACGTTAGTGACGATGGCCACGGTTGGCTCGATGATCTCGCGGGCTCTCGCGATTTCTCCCGGCGTGCTGGCGCCGGCCTCGATGACCAGCGCGTCGCTGTCCGGCGGAGCCGCCAGGATCGTCTGCGGAATGCCCACCAGGTTGTTGAGGTTGAGCCGGGTGGCGTGGACCGAGAACCTGGTGCGAAGGACCGCCGCCACCATTTCCTTGGTGCTGGTCTTACCGTTGCTGCCGGTGACGGCAACGACCGGGCCGCTGATCTCCCGTCTTCGGGCTCGCGCCAGCCGGCCATAGGCGCCAAGGGTGTCGTCCACCCCGAGCAACTGAAGTCCCTCGACCGGCCTGGTTCCCTTCCGCACGACCGCTCCGGTGGCTCCGGCGTCGCGGGCCCGCTCCAGGTGATCATGCCCATCGAAACGCTCGCCGACGAGCGCGACGAACAAGGCGGCGGGCCGGAGGGTTCGGGTATCGGTGGAGATTTCGCTGAACTCCCCGGCCGGCACCGGCACCCCCAGCGCCTCGGCGACGAATTGACTGGACCAGCTCACCGGGCGCTCAATCCGTCCAGCACGATGGTCCGCTCGTCGAAGGGCAGCTTCTCGCGCCCGATGACCTGGTACGTCTCGTGACCCTTGCCGGCCAGCAGTATGGTGTCGCCGGGGTGGGCCTCATTCAGCGCGGCATGGATTGCCTCCCGCCGATCGGTGATGCGGCGATGCGGCTTGGCTCCCATGCCGCGTTCGACGTCGTCGATGATCGCATCGGGATCCTCGGTACGGGGATTGTCGGACGTGACGATCGGCAGGTCCGACAGTTCGGTGGCGATCCGCCCCATCACCGGCCGCTTCCCGGTGTCGCGATCCCCGCCGCAGCCGAATACCACAAGCAGCCGGCCGGTGGTGAGCGGCCGCAGCGCGGAAAGCGCCCGCTCCAGGGCGTCGGGCGTGTGGGCATAGTCCCGGAGCACGACGAAGGGCTCGTCCACCAACAGCTCCATGCGCCCGGGAACCTGGGGCGCGTTGTGGAGCCGCGAGACGACCTCGGCGAACGGGCGGCCCATGGCCAGCGCCGCGGCCGCCGCACCCAGCGCGTTCGCCACGTTGTAATCACCCAGCAAGGGGAGCCGGACCGGCACCGAGCCCCACGGCGTGGTGAACTGGAAACTGGCACCGGCACTGTGGAGGACCAATTCGCCGGCGTGCACGTCCGCCGGGTGCTGAATGCCGAAGGTGATTCGACGGCTGCCGGGTGGAATCGCCTGCCAGGCCGGATCGTCGGCGTTCACGATCTCCCGCCCGCTGAGGCCCAGCAGGCCCCGCAACCGCAGCTTGGCCGCGAGGTAGTCCTCCATCGTGCCGTGATAGTCGAGATGGTCCCTGGTCAGGTTGGTGAAGATCGCCGCGCCGAAGGTGAGGTCGTCCAGTCGCCGCTGGTCGAGGCTGTGCGACGATGCTTCCATGGCGACATGGCTCACGCCGCGCTCGACCATCTGCGCCAGCGTGGACTGGAGATCCACCGGGCCAGGAGTGGTTAGCGACCCGGCCGTGGACCGAATGGCTTCGCCCTTGCCGTCGAAGGCGCCCAGGGTGCCGATGCTGCCAGCCGAGCCCGTCCCGTTGAACAGGTGACGCACCAGCGCCGTGGTCGTGGTCTTTCCGTTGGTGCCGGTCACCGCCACCAGGGCGAGGTGATCGGCCGGTCGGCCGAACCAGGCGCGGGCCGCGGCACCGGCCGCCCGCCGGCTGTCCTGCACCACGATCTCGGGAACCCCCGCACCCTGGGGACTCTCCACCACCAGCGCCGCCGCACCGCGTCCGACCGCGTCGGCCACGAACCGATGCCCGTCGGCCTGAGTGCCTCGCACCGCAACGTACAGCATGCCGGGTTGCAGGCTCCGGGTGTCGTCGGTAATGCCGGTCAGGGCGACGCCGCCGGACGGCGCGGAGAGGACGAGATCCTCCCGCTTGAGTGCGGAAACGATGTCGGCGAAGCTGGTCATTGAGCGGTCATTGGGCCCAGAGCACGACGGTGCCGCCGACGCGAACAGAATCACCCTGCTCGGGTGCAACTCGGGCCACCTCTCCCAATCCATGAAGGATGATCTTGAAGCCTCGCCGATGAAGCGCGGTGACGGCGCGGCGTACCGGCAGTCCCACCACCTGGGGCACCGCCTGGCGCTCTCCGGTCGTCACGCTGTCGGGGTGATAGGGCCAGGACACGGACACCACCGAGCGGGTGGCTTCCACTTCCGGTACCGCGCCGGGAGTGGCGGCGGTCTGTTCCCGTACGGCGAGGCGGCTCCGGTCGATGGACACACTGCGCGCGGCCAGCGCCTGCTGCAGCATGTTCCGGGTGAGCGGCGCGGCGGTGGAGCCGCCGTAGTAGTTGCCTTGCGGCTTGTCGATCTTGACGATGACGACCAGCTGGGGATCCTCGGAAGGAAACAGGGCGGCGAACGAGGCGGTGTACTCCCCGGGCACGTAGCGTCCGTCCTCGAAGTGAAAGGCGGTGCCGGTCTTGCCGATCAGGGTGTAGTTGGCGAGCTGGGCCCGTTCTCCGGTTCCGCCCTCCCCGACCGCGCCGCTAAGGAATTCGCGCAGCTTCGCCGCGACTTCAGGGGAGACGGAGCGCCGCACCGGTTCCGGACGGCGCTGGTACACCACCGAGTGATCGCTGGCGCGAACCTCGCGCACCAGGGTCGGCGACAGCAGGATCCCATCGTTCGCGATGGCGCCGTACGCCGCGGCCAGCTGCACCGCCGTCACGCCGAATTCATATCCCCGCGCGATGCTGGCCCGGCTCACCATGGCAATCCACTTATCGGGGCGGCTGAGGCTGCCGCGGGATTCCGAGGGAAACTCCACCCCGGTCGGGCTGCCGAACCCGAAATCGCGAAGCACATCGTACTGCTCCCCCGGTGAGAGCCGCAGCGAGAATTTTGCCATCGCGATATTGCTGGAGACCTCGATGGCCTGGGCCAGGGTAAGGTCGCCGGATTCCTTGTGACTATCCGTGATCCGTATCGAGTCCCGGCTGGATACCGGCATCAGCCAGACTCCGTCCTCGCCCGACACCGCATCGGTAGAGGTGACTTTATTCAGCCGCAGCAACGCGGCGGCCGTGAACAGCTTGGCGGTTGAGCCGGGTTCGAAGGGATCGGTGAATGCCGTGGGCCGGGAAGTGAGTTCGCCATTCGCCGCCACCTGGCGGGATGCCACGGCGAGAAGCTCGCCGTTCCTGGGATCGTAGAACACCACGTCGCCCCCGGCCGCCCGGGTGGCCCGGATGGCTTCCTCCAGGCCATTCTCGGCGATTTCCTGCAGCTCGTTATCCAGCGTCAGGACGACGTCGTAGCCGGGAACCGGCTCCTTCAATACCCGGGACGGCGACTCGTAGGTTCTCCCCGCCTGGTCCTTGAGCAGGATCTGCTCGCCCGGAGTTCCGGCCAGCAGACTGTCCAGCGAACGCTCGAGACCGGAAGCCCCGTGGCGGCCGTCGGACTCGAGCCCGCCGATGATCGGCCGGGCCAGATCCAGCGCAGGATAGAACCGGTCGTACTCCGGCTCCAGGTGCACACCCCGGAATGTCCGCAACGGCTCGACCTGCTGCGCCGTGAAGGGCCCATGGTAGTACACGTACGGTTTGCCGCTGCCGAGTTCCCGTTGCAGCCGAGAAGCCGGGACCTGAAGTCCGCGCGCCATGGCCCGGACCAGCGCGGTCCGCTCTGTGATCTCGCGGGGAGCGAGGCCCACATGGTAGAACTCCTGGGTGATCGCAAGCGGGGAACCTTGACGGTCGAGCAACGCACCGCGTCGGGCGGGCACCGAGTCGCGCTCAGTTCGGCTCCGCTCCGCCTTGCCGGCCCAGCTGCTCCCCTGCACCAGTTGAAGCTGGCCGGCGCGGAGCACCACTGCCAGGATTGCCAGCACGAAGCCGATCTCTACCGCCCGAATCCGCACCACGGTCTTGGCCATCAGCGCGGCTCCGCGGGGGTCCCTTTGGGAACCGGAAAGAGCATGAACTCGGAGTCCGAGGGATCGTGCAGGCCCAGCGCCCGCAACGCCCGGCTCCCCAGCACCTGGCGGCTGGACGCGCCCCTGATGCGTCGCTCCAGCTCGGCCCGGCGCCCTTCCAGCGAAGCACGCTCGCTCCGCAGCTTCCCCAACTCCCGGGCGAGGCGGAAGCCGGCGGACTGGCGCGCGATGACCACGCCGGCGACCACCAGGAAGAGGCCGAGCCAGAGGAACAGCCAATGGCGGCCCTTAAGTCGCATCGGTCACCCGGAAAACCCGAAGCCGCGCGCTGCGGGCGCGGGAGTTTGAAGCGATCTCGGTGGCGGAGGGCAGGATCGGTTTCCGGGGATCCATCTTGCCTAAGGGTCGTCCCCGGCACGTGCACACGGGCTGCCGTGGGGGACAGATGCAGCGGCGGGCCCAATCCTGGAACTGGTGCTTGGCGATTCGATCTTCCCCTGAATGGTAACTGATTATCGCAAGCGACCCAACTGGCTCGAGCGCGGTCCGGAACTCCGGGAGGGCCAGGGCCAGGCCCGGCAATTCGTCATTGACGGCGATCCGCAGCGCCTGGAAGAGCCGGGCGAAGTCGGGCGGGCCAGATCCGGGACCCAGCACCCCACGAATCGCATTCACCAGGTCATCGCTGGTGGCGAAGTCCCGGTTTCCCCTGCGGCGCACGATTTCCCGGGCCAGCGCTCGAGCGCGCCGTTCGTCGCCGTACTCCGCGAACACCCGCTGCAGCTCGGCTTCGTCCTCCTGGTTGAGCAGGTCCGCGGCGGTGGGACCGGTTTCCCCCATCCGCATGTCGAGCGGGGCTCCCGGCCGGAAGCTGAAACCCCGCGTATCGCTGTCCAGCTGATTGGAGGAAACCCCGAGATCCAGCAGGATGAACTGCGGACGGAAACCCTTCACCCGCTCCAGCGCTTCCGGATCGGCATACGGCATCTGCAGGTAGGAAATGCGCTCGGTGCCCAACCGGCTCCGGGCCCGCGCAATCGCCGCGGGGTCGCGGTCAATTCCCAGAACTTCGGCGCCCTGGCGAAGGAACAACTCGCTGTGGCCACCGTCGCCCAGCGTCGCGTCCACGACTCGAGTCGCTCCGGCAGCGGCCCGGAGCACCTCGGCGGCCAAGACCGGCTGGTGCAGCATCATTGAAAACCTCTAAAACAACACCCCCCCGGATTGCTCCGGAGGGGTGAAAGTATACGGGGCTGACGGGGCTCGAACCCGCGACCTCCGCAGTGACAGTGCGGCACTCTAACCAAGCTGAGCTACAGCCCCTGGAGAGAGGGCAGAATATAGGCAGCCCTCACCGCTGGAGGAAGTCCCGACGCTCAGTGGCAATAGGCCCGAATCATCGACGCGATACGCGGTTTGAGGCTATCGATGTACCGAATGTACCCGTCTACCTGGGTCGGATTGACGCTCTTGCCTCGGTCCAGCGCGACACGGGCCTCGGTAACGAGTGCGTCTTCCCGGTGGACCAGGTCGCAGGATTTCTGTTTTTCAGACTCCGGGTCGACCTTCGAAATCTCGAAGACCGTGCTGAGCCCGAGGGCATAGTTGGCGTTGGGCCACGCCCGGCCGGCGCTGTCGGCCAGCTGAATCGCCCAACGGGAGACGTTCGCCGCGCTCCCCAACCGTACGGTGTCGGCAATCCCGCTGTCGACCGCGGGTTTCTGGAGGATCTTGAAGGCCGCGTTTACAAACAGGATCGAGGCATTCTCCTTGTCTTCCGCCGAACCCCGCCGCGCGACGAGCTCGACCAACGGCCCGGCCTTCAGGACGCTGTCCTGCTTGACCAACTCGTTCACCACCAGGATGACCGGAGCGGCCGATGTGGTATCCAGCTCGATCAGCCTGGTCGCGATGGGCATGGCAAGGTCCATCTGCGCTTTCATGGCATACCCGCCAAGCAGCTGGTTGAGCAGGGTCACATTGGTCGGATACTTGTCGACACCGGCCTTGGCCCACTTGATCAACCGGGTGGTGTCCGGAGACTCGCTGGGCTGGGCCGCGAACACGGTGATCTTGGTGAAGAACGTGCTGTCCGCCTTGGTGGAGTCGATGGCGTACAGGGATTCCAGCGCGTCAACGGCACACTTGTAGTTGTTTTCGAAAACGCACACGTTGCTGAGCAGGTCATACAAATCGGGGTTGTATTCGTCCGCCTTCAACGCTTCTTCCACCGCCTGGCGAGCCGCGTCGGTCCGGCCGGCGCGGAGGAACCTCTGAAATGCTTCTTTGCGCAGTTCCTCGTTCGACGGAGCCGCCTTGAGCATCGCCTGATAGTCCGCGATCACCCCGGCGCTATCGCCGGATGCGTCATGCTGACGAGCAAGCTGGGCCAACGCCGGAAGGCTCTGGGGATCGCCTTCAGTCGCCTTCACCAGCAGCTTGGTAATTGAGTCCGGCGCGGCATGGGCATCCTGCGCCAGATAGGCCAGGCAGAGATACGCAAGCCCGTTGCGGGGCGCTGTGACGATGGCCCGGCGCGCGGCCTGCTCAGCCTTCCTCGCGTCACTGGTGCGCTGGTCAATGCAGGCCTTGACGTCCTTCGCTGCCTTGACCGTCGGTTGAAGCTGGTCAGCCACGGCCGCTCCCAATCCCTCGGGAGCCTGATTGTCGGCCTGGGTAACCACGACGACCGTTCCAGCATCATCGTTTAGCCCCGCAAGCCGCGCAGTCACGATGACCTTGCCAGCCTGGGTGCGGCTCATGGTCGAACTCAGGAGCACCCTGGCGTTCACCGCGGACGCGAACTGACGCTGTACCGGCAGGGTCAGGATCGCGTCCTTGGGGTACTGATACTCCACCAGCGCGGAATTCATCTGCTCCCGGGTCATCACGGTGTACACCCCGTTTGCAACCCGATCCATCCGGGTACGCATGGCAGCACCGAGCTGGACTGAGGTAGCGGAATCCGCGCTCCGAAGCACGTACGGATTGGAGACCATCAGTCGGGGCAGCGGGACGGTGGGTTGGGTACCGATCCGGCCGCCAGTCGGGATCTGCGCCAGCAGAGGAGCCGCGAACAGGCCGGCGACTACCCCCAGGGCCAACGGGAACGAACGCATTACTTTCGACCTCCGAAACGAGAAAAAGGAATCCCGGTCCAGCCTTCGAATCGGGTCCGCATTGACTACAGTGGGCGAAGAGGGATTCGAACCCCCGACATCCTGCGTGTAAGGCAGGCGCTCTGAACCAGCTGAGCTATTCGCCCGGGTTCGTCCGATCTCCAACCGCGATCCTCGTTAGAGTGCAATACCGAGGGGAAACAGGACGCAATACCCGAGTACAAGGAGCGCAGCCGCAACCGTTGTGCCGCCATTATGGAGCAGGAGATAGCCAACAGCCAGGGAAATGACCGCTGCTCCAAGTAGAACGTAGTTTCGGGCCCCCAAAAAGGGCCGAGAACGGGTGTCAGGGGCTTGATTAGCTGCCATATCACTGGACGTTAACGTCATAAAGTGGTTCAGGTCAAGGTACTAGGGGGTTTCGTCGCCGGGTGGGGACAGTTCCCGGTCCGACCCTCCGGCCTTGCCCATATCCATATATAAGGATAGCGGCCGCCGCGCGGGGTCGGGTCTCACAGCTCGGGGTCCACGCTCTCATCCGGGATGATCCAGCCTTCATCCAGTGCACGACGTCGGGGGCGGTCGGCGCGGCGGCGCACCCACCAGACGACGGCGACGCCGAGACTCACCACCAGCCAGAACCCGCCGGCGCTCAACCAGATCGCAAGATTGTACCGACGCCGAATGGTCCGCGCCCAATCATCTTCGAAGACCGATAGCGGAAGCCCGGTCGCGGCAGCGACCGACGCCTCGAAGCTGGACCCGGACTGCAATTGAGACATCAGCCGGTCCAGATTCCCCGCTGGATTTCGCCGGGCCAATTCCAGCACTGCTGACATCGCAAGGGTATAGGCCTTCTCAGCTGCCCCGCTGTTACCACGGAGCGCCCCATCGAGATCGTGAAAATCCGGCAGATCCCGGCGCAGCACGATCCAGCTGAGCCGGAGCGCGTCCATCCGGTCCCACTCACCCGCCGCGAAAGCCGCGTATCCCTCATCAAACCAGAGTGGAACCCGGACCCGCACCGCGTCGTGCAGGGCAAGGTGGGCCAGCTCATGCCGCAGCGTCTGGCGCAGCTCGCCGTTGTCGGCCCGAAGGATGATGGTACGGCTGGAAGGAAAAGCCAGCCCGGCGCCCCACGCGGGGGCCCGGCCCGAGGTGATCCGGCCCAGCGCCGCCGAATCAGGAACCAGGATGAGGCGCAGCCGTCCGGGAGCACGAAAACCCAGCCCGGGCCATTCCGCCGGACGGTCGGCCATCTCTCCCAGTCCGACTGCGACCCCGGACTGGGCGGGCCAACTCAGCACAGTGACGTTGCCAACCTGGATGACAGACGGAACGGTGTCCTGACCCCGGGCCGGAGCAGCGATTCGCAGTGCCAGGCCGAGGAGCAGTGCTGCGATCCGGCGGCCGGCAGCGAGGCTCAGGCGGGAGCAGACGGGCGGGGCGGTTCGCCGCCGCTCGCAGTGAGGTCCAGCATTTCCTTGCAGCGTTTACCCCAGGGATTGAAGCGGTTGGTCTTGTATCCGTCGCCCCATATCTGCCCTGCCCCGTCGCGCTCGTCGGAGAACCAGAGCGCGCGGCCCAGCTCGTAGTACGCTTCGATCAGGTTGGGACCGAGCTGCAGGGTCTTCCGGAAAAAAGACTGGGCATCCTCGAACATCTCGCGCTCGAGGTACACCAGGCCGAGGTAGAAATGGGCGTACAGCGTGGCCTTACGGTCGTTGTCGAGCCGGATGGCCTTGGAGAGGTGTTCGATCGCCTCGCCGAAAATCCGTTTCTTGAGACAGATGTAACCTACGTTGATGCGGGCCAGCGAGTTGGCCGGCTCCCGCATCAGTACCTTGGAAAATGTACCGAGGGCGTCGTCGTAGTCTTCGTGGAGCATCTGGGCCCAGCCCAGCAGCGACTGGGCCTGCACATCGCCGGGCGACAGCGTGAGCGCCTTGCCGAGCGACTGGATAGCGCCAGCATAGTCACCCAGTGAGATCAGGCTCCAGCCTTTCTCGATGTAGGTGCTGGCTCCGAGGTGATCGGCGTGGATCATGGGGCGGGCGCCGGTAAACTGGGGCGCCTGCGCCGTGTCGGCATCCACCGCGCCCTGCTTGTAGCGCTCCACCAGGGCCCGGATTTCTTCCTTGAGCTGGGTGAGGTCGCTGAGCGCGCCGTCGACCTGCTTGAAGTACGCGATGATTTCCCGTTTCACGGCCTCCCGCTCGGCGGCATTGCCCACCCGGTCGAGCCGGTCGGACAACTCCTGGTAGCGAGCCTTGAGCGCAGGTACCGTGAGCGCAGCAGCGACGGGGTCGGTCATGATCTCTTCGCTCGCTTGCCCGGCGCGGCGGCGACCGGCACCTCGCCACCTGCGGTGGTCTCGAGGAGGGCGATCCGCTCCTTCGCGTTCAACAGCTTGCCAGCCTGGAGCATGACGATGGTTCGGCCGGGCCGGGAGATAATGCCGGCGATGTACTCCGCCGCGAGTCCGCGAACCATGGGCGGCGGTGAGGAAATGGTCGTGGAGTCGACCCGGGCCACCTCGGCGACCTGGTCCACCAGCACTCCCACTTTCTGATCATCCAGCCGCAGGACCATGATCCGGACCTCCTCACCGAGCGCCGCGGGAACTTCCAGCCGTTTCCTGAGGTCCACAACCGGGACTACGCTGTCACCATACTGCACCACGCCCTCGAGAAAATCGGGCGCGCTGGGCAGCGTGGCGGGCTTTTCATAGCGGAGAATGCGCTCGATCTGGAAAATATCGATGGCAAACTCCTGAGAGCCGACCCGGAATATGACAACCTGGATTTCGTCAGCCGCCGTCACGGATCTCCTCCACGGTGGAAAGCCGCTCGCTTAACGCGGCGAGATCGAGCAGGGGCACCAGCCCTTCAGGACGCCGCACCACCGAGGTCGCCCAGGCCAGGTACTCGCCGGGCGGGACCGGCAGCAGGTCGCCGTCGACGATGGCTTCCGCGTCGTCCACCAGCAGGCAGCAATAGCGTCCACCCAGCTGAAGCACGACAGCCGTCAACTCGTCCTCCCCTTCGCCTTCGACCAGCATTCGCAGACTCAACACCGGCATCAACCGGCCCCGGGTGTTGGTGACACCGCGGCAGGCCGGGTCGTTGGCGGGAACCGGATGCACCATCCCCAGGGACTCCACCGCGATCACATTGCCGATTGGCAGGCCGAGGCGGCGGGTGCCCAGGCGCACCATGAGGAATCCGTCGGCCCCGATCACCGGCGCACCAGGGTAGTAAGCAGCTCTCCGACCCGGGCCGCGATCAACTGGAGCGGCAGCACATGGTCCGCTCCTCCTGCCTGCAGCGCGGCGTTGGGCATCCCGTACACGGTCGAGGTCGAACGGTCCTGGGCGATCCCGATGCCGCCCGCATCGTGCAGAGCCCGAAGCCCGGCGGCACCATCGCGGCCCAGGCCGGTGAGCACGACACCGATAGCAGCGGCGCCAAAGGACTGGGCGACCGAATGAAAGAGTGGATCAGCGGCGGGCCGGACACCCCAGAGCGATGGGCCCTGGTCCAGCGCGATCACCGGGCCGGCGCTGCCCGTTTCAACTCTCATATGATAATCGCCCGGCGCGATGTACGCGGTATCCGCGGCGAGCGGCGCGTGATTCCAGGCTTCCTTCACCGTCAACTGGCTCTGAGAATTGAGCCGCTCGGCGAGCCCCCGGGTGAACGCCGCCGGCATGTGCTGCACGATTAGCACCGCGGTTCCCTGGCCCGGGCGCAGCCGGGGCACGATCTCGGCGAGGGCCCGGGGCCCTCCGGTCGAGGCGGCGATGACCAGGCAGCGCTGCGCCGCGGCACCGTCACCGGCGATCGCAGTCGAACCATGCAGCGGCCGAGCCAGCACGGGAATGCGGGAAACATCGGCCTGCAACGCAGCGCGGAGCGCGGCCAGCACCCGGGGGCCCAGGCGCTCGAGTCCATCCCGGCTGGGCCGCTCCTCCTTGGCGACGATCTCGACCGCGCCCAATTCCAGGGCCCGGATAGCGCCGGCGCTCCCGGCTCCGGCGTAGGCACTGAAGACCACGATCGGCCGGGGCATCTCAGACATGATGTACCCGATGGCTCCCGGCCCATCCAGCTCGGGCATTTCGAGGTCCATCGTGATGAGATCGGGCATGTACTGGTGGACCTTCTGCAAACCATCCAGCCCGTTGCGCGCCGTCGCGACGACGAAGAACTCGCCGGAGGAATTGATAGCCTCCGACAGCACCTGTCGCACCAGGGCACTGTCATCCACCACCAGCACGGTAGGCAGCCTAGATGAGCTGCTCACTCTGGCTCGCTGAGCGAATGATGGCCCGGCCGTCGCCGGCGTACAGCCAGACCGACCGCCCAACCTCTCCACCGACCTGCTCGGTGATCAGCGGGATCCCCTCCCGGTTCAGAACCTCGCGGCAGGACACCACGTTGCGCTCCCCCATCTGGATGGAGCCGGGAGGAGTGAGAGAGGCGAAGAGGCTGGCACCCCCGACCAGGCGGCTGTTGATCTTCCGCCGGTCGGCGCCGAGGTCCACCATGGCCTCCACCAGCGCCGGGACCGCCGTGTGCGCGGTCTTGCCGGGACGGTCCCCCCGGCGAGCCAGGGAAAGCGATGGCAACATGATGTGCGCCATGGCGGCGATCCGGTGCTGCGGCTCATAGAGCAGGATGGCGACGCAGCTGCCCAGCCCGTACGTCACCAGCACCTGTTCGCCGGTCGCGACATTGAGATCCGCGACCCGGACCAGGACTTCCTGCGCCGCCGCCGTGGTGTCGCTCATGCCGGTCGCCGGTAAATGCGTTCCCGGGGATCCACCATCTCCAGCCGTTCCCTGGTCGGACCCATGATCGTTTCGACCTTGCCCAGCACGAGGAAACCGCCGGCCCGCAGGGAATCGGCGAAGATGGCGAACAGCCGCTCCTGCATGACCCGGTCGAAATAGATCAGCACATTGCGGCACACGATCATGTCGTAGGGCGGGTTCCTCGGGGCTTCGCGAGTAAGGTCCAGGCGGTTCACCGCCACGATCTCCCGCAACCGGGGGACGACCTGCCGGCCCTCTCCCAGGGGCGTGGTGTAGGCTTCGACGATTTCCGCCGGGGTTTCGCTGAACACCGACATGGGGTAGACGCCGGCGCTGGCACGCTCCAGGCATACCCGGTCGATGTCGGTGGCATCGATCCGGATCCGATCGAGCGGGCCCCGGGCCTGGGCGAACAGCATGGCCAAGGTATAGGGCTCCTCCCCCGAGGCACAGCCGGCGCTCCAGACGGTGATCGGGCGCTGGAGGATCTTCCAGAGTTCGGGAATGACCAGCTCGCGCATCCGGGCCCAGAGCTCGGGGTTCCGGAAGAACTTGGTAACGTTGATGGTGAGCGCATCGGCCAGTTTCTGGTATTCCTCCGGCGCCCGATCGAGGATGGCCAGGTATTCCTCGTAGGTATGCACGTTATTGGCCCGCATCCGCACCGCGATGCGGCGCCGCAGGACGCGCGGCTTGTAGGCATCGGTCGTGAAGCCCGCGAACTGCAGGATCCGGCGGGAGAGGCGCTCGAAGCCGGGATCGTTCAGCTCGGTCACGACGCGGTGTCCAGGGTGTCAAGATTGGTCCGGGCCAACTGGTGCCCCGGATTGATCGCGGTGGCGCGCTGCCAGCAGACCCGGGCCCGGTTCTGGTCCCGGTGGCGATACGCGATGTTGCCCATCTTGAAGTACAGATCGTCCCCCAGCTCCGGGTTCAGCTTGGCGGCGCGCTCGTACGCCTCCAGCGCCTCTTCATAGCGCCCGCCGCGATAATGCAGGTCGCCCAGGTTCTTGGAGATCTGGGAATAGGTCGGCTCGTCGGCGAATGCGGCACGCGCCATCTCTTCAGCCTGGGGCAGGTCACCGGACAGCTCGAGCATCACGGCGAAATTATTTCGCAACACCGCATTGTTGGGATGCGCCGCGGCCCCGGCCTTCGCCATGTCGAGCGCGCCGGGCAGATCATCGGCGCCGCCGGAAGCCAGTGTCGCCGCCCAGAACCAGGTCGCCGGGGGTGTGCGCTCGCCCCAGACTTCGCGGGCCCGGGCCAGTCGCGCCACGGCCACCGAGAAGTCCCCCCGCTTGAGCGCAATGACACCCCAACTCAGCATGTACCGCGCATCGTCCCGGGCCCGGGTGACCGCATCAGCATAGGCCGCTTCGGCCTCCTCGAGCTTGCCCATCTGCTCCAGCGCGAACCCCAGGTTGTGCAGCACCGAGGCGCGGTTGCCGCCGATCTCGGCTGCCTGTTTGAGACAGGCCACGGCCTCGGGCCACCGAGCCTGGCGCAGGGCGATCAGGCCGAGGTAGAACGCGGAGCTGGGTTCCCGGGGCCGGAGCTCGGAGACCCGGCGGAACTCCCGCATGGCTTCGTCCAGCATGCCGGTCTTATAGAACGCGATGCCCAAGTTGCGATGCTCTTCGACCCGGCCGTCGCTGACGTTCGGGGTGGGCGCGGCGGCGGAGGACCCGACCCGGTGCACAAACCCCGCGGTGAGCAGCCCGAACAGCGCCTTCCCAGCCTCGAACTCGATCAGCCCCGAATCATCGAAGACCTGCTGGACGTCACGGGACCCATCGAGCAGGGGCACGATCCGCTGCTGGGCCGGCGACAGGTTCACGTCGGCCTGCATGAGGTGGTCGCGATCGATCGCAAAGATGATGTCCATGCTGGGAATCTTCTTCTCGATCAGGCTCCACTCGTCCACCCGGCGGGCGCCTTCCAGCAACAGGGACTCGGGATTGATGGAGACCAGGAAGTCTTCCCGCTCGGGGTGAACCCCGGCTTCGAAGTTGAAAGTCCCCGAGTTCCAGGTGAACAGGTAGTACACGGCCTCCTCGATCTGGAGCCGCATGTACTCTTCCAGTTCCTGTCGGGTGATCGCGTTGATCTCCACCAGGATCTGGCCCAGCTTGGTGTCGCGCTTCTCGGTCTGGAGATCAACGGCCTGCTGCAGCTGCGCGGCGGAGATCCGGTTGTTCTTCACCAGGATATCGCCGAGGCGGTCACGCCGGTTCACGATGGAGGCGTAACAGATCCGGCCCTGGTCGAAGTAGATGTAGCCGAAGTTGTGCCGGTCGGCCACGGCCAGGCAGCCGGTCTTCCGGCCCAGGGCCAGCAGCTGGAGGACATCGGGAAGACTGGCTTCCTTGAGGCTGCCCTTGATCGCCATCAGCGCAGCTCCTCGACGATGCGGTCAGTCGAATCGGGCCATTCCCAGATCATTTTCTCCCGGCTGCGCACGCTGGCCGCGGGCAGCGACACCACCCCGCTCAACCGCCGGCCGCCGCTGCTGCGTCGCGGCTGTTTGGGCTGCACGCCCTCCAGCAGCTCGCGGGCAAGGCCGGCGGTGACCGGCTCGTTCCGCACCTCGGCGCCGCTGATGATCCGCTGAAGCACGCCGTGCAGGGTTCGAATCGAGTCGACGTTTCGGCCGGCCAGGTACCCGGCCAGCTCGGAGTCGACCGATCCCTGGGTCTCCCGCAGCAGGCGCTCCAGCACGGCCAGCCGGACTTCGCGCTCCGGCGGGGGGAGGTGGACCACGAGGCCGCCCTCGAGCCGGCTCACCACCCGGGGTTCCACCCCCTGCAGCTCGTTGAGCGGTACGGCGCTGGTGAAGACCATCTGGCGCTGGCCTTCCTGCAGCTGGTTGAACAGCCAGAAGAACTCCTCCTGGGTCCGCTCCTTACTATGGATGAGCTGGATATCGTCCAGCAGAAAGGCGGTCACCCGGCGGTACCGGGTGCGCCACCAGTTGACCCGGTCGCGATCGATCGCGGCGATCAGGTCGTCCACAAATTCCTGAGTGCTGAGACAGGCGACCACCGCCCCCTCCCGACTGGCAAGGCCGTTCCCGATCCCGTGCAGCAGGTGGGTCTTTCCAGTTCCGCTAGGGCCAACGATGACCAGCGGATTGTACTTGAGGGCCGGGTGCTCCACCGTCATCAGCGCGGCGCGCACCGCCATCCGGTTGCCGGGTCCTTCGGCGAAATCCGCCAGCTGCCAGAACGGCGAGGGCCCCGGCGGCGGGGTCGCCCCTTCCCGGGCCCGGCCCACCAGTGCTTCTGCCTCGGCGAGGAGATCCGGGTCCCGGAAGACGGGATTGCCGCCCAGCGACGCATCGATATCCGTCGCTTCGGCCTCGAGGACCTGGAGCCGCTCCACGTCGGCGGCGTACTGCTTGAGGACCAGGTCGGGATCGGGAGGCGTGTCCTGCTCCAGCAGGGCATTCAGCCGGCTGACCCGGTACCCATCGCCTTCCCAGTGCAGCACGGCCACCGCGACCCGGGTGCGCCAGGCTTCCACCTGCTGGGCGACGGTCGAAGAGATTTCCGAGAGGAAGCTGCTGAACTCATCGTCCGCTTCGGTGGGCTGGTTGGCGGCCGCCATTCCACCCAGGACGATCCGAGCCTGTTTTTCGTCCAGTGGCTGGTCACTCACCGCCTGGAACGCGATCAGCCGATTGAGCGCGCCGATGAGCTCGCGCACGTTGGAGTTGGCCAGCGACGCCACGGTCTCCAGAACGCCGGGGGCGAACTCGCACTTCCGCTCTTCGGCATGGCGGCGCACGATCGCGACCCGGGTCTCGTAGTCGGGCGCGGCGATATCGATGATCAGCCCGCCGGCGAAGCGCTGGTTGAGGCGCTCATCGAGCGAGCCGATTTCGCTGGGGCTCCGGTCACTGGCCAGCACGATCTGCCGGTTTGCGGTCTGCATGGTGTTGATCACACGCAGCAGCTCGGCCTGCAGCTCACGCTGCTTGTCGAGAAACTGGACGTCATCGATCAGCAGGACATCAATGTCCGAGAAGCGCTTGCGGTAGGCATCGCCCTGGCCGGCCGCGACGGCGGCATGGAAGGCCTCGACCAGGTCGTCGAGCGTGAGGTACTCGACCACCAGGCCCGGATTGATGGCCTCGGCCGCGTGGGCCAACGCCATGAGCAGGTGGGTCTTGCCGAGGCCGGGGCCGCTATAGATGAAGAGGGGGTTGTACGCGACACCGGGACTCTCCGCCACCGACTTGGCCGCCGAAACGGCCAGCCGGTTGGCGGAACCCACCACGAACGTGTCGAAGCGGAATCGGGGATTCAGATCCGCCGTCACTTCAGGTTGCCTCCGGCGGCAAGGCGCTTGAGCACAATTTCAGAAATTCCTTTCAGCGTTTCGAACACGCCGGCGCCGTGCAGCGCGTCGGCGGTAAAGCTCTTTTGCGCGCGGAAATTGAGCGCGTCGTCCAGTTCGGTCTGAGTCAGGATGAGATCCCGCGGCAAGTCCTGCTTGTTGTACTGCAGTACCACCGGAAACTGCCTGACGTCGATGCCCTGTTGCAGCAGGTTCACCTGAAGGTTCTGCAGGCTTTCGAGATTCTCGTCGAACCGGCGGGCCTGGCTGTCGGCGACGAAGACCACGCCGTCGGCGCCCTGGAGAACCAGCTGCCGGGTCGCGTTGTAATATACCTGGCCCGGCACGGTGTAGAGCTGGAAGCGGGTAGCGAAACCGGAGATGACCCCGAGATCGATCGGGAGAAAATCGAAGAACAGCGTGCGATCGGTCTGGGTGGCCAGGGATACCATCCTGCCCCGGCGCGACTCCGGCACCCGGCCGTAGACGTACTGCAGGTTGCTCGTCTTTCCGGACCGGCCCGGTCCGTAATAGACGATCTTGCAGGTGATCTCGCGGGTCGTGAAGTTGACGAGTGACATTAGTCAGCGACCGAAAAGTGTGCGAAGGCTGGCATTCAGTTCCTTCTCGAAATCGGCGGGCAGCACCTGGGGCGGCTGTTTCTCCGCCGGCGCCGCCTGCTTCAGGTCCAGCACCAGCTGGTTGAAGAAGAGCTGCACCAGACCGAGGGACGTCTCGGACCCGAAGACCACCAGTCCAATCATCACACCGCGCGGGGTTTCGAACCGCGCGAGGAAGTGTCCCTGCCGGGTACCCTGGTGCACGACGGTGGTAAACGCGGGCCAGCTGATCACCCGGGCCAGCTCCTGGGCCGACGCCATGATCCCGGCACCCAACGCCGCGGCACTCATGACATCGAGCGCGCGGGTGAACCCGTGCTGGGCGATCACCTGGCCGGCGGAGGTCATAATGAGCACCAGCCGAGCCGAGGACTCTCCCAGGAATCCTTCCAGCGGCGCCACCACCCAGGGTTCGACCGAGCGCATCAGGTTATGGTCTCCGCGACCCGGGCCATCTCCAGCCGGGCGCGCCCGACGTTCACGCCGCGTTCGGCAATGACGACCAGCAACAACCCATGACCGGCGGGACATACCAGCAGGGCGCCGCCCGTGGCCTGAAGGTGGAGGAACCCGGGCCGGCCTCCGCTCGCGGCGGCGGCCGCGCCTTCCAACCGGCGGGTCAGGCTCGACGCCAGCGCGGCCAGGGCTGCCCCGTCCACATCTTCCATCACCGCTTCCGCCACCACGATCCCGTCGTCGCCGGTCGCGATCATCGCGCCGCGCACACCGTGAATTGCGGTCAGCGATTCCAGGGCCTTCTGATGATTGCTCATGAGCCCTGCTCCAGCCACCGGCGCGCCGCGTCGAGGGCCCGCGCCGCGCCCAACGCCACCCGGGCCATCGGAATTCCGGGATCGCGGATCGCGAGCAGCATGGTTTCCGGCGTGGGGGAGACCAGGAAGAAATGCGCGCCCGAGGCTTCGAGCGCGAGGCTCTGCCATTCTCCCAGCTGGAGCAGGCGCACGGCCCGGCCGGCTTCCCGGGAAACCCCGGCGAGCTCCGCTGCCACCCGGTCCGCCACGTCACTTCCTGCGGCGCCCTTCATCGATCCGAGCAGGCGAAGCCCCGCGGCATCGACCAGGAGCAGGCCGTCGTCCTCGAGCGGGTTCTGGGGTGATTCGCCGGGGCGCGACGCGGGGGCGTTCACCGGGGTTGCCGCCGGCGCTTCCGCTGCCGATGTCGATCCTGGTTCCGGCGCCGGGGTCGAAGACGCTGCCGGAGCCGGTGACGCGGCCGGTTGATCCATCCGAGGCGTGACTTCCGCGGCCCGGGCTTGTTCCATGCGGGCGCGGACGCGGGTGATCACCGCGGCCAGCTGGTGATCGTCGGGCCGGTGGGTGGCCGCGGTTTGCAGGTGACGCAGCGCGGAGTGGAGATCGTCCGCCTTGAAGAAGAGGAAGCCCAGGCCCTTGTGGGCTCCGGGATGGGTGGAGTCGAGGCGCAGGGTCATGTCCCACTCATCGAACGCGCCCTCGAGGTCACCCTGGTCCGCCAGGATGCGGGCGTAGAGATCATGTGCCTCGGGAAGGTCGGGATAGCGGGTGAGACCCTGGACTACCACCTTGGCCGCCGGTTCCAGCCGTCCGGCCTGGCGCAACGCCTCGCCCAGCTCGAGGAACACCAGGCTTCGCGGATCGGCGGCGAGCTCGGCGGTCAGTACTCGGATGTCGTCACTCACGGGGACCTCTCAGCGCTCCGTCAATGGTGACTGCCGCCTCGCGCACCGCGCGCACCGTGGCCGCGTGCGACGCTTCCTCGGGCGACATTCCCGCCGTCGAGTTCCAGCGGTCGCAGGCCTCGGCGGCTTCCCGGAATCGGCCCTGGGCCGCGAGGCAGAGTCCCCAGAGCCGCCAGGCCGTGATGTTATCCGGATCCAGTTGCAACGCCCGGTTCACCGACGCGCCAGCTTCCGTAAAGCGGCCGCCCGCGATCAAAACCCGGCCCAGCACCACATGGCTCAGCGGCTGATCGGGATGGATGGTCACGGCTTCCTCGGCGATCTGCCTCGCCAGCTCGACAGTGCCGGTCAGCAGTTCACTCTCCGCCCGGACGATCAACATCGCGAGCTCGCGCCCGCTGCCCTGCTCCCGCGGCTGCGCTACCGGGTCCTCCAGGGTGAGGATGCCGGCCGTGGTGAGCCCGAACAGCGTCTTCGCCACTTCGAATTCCGACTTGCCCAGGGTGATCGACAAGCCGCGCACATCGGATCCCCCGTCGATCGCGCTCAGCACTTCCCACTCGAACGGGATCAAGTCCAGGGGGCCATCGTTAGCCGGCGGCGCCAGGCGCGGAATGATGCCCAGGTGGGGGATCTTGGTCTCGATCCGGGACCACTCGTCGATTCGCCGCGCGGCCTCCATCACCAGCGCCTCGGTGGTGATCCGGATATCCGCCTCGGCCGGCGACTCGGCGATTTCGCCTTCCTCGAAGGAGAAGTAGCCCTCCGCCCAGCTCAGCAGCTCGAACACGACTTCCTCGATCTGGGAACGCACCTGGCGGTCCAGCTCGCGGCGGCCGATCGAGCCGATGTGAATCAGGATCTCTCCCAGCCGGCGGGGATCGCCATTCTGCTGCATCGCCCGGGCCCGGTGGAGATCTTCCTCCGAGACCTTGCCGGCCTTGAGCAGCAGGCCGCCCAGGGGATGCGGATTGCTCCTGATCTCGGCGCCGATGACGGCGCCCTTGTCGAAGTACACCATGCCGGCGTTCTGCCGGATTTCGGACCGCACCCGCAACACCCCGGTCTTCCGGCTGAGATCGAGCAGCTGGAAGACATCGTGGATGCCAAGCTCCTTGAGCGGCCCTTCGATCGCCATGGTCAGGACGCCCGGCTGAGAATGTGCTGGAGATCGCGGGCCGAGCGGGTCTCATTGCGCGCCAGCTGGGCGAACGAGGACGTCGGATCCGCCTGGACCACCCGCTCCCAGAGCTGCACCGCCTGGTTGTAGCGCCGCATCCGGGTCAGCGCGACCCCGGCGTAGTACATCGCCCCGGTGTGATTGGGGTCGTACTTGAGAATGCGTCCGAACGCTTCGAGAGCGCGCTCCGGGCGCCCGTCGTCCAGCAGGGTGCGGCCGAGCAGCTGGAGCGCGTCGAGTTCGAGTGGATCGGAATAGAGCAGCGCCACCAGAACCTCGATGGCGGCGGGCAGCGCCTCGGTGCGGCGCTGCAGGTCCGCCAGGGCCAGGGCAGCCTCGACAAAGGTCGGCAGCAGGTCCAGGGCGCGCTCGTAGGCGGCGCGGGCGGCGTCCCACTTCTCCCGCTTTTCTTCCAGCTCGCCCAGCTCGCACCAGACCTGGGCCAGCGAGTTGTCCAGCTCGAGGGCGGAGTGATACGCCGCAATCGCCACGCTCAATTCACCGAGCCGCACCGCGATGCGGGCCTGGAGCTGGAGCAGGTCGGGTCGGCCCGGTGCCCGGATCTGCGCTTCCTTCACCAGGTCGAGAGCGCCGACCGGATTGCCGTTGGCCAGACGGGTTTTCGACACGGCCACGAGTACTTCGACCCGGTCGGCCCGGCGTTTCACCAGCTCCTCGGCCAGGGGCCCGGCCTCCCGTGCCCGGCCCAGGGCCAGGAGCGCCTTTACCTCGCCCAGGGTCGCGTCGTCGTCCGTGCCGAGCTCCACCCGGGCTTCGCGATAGCGTTCCAGCGCCTCGCCATGGAGCCCCCGCCGCGCGAAGATGTGGCCCGCGAGGATTGCGGCGGCGGGATATGGCGCGCCCCGGGCCAACGCCCGGTCCAGTTCTGCCGAAGCGCGGTCCAGCAGTCCCTTGTTGATGCACTCGCGGGCGAAGGCCAGCAGGTCTTCGCCGGCGGCAGCCGTCGGCTCGGCCGGCACCGGCGGGGCGAGATCGCGAAAGACCTGGTCCAGCAGCCGCTGGTCGAACGCGAAGTCCTCACCGACCTCCTCCACGGCGACATCGGCGGAGATCTCCGGCACGATGGCGATGGTGGGATCCTCATACTGCAGGTCGATCGTGAGGGCGTACTTCTGCGGCACGTAAAACGGCTCCAGCTCGAGGGCCCGCTTGGTCTCCTTGAGGGCACCGTCGAAATCGCCGACCTGGCTCAGGGTGAAGCTCAGGTTGTAATGGGCAGAAGCGTTCTCGGGATCGCCCTCCACCGCGCGAACGAAGGCGTTGCGGGCATCGGGGTAGCGCTTGAGCTCGGTCAGCACCAGGCCCACACCGTTCCACGCGATCGCATTGGCAGGGTGATCGCCCAGCACCTGACGGTAGGCCTCGAGCGAGAGCTGGAGCCGGCGGCGCTGGAGCAGGAGGAGTCCCAGGTTCAGGTGCGCGGTCACCAGGTCCCGCTTGCAGCGGAGCGCCTGGTGAAAGGCTTCGAGCGCGTCCTCGCCGGAATCTCCGTGAGACTGCAGCACGCCGAGGTTATTCCAGGCCAGCGCATAGTTCTTGTCGAGCTCCACCGCCTTGCGATACGACTCGTTTGCCTCCTTCCGGCGGCCGGCCTGGTGCAGGCAGACCCCGCGCTCGTTGAACAGCTTGGGGGAATCGGGGAACTCGACAACCAGGGACTCATACAATTCGAGCGCGGCGCCGAGCTCGCGGCGGAGCAGCTGTACTTCGGCCATGGCCTGGAGCGTCAGGCGGCGGTCTTCCCCGCTCTCCAGCGCCAGCCGGTATTCCCGCAAAGCCTCGACGTAATAGCCCTTCTGCCGGAAGGCGAGGCCCAGGTTGTAGTGCGCGAGGGTAGTGGCATCGGACAGGGAGGGTCGCCGCAGCTCCAGCGCCTGGTCGTCGATGACCCGGGTGGCACCGGTGCGGCGGCGGAGCGAAAGATTGGTCTGGGCCCGGGCGAACGTGGGATTGAGCGCAATCGCGCGCTTGGTGGCGGCCCGGGCGGCTTCATGCTGGCCCAGGTCCCCGTACAGGAACGCCAGCAGATAGTGGGCGTCGGCGTTGTCAGGGTTCAGGCCGACACATTCCTGTAGAATGGCCCGAGCCTGGTCCGGCAGGCCCCGGTTGTACAACGCCTCACCAAAGTAGAAGAGCGCCAGGGAGCTCTCGGGATCCTTTTCCCGGGCCTGGCCGAAGCGTTCCGAAGCCTCGTCCAGCCGGCCGCTGGCCTTGAGGGCGAGCCCGAGGTGGATCATAGTCGGCACATCGTCCGGGTTCCGCACCAGCATCGCCTCGAACTCGCGGATGGCATCCTCGTGGTGGCCGAGCGAGGCGTAGGTCCGCCCCAGCTCCCAGTGCGCATCGCCGTCGTCGGGGGTTCGCCGAAGCCGCTCCGAAAGCTCGGCGACCCGGCGGTCGTAGTACCCGGTGTTCCGGTAGGCGATCTCCAGGTTGGCCTGGGCGACCTGCATCTTGGGATCCAGTTCGAGCGCGCGGGTAAACTCCGCGATCGCTTCGGCGATGAGGCTCTTCTGGTAGTAGAGAACGCCGAGGTTGTTGTGGGCCCCGGCATCGGAAGGATCAATCCGGCGGGCAAAGGAGCGCAGAACAGCCAGATCGCGCTCCGAAAGAGCAGGACCGCCGGCCATAGCCGTTCAGGTCAGCCGAATGGCGTCGAACACGGCGCGCAGCGACGCCAGATCGGGCATCAGGAGGAAATGACCGCGGAACCCCTTGAACTCGTCGGAAAACTGGAACTCGGTCTCCAGGCAGAAGACGAAGTCCCGCTCATAGCCGAAATTGAGGTAGGTGGTGGTCAGGATGGCACCGCTCAGATCGATCACCAGGCTGGGGACGGAGGGCAGCAGCATCATGCCCATGAAATCGCTCAGCGCAGTGAGATACGCGCTGCTCAGGATGTTCCCCGCTTCCTTGAGCCCCGACTCCTCCATGGGTCCGAATTCCTGGGTGGTCCCGACCGGGCGGCGCAGCAGTATGTCGCAGAGCATCCGGGCCGAGTCTCGCGGGAACATGATCATGGTGCGGCCGGTGAGGTCGCCCATCATGTGCATCAGCACCGCGGCCACGACGTCGTCCGGGCGGCCCAGAACCTCGGCCACCTGCTCCAACCGGGTGATGTTCACCTCGGGGACGCTGATCATGATCTTCTTGTTCGTCATCTGCGACAGCGCGGTCGCGGCGTGCCCCGCCCCGATGTTGGCGACCTCGCGCAACGCATCGAGCTGAAGTTCCTGCAGATTTCGAATATCGTCCATAGCTAGACACTCCAGCCGAACGAGAGGGCTACCAGACCAGGGACAAGAGACTTTCTAGAGCAGCGCGGCGGCATCCAGAATCAGCGCCGGCCCGCCATCGCCGAGAATCGTGGCGCCGCTGAACAGGGGCAGCATTCCGCGGGGCGCCTCGAACGGCTCCACAACGATTTCCTGCTGGCCGAGCAGCGCGTCCACCACCAGGGCGGCCTGCCGGTCCCCGGATTCAAGAATGATCGCGGGCGGCCGGGCCGAGGCACCGCCACCGCCAACGTGGAGCAGCTCGCGCAGTCGGGTCGCGGGGATGACCCGGTCGCGAAGCACCAGCGCTTCCTTGCCGCCCAGCGACGTGGCCTTGGCGGGATCGAACTCCACCGTCTCCGCCACGTGGGCCAGCGGCACCGCGTAGCGTTCCTGTCCCACCCGGGTCAACAGCACCCGCAACACGGCCAGGGTGACCGGGAGTCGCAGGATAATCGTCGTGCCGCGGCCGATTTCGGATTCGATGGATGCGGCGCCGCCCAGGGCGCGCACCCGGGTCAGCACGACATCGATCCCGACACCGCGACCCGACACGTCGGTCACCTTGGCCGCGGTGCTGAAGCCGGGCCGGCCGATCACCCGGAGGAGCACGTCGTCGGTCAGTTCCTCATTGACCGACTCCATGGTTCCTTCTTTCACGGCCCGCTCGGCGATCTTCTTCCGGTCGATGCCGCGCCCGTCATCGGTAACCCGGATCGCGACCCCGCTGCGATCCCGCGCCGCCGCGATGACGATGCGTCCCATCTCCGGTTTGCCCGCCTTGCGACGGTCGGCCGGCGACTCGATGCCGTGGTCCACGGCGTTGCGCAGCAGGTGCAGCAGGGGATCGCCGATTTCATCGAGGATCGCGCGATCCAGCTCGATGTCTCCCCCTTCGATGAGCAGGTCCACCCGCTTGCCGAGCTGGCGGGCAAGGTCGCGCACCAGGCGGGGATAGCGATCGAAGACCTGCCAGACCGGCGTCAGCCGCGAGCCGATCACCTCGGTCTGCATCTCGGTGACCAGGCGGTTGATCCGGGCGCTTACCGCTTCCAGCTCCGGCGTCGGCGCCATGGCCACCACTTCGGCCAGCCGGCCCTTGGCGACGACCAGCTCGCCCATGTGATTCATCAGCGAGTCCAGGCGCTTGAGATCCACCCGGATGTGGCGAGCGCCGCCGGTGGTGGACGGATCCTCCAGCGGCGCCGGCACCGGCGCTTCGCCGATGGAGACCGAGTCCACGTCTCCCGCGCCCCGGATCGCCGCCTCGATCACCGGATCGGTGACATCGGTGTGAAGCCGGAAGGAAAACCGCCCGTCGAAATCCTGGGCTTCGAAGGCCGCCGCCGCGGGACGCACGCCGCTGACGTGACCCAGCGCTTCCATCCGTTTCAACGCGATCGCCGCCCGGCCGCCCCGCATCGCGGCATCCTGGCGGATCGCCACCCGCACCAACCGCCCCGACGCGGAAGGAATCGCGGCGACGTCGGTGGTTTGCCGGGCCGAGCGCACCGCCCGCATTTCGCCGGTGCGGGACTGGGCCTCCTTGGCGGCCTGGTCCAGCCGGGCCAGCAAGTCGGAAAAATCGAGCGCCTCGTCCCGGCCGGCTACCGCCTCGTCCACCGACTGTTCCAGGGCATCCACCGCCTGGAACAGCAGGTCGATCATGTCACCCTCGGCCCCAGCCACCCGCTCCCGCAGCAGCACCAGCAGGTTTTCAGTCCGGTGGGCCAGCTCGGTCAGCTTGGCGTAGCCCATGGTGGCGGCCATCCCCTTGAGCGTGTGCATCGCCCGGAAGATGCCGACCACCGGCTCGGTCCCGTGGGGAGACCGTTCCAACTCCAGGAGGAGCCGGTTGCAGGCCTGCAGGTGCTCGCGGCTTTCCGCGAGGAACAGGTTGGCGTAGCGGGAAAGGTCCATCGCGTCAGCCAAGGACGCGTTGCACCGCCTCGAGCACCCGGGATGGCTGGAACGGTTTGACGACGAAGTCCTTGGCGCCGGCCTGGATGGCCTCCACCACCAGCGCCTGTTGTCCCATGGCGCTGCACATCAGGACTTTCGCGTCCGGGTCGGTTCGGCAGATCTCCCGCACCGCCTCGATGCCGCCCATGTCCGGCATGACGATGTCCATGGTGACCAGGTCAGGCTTGAGCTGGCGATACTTCTCCACCGCCTGCCGCCCGGTCTCCGCTTCGCCCACTACTTCAAATCCCGCCTGTGCGAGGATATCGCTGATCATTGTGCGCATGAAGATCGCGTCATCGCATACGAGCACCGTATGACCCACGAAAGTTCCTCCTGCCGTAGGTGAGCTTCTCTAGCCTCCGAACACCGGGGCCAGCACGACGTCGGAATCGAGAACCACGAAGATCTTGTCGTCCACCCGGCCCACTGAACGGACCACGCGGGGATCGATGCCGGGCAGCGATCCGCGCTCCTCCAGACTGCTCGCATCCACCTGGGTCAGATCATGAACGACGTCCACCAGCAGGCCCAGGGGACGACCGTTGACCTTGAGCAACAGAATGGACGGTTCCACCGCAGGGGTGCTGCTTTCCCGCCCCAGCACGCGGCGACCGTCCACGACCGTGAGCAGCCGACCCCGAACATTGACGAGACCTTCGACTCCGTCCGTTGCTCCCGGGATGCGGGTCGCCACCGTGGCCGGAACGATCTCGCTCACGGCCGAGACAGGCAGGGCGCAGAGCAAATCGCCCACCCCAAACAGCACAAGAGAGACTTGAGTCGCGTTAGCCATGTCCTTCAAAGAAACCAAGATACCGAAGACTCAGGGGTTGAGCAACGGGATCGGAACCCCAGGCGGCATCCAGCAGAGGAGCCAAATCGGCAGGCCACTCGGACCTGAACTCCACCGGAGCACTCGAAGCCGGGTGGCGGAAGGATAACCATGCAGCATGCAAAGCCTGTCGCGGGGCCATGGCTGCAAGTTGCTGCGCCATCAGCCGCCCCTTCCCTGACACGCCCCGGCTTGCCTCGGTCCCGTAGACCGGGTCGCCCAGGATGGCGTGCCCGATGTGGGCCAGGTGAACCCGGATCTGGTGGGTCCGGCCGGTATGAAGCTCCAGCCGAAGCAGCTCGCAGACGGGAAACCGGGCGAGGAGGTACGCGTCGGTGCGGGCGACCCGGCCCGCGGGACTCACGGTCATCCGTTTCCGGTCCCGTGGATGCCGGCCGACCGGTGCTTCGATGGTCAGGGGCGAGGTTTCCAGGTGACCCCAGGCCAGCGCGGCATAGCGGCGGCTCACCTGACGGGCAGCCATGGCTGCGCCGAGTTTGCGGTGGGCAAGGTCCGTCTTGGCGACCACCATCAGGCCCGAGGTATCGCGGTCGAGCCGGTGGACGATGCCGGGCCGCCCCTCGGCGCCGCCCGACAGGTTGGTTCCCCGGGCCGCGAGGGCGTTCACCAGGGTGTCGTCCCAATGGCCGGGTGCCGGATGCACGACCAGGCCAGCCGGCTTGTCGATCACCAGCAGGTGCTCGTCCTCGAAGACCACCGTGATGGGGATCTGGGCCGGTCGGATGGTCCGGGTCGCTTTCTCGTCCGGCACGGCGACCTCGACCTCGTCGCCCCGCGCCAGGGCGCGAGACGCGCGGGCCAGGGTGCCGTTCACCTGCACCGCCTTGTCGGCGATGAGGCGGGCGGCCTGGGTTCGGGAAATGGCGAGTTGGTCGGCGAGGAAGCGGTCGAGGCGCCCAACGCTCTCTGCCGCAATTGAAAACTCGAGTTTCATGTAACAGCGGGCAGCGTGCAGGGTGCAGGGTGCAAACAGAACGGCGTGCAGGGTGCAGAGTTCAGGGTGCAGAGTAACCGACGTGCAGGGTGCCAAGTGCAAGATTGTGTTTGGTCTGTCGACGGGCCGGAACGCTGCACCCTGCACTCTGCACTCTGCACGTAGTTCAAGGCGGTGTCGGGGTGGGCGTCGTCACCGGTTCCGGTACGGGTTCCCGCCGCGCGTCTTCGCGCCACAGGGAGATGGCCAGGGCGACCGCACCGCAGCTCACTGCGACGTCCGCGATATTGAAGGTCGGCCAGCGCAGGGTGCCCACCCCGATATCGATGAAGTCCACCACCCCGCGGGTACTCCGGATGCGATCGACCAGGTTCCCCGCCGCGCCGCCGCAGATCAGGCCCAGGGCCAGCTGGCGGAACCAGTCCCCGATCGCCGTGTTCCGCGACATCCGGTTCAGCAGGATGATCGCGACGATGGCGACGGCAAAGAAAATCCAGCGGGAGTACGGCCCGAGGTGGAGGCCGAAGGCCGCGCCGGGGTTGTGCACCAGGCGAAGTTGAAACCAGTCGCCGAACACCGACACGCCCGCGGTGCGGAGCAGCGTGGCCTCGGCGACCAGCTTGGTGACCGTGTCGAGCACCAGCACCAGGACGATCGCGGTCCAGAAGATTCGCCGGTCAGCGGCGCTTGGCATCCTCTTCCTTTTCCTTGCAGGTAATGCACAGCCGGGCATGGGGCAGCGCATCGAGGCGCTCGAAGTTGATCTCGGCGCCGCACTGGTGACAGAGGCCGAACTTGTCCGGGGTCTTGTACAGCCGGCGCAGCGCCTCGTTCACGTGCCAGAGATAGCGGCCCTCCTGCGAAGCGAAGAGGAACTGTTTCTCCCGTTCCATGGCGTCGGTGCCCTGGTCCGCCATGTGGAACGAATAGGAGGACAGGTCGCCGTCGGAGGACTGCAGCGTCGCGTTGAACGCGTCGTCGTAGTACCCCAGTTCTTTCATCACCCGGGCGCGCTCTTCGAGCAGGCGCTTTTCAAGGTGGGTGAGGTTCTTCTTGTTCATGTGTTCTTCCGTTCGTGGTCTGATGTGCCGAGTGTCGGCCGGCCATTATCGTAACGCCGGACAGCGAGGGTCACCTGGTGACCGTCGATGTCCATCGCCTGCTCCAGGTCCGGAGCCGGCAGCGAGGTTCCCAGGACCAGCTCCCGGGCCAGGGTTTCTTCCTTGATGAAATCCGCGTGGGTCGACGCGGCAAACTCCACCGTGGCGTCTCCCCGCACCGCCAGGCGGATCCGGTCGGAGTAATGATAGTCCGCATCCCGCCGCAAACGCTGCACCCGGCTGACGATCTCCCGGGCCAGACCTTCCCGCTTCAGGCCCTCGTCGACGGCCGCGTCGAGGGCCACCACGAAAGGTCCCTCGCTCGCCACCGGCCAGTCGGTCGCCACGTCACGCTCGATCACGACGTCTTCCGGCAGATAGCGCCAGGTAGCTCCGTCGACCTTCAATTCGACTTCCTGCCCCGCCTCCAGGGCATGGAGCTGGTCTGGCGAGAGCCCGGCAGCGGCGGCGGCGGCCTTCGGGGTGTCCTTCCCGTACCGCTTTCCGAGAGAGCGGAAGTTCGCCTTGGGACGCAGCCGCACGAGGTCGGTGTCCGACTCCACGACTTCCACCTGCTTCACGTTGACTTCGGTTTTGAACAGCCCGAGCAACTCGTCGAAGAGCGGTCCCCTGACCTGGGCCGGCACCGCGACCTTGGCGCGGGCCAGCGGCTGGCGCACGGGGAGCCGCACGTCCTCCCGCTCCCGCACGGCCCGGGCAATCGAAGCGAGCCGGCGCACCGCATCCATGGCGAGGTGCAAGGCTTCGTCCCCGGTCTTCGAGGCTGGTATTGGGAACCCCGCGAGATGTACCGAAGTTCCCGCCAGCTGGCGATGCATCCAGTCGGTCATGAAGGGAGCGGTCGGGGCCAGCAACCTGGCGACGGTGGTCAGCACCGTGTGGAGCGTCGCCAACGGGGCCGGATCGGGCGTGCCTTCGACCCAGAAACGGTGGCGATTGATCCGCACATACCAGTTGGAAACGTCGTCCACCAGGAAGCGCATCAGCTCCTTGGTCCCGGTGGTGACGTCGTAGTCGTCGAGCGACGCGGTCACCGCCCTGGTGGCGACGTCCAGGCGATCGAGAATCCACCGGTCGGAGCGGTCCAGGTTGAGTGCAGCCTGCCCCGGGGTCCAGTCCCCCGCGTAGTCGGCGAGGAACTTGTAGGTATTCCGGAACGCATTCGTGAACTTCCCCACGCTGGGCAGGATCTGCTTACGATCGAAACTCTTCTGCAACCCCACCTGGCTGGATGCGACCAGGTAGAGTCGAATCGTGTCGGCGCCGAACTCCGCCATGACTTCCCAGGGATCGACCACATTGCCCCGGCTCTTGGACATCTTCTGCCCGTCGGCATCCACCACGTGGCCGTTCACGATCACGTTCTGGTAGGCCGGGCTGTCGAACACGGTGACCGCGATCGCCAGCAGCGAGTAGAACCAGCCCCGGGTCTGGTCCACCCCCTCGCAGATGTAATGCGCCGGGAAATGGCTCGCGAACTCCGCCTGGTGCTCGAACGGGTAGTGCCACTGGGCGTAGGGCATGGAACCCGAATCGAACCAGGTGTCGATGACCTCAGTGGCCCGGCGAAGGGTCCCGCCGCACGTGCAGTCCCAGTCGTAGCGATCGATGTAAGGCTTGTGGGGGTCGAAATCGGCCGGCAGCGGCTTCCCCCAGGCCTTGGCCAGCTGGTCGTAACTCCCGATCACCTGAACGTGGTCCGGGTCCTGGTCACAGACCCAGACCGGTAGCGGGGTCCCCCAGTACCGATCGCGGGAGAGCGCCCAGTCCACGTTGTTTTCCAGCCACTCGCCGAAGCGGCCGGAGCCCATTTCGGGCGGATGCCAGGCCACCGCGCTATTCACCTCGAGCATCCGCTCCTTCACGGCCGTGGTGCGCACGAACCAGGAGTCGCGGGCGTAGTAGATCAGCTTGCTCTGGCAGCGCCAGCAGTGCGGGTACGAATGCCGGTGCTGCTCGACGGCCACCAGCCGGCCGGCCTCCTTGAGCCGGCGGATGATCAGGTCGTTGGTTTCCTTCGCGGTGACCAGCTTCCCTTCCAGCTCGGGCCAGGTCGTGCCCTGGAAGGTACCGTCCGGCGCCACCGGGCGAACCAGGACCAGGTCATGCTCCTTGCCCGCGGCGTAGTCGTCCGAGCCGAATGCCGGCGCCATGTGCACGATGCCCGAGCCGTCCTCGGCGGTGACGAAGTCTCCCGGGATCACCACCGAGTGCTTTTCGTCACCCGGAAGGGGAACGACGTCGAGCGGGCGGGTATAGCGCAGTCCAACCAGGGTCGAGCCGGGGAACGGAGTTCCGCTCTCCAGCGTGGCGGCGCCGAGGAGCTGCTGCAGTTTCTCGGCGCGGGAGGTGGCGACGATGAGTTTGCGATCGGCCTGCCCCGGCTTCCAGTAGGTGTTGTATTCCAGCTCCGGGTGCACCGCCGCGGCCACGTTGCTGGGCAGGGTCCACGGCGTCGTGGTCCAGACCACCAGTTCCCTGCCGGAGCCGTCCTCCAGGGGGAAGGTGACATAGATCGACTTGTCCTCGATGTCTTCGTAGCCCAGCGCCAGTTCATGGCTCGACAGCACGGTGCCGCATCGGGGGCAGTACGGCAGCACCCGGTGGCCGCGATACAGCAGGTTCTTCTCGTACAGCTTCGAGAGCAGCCACCACACGCTCTCGACATAGTCGTTGCTGAACGTGATGTAGGGGTGCTCGTAGTCCAGCCAGTACGCGATCCGGTCCGAGAGGTTCTCCCACTCCTCCTTGTACCGGAAGACGCTTTCCCGGCAGAGCGCATTGAATTTCTCGACGCCGTAGGCCTCAATGTCCTTCTTGCCCTTGAGCCCGAGCTGCTTCTCGACTTCGATTTCGACCGGGAGCCCGTGGGTATCCCACCCTGCGATCCGGGTGATGGAGCGCCCCTGCATGGCCCGGAAGCGGCAGATCAGGTCCTTGATGGTACGGGAGAAAACGTGGTGGATCCCGGGACGGCCGTTGGCCGTGGGGGGACCTTCGAAGAACACGAAGGGCTCGCCGGCCCTGGTGTGATCCAGGGTGCGCTGAAACAATCCCTCGCGCTTCCACAGCGCGAGGAGATCCTTCTCCATTGCGTCGGCCGTACCGGACGGCCACGCCGGGAAGCGATTCATCCCACCCGCTCCACGATCCCGCTGAAGAGATCGGTCAGCGCCGGCTCGGCCTTTTGCGCGGTGGCGATGATCCTGCCGATGACGGCCGGCTCCAGCGCATCGGGCAGGCACAGGTCGGTGATGATGGAGACCGCGAGCACCCGCATGCCGGCGTGAATGGCGACGATTACTTCGGGCACGGTGGACATCCCGACCACGTCGGCGCCCATCGCGCGCAGCATCCGGTACTCGGCCCGGGTTTCCAGGTTGGGGCCGGGCACCGCGACGTACACGCCTTCGCGGAGCGTGGTCTTCTGCTCTTTCGCCACTTCGCGCGCGATGGCGCGCAGCTCCCGGCTGTAGGGCTCCGACATATCGGGAAAACGGGGACCCAGGCTCTCGTCGTTCGGCCCGATCAGCGGGTTGTCCATCAGCAGGTTGATATGATCCGCCAGCAGCACCAGGTCGCCTGCGGCCCAGAGCGGATGCATCCCACCGCAGGCATTGGAGATGAGCAGGGTGTTCACCCCCATCGCGCGCATCACCCGCACCGGGAACGTCACCTGCCGCAGGTCGTAGCCCTCGTAGCGATGAAAGCGGCCCTGCATGGCGACCACGGTATGGCCGCCGAGGGTGCCAACCAGCAACCGGCCGGCATGACTCTCGACCGTGGACACCGGGAAATGGGGAATGGTCTCGTACGGGATCTCGCACTCGACCTTGATCCGGGCGGCAAGACCGCCCAGGCCAGTACCCAGGATGATTCCTACGCCCGGGTTCAGCCGCGTGCGTGCCCGCACGGCGGCGAGCGCTTCGGCAATGAGGTCCTTCAAGGGAGCTACGGCGGTCATGCCTGTCGCTTCAAAACCATTTCGGTCTGGATCTGGTTCATGGCCTGGGTGTGGGACTGGAGTCCCTCGACTTCAGCCAGCTGCCGTTCGAGCAGCGCGCGGAAATTGGCGAGATAGGAAGCAAACTGCCGTTGCGCGGCATCCGACCGCTCGCGGATGCCGATCTCGTCCTGCTGGGCCTGGGAAATGATCAACATGGCCTGGGACCTGGCCTCGCGAAGCTGGGCCTCCGATTCCCGGTCGGCCTGGGCCCTGGCGTCGGTCCGGAGCTGCTGGGCGGCGATCAGCGCCTCGTTCATGGCCCGCTCCCGATCCCGGAAGGCGCGGAGCTGCTCCTGCATGTTCTTGAGCCGCTCTTCCCACTGGATTCGCTCCCGGAGCAGGCGCTCGATCTCTTCCGAGACCCTGAGCTTGAACTCGTCCACCTGGACCCGGTTGTATCCGCGGACCGCGGACTGGAACTCCTGGGCCCGCACGTCGTGCGGTGTCAGATGAAAGGCATCATCGGTCATGGGCGTCGCTCTCCGAACAGCAGGGTTCCCACGCGGACCATGGTGGCGCCTTCTTCTACCGCCACCCGGAAGTCCCCGGACATTCCCATCGACAATTCTGAACCGCAGCGGCCCCGGGCCGTCGCTTCGTCGCGGAGCCGGCGCAACAGGCCGAATGCGCGATGCTGTTCCCCGGTGTCGGCGTCGAACGCGGCCATGGTCATGAGGCCGCGTACTTCCAGGCCCGGCAACCCGGCTACCTGGTCGAGCAGGTCAGCCAGACCGGTCGGCTCCACGCCTCCCTTCTGAGGCTCGTTGGAGCAGTTCACCTGCACCAGTACGGGCTGCCGTTCTGCAGGGGTCAGCCGCCGGCTGATTTCCTGGGCCAGGTCGAAACGGTCCACCGAGTGGATCAACGCAAAGCGGCCAACGGCTTGGCGCACCTTGTTCCGTTGCAGGGTACCGATGAGGTGCCAGCGGACCGGGAGATCTCCCGCAGCCTCCTGCTTCGCCAGCGCCTCCTGCACCCGGTTCTCCCCCACCGCCATGAGCCCGGCGGCCGCTGCCGCCCTGACCGCCTCGGGACCATGTCCCTTGGTCACAGCGACAATCTCGACCGAATGGGCCCACCCCCCGGCCTGCTGACCGGCCGAGATGGTTTCCCGGATCAGGGCCAGCCGGTCGGGGAGACCGGAGAAATCCATAGCCTTAGAATTTACTTGGGGTTACAGCGCCAAACAACCGCGAGTAGCGGGTAAGGAGGAGCGGGTAGCGAGTCGCGGAAACCACCTCCATCGCTCGATACCCGCCAGTAGACTCGTCACTCGCTATTCGGGACTCGCTACACTCTTAGTTCGTAACGGCGGAACTCCCGGTCCAGCTCATATCCCAGGGATTCATAGAGCTTTTGCGCCTGGCTGTTGCTGTGCGCGGTCGCCAGTTCCAGACCGCAAGCGCCGGTCTCCACGGCGTGGTCCCGGGCCTGATCCATCAGCATGCGGGCCACACCCCGGCGGCGGGCCTCGGGGACCACGTAGAGGTCGTTGAGCAGCCAGATCGGACGGCAGGAGATGGAAGAGAGGAGCGGGTAGAGCTGGGTGAACCCCAGGCCCCGGTCATTCTCGACCGCCAGCAGGATCACCGAGTCGCCCCGTTCCAGCCGCTCCCGGAGAAACCCCTTGGCCCGCGGCAGGTCGCCGGGCTGGCCGTAGAATTGGCGATACGCATCGAACAGCGGCGCCACCAGCTCCAAGTCAGGCAGTCCGGCCTTTCTTATATGCATTTGGGGATCCCCCTAAGGACTAAGGACTGAGGACTGAGGACATATGAGTCCTTAGTCCTTTGCACTTAGTCCTTTGTCTTTGTCGTTTCCGCCGGAGTGCTGTCGGTCCCGAGAAAGGGCTCCAGCCGCATCTGCTGCAACGCTGCCTTGATGTTCGGATCGGGCACCAGCTTGGCGGCGCGCTCGAGGTTGGCCAGCATGCGCTCCCGGTTCCCCTGCGCCTGGTAGGCCAGGGCCAGCTGGGTAAACGGCAGGCCCACGTTATAGGCCATTCCGCTTGCCGTCGGCTCCAGGCGATCGATCTGCTGCTCGGTTGCCTCGATCAGGCCGGAATACCGGTAGACATGCCACGCCAGGCTGTCGGTCGTGGCGACATCCAGCAAGGAGCCGTACAGCCGGCGGGTATCGAGTTGCGTGGTATCCGGAAGCGTGGGACTCACCCGGTAGGCCAGGCCCTGCTGCACGATCATGGGATCGAGACCCTTGAAGTTGCGACCCGTCGTGATGCTCCAGAACACCGGGCGCCGGCCGACGTTTTCCCGCAGAATCAGCGCGACGACGATCTCGTTGGGATTGATATACCGATTGGCCGGAAGGGTGTAGAACCCGGCTCCCACCGGAATGGCTCTCGGCTGCTGGAAACTGGTGGCCGTCGCCGTGACCTGGGCGATCTCCTGGTCGGTCATCGGGTGCAGCGGCCAGGTCGGGCGCGGGCCCGCCTTGCCCCGCCAGAACGGCGGTGCGCTGGCTTCGTCGAAGGGCCGGACCGGATTGTCCCGCAACTGGCGGACGTACCAGTCGGTCTGGGCCAGTGCGAGGCAGACCACGGTAACGTCCTGCCGGATACCCGCGACCTCCTGGGCCCACCAGAGCGGGAAGGTGTCGTTGTCGCCGTAGGTGAAAATCACGCTGTAGGGCGGGACCGAGTTCAACAGGTCATACGCCATGTCCGCCGCCAGGCGGCTGTCAACCGGATTATTACGCCGGGCGGCGCCGAAATTGAGTACGAACGGCAGGGCGCCGATGGCGAACACCGCCGTCGCCGGGATGACGGCCGAGCGGAGCCGCTCGAACAGCCGGCGGGCCCAACCCCAGAGTGCCATGCCCACCCAGTGGCCCCAGACGATGAAGCTGACCACGAAAAAATAGTCCCGGTCCCGCACCTCGTGGTCGCTGGTGTCCGGCCATCGCTTGAAGCCGAGACTGTAGCCCGGCTTGAAATTCATGTAGATGACCAGCCCGATCCCGGTGACCATGAAGACGCCGAAGAGCAGCCACCATGATGCCCGGTCCAGCCGTCGGTGCAGCAGCAAGCCCTGGAGACCGAGCGGAAGGAAGATCAGCACGGTGAACAGGCTGCGGAGCGGTACCCGGTTGCGGACCGTGCTGACGATGCCGTTGGCCCACTGCCAATCGAAATACTGGAAGTAGTTGGCGAACTGCTCCACGATCAACGCCGGGCTGCGCCCGGGATTGCCCGGCCCGCTCAATTCGGTCGGATCGTCCAGCGGAGTCCGGGGCGGGTACTGTTCCCGCCGGATCACGGCGAGCAACGACCTGAAGTTGTCGGGCTGCGCCTCGTTGATCATCGGGTGATGCTGGGACCGGAAGTAGAGATATCCGTAGGAAGTGATCCCGATACTCGCCACCGCCAGCGCCACGATGGCGAAACGGGCCACGTTCGCCATGTAGGCATAGACCGCCGCGGCGACGAAACAGACCCCGCCCAGCGCGGTGAGCATCGTGCTGCCGAGTCCCATGCCGATGGTCAGTACCCAGGTCGCGGCCACCACCCAGGTTTCGGCCCATTCCCGTACCCGGCGGACCGGGTCGGCAGCGGGGTCCTGGCGCAGGGTGGACATCATGAACAGGATGACGCCGGGTCCGACCAGCAGGGTGAGCAGGTGATTGCCGATCGAGAGGCCCGCGATGTACAGCACCAGCCAGAGGGTTCGCGGAGCCCGGTCCTGGCCTCGCTGCCGGCGCCACACCATGGCGAGCCAGCAAATCGCCGCCGACATGAAGGTGCCAACCGCGTAGACCTCGGTCTCGTTGGAGTTCTGCCAGTTGGTGAAGGTGAACGCCCCGCACACCGCGGCGGCCAGCGCGCCACCCACCCGAAGAAACCGGGCCCGGCCAGCCGGGAGATCTGCGGTGGCCCGGGAGAGAATCTCGTGGACCACCAGGAAGAAGAATCCCGCGCCGAGCGCGCTGAAGGTCGCGCTCATCAGGTTGGTCCGATAGGCGTAGTCGCTGAACGGCATGACCTTGCCCCAGACATGACCCAGCAACACGAACAGCGGCGTGCCGGGTGGATGCGGGATACCCAGGGTCTTGGCGGCGGAGATGAACTCGCCGGCGTCCCAGAAGGTGACCGTGGGAGCCAGGCTCACGACATATCCCAGCAATACCAGCGCGAAGGCAAGCAGAGCCAGCAGATACGGCGGTCGTTCGGAATTGCCGGTGGTCATGAACTGTGGGGAGAGAGTTGGGGGTGAAACGTAATCAGGGACCCTGCACCGCCGCAGCCAGCGCCAGCGCTGCGCGCGCGATGGCGACATCGTGGACCCGAAAGAGCCGGGCGCCCCGTTGGTATGCCACGACGCAGGCCGCCGCGGTCGCGCGATCCCGGTCCGCCACCGGGCGCCCGGGCGCCACGCCCAGGAAACGCTTGCGCGAAGGACCAACCATCACCGGATGGCCCAGCGCGACAAACGAGGCCAGCTGGTCGAGCACCAGCAGGCTTTGCTCCGCCGTCTTGGCGAAACCGAGCCCGGGATCCAGGACGACGGCTTCGGAAGCCACGCCCAGGGCGAGCGCCTGCTTCAGGGCGCGGCCCAGCTCCCCGATAATGACGCCCACGGGATCGGGGCCGTACTCACCCAGTTCGGTGCGGGCCATCTCGTGCACTCCGCCCCGGGAGTGCATCACCACGAGGCCGGCCCGATGCCGGGCAACCACTGACCCCATGGCCGGGTCGAGCCGGAGCCCGGATACGTCATTGACGATGGTGACGCCGGCGTCGAGCGCGGCCTCGGCCACCACCGCCTTGACCGTGTCCACCGAAATTGGAAGCGTCGGGTGCTCCCGCACGAGCGCACTTACCACCGGAATCACCCGGGCGAGCTCCCGCTCGGCACTCACCGGCTCGGCACCGGGACGGGTGGATTCCCCACCCACGTCAATGATGTCGGCGCCGGATTCTACCAGCCGGGCGGCATGAGCCAGGGCGAGATCGATGTCTGCGAAGCTCCCTCCGTCGCTGAAGCTGTCGGGAGTCACGTTCAGGATGCCGAACAGGATCGGGTGGTCCAGCCGAATGGGGAACCGCGCGGTGTGCCACTGCTCCGGCGGGTCTGCGGGAAGCGCCTGCCCGACCGCGGTGCCGAGGTCAACCAGCTCAGACGGCAAGGTCCAGGGCCGGGCGAATACTCCGAGCCGGGAACGGGAACCGGCGAGGAGCACCCACCCCTCGCCGGTCAGCAGATCGAGCCCGAGTTGTCGATTATGGCGGACCAGCGCCTCGATTGTCTCGGGGGCCAGGTCCTCCAGCAGAACCACCACAGGGTCCAGGCTACCCGCCGCCGCATCCGCCTTGACCGCGTCCCATCCGTGGCGTAGCAACGCATCGCGCACCGCCCGCGGCGAATGCGCCGCGAGACGCCGCGCGTTCACGCGCCGGACGGTTCGGGCGGTGGAGTTCCCAGCACCGGGGGCCGCATGGGAGCGGACTCCGGTTTCCCCGGGGAGGCCTGCATGGGCGCCGGCGTCGGCGGGGGAGGCAGCGGCCGCGGCGGCAGCGGCTTCCCGGCGACGACGAGGTCCACGTCGTCCCGATCGAGGGTTTCCCGCTCCAGCAGCGCGGCGGCCATGCGATCGAGCAGCTCGCGGTTCTCGCTCAAAAGATTGCGGGCCTTTTCATACGCCTCGTCGATCAGCCGCTTCACTTCGTCGTCCACCATCTCGGCCGTGCGCTCGGAGACTTCGCGCCGGGAAGCGAACTCGCGACCCAGGAAGATCTCCTGCTCCCGGTCGCCCACCGACATGGCGCCGACCCGGTCACTCATGCCGAACTGGGTGACCATGCGACGGGCGAGACCGGTGGCGCGCTCGATGTCGTTGCCGGCGCCGGTGGTCACTTTCTCGGGACCGAAGACCAGCTCCTCGGCGACCCGGCCGCCGAAGAACATGGCCAGGTTTCCGATCAGCCATTCCTTGGTGTAGTTGTGGCGGTCGACTTCGGGCAGCGACGCGGTGAGGCCCAGCGCGCGTCCCCGGGGAACGATCGTGACCTTGTGGATCGGATCGCTGCCCGGCGTCTTGATCGCCACGATGGCGTGACCCGCCTCGTGGTACGCCGTCAGGATGCGTTCGTCCTCGGTCAGCACCAGGCTCCGGCGTTCGACGCCCAGCATCACTTTGTCCTTGGCGTCTTCGAAATCCGACATGTCCACCAGCGACTTGTTACGCCGGGCCGCGAGGACCGCGGATTCATTGACCAGGTTAGCGAGATCGGCGCCGGCCAGGCCGGGCGTGCCCTTGGCAAGGATGTCGAGCCGGACATCGGCCGCGAGCGGAATCTTCCGGGTATGAACCCGGAGAATCCCTTCCCGGCCCCGCACGTCGGGCGCGTCGACCACGATGGTGCGGTCGAAACGGCCGGGCCGGAGCAGCGCGGGATCCAGCACGTCGGGCCGGTTGGTGGCCGCGATCAGGATGACGCCGTCGTTGGACTCGAACCCGTCCATTTCGACCAGCAGCTGATTCAGAGTCTGTTCCCGCTCATCGTGCCCGCCCCCCAGGCCGGCGCCGCGATGGCGACCCACCGCGTCGATTTCATCAATGAAGATGATGCACGGCGCATGGGCCTTGCCCTGCTCGAAGAGATCGCGGACCCGGCTGGCGCCGACGCCGACGAACATCTCGACGAAGTCGGACCCGGACATCGAGAAGAAGGGGCGACCGGCCTCGCCGGCGACCGCCTTTGCGAGGAGCGTCTTACCGGTCCCCGGAGGTCCCACCAGCAGGGCGCCCTTGGGCAAACGCCCGCCCAGCCGGGTGAATTTCTGGGGATCCTTCAGGAATTCGATGATCTCCTGCAACTCGACCTTGGCCTCGTCGGCGCCGGCCACGTCGGCGAACGTGATCTTGGGCGTGTCGCCGGATAGCAGCTTCGCCTTGGATTTCCCAAAGGAAAACGCGCGGCTGCCGCCGGCCTGCAGCTGGCGCAGCAGGAAGAACCACAAGCCCAGGATGACGATCCAGGGAAGCGCCGCGATGATGATCGTCGTCAGGCCCCCCTTCGGCTCCTTGGCCGAAATGGGCACGCCGGCGTCCTCGATCCGCTTGAGGAAGTCTTCGCTGTCCTTGATGGGAAGCAGTACGGTGAACCGCTCGGCCGGGGTGCCGCCCTGCACCACCGGGCTCCGGAAATCGCCCTGCAGGCGCTTGCCGTCGATCACCTCAACCCGGGCAATATTGTTCTTGCCCAACTCCCGATTGAAGTCGGTATAGGTGAATTCCTGGGACGGACTCCCCTGGCGGCGCATCATCTGAAAGAGCGCCATCGCCAGCAGGGCGACCAGCACCCAGAGCGCGAGGTTCTTACTCAAGGATCCCCAATTGGTCCCCGGGGGTCTGGGGGGTATTCGTTCGGCCATTTACTCCAAATCCGCGATAAACGGGAGGTGCCGGTAGTTCTCCGCGTGATCCAATCCGTAGCCCACCAGAAACGCCGGGGGAGCCTTGAACCCGACGAACCGAAGTTCGGTCGGCGGACTCGGCGCGATCTGCTTGTCCAGCAGGGCGCAGATTGCAAGGCTCCGGGGCTCACGAGCTCGTAACACCGTGGTCAAACGGGTCAGCGTTTTTCCACTATCAATTATATCCTCAACCAGCAGAATGTGTTTGCCTTCCAGCTGGGTTTCCGGGTCGTAAACCAAGTGCACATTACCACTTGACACCTTTTCGTTCCCATAGGAGGCCGCCACCAGGAAATCCACCTGGAGGGGCCGCTCGATCCGCCGGACCAGGTCGCTCAGGAAAATGAAACTGCCCTTGAGCAACCCGAGGACGAGCAGCTGACCGTCCGGGTAGGCCGCGGTGATTTCGTCGCCCAGCGCCTGGACCCGATCGGCGATCGTTTTCTCATCGAAGACGATCGACTTGACCGGAATGCCGCCGGTCCGGCGCAGGACTTCAGGTGATCTGAGCGTCAACACGCAGTGCTTGCGCTCCAGGCTGGGGTACCAGGTTCTCGGATCGGCAGACACCGGGCACCCAGATCACCTGTCCGGCCGAATCCAGCACGACTGGCCAGGTGGATCGATCGGCCCGAGCCACCTTCGCCTCCTGAAAACACTTCACCACCAGGCGGCTGCCGCGACCCTTGAGCGGCCTGATGTTGTCGCCCGCCTGCCAGGGCCGGACCTGCAATGCCCCGGGGATGAACCAGGCGGCCAGTCCGTCGCGCGCCTGCTGGTCCGGCGCCGGCTCCGGGCGCCAGCGAAGTGCCCAGCGGCCGAAATTCGCTTCACCCAGCGGGCCGACCACCATGAGGGCCGACCCCAATGATTCCACGAGGGGCTCGGCGGTCTTGACGCCCCGCAATCGGGCCCGGCCGAATTCCACCTCCAGGGTCCATCCGCCGCCCAACTCCATCCGGCTGCCGCTCTGGGCCTGCGCCAGGAACTCGATGGCGCGTTGCGCGCGCGCGATGCCAAGGGTGAGCCCGGCGCGGCGCGCCGCTGCACGGAGCAGCGCGTTTCCCAGAGTCGAATCATAGGCGGCGAGACAGGCCGCAGCAACGGAACCACCCCCCGGTTCCGGCCGCCAGCCCAGCTCCGGAATCACTTCCAGGACCCGGTCCCACGCGATCCGCTCGAAGCCCGCCTGTCGCGACACTCGAAGCAGCTGAGCATCTACGTCGGGCAATTTCTCGCGGATGATTGGAAGCAGGGAGCCACGAGCCCAGGATCTGAGGTGCCGCGGGTCTCGGTTGGCCGGATCTTCCCACGCCTGGAGGTTGCGATCAAGCCGGTAGCGCGCCAGTTCCTCCCGCCTGAACGGCAGGAGCGGCCGGACAATCGAACCTTGCACCGCGGCCATCGCCGCCAATCCGGCGGGGCCGGTCCCGCCCAGCACACGAAGCAACACCGTCTCGGCCTGGTCGTCGGCATGATGGGCGGTCACAATCCAGTCCCCGTGTTGCTCAATTCGCATGGCTTCAAGGGCGGCATAACGCGCCGCTCGCGCGTCGGTCTCCGAGGTCCCGGGGCCAAGCTGGAGCCGGCGGTTCTGGAACTCCAAGCCATACGAGGCCGCGAGCGACTCCACCATCCGGGCGATGCGATCGCTTTCGGAGTGAATCCCATGGTCGACGTGGGCTACCACGAGTTCCCACTGGTGAGCCGCACCGCCCGCCACCAGCAGATCAAGCAATGCAACAGAGTCGGGGCCGCCGGAAACGGCCACCAGGACTCGGGCCCCGCGCGGCGGGGCCAGGCTCTGCAAGTGTTCCTCGAAACGGCGGAGCAACATGGCCCAAAGATAAGGGATTGCCGCGTTGTGGATTGCCCGGCGATCCGATAGCTTGGCATCCATGTCCAGTCCCACCAATCGGTCTCCGGCTGACCGTAGTCTGGCCGCGGCGCGACTCGCGGCGATCATCGATTCCTCCGCCGATGCCATCATCAGCAAGACGCTGGATGGCCGGATCTTGAGCTGGAACCCGGCGGCGGAGCGGATCTTCGGATATACCGCCCAGGAAATGATCGGGAGCACGATTTACCGACTGGTCCCCGAACGGCTCCACTCCGACGAAGCAGCCATCCTGGCCCGCATTGCCCGGGGCGAAACCATCGCGCACTACGAAACACCTCGACTTCATAAGAGCGGCAAGGAGATCATCATCTCGCTCTCCGTGGCGCCGATCCGCGACGAGACCGGCGAAATCGTCGGAGCCTCCTCGATCAAGCGCGACATTACGGTCCAGAGGGCGGCCGAGCTCGCCTTGCGGCAGACGACCAAGATGGAAGCGATCGGGCGCCTGGCCGGCGGACTGGCCCACGACTTCAACAACCAGCTGCATGCGCTGGGTGGGTTCATCCATTTCATCGAGCGGGACCCGACCCTGAGCCCGGCTATTCGTCAGGACGTGCTGCAGGTGCAGCAAGCGGCCGACCGCATGGCGAGCCTTACCCGGCAGTTGCTGGCCTTCGCCCGGCAACAGGTGCTGACCCCGGAAGCGCTCGACCTGGATGCCATCGTCCAGGATAGTGAGCCCCTGCTGCAGCGACTGATCGGCAGCAACATCGAAATCCACCGCGAATCATCACCCGGGCCCAAGTGGGTGCGGGCAGATCGAACCCAGCTTGCCCAGGTGCTGCTGAACCTGGTGATCAATGCCCGCGACGCGATGCCGGGCGGCGGACAGCTCCTGGTGCAGACCGATACCCTGGAGGTGGGCCCCCAGCAAATGATGGATCGGACGGGCGCCCTGGTTGAACCGGGGGCCTATGCCCAATTGCGAATCTCCGATTCGGGCGAAGGCATCGCTGCAGAGCACCTGGGCCGGGTCTTCGAGCCATTCTTCACCACCAAGGAAATCGGACGCGGTACCGGCCTCGGTCTCGCCACCGTTGAGGGCATCGTCTCCCAGAGCGAGGGTTACCTCCAGATCAACAGCGCCGTGGGACACGGCACCGCGATCACCATTCTGCTCCCGCTGGCCCCGGCCCCCACCCGGGCGGATCCGCCCGGCGTCCCCCTTCAGCCCGAAGGGATCCGTCAGGGTCGCATCCTGGTGGTGGACGACGACCGGCAGGTTCGCGCGGTGGTTACCCGGATGCTGCGGGCGGAAGGGTACCACGTGGTTGAAGCGTCGAATGGCAAGGAGGGGCTGGAATGCCTCGCCCAGGCCGGAGGAGGAATCGACCTGGTCATCACGGACCTGGTGATGCCGGTGATGGGCGGGCGAGAATTTGTCGAACATCTGAAGATCCGCTATCCCGATATCGCCACGATCTGGATCTCGGGACACCCCAGGGAAACCGAGTTCCCCGATTCGGGGCCCGCCCTGACCCAACCTTACCTGCAGAAACCGGTCTCGGCCGACCTGTTGATCAGCACCGTCCTGGGCACCCTCCGGAATCGCAGTCGCTGACCCACTCATCACCTCACTGAATCTTCATGCGCATCGTCGCCATCCTGTCGCTTGCCCTGGCCCTGCCCTCCGGTTTGCTGGCCCAGACTCCGGACCATCGGACGGTCGAGCGTGACATCCTGAAGCAGCTGGTCGAGATCAATACCAGCGATTCGGCCCGTCACACCGACCTCGCCGCCCAGGCGATGAAACAGCGGCTGCTCGCGGCCGGAATCCCGGACTCTGACATCCAGGTCCTGGAGCTGGATCCCGGCATTTTCAGCCTGGTCGCCCGCTACCGGGGACGGGGAACCGCGAAGCCGATCCTCATGATCGCCCACCTGGACGTGGTGGGCGCCCGACGGGAGGACTGGACGGTCGATCCGTTCACCTTCCTGGAGCGGGACGGGTACTACTACGGCCGGGGCAGCAGCGACGACAAGGCGGGTGTCGCCATGCTGGTGGCCAACCTGATCCGGCTGAAGCAGGAAGGGTTTGTTCCGGACCGGGACCTGATCATCGCCCTCACCGGCGACGAGGAGACCACCAGCACCAGCATTCAGAAGCTGGTGAAAGAGCACCGTGACCTGGTGGACGCCGAGTACGCCCTCAATGCCGATGCGGGAGGCGGCGAATACCGGGACAACAAGCCGGTGACGTTCGTGGTACAGACCGCGGAGAAGGTGTACCTCACGTTCAATCTCGAGGTGCGCAACAAGGGCGGTCACAGCTCCTTGCCGGAACCGGACAATGCGATCTACCGGCTGGCCGCGGGCCTGGGCCGGCTCTCCCGCTTCAGCTTTCCGGTACGGCTCAACGCCACCAGCCGCACCTTTCTGCAACGCGCGGCGGTCAACCAGCCGCCCTCCGTCGCCCGAGACATGCGGGCCGTGGCCCGGACAGGAAGCGCGACGGCCGCCGCGCGGCTCTCCCGGGAGCCCTATTTCAATTCCATCATGCGTACCACCTGCGTCGCCACCCGGCTCTTCGGCGGTCACGCCGACAACGCCCTGCCCCAGCTTGCCCGCGCGACCGTCAACTGCCGGATGGTGCCGGACGATTCGCAGGATAGCGTGGAGGCGGTGCTGCGCCGCGTGGTGGCCGACACCGCCATACACTTTAGCGTCGCGGACCCCGCCACGCCCAGCCCGGCGTCACCGCTCCGGGCCGACCTGATGCAGCCGATCGAGGCGATTGCAAAGGATATGTGGCCCAGCGCGGTCGTGGTGCCGGAGATGTCCACCGGCGCGACCGATGGAGCCTACGTCCGGAACGCGGGGATCCCGACCTATGGAACCTTTGCCGTGTTCGAAGATCCCAACGACATCCGGATCCACGGCCGGGACGAGCGGATTGGCGTGAAGGAGTTTCATGACGCGGTGACGTTCTGGTATCGATTGATCAAGGCGGTGTCGGGCGCTTGAGGACCCTCTCCAACAGCGGATTTCAGCGACACCAGCACTCCCGGGGAGGGGCAGGCGGAAAAGCATTGCGCCCCGCCCGAGCGTAGGGTATGGTACTGCCTGCTCCGCTGCTTGGTACCCCGTTTATCCATCTCATCGCTGGGAGGTTTTGTGACCAGAGGTAACTGGTTTGTCCGGACATCCGCGGTTCTGGCGGGGCTGGCCCTGGCCGGCACTCTCACTCCCCGCTCGGCCCAGGCCCAGGGGATCACCTTCACGCCGTACGTGGGCAGCTTCTACGGACTAACTAAGATGTTCGATTCCGACGTGGACCTGGCCGTATTCGGCGGCAGCGGTACTGCTCGGTTTACAGTCGAGCAGACCAATACCGTAATGTTTGGCGCCAGGATTGGCGTTCCGATCAGTTCCACCATTTCGATCGAGGGACAAGCGGGGTATCTCTCGAGCGACGTGCGGCTCGTGGGTAAGGACGCCATTGCTCAGGGCCTGGACTTGTCAACCAATCTTACCGGGAACGTCATTACCGGCAGCGTGCGAGCTGCCTACCGTCCCCGCCGGAGCAACCTCAGTCTTATCGGTGGCATTGCCGCCGTGCATCATGGCGGTGACGCCTGGGATTTTCCTGTCAACGAGAAACTAACCAACATCGGTGGCGTTGTCGGTTTCAGTCTCCGGGCGGCTGTCACGCCCCGCTTTGCCCTCGTCATTAATGCTGAGACTTTCGTCTATTCTTTTGACCCCGACAAGTCTAACGACACTTCGCAAGGGTTCCTCAAGAAGACTACTCAAGCTGACCTGGTTGTATCAATCGGCGTGCCGATCAGCCTGACGCATTAGACTTGTATCCAGTCTGTTCGCAACGGGTACGGGGCAAACGGGATCGACTGCACTCGGTCAGCGCGGCTGGCAGTGTCCGGATTTCCCTCGTCCTGACAGGGTTTGCGCTGACCGGCCCGGTGGCTGTCGCTCAAAGTGGAACAATCACTCCGTACATCGGCAGTTTCCATTCGCTCGCAAGCTACGTCGCTGCCGATGACGAGGTTGGACGCCAGGTTACGGTTGCCCAAGCCGCTACCGCGGTGTTCGGTGCGCGAGTAAGCATCCCGCTAAATCCTCACCTGTCCGCCGAAGGCGCGGTAGGGTTCTCCCGAAGCAACGTGGTCCTGCGCATCGCCGATTCGTGCGTTGACACCAACGATGAACTCTTCGACTGCGCGACCAGCGTATCTGGCGTCGTGCTGACCACGAGTGGTCGCCTGCTGTTCAAACCCGGTCACCCCAACGTCTGGGGCATTGCCGGTGTGACCTACGTCCGACACTCCGGAACTGCGTGGAGGGATCAGTCCACCTCCTCCCGGAACGACATCGGCGCCGTCGTCGGTGTCGGGACGCACGCCGCAATCACTTCCCGGCTGGCACTTACTTTCACCGCTGAAGCCAGCATTTATTCGTTTGATCCAGACGGATCAGCTTCGCTCTATGAGGGAGTAACGCAGGCTGACTTGGTTGTTACGGTGGGCGTGCCGATCGCGTTATCGCACTAAAGATTGTGGGGAGTGAAGGGATTGAAGATTGAAGGGATTGAAGGGATTGACGGGACTTAGTTTTCAATCCCCTCAATCCCCTCAATTAGTTGGCTGGTTGGCGTCCAAAACCACAGTCGGGGCCGGCTTCGGGATGATGGTTCCATCCCCGAGCTGGCCCCGAATGTTTTCGCCCCAGCAGAACGCCTGGGTCGCGGTGGCCGCGCAGGTGTGGGCCCCGCCGGCGGACACCGAAATGAAGGGGCCGTCCCCCGCCACTCGAACCGGCTTGTTCTGGTTGCCCCGTCCGCCGGTGCCCAACTGTCCCTTGCCGCCCGCGCCCCAGCAGAGAATGGCACCGCCGCCGGTCCGCCCGCAGGTGTGGCCGGCGCCCAGGCTCAGCTCCTCGAACGAGGCGGTGGTCTGCACCTCGACCGGCTGGGTCCGGTCGGTGCCGCTGCCGTCGCCCACCTGCCCGGCCCGGTTATCTCCCCAGCAATAGGCTTTCCCGGCCGCGGTCAGCGCGCAGCTGTGATCGCCCCCGGCGTATATCCGGGTGAATTTCACCACACCGGTGTTCACTTCGGTGGGAGATGACTCGGTGCTGAGCTGGCCATAGCCCAGCTGGCCCGAGAACCCGTCGCCCCAGCAATAGGTTTTGCCGTTCGTTGCGATGCCGCAGCTGTGATTGGCCCCGGCAGCGATATCGGTGAACGTGAGATCGGGAATCGGCACCGGCCGGGTGCGGCCGCTGGTGCTGCCGTCTCCCAGCTGGCCGACCTTGTTGTCGCCCCAGCAATAGCCTTTGCCGGCGCCGGTGAGGGCACAGGTGTGGGCCCCGCCGGCACGAATCACCCGAAACGAAAGTCCACCGACAACCGCGACCGGAGTCGCCCGTGAATTGTTGGTGGTCCCGTCGCCGATCTGGCCCTTTCCGTTCAGTCCCCAGCACCACGCCTCTCCCGAACTGGTGAGGCCGCAGACATGGGCGATCCCGGCGGCCAGCCGGGTGAACCGCTGATCGCCCAGGATGGTCGGGGTGGAATTGCCGGCGCCCCAGCATGCCAGCGAACCGCCCGACACCAGCCCGCAGCTGATGGCGCCACCGGCCACCAGCGAGCCCCGGGCGATCGCTCCAGCCCCGGTGTTGTTGTTAGGCGGGTTGCCGCCGCTGATGTCCGGCCCTGGTTTCGCGGTGACAGTCACGGCAACCGTCGCGCTCTTCCCGTCGCTGGCCGCGGTGATGGTCGCGTTGCCCGCGGCGATGGCGCTCACCAGGCCGGTACGGGAAACCGACGCGACTGCGGCGTTACTGGAGGACCAGGTGACCGGCCGCTCCATTGCGCCACCCCGGGCATCCTGGGGCACCGCAGTAAGCTGGGCGCTTTCGCCGACGTCAAGCGCGGCGCTCGAAGGGGCGATGGCAACGGTTGTCACCACGGCCGCCGGCACCGGTACGGTAATGGTGACCGACGCGGTCTTGCCTTCGACGCTTCCCGTGATCCGGGCGGTGCCAGGAGCCACCGCCGCGATGAGCCCGGCCGGGGTCACGGTCGCCACCCGCGAGTTGCTGCTGGTCCAGCCGATGGTCCGATCCAGGAGGAGGCCACCCCGCATGTCGCGCACGGTGCCTCCCAGCTGGAACGTTTCGCCGGCCGGCATCGAAGTCGGAGGCGTGGTCAGCACCAGGCTGCCGACTGCCGCGGCGGCCACGTCAATCCGCGCGGTCGCGCGCTGGTTGTCGCTGCTCGCCGTGATGGTCGCGCTGCCGGGGCCGGTCGCGGTCACTTGTCCGGCGGGAGAAACCGATGCGACGTCGGTGTTGCTGGAGCTCCAGCTCGGCGTGCGATCCTTGATCAGGGTGCCGCGCGCATCCTTGAGCTGAGCATCGAGCTGGACCTTGTCACCCACCGCCAGCTGGCCACCCGCTGGACTGATGATGATGGTGGCGACGTCCACCCGGTTGGTCACCACGGTGATGGACGCGCTACCCCGCTTCCCACCGGTTTCCACCGAGATGGTCGCGGTGCCCACCGCCACGCCACTTACGCTGCCATCGGCACCCACCGTCACCACGGCGTCCTTGCTGCTGGTCCAGGCCAGCGGCCGCTGGGCCAGCACGTTGCCGCGCGCGTCCCGCGCTTCCGCATTCAGCTTCACCTTTTCGCCCACTTCCATGGAAACCCGGGACGGCGTCACCGCCACCAGGGCGACCGCGGCCGGCGCGACGGTGAGGTCCACCGTGGCGCTCTTGCCTTCGCTGGTCGCCGTAAGGGTGGCGCTACCGTCCGACTTGGCCACCGCAAGCCCGGTGGGAGACACCTCGATCACCGCGGGATTGCTGGAGCTCCAGTTCACTGGCCGGCCGTCGAGCGCCGCGCCCTTGTCGTCCCGGGTGGACGCAGCGAGCTGTACTGATTCGCCGTCGGTCAGGCTCCGCGACACCGTGCCGAGGACAACGGTCGCCACCGGCACCCGGCCGGCTATCGCTGCTCCGCTCACCGTGATGATCGCCGTGCCCCGGAGTCCCCGGGAATCGCCGATCACCGTCGCGGTGCCGCCGCCGACCGCCTTCACGTAGTTCCCGCTCAAGACCGCGACGCCGGGATTGTCCGACGTCCAGGTGACTCCGCGGTCCGCTTCCACCGGGTTCCCCTCTGCGTCCTTGAACACGGCGCTCATCGGGAGCGAGTCCCCGACATTCAGGGTCTCCGAAGCCGGGGCCGGCACCAGTGCGACGGCGACGGTGCCTTCAATCTTCGGTTTGCCCCAGGGTCCGAATTTCCACACCCCGATCCCGACGAGCACCGCCAGGACGGCGAGAATCAGCGGCAGCCGGGAGCTCTTTCGTTCGACGATTGCCGGCGCGGGTGGAGGCGGCGCGGCGGTCTTGAGCGCGGGCTCGGAGACATGGGCCGGCAGTTTTTGAGTCGGGAGATCCTGCACTGGCGGCGGCGGAGCCGGCTGTGGAGCCGGCTTGGGTGGAGCGGGTGGCGGCGGCGCAGGCACCGCTACAACCGCAGTCACCTTCACGTCCACTGTCGCTCGCTTGCCTTCGACCGTCGCCACGACGACGGCGATGCCCGCGGCGACGGCGGTGACGCGGCCGTTGTTCACCGCGGCTACCGAGGGTTTGCTGGAGCTCCACGCGACCGGGCGGCCCGGCAGCTCATGGCCCCTGGCATCCTTGCTCACCGCCGTAAGCTGCACGCTGGCGCCGGCTTCGAGGTCCAGCGCCGGCGGTGTCACAGCCACCGAGGCGACCGGAGCCGGTGTCACCGTCACGCTGGCCGTCGCGGATTTGCCTTCGCAGGTGGCCACGATCTCGGCCTTGCCGTCGCCGGTTCCGATCACGGTTCCGCCGGCTCCAACGGTGGCCACCGCCGGGTTCCGGGAATTCCAGGAGACCGGCTTATTCATCGCCTTGCCGTTGGTGTCGCTGACGGTCGCCTTCAACTCGCCCTTCTGACCTACCTCCAGGCTGAGATTGGCCGGGGCAACGCTCACCGCCGCCATCGGGGCCTCGGTGACCGAAAGGCTCGCGCTGCCGGTCTTCCCTTCGCACATGGCGGTGATCCGGGCGGACCCGGCGATCGCACCGGTCACCAGTCCGCTGCCGGACACCGCCGCCAGGGCGGGAGCGCTGGAGCTCCAGGTGATCTCGCGGCCGGTGATGATCCTGCCCTGCGAGTCCTTGATCGTCGCGCTGAGCTGCAGCGTGGCTCCAGCCTGGATCGAACTGTTGGGTGGCGTTACCACCACCGCGGAAACCGGCACCTGGGTAACGGTGATCTGACATCCGCCGGTCTGCCCTTCACAACTGGCGCTGATGACCGCCTCGCCGGGCGTCACGGCGGTCACCATTCCGGAATCGGATACCGTGGCGATCGCGGGGCGTTCGGTTGACCACTTCACCGCGCGGCCCGCCACCGTGTCACCGCCGGTATCCTGCACGACCACGGTGAGCTGGATGGTTTCGCCGGCGGAGAGGTTTACGCTCCGGGGCGAGACGCCGACCGAGCCCACGGCCGGGATGGCCTCGGTACCCTGCTTGCCGGAGGAGCGAGTCGGCGGGACCAGGCTGGTGGGCGTCTTCATCTCGTCCAGCAGTCGCTGGTTGAGACTGGTCTTGGCGAGCCCAACCATCTGGAGCCGGATGGGATCGTCGTGGGAGAGCGGCGTGGCGCCGATCGCCGCGTTGGCGTCCTCGATGCTGGGCCAGCGCTTGTCCGGCTGTTTCTCCAGCATCCGGAGGACCGCGCGCTCCAGATCGGGCGGGCAATCCGGGCGCAGCTCACGCAGCGGCCGGGGCGGATCGTTGAAGTGCTGCCACATGATCGCCATGGCCGTGTCCGCGACGAACGGCTGCTTCCCGGTGATCATCTCGTAGGCGACGATGCCGAGCGAGTACTGGTCGCTGCGCCCCGTCACTTCCTTGGCCGCGCACTGCTCGGGGCTCATGTAACTCGGCGTACCCACGGCCACCCCGGTCATGGTCAGGCCCTGGGTTTCCGCGACCTTGGCGATGCCGAAGTCGGTGACGACGGACCAGCCTTCGTCGTCGATCATGATGTTGGCGGGCTTGATATCGCGGTGGATGATGCCGCGCCGGTGGGCATATCCCAGCGCGCCCCCGACCTGCGAGAGGATAGCACGCGCCATGGGGATGGGGAGCGGACCGACCTGCCGGACGATATCGTCGAGCGGGCGCCCGGCGACGAACTTCATTACGAAGAACAGTACCCGTCCCGCTTCCTTGACCGCGTAAATCGGGATGATGTGGGGGTGGCTCAACGAGGCGGCGGTTCGTGCTTCCCGGCGGAACCGCTCGGCCATGCCTTCGCCGAACATGAGCTGCGGGGCCATCACTTTGATGGCCACTTTCCGGTCCAGCGAGATTTCATGCGCCAGGTACACGGTCGCCATGCCGCCGCGGCCCAGCTCGGTCAGGATTTCGTATTCCCCGATGGTGGCGCGGCGGAGGATGTCGATCCCCTCGTCCACCGGCATGGACGGCATCCGAGCGGTCGCCACGTTCCCCTGCTCACCCGAAACATCAGAGCCGCACCGGGTACAGAATCGCGCTCCAGGCGTGATGGGCTGACCGCAGCGGGCGCAGGCGGGAGAGGCCATTAATGGATGCCGGTCGATCGCTTGGATGAGGCGAGGCTACAAGTTGGAAACCGATATAAGAGAATAACTTAGACCGGCGGTCTTCGCCAGTGTTTTGGCCCTTCCTCATCCGCAATCAGCTCCCCCAACCGCTGCCGGCCACGGGCGAGCGAGGCGCGTTCATGGAGCTCGGCACCCCGAAGGTGCCCATCCATCCAGCCTCGGACATAGCGAGGCGCCTTGACCGCGAGGTCGTGGACGAGGCGGCGCCCCATGACTCCTCCCTGCCGCCACCACGGCGTCCCCGGCTCGCGGGTGGTGTACGCTCCCAGGCGATGCCATATCCAACCCGCGCGGGAGGGGGCACCATACCACCGCTCGAGCGCGGGTGGCAGGTGACCGGCGGGTTGCCATATCTGTTCCTGGGCCAGCGCCTCCAACTCCTCAAGCGCGGACGGAGCGCTCATCGTGCGAAAGAACCGGTCCGGTAACGGGGCGCCGAGCAGGTCGCGCGCGACCTTGAGGACCAGGTACATCCATGCGCTGACGCCGAGGGCGGACCAGTCGGCGATCATCGCCGGCCAATCGAACGCGTCGTGCCACCGGGTGGCGGCGCGATGAACATCGAGCAACGGACTGAGGCCAAGGCTGAAACGATGCTGATCCGCCGCGTGGAGGCACAGGTGAAGCAGGAGGTCCTCGGGATGCTGTACCCGCGCCGGTATCCCGTCCAGCTCGGTGACCTGGCTCCGTCGCCAGATCAACTCCAGTCGCTGGGCGCTCAGCGCCGCATACGACTTGAGCGCGCCGTGCATCTCTACCAGCACCGGCGTGCCGGGTACCTCATAGCTCCGTTCCGCGAGCGCTTCCTCAGCGGTCGGCAACTGGAGTCCGGCGTGAGTGCGCGCCGGGTAATCGAGGCCCGCGGCCTTGAGCGCCAGGTCGGCGGCCGGGAGATCGGCGGGATTGACCCAGAGATCGATGTCACTCATCGACCGCAGCGCGGCCTCGGGATAAGCGAGGTGCGCCAGCGCCATGCCCTTGACCACCATCACCCGAAGACCCCGCTCTTCGAATGCCGTGGCGATGCGTTTGAACGCCGCCCGACGCTGGAGGTGCATCAGGATGCTCGCGCGCCGGGCGGCGCCGAGATCCGCGACCATCACACTCGAAAGCCGTTCGATGAGGCCACTCGACTCCAATTGCCAGTGCAGGTAAGGCCGCAGGTTTGGAGTGGCGAGGCGAAGCGCACCTTCGAGGTCGGCGGGAGTGGCGTGCAGTGCGGCGGCCGGGGAGCGGCCGAGCAGATCAAGCAGCAGCGCCTGATCAGGACTCATGGGCGGCGGACGGCACGAACCGGTCTCGAAAACGAAATCCCCACACCGCCACGCGTTTGGCCAGGCGGGGATGGACCGCCAGCGCGGCCAGGACGGCGAAGAGACTCAGGGCCGAGCCGAATCGGCCGGCGAGCGACCGCCGTGGCGGCCCGGGGACCGGAAGCCAGTCAGTCCCCACCCGGCACGCGTCGACAGTCCCCAGGACACAATCCAGCGGCACCGGGGGATCGCAGGCGCCGGTCGCATCTCCGCGGGTAAGCACGTGGCCGCGCCGGCACGCGACGACCCGGTGGGTGACCAGGCCCGGCTCGGTCAGGAAGGTGACCACAGCGCCAGGTTGGCGCACTTTGCCAGTTCCACACTGGATGCGGACGTGAACGCCGTCGGGAAGGGTTGGGCCCATGCTATGGCCCCGGACTTGTGACTCGAGGATGCTTTCGGAGCGCTGGAGCAGAGTGGCGACCGTCTTTACGTCCTCCGGGGCGACGAAGCGCCCCGAGGCGTTCACACCAGTCACGAACCCTCGCGCCGCGCGGCGACAACTCGGGCCTTCGCCAGATTCACCGAGACGCTGATTTCCTCCGGTTCGAATCCGGCCTCCAGCCGCTCCTGCTCCGCCACGCCGTACTTGGTGACATGAGTCCCACCGCCGTCCATGACCTGGGTGAACGCCGCCGCGCCCTGGGTGAGCCCCGCAGCCATCTTCAGCACGTTCCGGGGATCGGACGCGATCTGCCGGCGAATCCACTCGTTGGCAAACCGGATGTGCAGCACCTCGTCGGCCTGCTGCTGCTCATACATCTCCACCAGTTCGTCGTCGCCCATCGCCCGCGCCTCGCCCAGGGCAAACGTCGCGGCGTCGAGTCCGTCGGCCTCGAAGCTCCGGTTCTGCACCGCGAGCCGGCCGATCAGGCTGGTGATTCGGCCCAGGATACGAAACTGGAAATTCATGACCGGGTACTGGCCCAACCGGCCCCCCCGGCGCTCGAACAGGCGCTGATAGGCCAGTGCGTGCCGAGCCTCATCGGAGCACTGCCGGGCAAGCCACATGCGCAGCGGCCACTCGACATCGGGGAACTCGGCCAGGTGACATGCCGCGTTCTCGAGGACATTCAGTTCTTCGTTCATCTGGCGGTGGAAAAACTCCATACGCCACTCCGGGGTGCCGTCCGGATAATTGGCGCATTCGATCCAGGTGGCGACGACGTTGAACCGTGCTTCGCGAGCGGGACCTTCGCCGAAGAGGGCGGGATCGAGCGTCATTTCAGCTCCTCGGGCAGGATGGAGCGGAAACCGGCCTGGCGCAGCACTTCCAGCACTTCGTCCTGGGTGAACCCGGCTTCGAGGCGAGCCTCGACGTAGACGGCCGGTGCCTGGGTTCTTTCCTGGGTGAACGTGGTGCCCACGATGTTGGTGTCGCCGGGTTGGGGGCCTAGCGCCTCGTTCACCGCGCGAAGGTAATGCACCGCCTGAGCGACGCGGAGCAGGATTCGCGGATCATCTTCGGTCAGGCGCTTGATCCATCGGTTGGCGAAACGGACATGGGTTATTTCATCGGCCAGGATGCCGTCGAGCAGGTCAGCCGTCGTTGCATCCCCCGCGGCGCGCCACGTGGTGCGCAGGCTGCCGAGAATGTCGATCAGCCCCGCCTCGAAGGTGCGATTTTCCAGGGCGAGTCGACCAGGAAGGTTGTCGACCATGAGGGTGACGCACCATTCGAAGTTAGCGACGGGGAACTCACCCTTGCGACCTCCCAGTTCGCACAGGCGCTGGAGCAGTATGCTGGTGTGGCGCGCCTCGTCCGCCGACTGGCGCGCCAGCTGCATTCGGAGGTCCCACGGCGTTTCGGGGAAGTCGACCAGGCACTGCGCCGCGATCTCCAGCGCGGCCGCCTCGTTGTTCATGTGACGGTGCAACCGCTCCCGGCGCGACTGGTCGCTCATGCCCGGCCAATCCGCCATCTCCGCATCAGTGTGCACCACGGTGAAACACGGCTCCCGGGCCGGATCGAGCCGCAGCGTCACGCCCTGGACCGTCTTGACCGGAGCCGCGGTGGCGGTCATACCACCTCAGCCAGGGAGCCCGAGCGCGAGGCCACGAAGGACGCGACTTCAAGGGCACGAGTCCGCAGGCGCTCCGGCCATTTTGGGTCGGCCAGCCGGAGGTCAGGACGCACTCCCGCAGTCTCTGCCGCGTCCGCCTGCAGTCGCGCCAGGTCGGCCAGGATGCGATCGATGATCCGCACCGAAGGTTCGTCCAGCAGCCGGTTCGTCTCCCCGAGATAGCGGTGATAGCGCGCTTCGAGATCGGGGATGATGGCCTGGTAGAGTCCGTGGAGCCGCTCGGCGGTCCCCTTGACCGTCGCCAGTTCTTCGAGGACTGCCGCATAGGCATTCACCGGCGCCAGGGTGAAGTGCAGCGGCGCCCTGAGTTCCGCGGTGCGTCGGCCCAGTGCGTCCGCATGCTGCGCGAACTCCCAGATATGACGGCCGAAGAGGATTTTGACCTCCAACTCGGGCGTGGACGGCACCCAACGCGCCAGCGTTTCCATCAGGTGGACCGACACCCAGCGGAAGGTGGCGATCGTGTCTGCCCGATCCCGGATGGACTGCGTCATTGCGCCTCCAGGGTGTGGTCGAGCAGCTCGGCGGTTGCTTCGGGCTCGCCGGCATTGAGCATGTAGCTGGGGACGGCGCCGAGCAGCGCGGCCAGCTCCAGTGCTCGCCGGGCGGGCGGCGCATCCCACAGGGAGCAGGCAAGTGGCGTCAGCAGGGCCAGGTGCTCCCGCCCGGGTGACAACCGGGAGAGGACGGGCAGCGGGGAAAAACTACGCAGGAACACGATGGCTCCGAGGGGGAGGCTGGACGAGGGTTCTCCGCTCGCGTTCTCACGGGGAAAGAGCCGACTTCCTCGCGCCCGGACCCGCACGCTACCATCGGGAAACCGCTCCCGCGAGTAGCGTCCCGCCGCCAGGGCGGTGCGGACCGCGGTCGCCGCCGGCCCCGGCCGGATGGCCGGGGTCCTCCGCACCGGCACGATCTCCCGGGTCTTGAGCCGGACTCCCGCCGTCTCATCACCCAGGAACTCATGCCCCCGCGCAGCGATTGCGAGCGAGAGCGTCGTCTTCCCTGATTCCTTCGGACCAACGAGCAGGATGCCCCGCCCCCGGATTCCCGCCGAGGCGGCATGGAAGAACACCGTGTCCCGCTGCAACCGGAGCACCCGGTTCACGGCCAGGTTTCCCATGAAGCGCTGCCACGGGGCGCGGGCCTCGACCACGGCGTCTCCGCCGGAGAAGGCCAGCGTGCCCGACCGGCTCTCGCCGGCCATGATCCGCCAGCCGGATGGGGGCCGTGGCGATTCGACTTCGTGGAATCCGCGGTCGGGAAAGATGGCAGCGATGAAAGCGGCCGGATCGGGAGGGTCGGGGTCGTCGAACGAGACGAGAACGAAGTCTTGCGACGAGCGGGTCGTCATGAGCACGCGTCCGGCACCCTCGAAGGATTCGACCACGGAGTCGGCGTAGAGTCGATTGAAGCGGCGAAGGAACGCGGGGTCATCGGTCCGGAGATCAAGAACCCCGTCGCCGAGCCGGTAACACTGGATCTGGCTCGGAACGGGGAGATTGCGCAGTTGTACGGCCAAGGCGGGGGCCCGACCCCACCAAGGTTCCTCTACCCCCACCAGGAAACGCCAGCGCTCGTGATCTGGAATACCTCGAGGACCTGCTTCTGGTCCAGCACGGTGACGCGCGGAGCCTCGTAGACCGGGCGGGCGTCGGAAGCATCCTTCTTGGTGCGATTTTCAGCGTTCATGGACCATACCTCTTGATTTCAGGGAGCCCACTCCAGGACGGCCAACTGCCGGAGCTCCTCAAGGACCCTTCGAACATCAACCTCGGCTACTCCTTTGTCAACACCCGCGAAGTGCCGGCAGACCTCCGCCGACAGCTGCTCCGCGGTCGCGGGCTGGCTCAACTGCTCCCACAGGAACGCGGCGGTGCCATTGAGCATGCAGAACCGGTTCGTCCCGGGTTCGAAGAGGATCGTCTCCTGGTGAAGCGGGGCGCCTTCGACGGCTGGATTGCGGCGGTACAGGGTTGTCACAAAACGCTCCGGACGGAATCGGCCTTTTCGGGCAAGGAAATCGGGGTGACAGCTGCTCCCGGCTGGGGTTCTCCGCGCCGGCGCCACCGCCACATCAGGCGGAACGGCAGGACCAGTTGGCTGCTGAAAGTCTCCTTCATGTCGAGCCCATCCACGCCATAGCGCACCGGGCGCGGCTGTTCGGGGACCGCGGTGCCGAACATGAAATCCCAGGTGCTGAAAAGGAAACCGTAGTTGGCGTTGAGGTGGGCCGGGTCGGTCGAGTGATGGAACGAGTGGAACCGGGGGCTCACCAGCACCCGGTACAGCGGGCCCAACCGCCAATCGAGCTGGGAATGCTGGACCGCGAGAATCGAAGTGATCACGGCCGCGAGCGGCAGCCATCCCTGAGTGGGGACCCCCAGGAGCACGTGGAAAATTCCGAAGAAGATCAGGACGTCGAGCGTGAGCGTCTCCAGCGGATGGCGCCGCGCCGCGGTGAGCAGGGTCATCTGTTCCTGGGAGTGGTGCACGCTGTGCAGCGCCCAGAGAAAGCGGTTGGAGTGTTGCAGCCGGTGCCACCAGTACATGACGAAGTCGCCGCCGACCCAGAACACCAGGAGCTGGACCGGCCAGGGAGCGCCGCCCAGCAAGTCCAGCCGCAAACTGCCGAGTCGGGGCTCGAGCGCGTTGGTGATCGCGGCCAGGATGAGGACGTTATAAAGCGCTCCCCGATAGAACAGTGTGTAAACGATGTCGTTAACAAAATTTCGCGTGCGGTACCGGGCCCGATCGGCGCCCGCACGAGCTTCCAGCAGGAAGACCACTACGAAGAAGGCCGAGTACACCAGCAGCGCGTGCCCAAGAGACTTCGCCAGCTCCCGCAAGTGGAACAGCGACGCGAGGTCGGCAAGCCTGGCGAGGAGATCAGTCATCGTCTTGGTATTTGCCCGGGCCGTTCCCGTAAGTCAAGCCGATCCGACCGGGGCTTGACGCTTTGTGAGGTGCGGGGCACCCTTGGGCGGTGCTGCGAGTGGCATTCTTCGGTTCCGACTCGGTGTTGTCACTCCGGGTGCTCGATGCACTCACCGCGGAGCATCGGGTGCTGGGCGTCGTCCAGGCCACCCGTCGGTTCCGCGGATCAGGCTTGCGCCGGCCCTTGCGCGGCCTGTGGCTGGCCGCCCGCCGCATCGCCGGCCGGGCTCCGCTCGCAACCGCGGCGCGCCGCGCAGGCAGCCCGCACTGGTTCGCCACCGAGCGGGGGGATCCCGCACTGCTCGCCCGGCTGCGTGACCTCCAGCCTGACCTGATCTGCCTGGCGGCCTACCGATGGATCCTTCCTCCCGAGATGCTCGCGATCCCCCGCTGGGGAGCAATCAACCTGCATCCCTCCCTGCTGCCTCGGCACCGGGGCTCCTGGCCGCTTTTCTGGACCTACTACCAGAACGATCGCGTGGCCGGCGTGACGCTGCACCGCGCGGTGGCCCAGGTGGATGCCGGGGCGGTTCTGGCCCAGGAGTCGGTTCCCCTGCCGCGCGGCTATCCGGTGGCCGAGTTGGACCGCCAGCTTGCCATGCATGGCGCCCGCCTGGTGGCGCAGGGTCTGGCCGACATCGAAACCGGCTCGACCCGCGAGCGCCATCAGGATGAAGCCGCCGCTACGGAGGCTCCTCGCGTGCCGGCCGGCCGGTCGGTGATTCCCTTCGCCGATTGGGACGTGGAACGAGTCTGGCATTTCCTCGCCGGCATTGCGACGCACTATCAAGAGTCCCTGCAGGATTCCTCGGGGCATCCCGTTCACTATCGCGTCGTCGGGGGATTCGACCTGGTCAGTCACGACCGGCCGAGCGGAACCGTGGAACCGGTTCCCGGTGGGTGGACCCTCTACGCCCGGGGTGGAGTGGTACACCTCCGATGAGCCAGGACCTCGCCCCCTTTCTATTCGCGGGCTTCCTGCTGTCCGCGGTGGTCCTCCTCGCCGAGTGGCCGCTCTCTTCCCGGTTGCCCCGCCGCCTTCGCGTCAGTCTCTTCATTCTTTACACCCTCGGCGCCACCAGTCTCGCGGGGTTCGGCCAGAAGGACATGTATCCGTTTGCGTCCTGGCCGCTGATCGCAGGCACGATACCACCGTTCTACACCCACCCGCGCCTCATGCTGGTCGACGACGCCGGGGTAGAGCATGATGTGGACTACCGGGCGTGGGAACCGCTGGGGTTCCGTGAAGTGCGGACCTGGTTCGATCGGGTCGCCATCTCCTTCCCCGCCTCGGAGCGCGCAGCCGCCGCGCGCCAACTGGTCCTGATGGGCGAGACGGCCCGGAAGCGGGCCCGGGCCGGACGGAGCGTTGGCACTCTCGACCGCGTGCTGGGTCCGTTGACCGCGCCTGAGTTCCTGTTGCACCCGAAACGGTGGTCGGATTCGTCCGCGGTACCTCCCCGACCCTTCGTCGGCCTCAGGCTGTACCGTGAGACCTGGAACCTGGAAGCACGGGAGAGCGGTCGCGGCGCGGTTCACCGGCTGTTGGTGTACTCCTGGCCGGAGACGGCGGCACGGTGACCGCCCGCGCGCCGCGACCTCCAGGATGGTGGGACCGGTTCTGGTTCGCCCCGGGATCGCCCCGGAACCTGGCGGCGGCCCGGATCGTGTTCGCGCTGCACGCCCTGTGGATCCTGTTGTCGCGGGACTACGCCGGCATTGCAGCCCTGCCCTCCTCGTTCTGGGGCGGAGTCAGCGCGCAGACGCGGTGGCGCTTCCTGCTCTTTCCCGGACATGGCCCGCTCGAGCACGCGCTGCAGTTGGCCACGGTGGCGGCGTTAATTGGCGTGGCCCTGGGCCTGTGGCCAAGATTGACGTGCCTCGCTTCTGCCCTCCTGCTGTACCACCTGGCTCCGCTGGAGACGCTGTTCTGGAAAGCGGGGGCTACGGAGCGCGGCTTCGAGGTGGCGATCCTCGCCCTGATGGTCCTGGCATTCGCGCCCTGCGCCGACGCCTGGTCGGTGCGCCGGCGGCTTTCCCCGGTGCCCCGGCAGCCAGAGGAGTACGGCTGGCCACTGCTGCTCATCCAGGTCTTCGTGGTGCAGATCTACCTCTTCGGCGGATACGCCAAGCTCTTCCACGTAGGACCGGAATGGATCTCGGCCCACAATCTCCGGATGCTGCTGCTCGACTTCAACCAGGTGGACCAGGACGTAGTGTTCCACCGCTTGGGGCCGTGGATAGCGGCCCGGCCCTGGGCCTGTCTCCTCACCGCGGGTGGCGCAATCGCGCTGGACTTCGGGTTCATCGCGATGCTCTTCTGGAAGAGAAGCCGCAGGTTTATCCTGCCCATCGCCCTGCTCTTCCACGCCGGCATTCTGCTGACGATGAACATCTTCTTCCTCAACCTGCCTCAGTTGCTGGTCTTCGTGAACTGGGACTGGCTGGCCGGCTGCCTTAGGGGTCGATCTCCACTCCGAACTGCCGTACCCACCCCGCCAGTCCCGCGAGCCGCCATACCCAGAAGCTGTACTTGATCTGGTCCCGCACGGGATGGCTCAGCATCACGTCGAGCATGGAACGGCCACTATTGCTCCGCGACATGAGCGGCGCCAGGCCATGCGGGTCGATGCAGGGGAGCCGGGCGGCCTCTTCCATCAACTCGGTCAGAATGGGGAGCTTCGAGATCCAGGCGTGGATCGGCACCGAGAACCCCACCTTGTCCCGCCGATCGAGCACCTCGTCGGGGGTGAGTCCGCGCATGGCGGCGCGGAAGATTGCCTTGCCCGACGCGTCCGGCGCCACCAGGTATTCCTCGGGCAAGCCCAGCACGAACTCGGCAAGCGGTATGGTGAGAAAAGGGAGCCGGGCCTCGACTGAGTGGGCCATCGAGTTGCGGTCCTCATAGCGGAGCAGCGTGGGCAGGCTCCGTTCGGTGGCACCCATCCAGAGTGCTTCCCGGAGTACTTCGCGGCCGTACCCGCCGGCCCACCAGGGGCGAACCGGCACGATGCCGTGCCGGCGCACCCAGGCCCGGCTGGCCCAGGGCCGGACATCCCTCCGGAGGATTTTCTGCGCGGTGGTGGATACGGCACGAGGCAGGCACATGGCCACGGCCCGGAGGGCCGTGTCCCGGGTCGGCGGGTCGTAGCGCCCGCGGGCCGGCACCGTTCCCCGCAGCTGACGCCAGGCACCCACCAGGTCGCCGTGCCGGATGAGAGAGGCAATGCGGGCGGACCACATCCAGCGATACCCCCCCAGCAGCTCGTCGCTACCCTGGCCGTCGAGCACCGTGCGCACCCCCGCCTCCCGGGCCAGGCGGAACAGCCGGGACTGGGCATAGATCGCGATCGTGCCGAACGGCTCGCCCTGCCGTTCGATCAGCTGATCGAAGTCAGTGGCCCACTCCTCGGGCCCGAGGGTGAGCTTGTGGGGGAGCGCGGCGGCGGCGGCATTTACCACGTCGATCCACGGCTCCTCGCTCACGGCGCCCATGTCGCCGATGTAGCTGAAAGTGTGCAGCTCGAGATCCCGCCCGCCGATTTCGCGCATGGCCATCACGATCGAAGACGAATCGGTGCCACCGGAGAGGAGGGTGCCCACCTTCGTGTCGCTCCGCAGGTGGAGGGCGACGCTTTCCACGAACAGGTCTCGCAGCCGCCGGGTAGCCGCTTCAAATGACAGGTCCAGCTGCGCGCCGAGGTCCGGTTTCCAGTAGCAGACTGGCCGCACTTCTCCCGGGTCGTCGAGCGATATCTGGGCCCAGTGCGCCGCCGGGAGGGCCCGGACATCGGCGAACATGGTGCGGTCGCCGTGGTCGGTGATACCGAGGTCGAGGTAGTCGTAGATCCGCTGGGAGTCGGCCCGCCGGGAGACGCCGGCAAGCTGGAGCAGAACGCCAATCTCCGAGGCAAAGGCAAAACCATCGAGGGTGCGGGCGTGGTAGAGCGGCTTCTGTCCGAAGGCGTCCCGGGCGAGGATCAGTCGCCGGTCGGCCAGGTCGAGCAGGACAAAGGCAAACATGCCGATCAGTCGCGGCAGACAGGCCGGGCCCCACGTGGCCCAGGCGTGGAGCAGCACCTCGGTGTCCGAACGCGACCGGAAGACGACGCCGAGTGTTTCGAGCTCCAGGCGAAGCTCGCGATAGTTGTAGATCTCGCCGTTCAGGGCGAGGACAAAGCGCCCGTCCGGCGTGGCCATCGGTTGATGGCCGGCCGGGGATGGATCGATAATGGCGAGCCGACGATGTCCCAGCACGACACCAGCCGCGGTGCCGGAGGGAGACGCCAAGGGCGAAACCCGGCCAGTCGCATCAATCAGCCGGGCGATTCCCTCGCGGGGACTGAAGAGCAGGATACCGGCATCGTCGGGCCCGCGATGCATGAGGCGTTCGAGCGCACGCTGGATCCCGGGGAGCGCATGGCTCCCCGTCTCCCTGCCGACCTGGCCCGCGATGCCGCACATAGGGGACGGAAGCTACATTCCCGGGGTCCCCCGCGCCTCCCGAGGACCCGATGCCCGATTCCGCCGTTCCAGTGCCGAACGATCCGGGTACCCACTGGATCGATCAGCTGACCGACGAGCAGTGCATGGAGGTGTTCTGGCTCTACGTGGACCCGCCGGAGCCGTTCCTCCAGCGCTACCCGCCGGAGTTGCTGGGAACCGCCCTCAGGTACGCGTTAAGGGCGATCGCGGGGCGGGAGACTGAGGAACCGGGAGGCTGAGGAAGCTCACCATTGAGCTCAGGGTCGGAAGGCGGGCAGCGGAATCGTGGCCATGGTGGATTGCTCGGCGCGAACCTGTTTCAGCCCGGTGTGGATGAAGGACAGCACGGCGGTCCAGGCCACGAAGCCGAGGACGATGTGCTTGAGGTAGAACGGCAGCTCGATGGGGGAATTCCACATCATGTGGAGCGCAACCGCCAGGGCGAAGACCCGGAGAAAGCGGGGATCCGCCAGCATTTCACGGGTGAAAACGCGATCACCCCGAACCCGCCAGAGCGCCGCCCCGACCAGCGCCGTCCACAGCCCGTGCCCCCCGAGAATGCTCAACACTCCGCGGACCGTGATCACGTGCAGCATCGCCGACTGGCCGCCCTGAAGCCCGAAGAGAAACGCGTAGCCGGCTGATTCAAACACCGCGAAGCCGGTGCCGATGGTGGCGCCGAAGAGCAGGCCGTTCAGGATCCAGCGATAGCGCCGTTTGTTCACCACCAGCAGCAGGGCCAGCGCCTTGCCGGCCTCTTCGATGATTCCCGCGGCCATGGCGCCCAGCCAGTTACTGAGGCCGGTCCAGCGGAAGAAGAACAGCGAGAGAATCAGCGAAAGGATGCCGCCGAACAGCAGGAGCTTCATCACCTGGTAGAGCGAGATGTTTCGGGGAACGTTCATCTCGTAGAAGAACACCAGGATCGAGAACGGAATGGCGAAGGAGCCGATAATGATAAGGCCGGGAATCAGCAGGGGATTGGAGAACTCGTTCAGGGCGACGACGAACCCGAGGTAGACCACCAGCGAAACCAGGAAAGTCTTGAAGAACGCCCAGGGCCTGGGCCAGTTGGCGTCCACCTGCCCCAGCGCCGGCGTGGTGGAGGGGCTGCCGACATTGAAATACTCCTCCATGTCCTCATCGCTTCGCTTTTTCAAGACGTCGGAGAACATCACCGCCGCGTTGAAGCCGGAGATCCGCTCTACGCCGGCCGCCGAGCTGATCTGCTCGCCCAGTTGTTTCAGCAAGGAGGCCGGGGGCGGCCCGCCGGCCACTTCCCAGATGGACCGGCCGAAGCGGAGCTGCTGCCGGGGCGCCAGGGCCCCTTCGGCCGTGAGGTGCCCATCCAGGTACGCGGGAGCCTGCTCCACCGTGCGGTAACAGGGCCGGCCATTCCTGAGACTCAGGATCGCGTGGACGTCGGCGACGTGGGGGTCATCACTCAGGATGTTACACTCGGGGGATCGGCCGAGGACGACATCCCGATCGGTGAGGGCCACCCGCTTGCCCTTGTCGGGACCGGTGATGCACTGAAACAGGACGGGCAATGTCACTGGGGCGGGCGCCTTGTTCACGGAAGACCGAATACTAAGCGGGCCGGCGCGCCTTCTCGCGGTGCCGGGCGATCTGGGTCCCGCTGATGCACACCGCCAGCCAGACCATTGCCACCGAATACCCGGCGATCACGTCGCTGAAAAAGTGAACGCCCAGGTACAGCCGGCTGAACCCGATGAATAGAACCAGGAGCAGCAATCCAGCCCCGATGATCCCGGCCGCCCAGCTCGGCAGGTAGCGCGAAAGAATGTACGTGAGCATGCCATAGGTGACGAAGGACCCCATGGAATGACCGCTGGGGAAGCTCCATGTGCTCATGTGGGCGTATTCCGGACGCATCCGCTGGAAGATCGCCTTGAGCACCGTGGTCAGGACGCTGGCGCCAAGGGTGGCAACGATCCATCCGATCAGCAGGCTCCGTTCCTTCCTGAGGAAAAGGATGAGCGCCACGCCGACCGCGATGACGGCGAGGGAATAGCCCCCACCCAGCGCCGTTACCCTGCTGAACGCCAGGACGAACCGGGGGGTCCAGGTATTCTGCAGGGCGGCAGCGAGCTGGTGGTCAAAGGCGACCAGCGAGGATTTCTCGGTGATCTCCTCCGCCAGTGCGGCAAAGAAGACGATCCCCACGCTCACCAGGAGGCCGGCCAGCAGGTAAATCTCGAGAAATGCCTGTGGTGTAAGACGGCCCAGGAATCCGAACACGCCCGGGAATCGTTTGCGCACCCTGACGACAATGCCGATCCGGCCGATCCGGCTGACCCCCTTCGCCACCAGGGACCACACGACCGACCGTCGCTTCCAGAACAAGCGACCGATCACCAGGATCAACACCACCGTTCCCAGCAGGAGCAGGAAACTGGTGAACACCAGTGCGATGACGTGCTGGCTGATCAGCTCGGTGAGGGAGGAGCCGCCGGGTGACAAGGCAGGTTGGATGGAGTGAGGGAATCCCCTGGCCGGGACGTCGAGTTACTTCCCGGCCAGGAATGCAGCGTTCATCGTGGCTGGATCAGGAGCCGAAGTCGCTGCCTCCCGACGAGCCGCTGCCGGCATGCTCCTCGGCACCGGCCAGCAGACTGCGCCAGGTGACTTCCTGCCCCTTGCGGTGCCCCTTCTGCGTGATCTTGAGACCTTCAGGCGAGATCGCGATCATGTACGCCTGCCCTTCGATCTCGAGCTCCCGCTTGATCGTCTTGTCGAGTTTGGTCGCCATGATGTGTGCCTTTCCGCGAAATAAAGTGCCCCGGTTCTTGAGCTTCGACCAAACAACAACTAAACCGGGTCCGCCATCTCCGGCAACCCGGTGGGGGACCCTGTGATCCGGCTCACCCGCCTCCCGCCGCCTCCAGTTGTGGCTGCCCGGAGGCTCCCACTGGCCGGGGCATCGTCTGCTCCACCAGGCGGCGAGGATAGATCACGGCGAGGAGCGGCGTCGTCATGAAGGTGGTGACCAGGGCCATCAGGACCATCATCGCAAAGAGCGCGGGGGAAATGACGCCGATGTCGAGCCCGATATTCAGCACTACCAGCTGGATCAGGCCGCGGGTATTCATCAGGGCGCCGATCGCCGCGGATTCCCGCCATCCCAGGCCGGTAAACCTGGCGGCCAGCATTGACCCAACCAGCTTCCCCACGACGGCTACCACGATGATCAGGCCGCAATAAAACCACATCTCGCTGCCACTCACCACCCCGATGGTCATGCGGAGCCCGGTGAACGCAAAGAACAGCGGCAGGAACAGCACCACGACGATGTCTTCCAGCCGTTCGGTCAGCGCCTTGACGAATCCGGATCCCTTGGGCATCACGGCCCCCGCCACGAAGGCGCCGAACAGCGCGTGGATGCCCAGCGTTTCGGTCAACCAGGCCGACGCGAACACCAGAAGGAGTATGAGGGCCAGGAGATTCTGGGTCATCTTCCCTCGCTGTTGGTACACCCGCTCGAGCCCCCGGAACAGCGGACGGGCCACAAACCACATCACCAGCCCGAACCCCGCCGCGCCACCGATCGTGAGCCAGAGCGGCATCGCCGCATGGCTGGCCCGCACGATGACAATGACCGCCGCCAGGATGCACCATGCGGTAACGTCGTCCACGGCCGCGCAGGCCAGCGCGATGGCGCCGACCGGATGGTTCATCAGTCTCCGCTCCTGGAGAATGCGGGCCAGGACCGGGAAGGCCGTAATGCTCATGGCGATGCCCAGAAACAGCGCAAACCCGGTGAAGGTGACGCTGTCGTCGGACACCCGCGGGTAAAGGTACAGGGCGAGGATGCTGCCCAGCAGGAACGGGAACATGATGCTCGCGTGGCTGGTGACCACCGCGGTATGTCCCCGGCCTTTCATCAGTTGCGGATTCAGCTCCAGCCCGACAACGAACATGAAAGCCAGGACCCCGATCTGGCTCAAGGCACTCAGGAAACCGAGACTGGCCGGCGGAAACAGCGCATTGGAGAGACCGGGCGCCAGCCAGCCCAGCACTGACGGGCCGATGAGGATCCCAGCAACCATTTCGCCGACCACCTGGGGTTGATTGATCCGGCGGAAAAGAAACCCGACCGTTCGCGCGACGATCAGGATGACGCCGATCTGGAGCAGCAACGTCGGGAGATGTGGCATCAGTGTGCACCCACCGCGCCGGGCGGTGCGACCCGGGTGCCTCGGAAGGTGGTCCGTCGGGCTGCGGCGCAGGGAACCCCGACCAGAAATCCGCGCATTCGGTTTTCTCCCCGCTTTATCGCTCCGTGCATATGCACAGAATCCGAGCTGGAGGCCACCCGGAAATACTGGCCATTGGCAAGGCCACGAAGTTTGGGAAGGGCAGAATTGGCGAAGGTCACCACGACATGGGAGCCGGATTGCATGATGACCGAGGTCACGGAGTCCTCGGGGGCACCGGGGCTGGAGTGGCAGGTGCTGTCGGGAACGAAGGTCACCGCCCAGGTGCCACCGACGTAGGGGGGTGGCGTAATGCCGCGGCCGGCCTGGAGCACGCCGACCACCCCCGCGATCGGGATGCCGACCAGGATCAAGTAGATCACGAAGCTCTTCATCTCAGCCTCTTGCTCTGGGTGCTGACCAGCGGAGTCGCCCGCGGCCGCCGGTCGCGGCTGGCCCGGAACCCGGCGCTGCCGAGGTGACCGAGCACGAAGATGGTGAAGATGTACTTGGCGAAAGCCCGGATGGCGAAGGCCAGGTTGAACTTCGAGAGGACCGGAGCGTAATCCGGTCTTCCGTCCACGCGGCCATCGGCTGCCGTACAAGATAGCGGCGGCCGCAATCAACCGCGATTGCCGCCGCCGCCGTTGTCCCCATGAAGTTGGCGGCCCTCACCCTGAATGCGCTCGGATGTGAACCCGGTTGCCCGGACCGCACCGTACACTCAGGATGACGGCCATGTTCTCAACTTGACCTGCGCCTGGGCAGTGAGTGCGAGTCATGGTTATCACGGTGTGAGCCATGAAAGGCTGCTGACTACCACGGACCTCGGTCAGAAGCAACGTGTGTACCACCCCTGACCGAGTGGGCACCCCGTGCCATAAAGTGATTTGTAAGTCATTGCGGAATCTGATTTTGGGAAGGAGGCTGCAATTCCTCCTTGCCGGAGACTTGCGTCCCGGAGAACCGCGCGGCGAGGCGAACCCCTTTCAGCACCTGTGGCGCGCTCGTCACAAGGTCAGGGACCCGGCCGCACGAAAAAGCGCACAGGACCGGGCCCCTGGTCCTGTGCGCGTACCCCGAAGCCGTAGAGGCGGCCGCGGCTCAGCTGTCTGCGATTTTCTTGCGGCGCAGTCGTTTGGCTCCCGCTACCCCGATCAACCCGGTAGCCAGAAGGGTCATGGTAACCGGTTCCGGTGTGGTGGTCGCTCGACAATCAAGCCCGCCGGGGCGGCATTCTATCGGACGGCCATCGCCATCAAAGATCGCCAGGATCTGCGGACCGTTGACGCCGCTGCTAACTCCCGAGCCAAACATTGGCGAAAAACGAAACCCGGAGACTGCGGTTTCCGGCTGGGCCCCTTCCGATACCCCGGACCCGCGAACCGACAACACCGGATTCGTGGTTTCGCCCATCCGGAGATACTGTACTTGCACGCTCGCGCAGGTAGTGAACCGCGAGGTCGTGCAGGGGTTGTTGGCCGTCAATCCAGAGGTCGAAGCTGCTGCGACGGCCGGCAGCAAGGCACTGAGCAACACTACGGGAACAAGACGCATGGGCTTCCTCAGCTCATTTCGAGGACGGACTCTCGCCCCTCCTCTCTAGGTCCTGGGCTCCACGACGGCTCGTGCGCCAGTACGGCTAATTCTCACTTTCCCAGCCCTTATCTCTGTGACGACCCCCACCGATCCAGTGTGATCCGCTTTGGGGCGAGCCCGCAACAGAACGGCCCTCCCGGAATGGGGGGGCCGCATGTCGCATAGCAGGGGTGGGACTCGAACCCACGACCCCGGCATTATGAGTGCCGTGCTCTAACCACCTGAGCTACCCTGCCCTGTTCGGTGACAAGTGACAAGTGACAAGTGACAAGTAACTGGGTCCACTCGGCCATCACTCGGGGGCCAACCTAAATGACTACCTGTCACTTGTCACCTGTCACTTGTCACTTGTCACTATTGGTATCGGGGACCAGACGATACAGGTACTCGCCTTCCTTGATCATCCCGAATTCCTCCCGGGCGATCCGTTCCTGCTCCGCGGGATCCCGTTCGACCCGGGTCGCCACCTTCTCCAGCGAATCGATGTCACTCTTGAGCTCGGCCACCGCCGCCCGCTCCGCCCCGGCTTCCCGCCGCAAGCTGAGCCAGTCGCCGGTGGTGAAGCTCCCGCCCTGGATGGCGAACGCTATCATGCCGAGCACCAGTGCCGCACCGACCCACCGGAGCGGTGTCATAGCGAATACATGTCCCGGCCCGGATAGTGAGCCACATCCCCCAGTTCCTCCTCGATCCGGAGCAACTGGTTGTACTTGGCGGTGCGGTCAGTACGGCTGGCGCTGCCGGTCTTGATCTGCCCTGCCCCGGTCGCCACCGCGAGATCCGCGATGAATGTGTCCTCGGTTTCTCCCGAGCGATGGGAGATGATGACCCCGTAGGAACTGCTCTTGGCCAGCTCGATGCACTGCATGGTCTCGGTCAGGGTACCGATCTGGTTCACCTTGACCAGGATGGCGTTGGCGATGCCCTGCTCAATGCCCCGGCCCAGGCGGTCCACGTTGGTGGCGAAGAGGTCGTCCCCCACCAGCTGCACCCGCTCCTGCAAGGCTTCCGTCAGCAGTGCCCATCCCTCCCAGTCGTCCTCCGCCAGCCCGTCCTCGATGGAGACGATGGGGTAGCGGTCCACCCAGTGGGTATAGAGATCCACCATGGCCTTCGCGTCGCGCCGGCTGCCGTCGCCCTTCTTGAAAACATAGGCGCCGTCCTGGAACAACTCCGACGCTGCGACGTCGAGTGCGATCGCGATATCCTTGCCGGGATCGTAGCCCGCGGCCTGGATCGCTTCCATGACCGCTTCCAGCGCGGCTTCATTGGAGGGAAGCATCGGCGCGAAGCCGCCTTCGTCTCCCACCGCGGTGGACAGGCCCTTCTTGCTCAACACTTTCTTGAGTGCCTGGAATACCTCGACACCCATGCGGAGCCCCTCGGAGAACTCGTCGGCGCCGATGGGCACCACCATGAACTCCTGGGCATCCACGTTATTGCTGGCGTGGGCACCGCCGTTCAAGATGTTCATCATCGGCACCGGAAGGATGTGCGCCATCGGCCCGCCCAGGTAGCGATAGAGCGGCAGGCCCACCTCGGACGCCGCGGCCCGGGCCACGGCCAGGGAGACCGACAGGATTGCGTTGGCGCCCAGGTTGCCCTTGTTCGGGGTGCCGTCGGCCTCGAGCATCACGGCATCGATCGCGATCTGGTCCTCGGCCGCCATTCCTTCCAGCCGGGGCCCCAGGACTTCGTTCACGTTGCGCACCGCGTCCTGAACTCCCTTGCCGCCGAACCGATGGGCATCGTTGTCGCGAAGCTCCACGGCTTCGTGCTCGCCGGTCGAGGCGCCGCTGGGCACCGCGGCGCGGCCCTGGGCCCCGCTGGCCAGGGTCACGTCGGTCTCAACGGTGGGATTGCCGCGGCTGTCGATGATTTCCCTGGCGTGGACCTCTATGATTGTGCTCATATTCCGTATCTGAAAGGACGAAGGAGCAAGGACTAAGGACTAAGGACTGCGAGACGATGAGTTCCAGCTGATCAGCTATGATCGTGAACCTCTAAGTCCTGAGTCCTCAGTCCTTAGTCCTTCTTGTTGGGCGGCGAAGCTTACTTGGGCACCAGAGACCCGTCAACGTGGTCCCGCAGGGCGACCAGGCTCTCCCGGCAACGCTGCCCCAGCGATTCCCGATCCTCGTAACTCAGACCCTGGGTGAGCAGCGGTTCTCCTACCAGGACCGTGATCGGCCGGGGCCGCAGCCTGATCGAACCCTTGGGAAGAACGGCATAGGTGCCTTCGATGAAAACCGGAACCACGGGGACGCCAGCCTGGATCGCCAGGACGAAGGGCCCTTTCTTGAGTGCCTGGAGGGTTCCGTCCCGGCTCCTGGTACCTTCACCGAAGATCACGGCCCGGGTTCCCTGCTGGATGAGTCGCACCGCTTCGGCATAGGCGTCGAACGCGGCGCGGCGGTTCTGTCGATCAATCGGAATGTGGCCAGCCTGCTTCATGGCCGAGCCGAAGAAGGGGACCCAGAACAGCTCGCGCTTGGCCAGGAATCGCACTCGGCCGGGCAACAGCGCCGCCAGGACCCAGACATCCACCCAGGAGACGTGATTCGCCACGAAAACGCAGGAGCGGTCCGGGATGTTGTCCATGCCCCTGATGCTCACCCCGAGTCCGTTCAAGCGAATCAGCTTGCGTCCCCACTCTCGGGCGGCCCGATCGTAGACACCATCGGGCCTAAGCTTCACACCGATCAGCGAGGCGAGAATGACCAGCATGCAGTAGTACGTGGTGACGACAAACGACGAGAGGACGTACCGGAGCGCGCGCATCAGCGGAAATGGTCGTAGCCCGCGACCTCGACCGGGTTGCCATCGAGCAAGAGCCTCACCCCTTCCCCCGCCTCCACCGAGCCCACCCGGGTCAGCGGGATGCCGGCATGAGCTTCGAGGCGGCTTGCCATGGCCGGGGTGAACTCCGGGGGGAGCAGCGCCAGCAGCTCGTAGTCCTCTCCGCCCTCGGCCGCAAAAACCCGGGGATCCTCGCCGATTCGAAGTGCCACGTCGGGGACAGCGGAGTGGACCGGCAGCAGCGAGAGATCAATCGTGATCCCGACCTCGGACGCGGCGGCCAGGTGCCGGGCATCGCCACCGAGGCCATCGCTCAAGTCGATCATGGCGCCGGCGCCATGCTCGGCCAGCCAGGCTCCAGCGAGAAGGCGGGGCGAGGGCTGGGCAAACGACTTCCGGGATTCCGGCGCCGGCTGGCCGCCGCCGAGCCAGGTTTCCAGGGCGGCCCGGGCGCCGCCCAGGGCACCGGTCACCCACACCGAGTCCCCCGGTTTTCCGCCGGAGCGGCGGACCGGCCGCCTTGCCCGGCCCAGTACGGTGACGCTTACGGTCCAGACCGGGCTGGCACTCAAGTCCCCGCCCAGCACCACCCCGCCGGTTTCCTCCAGCAGCGAGCCGACTCCCGCCATCAATTGGTCGAGCTCGGACGGTAGCGAGGTTCCGGGCACCCCAATGCCGGTGAGCACTCCGATCGGCGTCGCGCCGACCGCAGCGAGGTCGGACAAGGCTCCCGCAGCCGAGCGCCATCCGATTTCTCCGAAGGAGAGCCAGTCGCGCCGGAAATGAACATTCTCGATCGAGAGGTCGGTACTGGCGGCCAGCACCTCTCCGCCCAGGTCCACCAGGGCGCAATCGTCGCCCAGTCCCGCGGCATGAGATCCCAGGGCTCGGGCCAGCGAGCGGATTCGGTCGAACTCCTCGCCCGGACCCAGGCCGAGCTCGGCACCGAAAGTCACGGCCGAACCGCGTCAAGCCGGAAGCGGACCAGGCCCAGGTCGGTCGAAATCCATAGATAATCGTCGTCTACGACGACGTCGAACGGGCGGCCGGGAAGATCGGCGGGAAACCGGAGCATTCGCACCGGCATGGCGTTGAAGGGCACGAACCCCACGGCCTGTTCGCCGGCGATCCACACTCCGCCGGGAGCGGCAGCGAACCCGCGCAGGCGGCCCAGGCTGGCGGAGAGAGTGGGGCCCAGCCACCAGCTCTTCAATCGGTTGTCCCGCCAGATCAGCCGGTCTTCAGTGATGCCCATCAAGGTGTCTCCCGACCAGGCAAGGGCAATCACCGGCTCGCCCAGCGCCGCGGCGGTTTCCAGTTCAGTGGGGAGCGAGAGATCGTTCTGGCCCCGCACCGCCGCCCGCAATCCCCGGGGAGTCCCGACCCACAGCGTATCGGCTTGAGCGGAAAAGGCGATCGCAAAGGCGGCATCGGCGTAGTCCGGGGCCACTCGTTCCACGGCGCCCGCGTCACTGATCAGGGCCAGGCCGTGCGCGGTTCCCGCCGCGAGCAACCCGCGGCGGGTCGCTACGGTGAACACCCGGTTGTCTACCAGGCCTCGACCCTGGTCGATGAGGTCGACCTGGCCCGATTCGGGGTTGATCCGCGCCACCCCGGCGTCGGTCGCCGCCCACAGGTTCTGCTCCAGGCCCACGATCCGCCGCACGTAACCGAAAGGAAGTCCGAACCCGCTCTTTCCCTGGATCCACGAGAAATCACTCAAGTCCGACGCGACGAACGCGAGGCCGGCCCGCTGGCTGGTCGTCTGGTCGGTCGACACCCAGACTCCGCCCGGCGCCATGTACAATGCCCCGGCAACCTGGCCCGGCAGTCCGAAGGTGAGCCGCTGCGGTAACCCCGCTCCATCTTGCAGGTAGAGCGGACCCACACCCCAGGTCCCCAGGTACCATCCGAGCCCATCTACCGATCGGGCCGCCGCGGTATAGCGGGCCACCGCGAGCTGATTGTCCATCAGGATCTGGGCGCCGAAGGCCTGGAGTCCCGGGTTGGCGGCAATGGCATCCTGGATCGTGGCCGGTTTGATGGGATGAGCCGGCGGCTGGGTGGGCATCGCGATGGTCCCGCCTCTCGGGACCAGGAGCCAGTTGCCGCCACTCCGCACGAAAAGTCCGGCGATCGGCTGATCCATGTCGAAGGCGATCTCCTGCACTCCCGTTGCGACCAGGCCGCGATCCCACAACTGGATCGAAGGCTGGAAATGCACCCAGCCATCCACCCGGCCCAGCCACAGGGAGTTGTCCAGTGGATCGATCAGCGCGGTGAACACCCGTTCCAGCAGGGTCGGATCGTCGGGCGTGATCGGGGCGTCCCATTGGCGAAACTGGGGATTCCAGATAACCAGCGAGGTGGGCGAGGTGGCGTAGACCCGGTCCTGGGCCGCGGCGATCGACGTGATGCGGGTGAAGTCCCCGATCACGACCCTGTCGCGGGTGGACCAGCGGCCGCCCTGCGCCGCGACCGGAAGGGACCAGAGGGAAATGCCGAGTACGAGGACACAGAACCGCATGGGGGAAATATAGCCGCGAAGAAATACTGGAATGGGGGAATATGGGAATGTGGGAACAGTACTAGCTGGGACTTTCACACAGGATTGTTCCCCCGTTCCCTCATTCCCGCATTCCCGCATTCCCACATTTAGTAGGTCTGCGGTTGCTCCAGTTCCAGCAGGAAGGGCGGACGGACCAGCGGCGGCGCGATCCGCATGACTTCCCAGGCCCGCCAGAGATCGGGCAGCGCCGCAATGACGTCCATGGGCCGGAGCGACCTGGCGCTGCTGCGCCGCGCGGCCAGGTCAGCGGCCCGCCCCAGCACCTGTGCCCCCAGCGCGGCGGCGACCTCGGGCTCCACGCCGCGGGCCAGCGCGGCCCCAACCAGGCCGCTCAGCAGGTCACCACTGCCACCGGTTGCCAGGCCGGGGTTCCCGGCCGCGATGGTGTGAATGTTTCGCCCGGTCCGGGCGACCACGGTCGGCACTCCCTTGAGTAACACCGTCACGCCGGACTGGTCTGCAGCATCGGAGGCCGCGCTCCAGGGATCGGCTTCGAGCGATTGGGCCCGCTCGGGGAACAACGAATGGAATTCGCCGGTGTGCGGAGTCAGGACCAGGGACCGCCCGGCTCCCGACTCTCGCAGCTCCTTCACCTTGCCCTGGAGCACCGTCAGCGCATCAGCATCCACGACCGCGGACCTGACCCGGTGTAACACCTCGAGCACGAAATCCGCAGTGCCAGGCGCGCGCCCCAGCCCCGGGCCGATCACCACGGCATCGGCGCGTTTCAACAGGGTGTCCAACTCGGCACTCAACGGGAGCCTGATCTCGTGGCCCAACGTCTGGAGATCCGGCTCGGCGGTAACCAGGGCAACCACTGTGTCGGCCGGCGCGACCGCATGCACCAGCCCGGCGCCGGCGGCGAAAGCCGCTCGGGACGCGATCCGGACCGCGCCGGTCATCCCCGCGTTGCCTCCAATGACGACCACCCTGCCCCGGGAACCCTTGTGGTCGTCGGCCCGGAGCCGCGGCAGCCACTCGGCCGCGAGACGATCGGTCACCAGGAATGGCCACTCGGGACTGGGGCCCGGGTGCCCGATATCGGCGACCAGCAGGGTGCCGATCTCGTCCCGGGCCAGCAGATGCCCCCGGCGCGGTCCACCAAAGGTGATGCTGAGATCAGCGCGAGTCGGGAGATAGGAAACGCCGGTGGCGAGGTCCAATCCGGTGGGCCCGTCGATGGCGACGATCGGTAGGTCGAGATCCTGCAGTCGCGCAACCAGGGCGGCGACCGGTTCGCGCGGCGCACCTTTGGCGCCGGTGCCGAGCAGCGCGTCCACCAGCAGGCCGGCATTGGGCCAGGGACCATCGGGACCGACCTGGCGCACGCCGGCCGCGTGCGCGAGCCCCGCCATTTTTCGTTCCAGCTCGCTGCCGGCACCGGGTAACGGCGCGACCCAGACCGGGATTCCGGCCTGGTGCAACACCCTCGCCGCCACCCAGCCGTCACCACCGTTGTTGCCGATTCCCGTCGCGACGATCACGCCCTGCTGCAGCCGGTCACCATACCGGGCACAGATCGCGGTGGCGACGGCCCGCCCCGCCGATTCCATGAGCGTGGCCAGGCCAATGCCCGCGGCCTCGGCGGCGCGATCCCAGGCGGAAGACTGTTCAGGTGAAAGAACGGGAATTGGCACAGAAGGAAGGTAACCCGCGAGGTCTAAAGTTCTGCCACCCGATCCCAGACCCGGGCAGCACTGAACGCCTCGGCAAAGTGGTAGACATCGGTGAAGTCCTCCAGCCGGTCATTGGGCTGGGTCATCAGGAGCCCGGCCTCCACCAGGGCGAACACGATCCGGCCGAAATCGACGGTCTCCCTGATGTTCCAGTATCCCAGGACCGACGGGGCCAGCAGGCCGAACTGGCGCAGCGCCAGGTCGCGGCAGGCGCAGGACAACTCCTCGCCGGTGACATGGCGGCGGGCCGGAAGCTGATGCTGGAGGTATTCGATGGCCGCCAGGACAAACAGGTAGGCTCGCTCCGGGTATTTTGATTCACGGGAGAGGATGCGATCCAGCACGCCTTCGGTAAACTGCAGTTCGTTCATGCCGTTGCCTTCTGCCGCTGCCCATACAACGGAAACGCCGCCGCCAGTTCCGAGACTTCCCGGTGAACGGTCGCGACGGTGTCGTCATCGGGCCGCGATAGCACGGTGTCGATCAGGCCGGCGATACGCGCCATCTCCGCCGTGCCCATGCCCCGGGTGGTGAGGGCCGGCGTGCCCAGCCGGATTCCACTGGTGACGAAGGGGGACTGGGGATCGTCGGGGATGGTGTTCTTGTTGACCGTGATGCCGGCCCGGTTGAGCACGTGCTCGGCCACTTTTCCGGTGAGGTTCTTGGGTCGCAGATCGACCAGCATCAGGTGGGTGTCGGTTCCGCCCGACACGATGGCGAAGCCCCGCTCGATCAGTGCCTCGGCCAGCGCCTTGGCGTTGGCCACGACCTGGCGTGAGTATCCCTTGAACTCGGGCTGCAGCGCCTCGCCGAAGGCGACCGCCTTGGCGGCGATCACATGCTCCAGCGGCCCGCCCTGGGTACCGGGAAAAACCGACTTGTCCACCGCCTTGGCCAGCTCGGCGGTACTGAGGATGAGGCCGCCGCGGGGCCCCCGCAGCGTCTTGTGCGTGGTGCTGGTTACCAGCTGGGCGTGGGGAACCGGCGAGGGATACAGGCCGGCGGCCACCAGGCCGGCGAAATGGGCCATGTCCACCAGCAGCATGGCGCCCGCTTCGTCCGCGATGGAGCGGAACGCGGCGAAATCGATGAACCGGGCATATGCGCTGCCCCCAGCCACGATGAGCCGGGGACGCTCGCGCCGGGCCTGGACCCGCACCGACTCGTAGTCGATCAGGCCGGTGGCAGGATTCACTCCGTAGTGGGTCGCTTTCCAGACCGTGCCGCTGTGGTTGACCGATGCACCGTGGGAAAGATGCCCGCCATGGGGCAGCGACATGCCCAGCAGCAGTTCGCCCGGCGGCAGGACCGCCATGAAGGCCGCGAAGTTCGCCTGCGCTCCCGCGTGGGGTTGTACATTGGCATGCTCTGCGCCAAAGAGCTGCCGGGCCCGGTCGATCGCAAGCTGTTCCACCTGGTCGACGATTTCGCAGCCGCCATAGTAGCGGCGTCCGGGATAGCCCTCGGCGTACTTGTTGGTGAGCGGGGTGCCCATGGCTTCGAGCACGGCGCGGCTGGCGAAGTTTTCGCTGGCGATCAGCTCGAGACCTTCCTGCTGGCGCCGCACCTCGCGGTTCACCAGGTTGGCCACCTCCGGATCGGTGACGCGCATGGGCCCGTCATGATCGAACGTCATGAAGACACCGGTTCCTCGATTTTCTCCACCCGCCGCTCGTGGCGACCGCCATCGAACGGAGTATCCAGGAACAGGTGCAGGATCGCTACGCTCTCGTCGTCGCTGAGAAACCGGGACGGCAGGACCAGGATGTTGGCGTCGTTGTGACTCCGGGACACGGTCGCGATCTCCGCCGACCAGGCCAGCGCCGCGCGCACGCCCTTGTGCCGGTTGGCCGCGTACGCCATCCCCTGGCCGCTGCCGCAGAGCAGGATGCCCCGTTTCGCCTTGCCGTGCTCCACCATGGAAGCCACGGGATGGGCGAAGTCGGGATAGTCCACCGGTTCCGCCGACATGGTCCCCAGGTCGAGCGGCTGGTAACCCAGGCGGACCAGCTCCTGTTTGAGCCGTTCCTTCATATGGAAGCCGGCGTGGTCGGTACCAATGGGGATGATTTCAGCCATGGCCTTAATCTAAGTGAGAAGTGAGAAGTAAGAAGTGAGAAGGGGTCGGGTGGCGGCCTTCTCACTTCTCACCTCTAACTTGTCACTTCTTGTTAACGTAGATCTGGTTGAGCTGGGCCACGGCCGCGATCCGCTCCTCGGCCAGCCGGTCCGCCGCAAGGTAGGTCGGGATACCGTCTCGCTTCGCGATGCCGAAGACCGAGAGGATCGCCTGGTAGATCTCGCCCGCCTTCCGCTTGGCGCGTTCCAGTTCCCAGCCCTGCAGCTCGCCGTACACGTTGATGAGGCCGCCGCCGTTGATCACGTAGTCCGGTGCATAGCTCAGGCCTTTTTTCTCCAGTTCCACGCCGTGCCGTTCCTCGGCCAGCTGGTTGTTGGCGCCGCCGGCGATGACTTCCACCTTGAGCCGGGCCAGGGTCTTGTCGTTGATCACCGCTCCCAGCGCGTTGGGCGAGAAGATGTCCGCCTTCTGGTCATAAATCTCTTCCGGCTTCACCGCCGTGGCGCCGGTTTCGTTGACCACCTGCTTCACCCGCTCCGGGTCGATGTCGGTGACGATGAGCCGGGCGCCTTCCTGCTTGAGGTGGAGGCAGAGGTAGTAACCGACCTTGCCGCAGCCCTGCACCGCGACCGTCTTGCCGGCCAGGCTGTCGCTGCCCCAGCGGGCCCTGGCGGTGGCCTTCATCCCCATGTAGACGCCGTAGCCGGTGACCGGCGAGGGATCGCCGGACATGCCCAGCAACCCGGCCACGTGCCGGGTCTCCATGCGCACGAACTCCATGTCATTGGGGCTGGTGCCGACGTCTTCCGCGGTGACGTAGCGGCCGCCCAGAGACTCGACGAAGCGGCCGTGGGCCCGGAACAGGGCCTCCCGGTCCTTGCGCTTGTTGTCGCCCACGATGACCGACTTGCCGCCGCCCAGGTTGAGCCCCGCCACTGCCGCCTTGTAGGTCATGCCGCGCGACAACCGCAGCGCGTCGGTGATGGCTTCTTCGGTGGAGGCGTATTGCCAGAACCGGGTGCCGCCCAGCGACGGCCCCAGCGTGGTATCGTGAATCGCGATGATCCCGAAATAGCCGCAGGATGGCTCGTGGCATAACGCGACCTGTTCGTGACCGAACTCCTTCATCGCTTCAAAAGCATCCATGGCGATTCCTTGCAGACGAGTGAATTAGCGATTGAACGATCAGCGATTAGCCAAGGGATTCACTAATGGCTGATCACTAATCGCTAATAACTGTAAAAACCTTTCCCCGACTTCCGCCCCAGCTGACCCGCCGCAACCATTCTACGAAGCAGCGGGCAGGGCCGGTACTTGTCATCACCCAGTCCGCGGTGCAGCACCTCGAGAATCGCGAGACAGGTATCCAGCCCGATGAGATCGGCCAGGGCCAGGGGACCCATGGGATGCGCCATGCCGAGTTTCATCACCGTGTCCACGGCCTCGGGAGTCGCCACGCCTTCCATGACGCAGAACACCGCTTCGTTGATCATTGGCATCAGCACCCGGTTGGCGACGAAGCCGGGATAGTCGTTCACCTCGACCGGAGTCTTCCCCAGGGCCGACGCCGTCTCCATCACCGTGGCCGTGGTGGCGGGGCTCGTGGCCTGGCCCCGGATGACCTCCACCAGCTGCATCACGGGGACCGGGTTCATGAAGTGCATGCCGATCACCTGGGCCGGCCGCCCGGTGCGCGCCGCGATCTCGGTGATCGAGATCGAGCTGGTATTGGTCGCGAGAATCGCCTCCGGGTGGCACACCCGGTCCAGCGCCTCGAAAAGCGAAAACTTGAGCGCCGCGTTTTCGCTGGCGGCCTCGACCACCAGGGATGCGTCCTTCGCCGCGGCAACGTCGGTAGCGGTGGTGATCCGTCCCGGCACGGCCGCCGCCGCTTCAGCGGTGAGCGTCCCCTTCTTCACCATCCGTTCCAGGTTCGCCTTGATCGTGGCGAGAGCCTTGTCCAGCGCGGACTGGGCCACGTCCACCAGCACGACGTCCCAGCCGTGCTGCGCGAAGACCTGGGCGATCCCGTTGCCCATGGTGCCGCCGCCGATGACCGCCACTTTCATGAGTCTCTCGCTATCACGTTGTTCGCGTATGGCATATGGCGTATGGCAGATTGGATGAGGACCAAGATTCCGCTCGTAGTTGCCATAAGCTATACGCCATAGGCTATCAGCTATCAGCTTTCAGCCGTCGGCTTCTTATAGAGCACCAGTCGACTCCCTACGATCGTCACCAGGACCAGCACCAGCGTCGCCAGCAGGCCGCCCTCGGGGCCGAACGCCCCGCCGGTGAGCCACGCCCGGGCGCCGGGGTCGTAGTTGATCAGGGGAATCTGGAAATCGATGCCGCTCACCGGCGCATCGAGTGCCGCGATCGCCCAGTTCCAGCCCAGGTGAAACCCGACGGCAGTCCAGAACCCACCCGGTGCGAAAAAGGCGATTCCCAGCAGCAGGCCGGCCACGCAGATGTTGCCGATGCTGAGCGTGGTGATCGATGGATTGTTCGAATGAGCCAGGGCGAAGAGCAGCGCCGTCACCCCGATCGCGATGTTGCGACCTGCCGCACGATCCAGCAGGACCAGCGGAAGCCCCCGGAACACGATCTCCTCGGCGAACGCCGCGGGAGCCAGGATCAGCAGAGCGAGCCCGATCCGCTCGGCGTACGAGCCCGGTGTGGTGGGGTCGGATACCCACCTGGCTCCGCCAACTCCGGCACCCAGCACCAGGATGAGTCCCACGAAAATGGCGCCCAGGACAAACGCGACCGCAAACCCCCGCCCAGCTCCCCCGGCCCGGCGCCAGCGCAGGTCGGCCCACGAAAGGCGCAGCACAATGGCGACCAGCGCGGTCGCGACCAGGAAGCCCACGGCGGTGGCGACCCACTGGAGAAAGAGTTGGCCGGTGCCGGGGTCCTTCACCCACATCCAGAGAGTGCCGCCCGCGGCTTTCGCGCCGGCAAACGCGACGAAGCCGAGCAATTCGGTGAACGAAACCCCCAACAACCCGAAGGCGACGATTCCCACCACTGCCCGGAACAGCAGCAGCCCGCGGGAGGGCGTCGCCGGATCGGTCAACGGGCGAACGACGGATGGCTGCGCAGGTGGGTGACCACCACCGCAGCCAGTACCACCTTGATCACATCAGCCAGCAGCAACGGCGACGTTGCCTTGAGCGGAATGGTGAGGCCGCCCGACATGATGCTCAGCATCGCGATACCGCCGGCATGGATGATCACCATGCCGAGGAGGCAGGCCAGCAGGCAGCGCAGGAATGCCTGACGGCGAGCCAGTGCGCCGGTAACCATCGCGGCGACAGGAAAGGCCAGCAGGTATCCCGAAGTGGGGCCCAGCAACCGGGAGACACCGGGTAGCCCGATCGGCGCGAACACCGGCAGGCCCGCGGCACCGGCGGCGAGGTAGATCAGCAGCGCCATCAGGCCGCCCGCCGGTCCCAGCACGCCGCCGACCACCAGCACCGCGAGGCCCTGGAGCGTCGCCGGGACCACGCTCCCCGGAATGGGCACCATGATCTGGGCAGCGACCGAGACGGTCACCACGCCCAGGAGAACGCCGATGATGCCGGGTCGCGGTTTCGCGATGGCCCGGGAATCGGCGACGACGGTTGGAAGCTCGGTCATTTCCATCAGGGTCGCTCCACGCTGAGGGCCACGGCATTGCCACCTCCCAGGCACAGCGTCGCGAGCCCGGTGGCGGCGTTTCGGTCCTCCATCTCATACAACAGCGTCGTCAGGACCCGGGCCCCGCTGGCGCCGATCGGATGACCCAGCGCGACGGCGCCTCCGTTCACGTTCACCCGGTCCCAGTCCCAGTTGAGCCCCCGGCCGTCGGCCAGGGCCTGGACGGCAAAGGCTTCGTTGGCTTCGATCAGCGCATAGTCGTTGATGTTGCTGCCCGCCTTGCACATCAGGTTCTGCACGGCGACGATCGGGGCGAAGAACAGGTCCTTCGGTTCGCCTCCACCGGTGGCGTACTGGGTGATGCGCGCCATCACCGTGAGCCCATGACTCTCGGCAAAGGCCTGGGAGGTCACCACCAGTGCGCTGGCGCCGTCGTTGAGGCCGGGTGCGTTGCCCGCGGTCACCGTCCCCTGGGTGCGAAAGACCGGCTTCAGTTTGGCCAGGGTATCGGGCGTGGTGTCCTTGCGCGGCGACTCGTCGGCCGCGATGACGGTGGAACCGCCCTTGCCCTTGATCTCGACGGGGAGGATTTCCCGGGCGAACTTCTTCTCCTCCGTCGCGCGGACCGCCTTGGCATGGCTCTGATAAGCAAACCGGTCCTGCTCTTCCCGGGAGATCCCGGCCTTTTCCGCCGTGTACTCCGCGTATTCCCCCATGTGGTTGTTGCCGAACGAATCCCACAACCCGTCGTGGATCATCCCGTCCACCATCGTCTGGTTGCCTGCCTTGATCCCGGTCCGCATGCCGAACACGTAGTGCGGTGCGCTGGACATGGACTCCTGGCCGCCGGCAACGATGCAGTGGGCATCGCCCGCCTTGATCGCCTGGGCCGCCAGCATGACCGCCTTTAACCCTGAGCCGCAGACTTTGTTGATCGTGAGCGCGGGGATGGTGCCCGGAAGCCCGGCCTGGATCATGGCCTGGCGGGCCGGGGCCTGGCCGGAGCCGCCCTGGACCACCTGCCCCATGATGACCTCTTCGACAGCTGTGTTTTCGATCCCGGCCCGCTTGATCGCTTCGCGAATAACCATCGCCCCGAGCTGGGGCGCGGTAAAGGAGCTCAGGCCGCCGAGGTAGCGCCCAATCGGAGTGCGGACGGCGGAAACGATGACCGGGGTGGTAGCGGGATTCACGACGAACCCTTCAGTGAAGTCGCGGGGGAAAATAACCCAAGCGACGGACCGACGGCAGATGGCGATGGGCTAATGGCCAATGGCATATGGCAAATCCAGAACCCTCTGCCATCCGCCATATGCCATAAGCTATTTGCTGAAATAGACCAGGGCCGCGATCCCCAGTGCCCCAACGATAAGGGCCAGGAAGCGGTTCCGGGTCATGTCGATCAACCAGAAGGCGGCGCCACCGATCACAAACACGATAATGCCGTGGAGCAGCACCGGCACGGTTAGGCCGTGGACCATCAGCCCCACGCCGACTACGACGCCGCCCAGGAGAAACGTCGCCCAGAGGGCTCGGCGGGTGCGGATGACCAGCAGCACCAGCAATGCACCGGCGCCGCCCAGTATCCACCGGGGATCGATCGGCAGCTTCACCGGCTAACTCGGCAGACCCTTCGCGTTGGCCTCTTCCACGGCGAAGTATGAATTCCTGCTGACATGCCCCACGCTGGGCTCGATGATCTGCTTGACCGCGTCGATGGAATCCGCCTCCCAGACGCACACCGCCTGGGTCATTTCCTTATTAGGAAGGATCTGCAGCGCCTTGACGCCTCGTGGCAATCCCGGAAGGATCTGCTGGGCCTTCCCCCAGAAGGTTCGGGGGTCGGAGATCTGGTGCTGGATGACCACGAGCATTGCACCTCCCTTGAAGGATACTGCCCGTTAACCAAGGCAACTGCACTCGCTGAAGCCGCGGAACTGGCTGTTTCAGGGTCCGATCGACCGTTTGCGTACTTCGTCCGTAGCCCGGGCAATGAACTCGTCCACTTTCACGATGTCCTGCTTCTTTCCCGCCCCGCGCACCCGGAGCGCCAGGCTGTCCGCTTCCGCTTCGCGCTGCCCGACCACCGCCATGTAGGGGATTTTCTGGACCTCACCATCGCGAATCCGGTAATTCAGGGTCTCGTTCCGGTCGTCGAGGTGGACCCGGAGGCCGGCCGCCTTGAGCCGGCCGACGAGACTGCGCGCCGCCTCGAGCTGCGCATCGGAGATCGGCATCACCCGGACCTGCTCGGGGGCCAGCCACATGGGAAAGGCCCCGGCGAAATGCTCGATCATGATGGCAATGAAGCGTTCGAACGAGCCATTGACCGCGCGATGGATGACGACCGCCCGGTGCGGGGTATTGTCTTCCCCCACGTAATTGAGATCAAACCGCTCCGGGGCCGAGTAATCCAGCTGGATGGTGCCAAGCTGCCAGCTGCGACCGATGGAATCGGTGACGTCGAAGTCGATCTTGGGGCCATAGAAAGCCCCATCGCCCGGCTTGAGGTCATAGGGCATCCCGGTCGCCTCGAGGGCGGACCGCAAACCTGACTCGGCGCGGTCCCAGAGCTCATCGCTGCCAATCCGGGTCGCCGGCCGGGTGGCAAACTTGACGTTGACTTCGAGCCCGAAGGTGCGGTAATACCCGAGGATGAAATCCATCAGAAACTTTACTTCTCCGGCAATCTGGTCTTCGGTCAGGAACACGTGGCAATCGTCCTGCTGGAACTGGCGGACCCGGGTCAAGCCCGAAAGCGCTCCGGTCACTTCGTTCCGGTGCAGCACGTCGAAAGTGACGTAGCGGAGGGGGAGGTCCCGGTAGGAGTGACGCTTGGCGAGAAACAGGAGATAGTGCGACGGGCAGTTCATCGGCTTGAGGGACGAGTCGTGCTCACCCGTTTCCTTGTTCAGCACCATGAACATGTTCTCGCTGTACTTGCCCCAATGCCCTGACATCTCCCACAACATCTTGTTGTAGATGAGCGGGGTTTTGACTTCCTTGAACGCGTCCACCTGGAGCTCGCGCACGAACTCGGTCAGCAGGTTATAGAGGATCGTTCCCCGCTCGGTCCAGAACGGGACGCCCGGCGCCGAGGGATGAAACATGAATAGATCGAGCTCCCGGCCCACCCGGCGATGGTCGCGCTTGCGTGCTTCCTCCAGCCGGTGGAGGTAGCCCTCGAGATCTTCCTTCTTGAACCAGGCGGTGCCATAGATCCGCTGCAGCATCTGGCGGTGCTCATCCCCCCGCCAGTATGCCCCGGCCGCATGAAGCAGCTTGAAGTGTTTGAGCCGCCCGGTGCTCGGGATATGCGGCCCCCGGCACAGGTCCACGAAGGGACCGTCGGTATACACCGAGATGGTTTCGTCGTCCTTGAGCTCGGAGATTCGCTCCAGCTTGAGCGGATCGTCGGCGAACCGCTGGTTGGCCTCGTCCCGCTGCACCACTTCGCGCACGAACGGGTAGTCCCGGGCCGCCACTTCGGCCATCTTGGCCTCGATTTTCTCGAGGTCCTCGGGCGTGAAGGGGCGGTCTACCTGGAAGTCGTAATAGAACCCGTCTTCGATGGGCGGACCGAAGCCGATCCCCGCGCTGGGGAACAATTCCCGGACCGCAGTCGCCATGATGTGGGCCGAGGAATGGCGCAGCAGCTCGAGGGCGGCGGGATCCTTGTCGGTGATGATGGCCAGGCTGGCATCGGATTCAATGGGGCGCTCGAGATCCCAGACCTGCCCGTTCACCCTGGCCGCCAGCGCCGCCCGGGCCAGGCCGGCCCCGATGCCCTGGGCTACCTCGCGACTGGTCGTGCCCCGGGGGACCTCCCGGACACTGCCGTCGGGAAGCGTAATCCTGATGTTGCTCATGGCCGCGGGAGCTCGATCGGGACCGGCGTAGCCATCGAATCCGTCTTCCGGGTCAGCAGGAAGAACAGGATCAGCCCGAGCAGGACTATGGCGGCCGGAAGCAGCCAGCGGGAAAGCTCCCGGACCGATATGCGGGTGTCGTCTTCACGGATCATAGAGAGTAGAAAGTAATTATATTTGACCGGTCTCACAGGACTGCCGCACCGAGGAGCAATAGTGCCACAAAGGGATCGACTCTCCGGAGGAGAGATCGTCGGCTGGACCCTGGCCGGGTTGGGCATCGGCCTGGTGGCCGGCGCCGTGCTCGCGGCCATGACCGGTCGCGGGGCCCCGGCGCGGGTGCGCCGCGCCCTCACCCGCTGGCGCGGCAGCCCGCGGCCCGCACCCGGCATCACCGGCGGGGTGCGCGACGTGCGCGCCGCGCTGGATCAGTCGGAACTCCGCCACTTCGGCATCGAGATCATCCCGGTGCGCACCGGGGTCATCGAGCTGCGTGGCTGGGTCCCGACCCGCGCCATCCGGGCCCGCGCGGTTCGCCTGGCGATCGCCGTGCCCGGCATCGAGCGGGTCATCAACGGACTGCTGGTGCAGGGGGAAGACGACAAGGGCCTCAAACCGGTCTCCGGCCTGACGGACCAGACGGCATGAGCGAGCCGCTCGCCCCGCAATACGATCCCTCTCACATCGAAGCCGACCTGTACCGCTGGTGGATGAACCAGCGGCTCTTCGAGGCATCGGGACGGGGGAAGCAGCGCTACGTCATCATGATGCCCCCGCCCAACGTGACCGCGAACCTGCACATGGGTCACGGACTCAACAACACCGTCCAGGACGTACTGGTCCGCTTCGAGCGGATGCGGGGTCGCGACACCCTGTGGCTCCCCGGGACCGATCATGCCGGCATCGCGACCCAGAACGTGGTCGAGCGGCTGCTGGCCAAGGAGGGGAAGACCCGCTTCGACCTGGGCCGCGAGGCGTTCGTGGAGCGGGTGTGGGAATACGTGCGGCAGACCGGCGCCACCATCCTGGACCAGTTGAAAGCCATCGGGTCGAGCTGCGACTGGTCCCGCACCTATTTCACCCTGGATGAAGACCTGTCCCGCGCGGTGCGCGAGGTCTTCGTGCGGCTCTACGAGAAGGACCTGGTCTACCGGGGTCACTACCTGATCAACTGGTGCCCCCGCTGCCTGACCGCGCTCAGTAACGAAGAGGCTGAGAAAGAGGAGGTGGACGGGCACCTCTGGTACCTCAAGTATCCACTGGAAACCGGCGGCTTTATCACCGTGGCCACCACCCGCCCGGAAACCATGCTGGGCGATACCGGCGTGGCGGTCCACCCCGACGACCCGCGCTATCGCGACCTGGTCGGGCGCCAGGTCCTGTTGCCCCTCACCGATCGCGCCATTCCCATCATTGCCGATGCCGCGATCGATCCCGAGTTCGGCACCGGCGCGGTCAAGCTGACCCCAGCCCACGATCCCCTCGATTTCGAGCTGGGCCGCCGCCACAAGCTGGCGAGCATCGACATCTTCACCCCCGAAGCCCGGATGGCGGAGACGGTTCCCGATCGCTTCCAGGGCCTGGACCGCGCCGAGGCCAGGAAGCGGGTGGTCGCCGAGCTCCAGGCGGCGGGATTGCTGGAGAAGGTCGAGAACCACCGCCACGCCGTCGCCCACTGCTATCGCTGCGAGACCATCGTGGAGCCGAGGCTTTCCGATCAGTGGTTCGTGCGGATGGAGCCGCTCGCGAAGCAAGCCCTCGCCGCGTACCGGACCGGCAAGGTGCGGTTCATCCCGGAGCGGCGGGGCGACGAGTATGCCCAGTGGATGGAGAACATCCGCGACTGGTGCATCTCGCGCCAGCTGTGGTGGGGACATCGCATCCCGGTCTGGTATTGCGGGAATTCTTCCTGCGGCAGGATCGTCGCGAGCCGGACCGACCTGGCGCGCTGCCCCGGGTGCGGCGGCAGTGTCGAGCAGGATCCCGATGTGCTGGATACCTGGTTCAGCTCCTGGCTGGTCCCCTTCAGCAGCCTGGGCTGGCCCGACAAGACCGGGGACCTCCGCCGCTACTATCCGGGCAACACCCTGGTCACGGCTCCGGAGATCCTCTTCTTCTGGGTAGCCCGGATGATCATGTCCGGTCTCGAGTTCATGGGCGAGGTGCCGTTCGACACGGTGTACCTGCACGGCACCGTGCGCGACACTCAGCATCGCAAGATGTCCAAGTCGCTGGGCAACGGCATCGATCCGCTTGAAGTGGTGGAGCGCTACGGGGCTGATGCCCTGCGCTACACGGTCGTGGCCGGCATGGCCGTGGGCACCGACCTGATCCTGGATCCGTCCGACCTGGAGAGTTCGTTTGCCGCGGGCCGGAACTTCGCCAACAAGCTGTGGAACGCGGGCCGCTTCATCCTGGGCAACCTGGACGGGCCCACTCGGCCCCTCGCGGGAGACTACCGGAACGTAGTGCCCAAGAGCGCGCTGGGGCTGGCCGATCGGTGGATCATCGCCCGCTGCGACGCCACCATCCGCACCGCCACCGAAGCCTACGAGCGCTACCGGCTGAATGATGCCGCCAACGCGATCTATCATTTCATCTGGAGCGACCTGGCGGACTGGTACATCGAGCAGATCAAGCCGCGACTCTATGGCGACGTGCCGGGCAAAGATGTCGCGCAAGCCGTCGTGGCCGCTACGTTCGAGACCGCGCTCCGGATGTTGCACCCGGTCATGCCGTTCATCACCGAGGCGCTGTGGCAGCGGCTGCCCGGCCGCGGGGGCGCCAGCATCAGCGTCGCCCCCTGGCCGGGGCCGGACCAGCGGGCCTCCGATCCGGCAGCCCTCGCGCAGTTCGGCCTGGTGCAGGAGCTGGTCGGCGCCCTCCGCAGCATCCGGGCAGACTACGGCATCCAGCCGGGCCTGAGCATTCGCGCCTTCATCACCGACGCCCCGCTCGCCGGCGCGAGGATATTCGATGCCGAACGGCCGACCATCATGCGCCTGGCGAAGCTGTCCGGGCTCGAGCTGGGGAACCTGCCCGAAGGCGCCGGCGCCACCGCCGTGCTCTCCGATGGATCCGCTGTGTTCGTCCCGCTGGGAGATGCGATCGACCTCGACAAGGAATGTGGCCGACTCAAGAGCGAACATTCCAGGCTGGTCCAGCAGATCCAGAGTCAGAATGGCAAGCTGGCCAACGAGCAGTTCGTGGCCCGGGCACCGGCCGAAGTGGTGGACAAGGAACGGCGCAAGCTGGACGATTGGCGCGAGCAGGCCGACGTGCTATCGCAGAAGCTCGAGCGCTTGGGATGCAAGTGACCGGCCGGAGGGGAAGCGGTTTCTTACCGCCTTACCTTCTTACCGCCTTACGGCCCCTGATTGCGGCTCTCGCCATTCTTGTCCTGGGCTGCGCCAGGATCGAGCCGCCTCCCGGTGGGCCACCGGACAACATTCCTCCCAAGCTGATCTCGGTGCGGCCCGAAAGCCTGGCCGTTTATCCCGATTTCCACGGCGCGATGGAGTTCCGCTTTGACGAAGTGATCTTCGAAGGCAACTCGGGCAGCCAGGGCCTGGGGACCGGCGACCTGGAGCGGCTGGTGATCCTGAGTCCCACCACCAACGTGCCCAAGGTGAGCTGGAAACGGGAAGCGATCGCCGTGGAGCCTCGCGAAGGCTGGAAGCCGAATCGGATCTATCGAATCGAGTTGCTGCCTGGCGTGTTCGACCTGCGCCGCAACCGGCTCGATTCAGGCACCGTGGTGACTTTTTCCACCGGCGCTCCATTGCCCGAAGGCCGGCTCACCGGAACCATCGTGGACTGGACTGCCGGACGGCTGGCGACCAGCGCGCTGGTCGAGGCCATCCTGCTTCCCGATTCACTGCCCTACCGCGCCCTCACCGACAGCAGCGGCGCTTTCAACCTGGGACCCATTCCCAAGGGGCAGTACCTGCTCTACAGCGCGATCGACCAGAACCGGAACTTTCGCCGCGAGTTCCGGGAGGCGTGGGATTCAATTCGAGTGAGCACCGACTCGGGCGGGCCAGCGACAATCCTCTGGCTCGCGGTTCGCGACACCGTGGGCCCCCGGATCACCGCCGCGACACCGGCGGACAGCACTGGTGCCGAGCTCACCTTCAACGCGCCCCTGGATCCGTACCAGCAGTTCGACAGCAGCAACGTCAAGGTGGTCGTCGCCGCGGCGGATTCGACCGTGATTCCGGTCCTGTCTTTTCTGCCCAAGGCATTGGACGACAGTGTTCACCAGGCGGAGCGGCGCCGGGCCGACACCACCCAGGCCGACACGACCCAGGCCGACACCACCAGGAAGACTCCCGCCGATTCGGCCCGCGCCCAGGCGCTCGAGCGGCTGAAGCCTCCACCGTCCCAGGGCCGTGACACGGTCGGCCGCGCTCTCCTGAAGCAGCGTCCGCCGCTTTCCGACCGCCTGGTGCTGCGGGTGGGCCGGATCCTCGCTCCCGGCAGCAAGTACGTGGTGCAGGTATTCGGTATCCGGAACGTGAACGGCGTACCAGCGGATTCCCGCCAGCTGCTGAACATCCCGGTGCCCCCTCCGCCGCCGCCCGACACGCTCAAGCCGGCAACGCCAGACAGTACGGCGAAGGACTCCACCCCGGCCTCACCAACGCGTCCCCGATGAGCGATCCGCGCCGGGCGCTGCCATCCGTGGATCGCCTGCTCCGCGATCCGTCCCTCCAGCCCCTGCTGGCGGTCACGCCGCGCGACCTGGTAGCCGACGCCGCGCGCGAAGCCCTCGACGCGGCGCGACGCCAGCGTGCCGGGGTCCCCGAGGATTGGGCGGGCGAAATTCGGGAGCGGGTCGAGCGCCGGTCCGCCCAGTCGCTCCGCCCCGCCATCAACGCGACCGGAGTCGTGTTGCACACCAATTTGGGCCGCGCGCCGCTGGCCGCCGCCGCGATTGAAGCCGTCGTCGCGGCGGCGGCGGGATACAGCACCCTTGAATTCGATCTCCACACCGGGACCCGGGGGCACCGGTCGGATCACTGCCGCGCCCTGCTCGCCGCGCTCACCGGCGCCCCCGACGCCCTGGTCGTCAACAACGCCGCGGGCGCCCTGGTGCTCAGCCTGAACGCATTGGCCGCCGGTCGCCCGGTGCTCATCTCCCGCGGAGAACTGATCGAGATCGGCGGAGCCTTCCGGATTCCCGAGATCATGCAGAAGAGCGGCGCCGAGCTTCGGGAGATCGGCACCACCAACCGGACCCACCTCAAGGACTATCGCGACGGACTGGAGCTGGGCGCCGGGGCCATCCTCACCGTGCACCGGTCCAACTTCGAGCAAGTGGGGTTCGTGCACACGCCCGCGCCCGCGGAGCTGGCCGCGCTGGCCCGTGAGTTCGGCGTCCCTTTCCTTTATGATGTGGGCAGCGGGTTGCTCGCCGACCTGGCCGGAGCCGGCCTGACCGGCGAGCCCCTGGTCCGGGACGCCGTCGCCATCGGCGCCGACCTGGTGCTCTTCAGCGGCGACAAGCTGCTGGGGGGACCCCAGGCGGGTTGCATGGTGGGGAGTCGCGATGCGGTAGAGCGCTGCCGGAAGAATCCCCTCGCTCGTGCAGTTCGGGCCGACAAGCTCACCCTCGCCGGACTCGACGCGACGCTACGGCTCTACCAGGATCCGGCCGTGGCCCTCCGGGAGATCCCGGTGCTCGCCATGCTGACCCGGACCGCTGATCAGCTCGAGCAGCGCGCGCGGGCCCTGGCCCAACAGCTGCCGATCCAGTTTGCGCCCGAAGTGATACCCGGAGAATCGGCGGTCGGCGGGGGATCGTTCCCTGCCGCCCGGCTCAAGACCTGGCTTGTCGCGCTCACACCGGGAGCGCCCGGAGCTGAGAGCTTCGCCTTGCGGCTCCGCCTGGGCGCGACGCCGGTGGTGGCCCGGGTGCAGGATGGCAGGCTGCTGCTCGATCCCCGCACCATCGCGGGATCCCAGATGGAGCTGGTCGTGCAGGCGGTGCGGCAGGTCGCAACGCAGGAGGATTGATGGGTGGGGCTCGCGCCGTCTTCCTGGACCGCGACGGAACCCTGGTCGAGGATCCCGGTTATCTCAGCGACCCGGCCCAGGTCCGCCTGCTGCCCGGGGTCGCGGCCGCGGTTCGCCAATTGAACGACGCCGACCTCCGCGCCATCGTGGTGACCAACCAGTCGGGCATCGCCCGCGGCCGGTACACCCTCGATGACTACTTCGCCACCGAGCGCCGGCTGAACGAGTTGCTGCTGAGCGAAGGCGCCCGGCTCGACGCTCATTATTTCTGCCCCCATCTCCCCGAAATTACCGGCCCCTGTGATTGCCGGAAGCCGGGCACCCTGCTCTACCGCCAGGCGGCCCAACGATTCGGGCTCGACCTTCCGGCCTCGTGGTGGGTGGGTGACCGGCTCCGCGATCTCGAACCGGCGGCCACCCTGGGCGGGCTCGGCATTCTGGTCGAAACCGGCGCCGGCCGGGAGCACTCGGCCGAGGCCCACCACCAGGGGTTTGCGGTGGTGTCCGATCTCCTGTCCGCAGTCCGCTTTATCCTCCCCCGGACCAGCCCCGGACTGGGTAGCCAGCCTCGCTGAAACCGCGTTATCTTCCCGGCCCATGTTGACGCGGGTAGCGGTCGCCGTTTCGGGACGGGGCAGCAATCTCCAGGCGCTGCTCGATTCCCTGAGCGCCGAGGCGCCCGCCCGCGTGGTGCTGGTAATCAGCAACCGGGCCGACGCCGGCGCGCTGGAGCGGGCTCGCGCCAGGGGGATCGCCACCAGCGTGTTGCGCGACCCGGCCCAGGCGTCGGAGTGGTTGCCGGTGCTGGAAGCCGCGGGAGTCGACCTGCTGGTGCTCGCCGGTTACCTGAAGCTGGTGCCGCCCGAAGTGGTCCGCCGTTACCAGGGCCGGATCATCAATATCCATCCGGCACTGCTGCCGGCTTTTGGCGGGCCGGGAATGTATGGAGCCCGGGTGCACCGGGCGGTGCTGGCCAGCGGCGTGAAAGAGTCGGGGGCCACCGTTCACCTGGTGGACGAGGTGTACGACCGGGGCTCGATCCTGGGGCAGGCCCGGGTGCCGGTACTTCCGGGAGACACCACCGAATCGCTCGCGTCCCGCGTATTGGAAGTGGAGCACCAACTGTTGCCGGCCGCGGTGCTCGCCGCCGCGCGCGCGGGCAAGCCAGTGCCGTTTACATCTGAAGGGTAGGTCGGGCCTCCGCGCCCGACCGAAGGTTAGGTCGGGCCTCCGCGCCCGACCGGTCGGGTTTCCGCCCGACCGATCACACACTGAGGTTCATCTGAACCGTTCCCTGCGCCAAGCCCCATGCCCCGCGCCCTGATCTCCGTCAGCGACAAGCGCGGCATCGTTCCATTCGCCCGCGGCCTGGTGGATTTGGGTTGGGAGATCATCTCGACCGGCGGCACCAGTGCGGCCCTGAAGAACGCGGGCGTGCCGGTAACCCCGGTGGACCAGGTCACCGGGTTCCCGGAGATCCTCGACGGGCGGGTGAAGACGCTGCACCCGGCCATCCACGCCGGCCTCCTCGCCCGCCGGGATCACCCCGAACACCAGGCCGCGCTCGCCCAGCACCACATCACGCCGATCGACCTTGTGGCGGTGAATCTCTATCCCTTCCAGGCCACGATCGCCAAGCCGGATGTGACCTTCGAGGACGCGATCGAAAACATCGACATCGGCGGGCCTTCCATGCTCCGGTCGGCGGCCAAGAATCACACCCATGTCCTCGTGATCGTGGACCCGGCCGATTACACCACGGTGCTCGACCTGCTGCGGCAGGGCGAGGTGTCGCCGGCGTTCCGCCGCCAGCTCGCCGCCAAGGTCTTTACCCACGCGGCGGACTACGACGGTGCCATCGCCTCGTTCCTCTCGCCCCGGGAAGAGGGACTGCCCAGCCACCTCAACGTTTCGCTGAAGCGGGCCCAGGTGCTGCGCTACGGCGAAAATCCCGGCCAGCGCGCCGGCCTGTACGTCACCGAGGAACCGCGCGGCATCGGCGACCTCAAGCAGCGGCATGGCAAGGAGCTTTCCTTCAACAACATCCTGGACCTCGACGCGGCAATGAGCGCGGCCTCGCTGTGGCAGAACCAGCCCGCCTGCGTGATCATCAAGCACACCACGCCCTGCGGCATCGCCCTGGGCCAGTCCCCGGAAGCTGCCTTCACCCGGGCCCTGGCCACCGATCCTCAATCCGCCTTCGGCGGCGTCGTGGCGTTCAACACCGTGGTGGATCGTGCGACGGCGGAGGCCATGCGGGACATCTTTCTCGAGGTCGTGGCCGCGCCCTCATTCCACGATGACGCCCTGGAAGTCTTCGGGGCCAGGAAGAATCTCCGCATCGTGGAGCTGCCGGTGGGCCAGGATGGCCGGGGGCTGGATTTCAAGACGGTGCGCGGCGGCTTCCTGGTGCAGGACCGCTTCCGCTTTGACCGGACCGACTCCGGCTGGCAGGTCGTCACCGCCCGAAAGCCGACCACCGAAGAAATGCGCGACCTGGTCTTCGCCTGGTGCGCGGTGGCCGCGGTCAAGTCCAACGCGGTGCTCCTGGCCAGGGACGAGATGGCAATCGGTATCGGCGCCGGACAGATGAGCCGGGTGGACAGCTCGTTCCTCGCCGTGCACAAGGCGCGGCAGCAGGGCCACGATCCCCGGGGCAGCGTGATGGCTTCGGATGGATTTTTCCCCTTCGCCGATGGCGTGGACGAAGCGGCCGCCGCCGGGGTCACCGCCATCATCCAGCCCGGCGGATCGGTGCGGGACCCCGACGTGATCGCCGCGGCGGATAAGCATGGGATGGCAATGATCATCACCGGCAAGCGGCAGTTCAGGCACTAACGGAGGCAGATTGGTCTCACCGGAGCTTTCCACCGAGCAGGAAAAGCCGCCCTACCTCTGGGCCACCCTGTTCGCGATCATAATCCTGGCGATCTACATCGCGACCCTGGCGCCTACCACCGCGTTCTGGGACACCTCGGAATACATCGCTTCGGCTTACGTCCTTGGCATCCCTCACCCGCCCGGCAACCCGCTCTTCAACGTGATGGCCCACGTGTTCGGCGCCATTCCGTTCGCGGCGTCCTATGCGGTGCGGATCAATCTCTTTGCCGCGGTCACCAGCGCGATCTCCGGGGGGCTCTGGTTCCTGGTCGCCGAGCGCTGGTTGCGGAGCATCGTCCCGGTGCGGGGCGTGCGAATCGCCGCCGCCGCCGCGGGGACCCTGGTGGGCGCGCTCTCCTGGACCGTATGGAACCAATCCACGGTCAACGAGAAGGTCTACACCCTCTCGCTGCTCTCGGTGTCGCTCAGTCTCTGGCTCATCGTGCGCTGGGGCGACCTGCCGTCGGGTCCCCGCCGGGATCGGACCCTGATCCTGATCGCCTACGTGATCGCGCTCTCCTCCACCAACCACATGATGGGCGTGCTGGTGGCGCCGACCATCGCAGTCTACGTGCTGTGGACCGATTGGCGTGAAGCGCTCCGGCCCTGGGTGCTCATCATGGGGTTCGCCCTTCTCCTGGGCGTGAGTGGCGCGTGGACCAAATTCGGTACCGGCGCGACCGGCATCGGCTTGATCCTGGTGACGGTGGCTCTCCTGGTCTACGCCTTCCTGGGGGGCCCGGGGGACTCCGCGACGTTCCGTCGCTCTCCGGTCTACATGGGCCTGGTCGCGGTGATCGTGGGCGTCAGCCTCAATTACTTCTTCCTGATGATCCGCGCGGGGCACTTCCCGCCGATCAACGAGGGAGAGCCGACCAACTGGCACGCGCTGCTCGACGTGCTGAACCGGGTGCAGTACGCCAAGCCCTCCGTGATGGACCGGTCGGCGGACTTCTTCTCCCAGATGGGGAACTACTGGCAGTACTTCTCCTGGCAGTTCGCCGGTGACTGCACCCGGGGGTTCAGCTCCAGTTGTGAATGGTTCAGCCGAGTCGCCAATGCGCTCTTCCTGGTTCTCGGGTTGGGCGGGTTAATGGCGCTGTGGAGCCGGGACAAGGAAGCCGCGGCTGGCGCCACGGTCATGATCCTGACCTTCACGATCGGCCTGGTGTACTACCTGAACTTCAAGTACGGCTATTCATACCACGCTGAACGCACCCTGACGCGCGAGGTGCGCGAACGGGACTACTTCTTCGTCGCGTCCTTCTCGGCCTGGGGCCTGATGGTCTCGCTTGGCTTCGGCGCGCTCATGAACATGGTCGCCGGGTGGTTCAAGGATCGGGCAACGCCGCGCGGCCGCTGGGCGCTCGCCAGTCCGGTGCTGCTGGTCGCCTTCATTCCCCTGCTCGCCAACCGGGTGACGGCGTCCCGGGCCCACGAGACCCTGGCCCGCGATGTCGCGGTGGACATGCTGGAATCGGTGCCGCCCTACGGCATCCTCATTACCGCCGGCGACAACGACACTTTTCCGCTCTGGTATGCCCAGGAAGTGGAGAAAGTGCGGCAAGACGTCACCCTGGCGAACCTGTCCCTGATGAATACCGATTGGCACCTGCGCCAGCTCCGCCGGCGCCAGATTCCGGACTTCGATTCCTCCCGGGCCGCGGTCATCTGGCGGGGCCAGTCCTGGCCCAAGCCGACCAACCCGATATTCACGCTCAGCGAGCGGGAATTGGACTCGCTGCCGCTGATCATCCAGTCTCCCCAGGGCAAGACCCCGGTGGGAAGCGTGCTCCTCACCTTTGGGGACCAGTACCTCGAGAAATCCGACCTCGCTACCGCGCTCCTGATTCGCGACAACATCGGCAAACGCCCGATTTACTTCAGCTGGAGCGATGGCAACTATCCCGACCAAAAGCTCGGGCTCAATTCCTACCTGGTGACCGAGGGACTGGTGCGAAGGCTGAACCCGGTGCCGGTGGCGCCCGACGACAGCATCGTGGTGATCCCGGGGTTCGGCTACTTCAGCGTTCCCCAGAGCAGCGTGCTGTTCTGGAAGGTGTACCACAACGACGCAGTCACCCGGAGGCGCCCGCGGGGATGGGTGGATGACCCATCCAGCCCGATGCTGAAGGTGGAACGGCTGATTTATTCCATTGCGGGAGAGGTCTATCGCCAGCGGGGAGATTCGGCGCTGGGTATCCGGGCTGATTCCGTCGCTACCGCGATCCAGCGAAACCTGCGGGGCCGGGACTGATCATCCTCCCCCCCGCCTCGAACGGCCGCCCCGCCTTCCCTTGCCGCCGCCTCCACCACCGGGACCGCCTCCGTCGTCGTCGCCCGCCCCGATTCCTACCCGCCCGGTAATGCGCCAGAGAAAGGCGCTGCGTTCGACTCCGGTACGTTCATCGAAAATGTTGAGCACTATCCCGTAGCCGGTCCCGTCGAGGGATAACCGGGCGGCGGTCTCTCCACTGGCACAGGTCTGAAATGCGTGGCCGGTGCATTCGTGATACGGCCGCTTGGAGGCCGTGGTACGCGCACGGAACGAGGCGCTATCCGCGGCTGTCATCTGCAGGGTAGTGTCGGACTTGTCCGCTCCGGGCTCGAGCCGAGGCACCTGGGCGTGAAGGACCAGGGGAAACCCGCTCATCGCCAGCAGAACTGCCAACCTCCGCATGGGCCGCCTTAGGATTGTAGTGATATCGCTACAACTTCGCTGTTGTGAAGGACTTCCGACGACGATCTCAAATAGCAGGAGAGGGCCACGATAAGCAAGTCCGGGAGCCGTTCGGAAACTGTTCATCGCCAAGATTCTAGCCGGTTCCACGACCACCTGGCTGGTTCGCTCCTTGCGACTGAGTACGCTGCAGCGGACCCCCTTGTTGTGCAAGGCTGGAGCCAACACTTCATCTCGCCGCGACTTAGGTACCGGATTCTGAACCGGACCGCATCTCTTCACCACCGTCTCTGCACCGCAAATCGCAGAGATATTCTCCCCGCGGAGGTCTGAATGGCACGAACCCGCGCCCGCGTCAAACCGATGGACTCCGTCAACTACCCTGGGCTCAATCTCAATCGTTGGTATGAAGTCGCACCCCTCTGGCCCGGCGTCACCCAGCGCATGACCAACCTGCTGGGCGAACGGCTGGCCCGGATCGAAACGCCGCAGGGCCCCACGACGGTGAAGGCATCGCACTTTGAGTTTGACTACATGGAGGACGAGGACGACCTGTAGGAGCTTGATCCGGGCAGACTTAACCCTTCGAATGCGGAACCGGCAGCGGCTCAGTCCCTGCCGGTTTTGTCTTGCCAAACCACTGCGGTAGATTCTGGGCGGATTCCGGGCGTGGTGGCCGAGTGGTTTAAGGCAGCGGTCTTGAAAACCGCCAAGGGGGAAACTCCTTCGTGAGTTCGAATCTCACCCACGCCGTCCCCTTCCCCTTCACCTCACTGCGGTCCCTGGCATTGGGTGCAGGGTTCGCTCCGGTCGCAGCTGGCGGTCCGGACATTTCCCTCCAGGTCCTCCAGGCGCCACTGCACCAGGGAGACGGTGCTGTCCGGCAGGCCCACCGAGGCCGACCAGGTGATGTTGTCGAGCGGCGTCCAGAGCCACTTGTCCCCGGTGCGCACCACCTGTTGCTGGTTCAGATCCGCGGTGAGCAGGGTCCGGGTCCGCCGGTCCATGGTCTTCCGGCCCTGGAGGTCCACGATCAGGGCGGTCACCGTGTCTTGCCGGAATTGGCAGCGAAAGGCATAGGGCGCGCTGCCCCGGAGAAACAGTGTCACCGTGGCGCTGTGATCGAACGCGTAGGGCAGGTGCAGGGGTTCGAAGCGGAGGTCGGTGATGTTGATGAAGCCGTTCCCCGCCTTCTGGTGCACGTGAAATACGCCGGCGTCCGACGTGGTGGTCACGCTGTCGCCGACGGACACCCGTAGTGCCGTGGCCGGCAGGCCCAGGACCGAGTCGAAGACCACGCCGGTAATGTCGTAGTATGTCGGCGCGGGAGCGGTCGGGTCCTTGTCACCGGATCCGTGGTCGGGGCCGCATCCCACCAGCACGACTGCGGCGATCGCGATCGGTACCCGCATGAGGCCTCCAGAGCCAGCGTTTCCCTGCCCTTTCATCTTGGGGATCGGGACCAGACCTGTCAACGCCTTTGCACAACAAAGTACTTGACAGCCACCCAACACGGCGCTAGCCTGCAGCAGACCTCATCCGGGGGACCCGTGCTCAAGATCGCGCTCCAGACACTCGCCTTGCTCAACACCCTGCTGGGCGCCGCCCTCGCCGCCGCCGGCGTGAAGGAACAGTTCCCTTCCGAAGCGATCGCCGTCGGGCTGGCCGTGTTCTTCCAGGGCGCCTACACGCTGCTCTATCCCGTGGCCCTCCAGCCCCGGCGCCGCGACGTCTTTCGGTTGCTCTTCGTCGGCGGACACGGCGCAGCGGCTTTGGTGGGTGGGCTGACCTTCCTTTCCACCTTGCTCTCCAACCTCCACCCCCGCAATGGCGATGTTGAGCTGGCGCCGATGGCCATGGGCTTCTTCCTGTTTGTCCTCGCCGCCACCGCCCTGTTCTACGACAGCCAGACCGAATCGCCTATGATCAGATCCTCCTGACTCCCCTGAGTCATGCCTGTCACTGACGGGTAATAAATGAAAAGGGCCCGCCATGACGGCGGGCCCTTTCGCAGGTGACCGGCTGGCTAGTTCAGTTGCGCCCAGCTCCGCTCCCCGAGGGGAGTGGCGATCGAGATCCCCTGCAGCGCGCGCGCGATGGCGCAGGACGAGAAATTCACCACCGAGTTACCGCTGATCAGCACCGTGCCGAGGTTGGCATTGCTGGCCATCATCCCGCCGTAGATGTGCCCACCGGTACCGACGCTGCGGACGGTGCCGAGCGAGATCACCGGTCCATAGAACTCCATGCCGCCGGCCATGGTGAGATCGCCTGCGACCAGGAGAAGCCCCTGGCCAACGCCACCGTTCACCGTCAGGTCCCCGGGGGCATAGATAATCGGCCAGTAATTGCCGCAGGGAGCGTTCGGGTTCATCGGGTCACCCCAGTTGTCGATAAACGAGGTCTGGCACACCGCCGGCGAGCCGGTCACTGACGGCCCGATACCGTTCATGGTACCAGACACCGTCAGGTTGGCGCGCGCCGCCAGCGCATAGAAGTTGGTGTTGCCGTACTGGGTGAAGGTCGATGAGTTGACCGTCGGATCGGTCAGAATCTGCGGGGTCCCCGTGATGCAGGAAGCACCCGAGCAGGCCCCCGATGTAATGACGTTGCCGCTCGAATCGGTGACCCCCGGGTGGTTTGGGCCCGGGGGCGGACAAACTCCACCCCATGGAGCCGGCACCGAATCGACGCCGCTGACATCGGACGATCCGCTGATCGTGATTCCGGTTCGGGTGGTGATCGCCGAGTTCATGGCGAGCTGGGGAATGTCCAGGCGGACCAGCTGGGCCACGTACCGCCTGGCCTGAACTCCGCCACCCGGGAACGCCTCACGCCCCTCGGCCCGCACCATGAACAGCGTGTTGTTCAGCCGGCGGAGGACGGGGATATATGACGAATTCCCTCCCAGGCTGATGGTCGCCATCGTGGTTTCCGCGGAGCTGGCCATGGCGTTGTAGACGGTGCTGTTCCACCCGGCCAGGACCGAATCAATCCCCGCCTCGGCTGCCCCCGACGCCTGGGCTGCTGCAATCGTGTTGTCGCCGGACTTCATTTCCAGGCGTGCCACGTAGAACGTCCCGGCGATGACGAGGCCCAGGATCACCATGACGAAGAGGACGAGGGGGAGTGCTATGCCCCGTTCGTTACGATTGGAGATGGTACGCATATGCGCCTTTCGGGCTGTCATGGGTGGGGGGCGTTGCGCAGCGTAATGCGCGTCGAGAGACTGTCCAGCGCGACTTGCGCCGTGCTCTGGCCGGCCGCGCGAACGGTGCGGTCCGTCTGTCCCCGAACAGTGATTTGGATGCTGCGTACCGCCGTCCGGTTCGCGGTGACCGCGCCGGCAGCGTCGTAATAGTCGAACTGGAGGCCGGTTGCCGTGATCGGGCCCAGGGCCGGTTGCAGCGTCTGCCCCGCGCTCACCGAACGAACGCCCAGCCAGTTCTGGCCGCCGGAGTTGAGAATCCCCAGCTCCATGACCTCAAAGGTGCGGACCGGTGCGTCGAGGACGATCTGCGTCAGCGGGATCGTGATCGCCGGCGAGATTGTCAGCGCGATGGCGGGGGCTGCGCCACAGGTGCTGGCGCCTACCGCACTGATCCTGAGGGGCAGCCACCGGTCGTCAGTGGAGATATTCGGATCTCCTTCAACGTAGAGCAGGAGGCTGTCCTGGAGCGCCGCGACACTTCGGGTTGAAAAGAATGTTTGAGGCGCCGTTGAGTTTCGGAGCCGCACTTCGCCGGCCGTCACCTGGCACGCCAGGCCGGTCGCGCGCATCGCGCGGTAGGTGATGCCATTGGCGCTCATCGCCGTGATGTCGGTGCCCCCGGTGCTGTTGATGCCCATCTCCTTGAGCTCACTCCCGACCACCAGGGAGCCGATCCGCACGGCCGATTGCAGCGACACCTGCTCGGTCTGCGCGCGGGAAAGCCGGGTATTGGTGTTGAGGGTGCGATAGATCGTGGTGCTTACGAGGGCCAGCAGCACGAGCCCGATCAACATCTCGACCAGGGTGAAACCGCGAGTGGAAGGTCTCATGAGCAGACCACCACCGTATTGACGGTATCGGCCAGGTTACCCCGGGTGGTCCGGTAGAGCACGATGATGCGGATCCGGCGGCTGCGGCCGGCGCCCGTCACCGTCCAGGTCTCCGTCATGGAGTTGGCGGTGGCGGTGCCACCGGCGAGCGTGCTGCAGTGGGGGGTAACGGACAATGCGGTCTGCCGCAGGGTCTCCATCCGCTGCATCGCTAACACGCCGGCCCGGGTATTCCTTTTCCCCTGCCCGACCATTCGGGATACCAGGCCGGCCGACCCCACCATGCCCAGCACGCCCACGCTGAGAATGACGACGGCAAAAAGAACCTCGATGATGGTAAAACCGCGAGTAGTTGAGTTCACTTGATGACCCTCCCGAACCCCGAAACCACCATGGAATCCGTAACGCCGCTGCGGGTAACCCAGACCGTGGTCAGGGTCGCGGAGCCGAACCCGCGCGGATCGACCGTCAACTGCCCGGAAGGGGCAAAGGTGGCGGTTACCCCGTACTGCCCGGTCAGGTTTTCCACCTGGCCGATGGTATCCACTGTCCCTGCACCCGCATTGAGCCGGGGAGTCGCGGTGATCCATGCGGTTCCGGCGGTGAAATTGAGGGTGGTCGCGCGACTGGTTTCAATCGCCACGGATCGGGTCTTGGAATAGAGCGAGATGATATGGCCGCGGGCACTGCGCACACTGTTCCGGGCCACGCCGCCAGTGAGCCTGGGATAAGCGATCGCCGAGAGAATCCCGACCATGACAAAAACAATGACGGCCTCGATCAGCGTGAAGCCCGCCTGAGAAGAGCGTGCAGCAGTTATTCGCATTCTGACCTCATTCGTATTCGGATCGGATAGTCCAATTGAGCCTGCCCGCGCAGATATCCAGAAATCAGGGGACTGGACTGCAAGACATCGCATTTTGTTCAGAATCTGCCAGCCACGGCCCCTAACCCATGCAAAAATGCTACCACTGACGTCCCAAACTACGACACCATCGTGGACTCAGGGCTAAGTCGTTCTCCCATGTGACTTAAGGCGTTTGGGGAAATCCGCCGTTTCCTTACCCCGCTGCTCCGTACCAGATCGCCACCCGGAGCCCCGGCTGCAGAACTCGGGCTTCTGCCATGTCGTCGCTAAATGCCCCGCCCCGAGCCTGCATTCTCCTCGCCGCCAATCGCGCCATTCTGCGACATGGGGAGTGAGTCGCGATGATCAGAACCTGGTGAATTTGCCACGGTTGCGCATCGTTTTCGCCGCTTGCTTTCAGTGCCTCAGGCTGTCAACTTCCGGCCTCGCTGGAGTCGTGGCCGAGTGGCTGAAGGCGGCGGTTTGCTAAACCGTTATAGGGTTGAAAAGCCTTATCGAGGGTTCGAATCCCTCCGACTCCGCTCCCAAAGCCGGTAAGCGGTAAGAAGTGAGCAGCGAGCGGGACTGGAAACGAGCAACTGGTGGATGGGCCAATCACCATAGCTCGAATCCTGTCCCGCTTACTGCTTACCACTTACCGCTTACTTTTCAGCGGACCTTTGAAACTGGACCAATGCCTCCGATCCGCCTTCGTTTTGCTCCGTCGCCCACAGGATATCTCCACGTCGGTGGTGCCCGTACCGCCCTCTTCAACTGGCTGCTGGCCCGGAAGACCGGGGGGGTCTTCGTGCTGCGCATTGAAGACACCGACAAGGAGCGGAGCACCGACGCCCATACCCAGGTAATCCTGGACGGGCTGAGCTGGCTCGGCATCACCTGGGACGAAGGGCCTTACTTCCAGGGCCAGTACGGCGACCGGCACCGGGCCGACGCGGAAAGGCTCCTCGCCGAGGGCAAGGCCTATCGCTGCTTCTGCACCCGGGAAGAACTCGAGGCCCAGCGGAAACAGACCGTCCAGGGTGGGGTAGATGCGTTCCGGTACGATCGCCGCTGCCACAAGCTGAGTAAGGAAGAGGTCGCCGACCGGGTGGCCCGGGGACTCACCAGCGTCATCCGGTTCCTGATGCCGCACGAGGAGATCGCCTGGGATGACGCGGTGCATGGCCGGATCAGTTTCCAGGGCCACGACCTCGACGACCTGGTGATCCTCCGGAGCGACGGCAGCCCGATCTACAACCTGGCGGTCGTGTCCGACGACATCGCCATGCGAATCACTCACGTGATCCGCGGCGACGACCACATCTCCAATACGCCCAAGCAGATCGCCCTCTACCGTGCGCTGGGCCACCCGGTCCCTGTCTTCGCCCATGTCCCCATGATCCTGGGTAGTGACGGGAAGAAGCTCTCCAAGCGGCATGGCGCCACCGCGGTGGGCGATTACCAGGACCGGGGTATGCTCCCTCTCGCGATGCGGAACTTCCTCGCGCTGATGGGCTGGTCGCCCGGCGGCGACCGGGAGATCATGCCGGAGCAGGAGATGATTGAGCTGTTTTCACTCGAGGGAATCCAGAAGAAGCCCGCCGTGTTCGACCCGGCCAAGCTGGAGTGGATGAACGGTCAGTATCTCTCCGCTCTGCCCGCCGCGGAACTGGAAGCGCCGGTCCGTCGCGAGCTGGGTCGGATGGGCGTGGAACCCGGCAGCCGCGACCTGGCCCCGCTCATCGACAGCGTGAAGACCCGCTCCCGTACCATTCTGGATATCGCCGCCCAGGTCGCGGTTCGGCTCGACCCGGCGCGCTCGACCCTGGACCCCAAGGCCACCCAGTTGATAGCGAAAATGGGAGACGATTTCGTGCGCAACCTCCGGCTGGCCGCGACCGCGCTCGACCAGGTCTCCGAATCCGATTGGCGTCCCGAGACAATTCTCGCGGCACTCAAGGCGTCGGCCGAGTCGAACCAGGTGAAGCTGGGTGACGCGATGCAGCCGATCCGGGTGGCGCTCACCGGCAGCACAGTGTCCGAGCCGGTGAACGAGCTGCTCGCCGTCGTGGGCCGCCAGGTTGCGCTCCAACGACTCTCCACCTTTTCACCCGGGGGCTGAGTTGGCCGCGCGCCGGTTGATTGGGGCTGCGCTGCTGGTTTGCTCCGGGTGCGCCACTCAGCCGGCTCCCACTCCCGCAGTCCCGGTCGCGGTGGTGGACACCACACCCGCCGTTGTCGAGAACCCGCCGCCCCCACCCGCCATCATCGACACCACGCCGCCCGCTCCAGCCCCGGCGGTGCGGGCGGCGCTTCCGGTCCGTCTGAGCTTCACCGGCGACATCAACCTCGGAACCACCACCCTGCCCCAGGGCCTCCCTCCCGACGATGGTCGCGGTCTCCTCGATGGCGTCGCCACCCTGCTCACCGGCGACCTGGTCATCGGGAACTTCGAGGGCGTTCTCGCCGATACTGGCGCCTCCCATAAATGCGATGCGCCGCAGGATCCCCGCCGGCGGCGCCAGGAGCCGCCCCCCCAGCGCGCCAACTGTTACGCGTTCAGCACCCCGACCCGGCTGGCACCGCGCTTGGTCGAGGCCGGGTTCACCCATCTCAACCTCGCCAACAATCACGCCAACGACATGGGCCTCGGAGCCCGCCTGGCGAGCGACAGCGTTCTCCGTTCGCTTGGTCTCCGGACCTACGGCCCTGCGGGGAAAGTCAGCGTGGATACGGTCCGCCGCGGCGATAGCCTCACCGTGATCGGCCTGATCGGCTTTACTACGTACCCCTTCGCGCCCAACCTGCTGGACATCGCGGCCAGCGTCCGGCTGGTAGACTCGGTCGCCCAGTTCACCGACCTGGTGATCGTCACCTTCCACGGCGGGGCCGAGGGGACCGGCGCCCAGAACGTTCCTCGCGGAGCCGAGTTCCTGGGCCGGGAGCCGCGAGGCGATCTGCGTGCCTGGTCCCATGCCGTGATTGACGCGGGCGCCGACCTGGTCGTTGGGCACGGTCCCCACGTGTTGCGGGGGTTGGAGTTCTATCAGGGAAGGCTGATCGCGTATTCGCTGGGAAATTTCATGACCTTCCACGGCTTCAACCTGGACGGCGTCCTCGGTATCACCGCGATCCTGCAGGTCGAGCTCTCCGGTGACGGCAGCTACCTCGCGGCCCGCATTCTCCCGCTGGTGCAGCAACCGCATATCGGCCCGCGGGAAGACCCCGGCCGCACAGCCACCTTTCTGCTTCAGCGCCTCTCCCGGGAAGACTTTGGCCCCACCGCCGCCCGGGTGGGTGACGACGGGGCCATTCTACCGCCCTGACTCTGATGGTCGGCTGGCGCGCCGGGCTCAGTCGCCGTAGCTCGATTCAGGCGTCAGGTCGATCTTGGACACCGCCGCGACGATCTGTTGCGCGGAAGTGAGCAAGGTAAAGGCATTGCTGCCGGTGAACATCCCGGACGCGCAGAGAATCTGCACCGAGGTCACGCCGCTGGTGATCTGGTGCGCCTGGATGTCGGGCCCGGTCAGGGTCGTCGGCCCACCGCAGCCGACGTCGATACTGTACGGAGACTGGGAAGTGCCGAGCCGATAGCCGAAGTCGCTGATCACGTTGAGCGTGTTGTTGGAGCTTCCCCCCAGGCTCGTGGTGTCGTCGGCAACGAGGACGATCCGGCCGCCACCCCGCGCGAAACGCTTCAGTTCGTTCATCTCCTTGTCGCTCAGGTACACCGTGGGATTCCACACCACGATGGTTTTGACCGCCGCCGAGATATTGCGGTACGGTACCAGGGTGTCTCGGCGCTGGATCGTGTAGCCCGCCGTGGTGAGCGCGTTCGAAAGCGATATGAGCGCGCTGTCCGCGCAGATGCCGCTGGCCAGGCAGGTCGAATTCCGGCCCCGGTCGAACAGGATGGTCTTGGCGCTGCTGCCGCCTCGGGCGCCTACCCCGGAGAACCCGATCAGCCGGGTGAGCAGGGCGCGATTACCCGGCTCGGCGGCAAGCGCGGCATCGGTGAAGAGATAGGTGTCGCCAAACGTGGCGAGATCGCCCCCCGGGGTGGGAGGAGAGCTGACCAGGACAGGTGCACAGGAGGAGTCGGTTCCGGTGGTCGCGCACACTTGCACGGTCGCGGGCGAAGGTGGCACCGCCGGGGCGCTGTAGTAGCCGTATGTCGAATCGATCGTGCCGACCGTGGCGTTGCCGCCCGGAATGCCGTTCACGGTCCACTTGTACGAACCGAAGGGAAGATCCGAGTAGGCATAGAAAGACGTGAACGCCCCTGGAAGCGCCTCGAGGGAGTCGGGAGCAATGGCGATCTGGCCCGGCGAGAAGTACATCCGGGTGCTGGTGGCCGACCCATTCGGCGTCTCGGCATAAATCACCGCGACGCTCCGCCGGGAGCTGGCCGGCAGGCGGCCGAAGGCATCGATCGGGGCCGCGGGGTCGTCCGTCTGCCACGACACGTAGACGTTGGGAACCACCTGGAACGACGTGTCGTACGCGGTGAACGACATCTGGACCGTGTCGCCCACCGTGACCAGCGAGTCGCCCGGAGAGATGGTGACGTAGTAGACATTCTGCCCCGGCCCCACGTAGGAGACCGGAATCTGCGGTGGCGGCTGGTTGCTGCCGATCCGGGCCTGGAACGTCTGCTGGCCCACAAACAGCGCGGTCCCCACCTGGTCCTGGTAGGTGAGGTCAACGGTCAGCGATTCCGCCGCGGCCGTGAGCTGCAGCGGAAGCTGCAGCGTCACGCTGGTCGCGAAGGGCGAGAACGGAATCACCTGATCCAGCAACAGCCGGTTGCCCTGGCCGTGGATCACCAGGTGAACCCGGTCCACGCCGAGCCCGCCGGCAAAACGGGTGAAGTTGGGGGGGAGCTGCGGCGCTACCACGAGACTCTGGGTGGAAACGCCGGGGCCGGCGGGCTCATCGCGCAGGGAGCACGTTGTTACGGACAATGCGAGGAGCATGACAGCAAAAGAATTCCGGACGTGGTGGGTCCAGTTCACGGCGTAAGCTCCCGAAGGAATTGATGTTAGGTGCGTGCGTGGAGTATTGAACTATTGCCTGGAATTGGCAAGAAGAGTGCCCAGAAAAGGCCTATGGCGTATGGCTAATGGCACCTATACCAGCCGACCGAACTCAATCTGTCGGTGGCAACATTTGCCATACGCTATACGCCATATGCCCTAAGCCATAGGCTGCTTTTCACACGAGAACACCTGTACGCCAGCGCCAGATCTTGGTCAGAAGCTCGTCGAGGAACTGGTGGATGACGAAAGCATCGACCGCGATGGCGGTCGCGGCCCGGTCCATTCCCCAGAGCGTCGCGCGCTTCACGTCGCCGTCGAAATCAGCTTGGATGAAGCTGCGCTCGTCCTGGCTCCAGATGGTCGGCAACTGGTCGGAAAAGAGTTGGGCCACCCCGTTTACGCCGGGTCCCCCTATTGCCAGCGTGGGATTCAGGTGAAAAATGCGGTTCTCCAGGTACCACGCATCCCCAACCACGACTGCGCGCCGGAAGGTCTGCCCGGCTCCCCGGCGATCCACCTCTTCCTTGAGACGATAAGCCAGCGGGCGGTCCCGCTCCTCGGCCCGGATGTCGGTTCCGGTGACCAGGATGATGGTCTCTTCGGTATCGATCAGTTTCATGGTTGTGAAGGTGGTGGTGGCTGATCGGCTGGCGGGGGCGGTTCCCGCTGGGCCCTTTCGAAATCCCGTTCCCGCTGCTTGCGATCCCGGATATCCCGGATCGCCCGCTTGAAGTCCTCCATGTTCTGGGCCCGCCGCGCGGCCTGCTCGATGTCGGCGCGCATGTCGATCACGTGATCCAGCGCCCGGTCCTGGCTGACGTTCCCGCCGGGAATCGGCAGCAGCGCCAGCAAGGCCGCGGGAATCTTGAGTCCGGCCACGTAAATGTACTTCGAGTCGAGGCCGAACTTGCTCCCGGCCAGCGTGGTGGTCCAGTCCGGCAACTTGAGCGCTGCCCCGGGCTCGTTCGCCAGCGAATCGAGGAAGGCCTGCATGATCGCGGTGACCGCGCTGTCCACATGCTCCACGTGGCTGCGCTCGAGATGACGCGCCAGGTCCACGGGCGAGAAGGGCACCGGCCGGACCCAGCCCACACCATCGCCATAGTCCGGCCCGATCCGTACCCGGCCGCGCTCAGTCGTTGTCGCCCCGGAATCCGGCGGAGTGATGACCCCGCCTCGGAGTGACGGCGCGGACTCGGGTACCAGCTCGGGCGGCCGGGAACCCCCGGTCGAAGCCGCGGCTGGCGTCGGGATCGGGGGGAGAGGCCTCCGGGAGTTGCCGCGGGGCGCGAGGTAAACCATCACCGGTGAGTCCGACTGCGTCGGCGACTGGGGTACCGGGATCAGGCTGAGTTCCGGCCAGGGGTGCCGATCCGGAGGCCGCGACTCGATCGGCCCGTAAAACAGGAGGACATGCACAACGATGCTGATCGCGAGGGCCACTCGCGACCATTGGCGGCGGACCGGGAAGCCCAGGTTAAGCGGTCGCGGGTTCGGCATTGCCGGGACAGGTGCTGGTCATGCGCGGCTCACCACGGGATTGCGAAGAATCCCGACTCCGGGAATCTCTACCTCGACTTCATCTCCCACGGCAAGCTGCCCGGTGCCCGCCGGTGTGCCGGTCGCGATGAGATCGCCCGGCTCCAGCCGCATGATCCGGCTGATATACGCCAGCAGGAATGGAATCGAAAACTGCATGTCACGGACGTGGCCCCGCTGGCGCTCGGCCCCGTTCACCCGGCCAATGATCTCCAGGGTCCGCCAATCGAGCCCGGTCGCCAGCCGGGGGCCTACCGGGCAGAAGGTGTCGAAGCCCTTGGCCCGGGCCCACTGGTTGTCCGTCTTCTGCAGGTCCCGCGCGGTCACGTCGTTCACGCAGACGAAACCGGCGATGGCCTGCTCGGCTTCGGCCTCGCTGGCGTGGGACAACCGGCTGCCCACCACCACTCCAATTTCCGATTCATACTCCACCCGGCTCGATTCCGGCGGCAATACGATCGGCTCCCCCGGACCGATCATCGCGCTGGGCGGCTTGAAGAACAGGAGCGGCTGCCTGGGGACTTCGTTCCCCAGCTCCCGCGCGTGCTCCGCGTAGTTGCGACCTACGGCAACAATCTTGGTCGGCGAGATGATCAGACGCTGGCTCCTATGCCGTGCCGGGCAAAAAAATCTTCACACTTGGTCAATACCTGCTGCCAGGTCCCGGTGACCCGCTCGGCCCGGGGCAACCCGCTCAACACCAGAGCGCCGTAGCGCTTAGTGATGACGCGCTTGTCCAGCAGCACCACCACACCCACGTCGCGGCGGGAACGGATCAGCCGGCCGAAGCCCTGCTTGAGCTTGAGCGCCGCGTGGGGCAGCAGGTAGCTCATGAATCCGTCCTCGCCCTGCTCCGCCAACCGCTCCAGGCGTGCCTCGGTAATCGGCTCGTTAGGGACCTTGAAAGGTAGCTTGGTGAGCACCAGGGTACGAAGCGCCCGGCCCGGCACATCGACCCCCTCCCAGAATGAATCAGTGCCCAGCAGAATGGCGTTGCCGGCTTCCCGAAAGCGGCGCAGCAACTGGTCCCGCGGCCCCTGGCCTTGTACCAGTAACGGCCACCGATTCCCCAGGGTTCCCTGCAGCTCCGCCGCGACCCGCCGGAGCGCCGAATGGCTGGTGAACAGGACGAACATCCCGCCGTCGGAGGCATAAGCGAGATCGCTGACCACCCGGCCCACGGCGGCGGTATGGCCTACTTCGTCTTCCCGCGGCTCCGGGATGTCGGTCGGAATGCCGAACAGGCATTGCGAGGCAAAATCGAAGGGTGACGCCAGAATCTCCCGGGTCTTCACCGGCGAACGCTCACCACCGAGACCGATCCGGGATTCCAGAAACGTGAAGTCTCCGCTGGCCGCGAGGGTGGCGCTGGTAAGCGTCACCGTAGTGAGCCGGTCGAACAACAGCTCCCGGAGCAATGGCGCCAGGTCGAGCGGAACTGCCGCCAGGGCCACCTGTTGGCCCCGATAACCGCTCCGCTCCAGCCAGCGCACGGTCGGCGGCCCGCCCCCGGCCGGACGCAGAGTGCCGTTCAAGCCATCCGAAATCCCTTCCAGCCGCCGGATGACCGCGCGTACCTCCTGGAGCAACTGGGTCTGCCGATCCTCGGGCGGCGCGGTGGACATCCGGTCCGCGATCGTTTCCACGTGTTCCTTGAGATTCCGGAACGCAGCCACCGTCGCATCGAGTTCGACCGCCAGCCCCAGGCCCCAGATCGGGTCCTGCCCGAACTCGTCTCCCAACCGCATCACGTGCCCGGGCACCGATTCCAGCCGTTCGAACAGCATCTGAATCAGCGATTCAGCGGAGCGCCGGGCCTGGGCCAGTGTCGGACTAAGCCGGTCGTGCAGCAGATCGAGGCTGGCGCGGCTCAGCATGTCGGGTTGGCTGCTCAGCTGCCAGGCCAGGGCGGGCACCAGTCCCTTGCCGTTGCGCTCGAACCGGTTGAGCAGGCGGCGGATTCCGCCCGAGCTCAGCTGCACGCCCAGGTGGTTGGCCGCGACGTCCTCCAGGTGATGCGCCTCGTCCAGCACCAGCCGGGTGTAGGGCGGCAACACCGCGGCTTCCAGCCAGTTGTCCTGGGCCCGGCGCACCGCGAGATCGGCCGCGAGCAGGTGATGGTTCACCACGATGACGTCGGCTTCGGCGGCCTTACGCCGGGCGCTGAACAGGAAGCACCGGTTGAAGTGTTCGCACTTGACCCGGGTACAGAGATCCGCTTCCGCGCTCACTTCGTCCCATACCTCCAGGCTGGGCTGGATCGGAAGATCGCTTAGTGTCCCATCGCTGGTCTTCTTCGCCCAGGCTGCCAATCCCTCCAGCTCGTCCCACTTGTCCGGTTCCAGCAGCGACCGCTGTCCGGTTTGGGCCTGGTCGAGCCGATGGAGGCACAGGTAATTCCTCCACCCCTTGAGCAGCGCAAACGTCGGGGTGTAGTCATCATCGCCGAGCGCGGTGCGCAGCAGCGGGAGGTCCTTGGCGAACAGTTGTTCCTGGAGGTTGATCGTATTGGTGCTGACGACGGTACGCTCCTGGTTGGCCCGGGCCCAGGCCAGCGCGGGAACCAGGTAGGCAAAGGACTTGCCGACGCCGGTCCCGGCCTCGAGGAGCACGACGCCACCGTCGTTGTAGGCATCGCTGATGTGGGCCGCCATGTCCCGCTGGCTGGGACGATCCTCATAGTTCCCCAGCACCCCGGCGACCGGGCCCCCTTCCCCCAGCAAGGCCACGACATCGAGCGCGTCGATCGGAACCTGCTTCCGACTCCGCGGTACTTCCACCGCGACGTACAGGTCGGTCGCCGTGTTGTTGATGATACCGAATCCCACGCCGCCGTCGTGCGCCCGCGCGGCCACGCTGAGATCGGCCTGGGACGGCTCCAGCAGTCCACTCGGGTGGTTGTGCAGCAGCATTTCACCCGGATTCGCGATCCCCGGCAGGGCGAGCACCTGGTCCACGGTGCCACGGGCAGCGACCCGGGCCGAGGTCACCACGCCATCGTCGTCCACCTGCGCGACGAACGACACCTCGCGCCCACCCGCGGCGGCGATTTCGCGGGAGAGGTAGGCCTGGACGTCCGGGGCGATGCGGGAGGTCTGGATTGAATCAGACACGCGGGATTGCAGCTGAGATCATGCACGGAAACTTAATCGGTGGGCAAGTGGGAAAGTGGGTACGTGGGAAGGTGCGGTGTAGCTGAGCCTTTTACCCACTGGCCCACCGTCCCACTTTCCCACCCTTTTCAGGTTTTAAGCTCGCGCTTTTTCGCTGCGGGGAACAGCACGTTGTTGAGTATCAGGCGATACCCCGGCGAATGCGTATGCAGCGAAAGATCGGTCGGGGGATCGCCGATCTGGTGCTGCGGATCTTCCGGGTCGTGTCCGCCAAAGAAAGTCCAGGTCCCCTGTCCCCGCTCGCCGTGGATGTATTTCACCCACGGCGCGCCCGGCTCATCGGCAAGCACGGTCACTCCCGGCTTCAGCGTACGCCGGGTGAACGACGTCGTCAGTCCGTAGAAGTCCGGAATGACCTGGCGGTGGCTCTGCACCAGCATGGTGGCAACCGGGTCGATCTTGGCGCTGAAGCCGAACAGGGTGAACGATCCCAGCGGCTGACGCCGGTCCGGCGAGTTGACCTGGTGGCCGTCGATATCGGAGAACTGGGAGACGGTCGGGCTCTGGAACAAGGTCGCATTCTGGAAGGCGAAGGTACGGCTCCAGTCCATCTTGCTGTTCGCGTTGGGATCCATCGGCGTCCCGTCCGCATAGCTGGCCGCGATATCCACCTTCTCGCTGGCCAGGGCGAGGTCCAGGGTTTCCGTCGCCGTGCACATGGCGAACAGGAAGCCACCCCGCTCCACGAAGCCCGCGATGGTATTGGCGACGGCCCGCTTCGCCGCAGGGACGTTGGGAAAGCCGAGGGTCTGGGCTGTCCGGGTATTGCTCTCGACCATCTCGGCCAGCCACGCCGCCCCGGCATAGTTCAGGTAGAACTTGGAGTACTGGCCGGTGAAGTCTTCGTGATGAAGGTGGAGCCAGTCGTAGAGCTTGAGGCCATCCCGGATGACTTCCGGATCCCACACCTTTTCGAACTTGATGCCGGCATAGTTCAGGGCCATGGTGACCGCATCGTCCCAGGGCGCGGCATTGGGAGGCGCGTAGACGGCCACCTTGGGCGCCTTTTCAAGCGGGATCGCATCCATGTTTTCCTGCTGGATCTGCGCCTTGATGGTGGCCACCGCTCCATCGTCGATCGGTTCCGCGGTCACCCCGGACAGCGCAGCATCTCGCGCGACGGCCGCGTCGCCCGGAATCAGGAAGGAGCCGCCCCGATAGTTGAGGAACCACTCACCCTTGCCGCCCCGTTCCAGCACCCGGTAGGTCACCCCGTACGCCTTGAGATGGTCCGACTGGCTGTCGTCCATCGGAATGAGCAGCCAGGCGGCCGGGCGCACCAACCCGGGTGCGGCCCGCCAGAGGGGACCCAGCGCCGATGCGGCGAGAAGGCCGCTGCCGGTGCGGCTAAGGAAGTCGCGCCGTTTCATGTGCGCGGCACCGCGCCCCGCAGTTCGTCCAGCAGCCGCCGCGCCTGGGGAATGACTGCGCTCTCCGGATGATCCAGGATCAATTGCTCCAACAAGGCCTGGCTCTCTGCCTGGCGGTTGGTCGCGGCGAGGAGACGCCCCAGCTCCAGGGCGGCGGCGGGAACCGTCGCCTCGACCCTGGCGGTCGCCGCTTGCCGGAACGATCGCTCCGCCTCCGCCGTGTGACCCTGCGCCCACTGCAGCCGGCCGACCTGCAGCTGCAACTCGGCGCCGCCGGCTTCTGGTGGCAGGCGCCTGGCCAGTTCGGAGAGCTCGCTGACCGCCTTGGTCGTATCGTGCTGCTCAAGGTGCAACATGGCCCGCCCCAGTTCCGGGAGTGTGTCCTCTTCGATGGGCTGCAAGAGCGCCAGCAGCGCGGTACGACTGGTCGCCTGATCGCGGCTGCCGGCGTAGGGCCCGGCCATTGCCAACATGGTGCGGGCGGTAGCCAGGTCACCCCGATAGAGCTTGAGCCGGCCGGCGAGGTCATATCCTTCCACCGTGCTGTCGCTTATCAGCACCGAATCAGCCCGATCGAGATTGCCGTTGCGGGCCCATCCCATCGCCAGCCGGCGATTCAGCAGGAGCAGCTGGTCGGCCGAGAGGGCCGCGCGGTTGTGGTCGAGTTCCCGGGCGGCGTCGTCGACCTTTCCTTCGTCCAGCAACACGGTGACCAGGGTGGCACCGGCATCGGCCGCGACGCTGCGGGGCGAATTCGCGTCCGCCGCGAGCAGGCTCAGCATCCGGCGCGCGGCACCGCGATCACCCGATTCCGCGTAGAGCCGGGCGGCCTCCACGCGGTAGCGCGCAGCCACGGGGCCGCTGGTGAGGCCGGCCATCGCTTCCATGGTGAGTCCCTGCGCCTTCCGGGCGTCGGTGGTGGCCAGGGGTTGCACCAGGTCATTGAACTGGCGAAGGATTTCGATGGCCGCCGCCGGAGTCGGAGGCAGCGCGCGATTGAGGACCGCGAATCCGCCGATCGGGTCGCCCCAGCGGGCCATGAGACTGCCGGCGAGCTGGCGCGCTTCCAGACTGCCCTCGGTATTCAGTTGCTGGAGCAGCGCGTCGTGGCTGCGACCAGGCACTCCGGTCAGGCCGTTGATGGCCGCCGCGCGATAACCTGGAAGCCGCTGAATGGCGTGGGCCCATTCCCGTGCCGCGGTGCCATAGTCCTCGTCCATAAGCGCCAGTTGGGCCACTTCGGCGGCAAGCGCATCAGGCCCCAGCCGTTCCCGGGCCAGCAGGAACGTTCGCCGCGCTTCCTGGCGATCTCTCCGAGAGAGCGAGATGTTGGCCCACTCCCGGTACGGCCCTTCGTCCTGCGGCTGCACCTGGGTCCACAGATCGAGAACCTTGCGAGCGCTGTCGCTGCGGTCCGCCGCCGCCCAGGAGCGCAAAGCGACGCCGTAGATCGCGGTGTTGGTCGGCCGGGCGGCAATCGCTGCTTGTACCAGGGGGATGATCTCGGGCACCCGGTTCAACGCGGTGAGTGCCCGTTCCAGCCCGAGGAGCGCCCCCGCTTCGGTGGGTCGCTCGGTGAGCACCGCCTTGTAGGCATCGACCGCGCCCACGAAATTCCCCCGCCGTTCCAGCTCGAAAGCCCGGGTAAGCTGGTCCTGCTGTGCGGCGAGACTTCCGGCGCCCAGCCCTCCCAGCAGTACCAGCAGGAGTGTCAGCCTCACCGCTCGGTCCCCTGCCCCGTGCCAGCCAGCCGCTGGAAGTATTCGATCACCAGGCGCCGCTCTTCCGGAGAAAGCCGCTGCAAGCTCTCCCAGTCCGGCATCCGGATCCGGTTGTTCTCATCCAGGAGCCGGCTCCGGAGCGCGGGCGGCAGGTGGACGCTGTCGCCGGTGGCCGTGCTGCTTTGTCTTTCCTTATTCTCGTCCTTTTCCTGGCCCTGAAGGGTCCGGCCCGCATCGAGCATTCGGCGGAAGAGCCGCTCCTGTCGTTCCACGGTTTCCCGGTCCAGTCGGCCGGCCTCGATCCGCCGGGCGAGGTCGCGGGCTTCCTGGGCCAGTTCCGCCGCGCCGGGCGTGTTGCCCTGCGCCCGCATCCGCTCCAGCTGGTCGGCCATGGCCCGCTGCTGGGCCGCCAACTGGCGGAGCTGTTGCTGGATGCCGGCATTGCCCATCATCGGAAGCATGCTCGCGGCCTCCTGATTCATTCCGCCCTGCTGCGCCGCCATTCTCTGCATCTGCTCCATGGCCTCTTGCAATCCGGAACCGGAGGCCGAGTTGGAAACATCCCCCCGGTTACGCACCAGCTGATAGGCCGCGGCATTGAGCGCATCCACCGCCTCGCCGGCGGCCTCCGCCGCTTCGCGGGTGTTGGGCGCGCCGTTGGACACCGCCTCGCGGGCCCGCTGCATCTGTTGCCGCGCGACCTCCATGCTGGTCCCGATCTGGGGGGAGACCAGCGCGTTCTTGCCCGCGGCCTGTTGCATCTGCTCGATCAGCTTCTGTACCCCTTCTTCCAGCGCGCCCTGCTCGGCGCGGTTGCCGGCCGACGCGTCGCCGCGGCGGAAGCTTTCCGAAAGCGCCAGCTCCCGTTCGGTGAGCCGGCTGGTCTCCGCCATCGCCTGGTCCATGGCGCCGGTGACCTCTTGCCGCCACTCCTGCTGCATGGAAGCTCGTTCCTGCTGCAACTGCTGTCCGAGCGGCTGAAGTTTCTGCGCTGCCTGCTCGCCGTGCTGGCGGGCCTGGCGCCGTTGCTGCTGTCCCGCGGACTGTGCCGCCTGCTGCATCTGCTGCGCGGCGTCCGACGCCTGGGCAGCCGCAGAATCCATCCGGTCCTTGCGATCCGGCTCGGCCATCTGGGAGGCCAGTTTCTCCAGCTGGGTCGCCAGCGAGTCGGCCCGGGCGGCGAGGTCCTGCTCCTCCGCCGAGGATCGCTCCGGGTTGGCCTGCTCGGTCTGCTCCGACCACTGCTGCTGCTCCCGCGCCAGCTCATCCGACTCCGCGGCGAGGTTGGCCATGTCGCCCTCCATGGCCGCGCGCTTGAACAACTCCTGGCTCCGCTCCAGCGCTTCCCGCAGCTTCTGCTGCGCCTCGGCCAGCCGCTGCAGCGCTTCCTTGGCCCGCTCCGGATCGAGGTCCTGCAGTGATTGCTGTAATGCGGCGAGCCGCTCCTTGAGCTCCGGCGTGAGGGCGCGTTCCAGTTGCTCCCGGATCTCCTGGAGCCGCTGCTGCCAGGCCGGGTCGTTGAGACCGGCTGCTTCAGCGCTCCGCTGCAGTTCGGCCAGCGCTTCCTTCAACGCCTCGGCCCGCTCCACCATTTGTTCCTGTGACCGGGCGACCGCTTCCGCCCGCTGCGACGCCTCGTACGACATGGCGCTCTGGTTGCCGGAACGGTTGGGGTCGGTGGCCGGCCGTTCCCGCTCGGTCGCGAGATCTTCGGTGGAGCGCTCCAGCCGGCGGCTGTCCGCCGCGAGCGAATCGAAGCTCCTGCCAACTTCCTGCGACGCCTCGCGGGCGGCGGCCCGGACCTCGGAGAGCGTTGGGAGCCGGAGAACGAACTCCCGGCTCAAGCCGACGTGTCCCTGGGGCGCATTGTCCACCGCCCGGACGAAGTAGCGGACCGTATCGCCCGGTAGCAGGCCGCGGTTGTTCAGATTGAAATCGAAATTGAGCACCGCGTGTTCGGTGGCCAGGGCCGGCAGCGGCACGATTTCCCGCTTGGCCGGATCGGTAAAACCCAACCGGCTGACCCGGCGGCTCTCCAGCTCGACCGTCGTCACCGCGTGATCGTCCTGCACTTCAATGACCAATGGAAGCCGAAGGCTGAGCGGCGCCATGGTGTCGGTGCCGGGAACCGGAATCTCGGCCCTGGGGGCGCTGTCGGGGACGATGCGGATCGGCAGCCGGACCGAATCGCCGGCGAGGGCCCCGCCGTCGGCGGTGAACAGGATCAGCCGATACTCACCGGACACGACCGGCGTGAAGCGGCCCGAGAACCGGGCGCCGTCAATCTCGAGATCGGCACTGGCCCGGGCGGAAGCCCAGGATCCCGAGCGGAGACCCGCGGTGGCGGTACCCGAGGTTTCCAGCGAGGTGCCGGCCGGCAGGAGCAAGGTGTCCCCGGCAACCGGCATCGGTTCATCTTCCAAACCGAGATAGCGGGGGTAGTGGGCAGTGACCGTGAGGGTACCGAGGAACGCGGGAATCCGGACGTTCACCAGGATGGTATCGGAACTGCGGCCTCCGCTGGTGAGCCGGGCAAAGAGGTCGGTCCGCAGGGGACCCACGAACTCCTCCCCGGTACCGGTGGAATCGAGCTTCACCGGATGCGGCTGCCAGCCTTCACCCGGCCCGCGGAGCCAGAGGGTGGCGACCTTGCGTCCCGATGCGCGGAGCAACAGCCGAACGCTGTCACCCCGGTCGACGCTGGAGGATTCGGCCCGGATGGCGACCGGTGCCAGCATCTCTTCAAGGGCGCGGCCCGGATGCCAGAGCGCGGAAGCGGAACCATGCACCGGTCCCGCCGTGAGGAAGACCGCCAGCCCCAGGGCGCCGAACAAGGTCCCCTGGGCCAGCCGATTCTTCAGCCGCCGGGATACCGGACTCAGGACTTTCAGGCCGCGATGGCCCAACTCCGCCGCGACGGTCCGATCGGCCGCGAAAAACAGTGAAGCGCTGGTTCCCGGCGCCGGCTCATCGAGCAGCGCGCCAATCGCCCCGGAACGCCACTCTCCCATCTCCTCCAACCGGCCGGCGGTCCACTGCTGGGTAAAGCGAGACGTGGCTCGTCGCCCCATGACGACAATCGCGGCGAGGCCGGCCAGCGCGAGCCCCCACGCGACGAACACCCAGTAGGGCGCACTGAACACGCCAATCCGGGCAAGCCAGGCCAACCCGCCCAGCGTAAGCGCGGCGAGACCCAAGCCCAGGACGAGCCAGGCCAGCGTGCTCAGCCCACGCAGCGGGCGGGTCAGGTCGCGGACCAGCGCGGCGGTAGGCCGGGGACTCATCCGCCGTAACCGACCGCGTAGGCGAACAGGTTCACGCCCATTCGCAATGCGCTCTCATGCTTTTCCGGCGGATCGTGATGCACCTCGGGATCCTCCCAGCCATCGCCCAGGTCGGTCTGATAGGTGTAGTAGACCGCGAGCCTTCCATCGAGAAATATGCCGAACCCCTGGGCCGGCTTTCCATCGTGCTCGTGAATCTTGGGAACTCCGCGGGGAAAGTCATACACCAGGTGATAGATCGGGTGATTGAGCGGCACCTCGACCAGCGGATGATCGGGAAAGAGACGCGCCAGCTCCCGCCGGATGGATTCATCCATCCCGTAATTGTCATCGGCGTGGAGGAAGCCGCCCTGTTGCAGCCAGCGCCGCAGGGTGATGAGATCGCTATCGCTGAAGTGCACGTTGCCGTGCCCGGTCATGTGGAGGAACGGGACGCTCCACAAGTCCTCGGAATTGAGAGTGACCACCTTCTCCGCCGGAGCAACCTTGAGCGAGGTGCGTTGAGCGACCGCCTTCGCGAGGTTGGGCAGGCTGGAAGGATTCGCGTACCAGTCGCCGCCACCTTCGTAGTGAAGCCGCCCGATCGTCAGCTGCGCTTCGGCCTCTCCCGCGGCCGGGATCGCGGCGGGAAAGAGCAGCAACAGGGCGAGGACGGCGCAACTCCGGGTAACGATATGGAACACTCGGGAGGAAGCCCGTAACATGGAGTCCTTCATATGCTTTCAATATAGAAGTATGAGGGGACTATCGTTGCACTACTAGCGGGGAGGATGGGGAGTTTCGTTTACCTGGCGAGCTTCATCACCACCCGGTACACCTGGTTCTTGGGAAGTCCGGTTTCCTCCACCAGCTGGGTAACGACGGTCCGGGGACTCCGGCCTGCGGCGAGCAACTCAGCGGCCCGAGGTTCCAGTTCGATCTCGTCCAGCACCGGTTCCCGGTCACCCCGTCCAGTCAGTACGATGGTGACCTCGCCGCGGGGAGCGGCATCACGGTACTTCCCGGCCAGCTCTTCGAGCGTGCCGGCGACAAACTCCTCGTGCAGCTTGGTCAGTTCCCGGGCGACCACGGCGGTTCGTCCCGGGTCGTGCTGGGCCAGGTCGCCCAGCAATTCGCCGGTGCGACCCGGGGCTTCGAAGCAGACCACGGTGAACGGCTCGGCCAGGGCGCGCTCCAGCCACCGGGTGCGCTCCTTTCCTTTTCTTGGCGGGAACCCAAGAAAGAGGTAGCGGTCTCCCGGGATGCCGGCGGCGGAAAGCGCCGTGGTTACGGCCGAGGGTCCGGGAATGGGGACGACTGGAATTCCCGCAGCGCGGGCCTGGGCGACCAGGTCCACTCCGGGGTCGCTGATCACGGGCGTGCCGGCGTCGCATACCAGGGCGACGTCTTCTCCGGCGACCAGCCGAGCCAGGATAGCCTGGAGCCGTTCGGCGTCGGAATGCGCGTGAAAGCTGAGCAGCCTTGGGTGGGCGTCGAGATGGGTGAGCAGCGGGCGGGTGCGGCGGGTGTCTTCGGCAACGACCAGCGGCACGCGGCGAAGCAGTTCCGTGGCGCGCAGCGTGAGGTCTCCCAGATTGCCCAGAGGAGTTGCCACGACGTACAGAGTCCCTACCAGGTGATTCTCCACGGAAGCTTGTCATAATAGCCCGCGGCCTGGAGCACGAATCGCTGATCCCGCGTGGCGTCGCGCACCAGTCGCTCCGCGCTGCCGGGCGCGACGATCTCCACGTCGCCCAGGACCCGTACCGTCCAATCGGCAAAGCTGGCGGTGAGTGCATCGGCACCGACCGGAACGGCGGGCTCTTCTTCCGTATCACTGGCGGCCAGCACCATGAAGATGGGGAAATTGGCGGAGACCGCGACGCTGGCTCGTTGGTTCTTCCGCTTTCCCTCTTCGGGCAGCTCCGCCTCGACTGCCTGCGAAATTCGCCGGAAGAGGTCGCGGTAGGCACGTACCTGGGCCACCGGGGCCTGCGCCGGGATGTCACCCAGCTCCGACACGATGCTCCCGGCAATGCCCGGCGGGGTGCCGTCGGCGCGAAGCTCGAAGAGGGACTCGACGTACCGCACCACCGAGCCGCCGGGGGGCCGGTCACAGAGATAGCCGCGGACAAACCTGCCCTGGTCAAACTTGAGGTAGTTGACGCGGCCATGGGAAATCAATTCCAGGACCCCGGAGAATTCTTCGGATGCCAGCACCGGAAACAACTGTTCGGGCTGCCGCACGTCGACGAACCGGAGGGGCGCCGGCCCGGCGCAGGCGGAGTACATCCAGTTCAACTGCTCGGCCGATGCCGTCGCATAGCAGAGCTCACTTCGTTCGGGATCGCCGCGAAGCCGGCGCAGCGCTTCGGTCACCGGGATGACCCGGCGCTCCTCGGCGGCGATTCTTCCGGCGCTGATGACCTCGCCCTTGCGGAAGAACAGCAACACCAGCTCCTCGGGCAGGTAGCCGGCGAGGTAGCCGTCCACCCGGCCGTCACGGTCGGCCTTGGCGAATGAAATCAGGTTGTCGAGATGGATGAAAACGGCGCGGCATCGAGCCACCAGCAGGCTGGAGGCCGGGTAGGCGAGGTCGGAGATGCGAACGGATGAGTGCAGCAGGCGCGCGCTGCTCGGTCGCATATTTCACCCGCGTGCAGGGTTCAGGGTGCAGGGTGCAGGGCAGGAATGATTGCTGAAGACCCTGCACTCTGCACCCTGCACCATGCACTTTTAGAGGTGTTGCTGGACCTTGCTTTCGAGCGCGGCCTTGGAGGCCACGCCGATCACCGTGTCCACGTGCTTGCCGTTCTTGAAGAAGAGCATGGCCGGGATGGACCGGATGTTGAACGTCATCGAGGTCTTCTGATTGGCATCGACGTCGACCTTGGCCACCTTGAGCTTTCCGGTGTACTCCGTCGCCAACTGCTCCAGGATCGGGGCAACGACCTGGCAGGGGCCGCACCAGGTGGCCCAGAAATCCACCACCACCAGGCCCTGGGCCTGCTGAACTTCGGCGGCAAAGGTGTCGTCGGTGACCTGGATCGTGATCGAATCAGTCTGACTCATTGCATCCTCGTCTTCATCGGCTGCACTGCCCGCGAGCAGCGCCGCCGATTACTTTAGCCGCACGGACGGTGGCGGCGGTTGTCATGGTATCGTGCCCGGAGCCCCAGTGCCCCAAACACCCCGGATTGCTCACATCGGCGTCGCGGTTCCGGACCTGGCCGTCGCGCTCGCATTCTATCGTGACGTACTCGGCCTGGTTCCCCATCCTCCAGAAACCGCCGATGGCGCCACCATTGTTTCCCTGCCCTTCGGCGAAGCCGAAGTCGAGTTGCTGAGCCCGGTAACCCCGGAGAGCCCGGTTGCCCGGTTCCTCGAAAAACGCGGCCCCGGTATTCATCATATATGCTACCGGGTCCCCGACCTCGATGCGGCCCTGGAACGTTGCCGCCTCGCCGGCTATCGCCTGGTGGACGAGACGCCGCGCCAGGGTGCGGCGGGCCGCCGGATCGCCTTCATCCATCCCAAGTCCACCGCGGGGATCCTGCTGGAACTTACCGAGTAGGAACGCCCGGTCGGGCTCGGAAGTTCCCGGTTAATGGCGCGTGCTGTCAGGCGGCGCGCAGGGACGGGCCGGGCTGCCGACCAACTCGAGATTGAACTGGTACACCAGCCATTCGCCCCGCCCGGTCCGGATCATGGTGAAGGGAACCACGTTGGTGCACGAGGACCGGGACAGCTCGACCTGGATCAGGCGCTGGTTGTTCTCACCCGGCACTGGGTCATTGGACAGGACCCGGTACGTCGTACCCCGGAGAAACGCCTGCATGATCACGATGCGTTTCTGATAGTCCGGCGGGTTGTTGGTTCGAGACGCGGACCCCCGGGCGTTTCCCCAGTGGTCGGCCATGACCGTGACGTTGCTGTCGGCCACGGCGTGGAGGAACAACTGCAGCGCCGCCTCCGCGTCGGGTGCCGGCGTCGTGGATGGCTGGCCGCCACCGCCGCGACACGCAGAGAGAAGTACGCCCATGATCACCAGAGCGCGTGTCATCAAGTAGCTCCGTCATGTGAAGATGTCTGCCGAAGTTAACGGCCACTGGAGTCCCGAGCAATGACCGTAGTGAAGCCGGCACGCCTCTACATCAACATCGATCACGTCGCTACGGTGCGCGAGGCCCGCAAGACCGACGAGCCAGACCCGGTCGAGGCGGCGCGGCTGGTCGAGGACGCCGGCGCGGACGGTATCACCGCCCACCTCCGGGAGGACCGGCGCCACATCCAGGACCGGGATGTCGAGCGCCTGGCGACGAGCGTCCGTACCGTGCTCAACCTGGAGCTCGGCGCGACCCGGCGTATTGTGGATATTGCCTGCCAGCTTCGCCCCTACCAGGCGACCCTGGTACCCGAACGTCGCGAGGAAATCACCACCGAAGGAGGCCTCAATCTCAGCGCGGACACCCCCCGGCTCCGGGAAGCGATCCAACGGCTTTCCGATGCCGGGTGCCGGGTCAGTCTGTTCATCGACCCGGACCGGGCCAGCCTGGCGCTGGCGCGGGAACTCGGGGTTCCGGCTGTCGAGCTGCATACCGGGCACTATTCCCATGCCTGGAAGATGGACGCGCGGGCCCTGGATGAATTGCGCGATGCCGCGTGGTTCGCCCGGAGCCTGGGCCTGGCGGTGCACGCGGGGCACGGGCTCACGCCCAGAAACGTGCAGCCGGTCGCTCGCATCCCGGAGATCGAAGAGCTGAACATCGGCCATAGCATCGTGAGCCGCGCGATTTTCATCGGAATCGGCGCCGCCGTGGCCGAGATGGCCAGCCTGATTCGGACCGCCGGGCGCGAATAAACCACTTGCCCGGTTTTCCACTTGTTCCCACTATAGGTAATCGCATTTCCCTCGATTACTGACACCTGAGGCCGGATGAGTTCACCCATCGGGATGGCCGAGTACTTTGCCATGGAGGCGGGCGAGTACCTCGACCGGCTGAATGCCCTGCTGGCCCATGACGCAACACCGGCTGCCGAGGAACTGGTGCGCTACTCCCGGGCGCTGCGCGGGAGCGCCCTCATGGCCAACCAGCCGCTTATCGCCCGGGCCGCCGCGGGACTCGAGGCGATCGCCAAGGCCTTTCGCGAAGGCCGCCGCCCCTGGGACGCGGCGTTGGGCGAGCGGATCCAGAACGCCATCACTGAGAGCCGCAGCCTGGTGCGCACCGCCGGGAGTTGGGACGATGAAGCGATCGAACGGGCCGAACGGCTGGCCGCCGACCTGGAGTCGCTGGGTGGCGTGGCCTCTCCCGGACGGCCGCGCCAGACTCCGGCGCCCAGCGGCACACCCGGCACCGACTCCGGCGTCCGGGCCTTCGTCGCGCGCGAAGGCGCCCTCGCGGCGAGCGCCCTGGACCGGGCGGCGCGGGCCCTCCGCACCACACCCGATGGGCACGAGCCGCTCTATGCGGTACTCCGCCGGCTGCAGTCTCTGCGCGGACTCGCCGCGCTAACCGACCTGGCCCCGATGCCCGACATGCTGGAGAGTGTGGAGCGCGCCGTCGGCGAGTTGACTCGGATGTTCGCCCCTCCGCCCCAGGTGGCGGACGTGTTCGAGGCAGCCGCCCTGGCTCTGGCCCGGGCGGCCAAGGACGTCGCCGCCAACGGCCGGCCCTCGCCGGAAGCCGAAGAGCCGGAGCGTTTCGCCCGGCTGCTGCTGCGCGCCTTTGCCACCGAAGCCGACGTGGTGCCGATTGAGGCTCTGTTTGCCGATCCGGCGCACGGCATCGTCACGCCCGGCCGGGCACCGCGGGAGAGCGACCTGGGTACCGTCGAGCTGGTGAGCCTGGGCGAACGGCTCGCCGAGGTCGCCGACCAGTTGGATCGGGCCACCACCAGCGCCCTGCGCGACCTGCGGCTCTACGCGATGGTCGCCGCCCTGCGCCCGCTGGAAACCGCGACTGGGCTCCAGTTGCCGTCCAACACCAACGGGTTCGCCGGCGCCGCGCGGGAACTGATCGCCGCGGGCGGAGTAGGCGGGATCGTCAAGGATTTCGCGGCCTGTATCAGGGACGCGGGCGGAGTCTTCCGCGGCCTGGCCCAGCCGGGAAACCTGATGCAGGCGGGCGAGGAACTCGATCAACTGTCGCAGCGGCTCCACCGGCTGGGCGCTCCGGTGTTCCGCCCGGTGCCGGTGAGCCATGTTGCCACCGAGCCGCCAGCCCCTCCGAAACCGCCGCTGGAACCGGTGGTCCCGATCGAAGACTTGCTGCTGCAACCGAGTGCTCCGATCGCGAAAGCGGAGCTTCCCGAGCCGCCCGGACTGGAAGGCAGTCTTCTCCGCTTCGCGAGACTGACCCGGGAGCGCGGCCGCGGGGAACCCTCGCTCGAAGCGTTCCTGGCCAGCACCGATGCCGAACCGGAACCGGAACCGATCGATGTCGTGGATATCGCCGAAATCTGCTATCACGGTCGGGCGGCGCTCGAACGAGCGACCAGCCTGCGCCAGGAAGTCGACACCCTGCTCACCGGCGGTGGCGACCTGGCGCGGGTCCGCCCCTTGCTGGATGAACTGCTGGACCTGGTCGCCCTCGCGGCCGAAGCCTGACCCCTCTCTTCCTCGCGGAATCTCTGATTGGCTGATTCTTCCCCATCAACTCCAGCGGTTCCCGGCTCCAATCACCGCTGGTGGCAGACTCTGCTTGCCGTCGCCATCTCCGCCGCATTCCTGTATTGGGCGCTCAAAGGAATTCATTTCAGCGAAGTGGTGGCCGAGCTCAAGCGGGTAAACCTGCTGCCGCTGGTCGCCTGCGTGGCCATCGCGACCAGCACCTTCGTGCTTCGCATCTTCCGCTGGAGAATTCTGCTGCGCGCCGAAGACGGGGGCCCACTTCCCCTTGGGGCCTTGTGGCACGCCATCGCCATCGGTTTCATGGCCAACAACGTGCTGCCCTTTCGCGCCGGAGAATTGCTCCGCAGTATCGCCATCACCCGGCTGACCCGGACCCGGCTCACCTCCGCGATATCCTCGATCGCGGCGGAGCGGCTGTTCGACGGGATCGCCCTCGTCCTGATTCTCACCACCGGGCTCCTGCTCTCCGGCTTGCCGGCCTCGGCGGCAGTCAAGGGCGTGCGAGTCAGCCACATCGCCCTGATTGCCGGCGCCACGTTCGTGGCCGGGCTGGTCCTTGCCGGGCTGGTCGTGGCGTTCCCCAGGCCGGCGGAACGGCTGATTCTCAAGCTGGTACCCTTCAAGAAGCTGGCCGATCGCCTGGTCGCCATGATCGAGGGAGTCGTACACGGACTGTCGGTGGTGCGCTCACCGGTCCGGGTCATTGCCGTGCTGGCGTGGTCGGTCCTGATCTGGCTGGTCAGCGTCTCATCATTCTTCGTCGCCTTCAAGGCCTTCGGCATTCCGATCAACTTTGCCGGGGCCATGCTGATGCAGGGACTGCTGGCCTTCGCCATATCGGTGCCCACGGCGCCGGGGTTCGTCGGCGTATTCGAGGGAGCCATCAAGGCAACGTTGCTGCTCTATGGCCTCTCGGACAACGTCGCGGTCACCTACGCGCTGGTGTACCACGCGACCACTTTCGTTCCCATCACCCTGTTGGGCGCCTACTCCCTCTTTCGCACCGGGCTGGGGCTCAAGAACCTGCGCCAGGAAGCCACCGCCGCCTGATGGCCGTCGTCCGGATCCACTCCCCCGCCAAGGTGAACCTCTTCCTCCGGATCCTCGCCCGGGAGGAGGATGGATTTCATGGTATCGAGACGTTGTTCTGCCGGATCGCACTAGCGGACGAGTTGGTGGCAGAGCGGCGGGATGGGAACGGGGTCACGATCGACACGACCGGTGCGGACCCGGGACCGGACGACCAGAACCTCGCCGTCCGCGCCGCTCACGCCGTCATCGAGGCAACCGGCCGGAAGTTCGGGGTGCACCTCACGCTCACCAAGCGGATACCGGTCCGGGCCGGGCTAGGTGGTGGCTCCAGCAATGCCGCCGCTTCCCTCCTCGCCGTCAACCACCTGGCCAACAATGCCGTTCCCCGCCACGAACTGCTTCAGTTCGGAGGCCGCTTGGGTAGCGATGTGCCTTTCTGCTTGAGCGGAGGTCCGATGGCGCTGGGATGGGGTCACGGCGAGCGTCTCGTGCGGCTTCCGCCATTGCCCGCAGCGCCCGCGCTGCTGCTCATTCCTCCCATCGGCGTCCCGACGGTGGACGCATATCGCTGGGTGGACCAGGCCCGGGCGGCGGGGCACTCGCGTGGTGCGGTCGCCCTGGACCTGGAGTCGTTGACCACTTGGGGGAGCATAGGCCGGATGGCCGGCAATGAGTTCGAATCCGTTGTATTCGGCCGCCACCCGGAGATCCGTGCGGCCTTTGAGGCACTGACGGCGACCCACCCGCTCCTCTGCCGGATGAGTGGATCGGGATCGGCGATCTTCGCGGTGTATCGGACCTCGGGGGAGCGGGACGATGCGGCGATGATGCTGAGCCCACGGCTCGGCCAACGGATCCCCACCGAGACGCTGGCCCACGGGCCGACCGGTCCGGAGCCTTGTTAGATTCGTAGGTCGGGCCCCGTGCCCGACCGACAACTGGCCCTTCGTCCAATGGCAGGACAGCAGACTTTGGATCTGCGAATGGTGGTTCGAATCCACCAGGGCCAATCAAAGGTCCCCCGGCTCGCCAATACTTTGGTCATTGCTTCATTATAGGCAGGACTTGCTTTGATCCGGTTAATTGCATACTGTATACAGTATGCATAAGCCATTGCAACGACTCAATATCCCCGACGATGTCGTCAGCGAGCTCCGGCAGATGATTGTGAGCGGCGAACTCCCAGCCGGTGCTCGGATTAACGAGGTCCACCTGGCCCGGGAGCTGGGCGTAAGCCGCACCCCACTGCGCGAAGCCTTGAATCGACTCGCAACTGAAGGCGCGTTCACCAGCGTCCCCCGGATCGGCTACTTCGTCCTTCCCCTTTCCCTCGAAGAGTTCCGGCAGTTGTACAGCATCCGTCCCCTGCTCGACCCCGAGGCCCTGCGACTCGCTGGTCTTCCCTCTCCGGAACGGCTGAAGCGGCTCGAAGACATTAACCGGCAGATCACCGCATCCGCCGATGCCGACACGGTCATCGAGCTCGATGACCAATGGCACTTGGAGTTGATCGGGGCATGCCCCAACCGGATCCTGATCGAGATGATCAAGCAGATCATCCGCCGGACTCGACGCTACGAGACCGCCCTGATGCGGGAGCAGAAGAACGTCCAGGTCGCTACCAAGACCCATGACCGGATCATCTCCGCCCTGAAACAAAAGAATCTGAATCTGGCGATCGACCTGCTTCGCCGAAACATGCAGACCGGGTCAGAACCCATTATCGAATGGCTGAAATCGCGGGAAACCGGTCAAACCGGGAAACCGCGGTAGCTGCCACCTCATCCCTCGAATCGGCCAGTTGGTCACTCAACCTGCGGACGGCGGTTGAGACGATCGTAGAATAGCTCGAGAACCGAAAACACGGGAAACCGGGGAGGCTCTGTGCAGCGTTACGCGACAATTCTATTGGCCGTGGAACTCTCGCTGGGAGCTGGCTCCCTGGCCGCGCAGACCCAGCCAGCCGGGCCCGGCGACAAGTTGATCGGCGTCTGGGCATCGGAGAACGCGTTTGGGCCTGCCGTCCGCGGCGAGTTGACCATCAGTCGCCAGGCGGAGGGATGGAGCGCAACCATCAGTTCCCTGGAGGTCCCGGTACGACATCGGGGGGACAGCGTGAGCTTCGCTCTTCCGGGTAACTTCGGCAGCTTCCGCGGGACCCTGGTGCCCGGCGGCCGCACCATCCATGGCTGGTGGATCCAACCGCTCGGCGTCACCTTCAGCCAGCACTTCGCGACCCCTGTCGAGCTCCAATTGCTGCGCCCCGGTGCCTGGCGCGGGACGCTCGTCCCTCTCGATGACCGGTTCGATCTCTACCTGGCGATCTGGCGGCGGTCGGATGGAGTGCTGCTCGGCGCATTCCGCAATCCGCAATTCAACTCCCGGGGAGGCGCCTCCCAGTTCCGGATCGAGGTCGGAGAGGACTCGATCCGCTTCACCGCACCGCCCGACACCACGGAACCGCAGACCCGCTACAGCGCCAGCATCGACTCGGCTCAAGCTCAAATCACCATGATGTGGCCCTTCCTTGGCCGGGTCATCGTCCTGACCCCTCGCGACAGCGCGCAGGCAATGAGCCTGTTCCCCCGGGTACCGCCGGGTGCCACCTGGAAATACCGGCCACCGCAAGCCGAAGATGATGGCTGGCTGACCGGGCGCGCTTCGGCCTACGGGATGGACGAGTCGGCGCTCGAGCGAATGGTGCAGCGCATCGCGGATAGCACGATGCTGGTCTCCCGCTCGCCGTTCATCCATTCGATCCTCATCGCCAGGCACGGGCACCTGGTCCTGGAGGAATACTTCATGGGATACGGGAGAGATACGCCCCACGATACCCGGTCCGCGGCCAAGACTTACGCCTCGGTGATGGTCGGCGCGGCGATGCTGCGCGGTGTTCCGATCGGCCCTGAGACCCGGCTCTATCCGCTGGTTGGATCACTGGGAGCCGGCGCGCCAACCGATCCCCGCCGCGACCGGATTACCCTCGCCCACCTGATGACGCATACCACCGGCCTCGCCTGCGACGACAACCAGGACGACTCTCCGGGTAACGAGGGCGCGATGCAGCAACAGACCGCCCAGCCCGACTGGTGGCGGTACACTCTCAACCTGCCCATGAGCTTCGAACCCGGCACTCACTACGCCTACTGCTCGGCAACCATGAGCCTGGTCGGCGCGGCGCTCACCGCGGCCACCCATACCTGGCTGCCCGAATACTTCGATCGCACCGTCGCCCGGCCGCTCCAGTTCGGCCGATACTACTACAACCTCCAGCCCACCCTCGAGGGCTATCTGGGCGGCGGCCTCCAGGTCCGCCCGCGCGACCTGCTCAAGATCGGCCAGGTCTACGTGGCTGGTGGCCTCTGGAATGGCCGGCGCATCGTCAGCGCCGACTGGGTCCGCCGGTCCACTATGCAGCAGGTAGCCGACACCGCTCAAAGCCGGGATGGGTTTGCCTGGCATCGCGGCGTGGTCACCTCGGGCGGGCGATCCTTTCGCGAGTATGAGGCGAACGGGAACGGCGGACAGTTTGTCATCGTGCTTCCCGAGCTCGACCTCGTGGTGACTTTCACCGCGGGCAACTACCAGGCGTACGGGGTTTGGGGCCGCTTTCGGGATGACCTGGTGGCCAACGTGATCATCCCTGCGATCAGGGATCGGTAACCTCAATTCTCAACCTTCACCACCCCAATCCAGTTGACTCTCCCCAGCCCCTAAAGTATTTTCCCCGGCTCATTTATGGCCGATCTGTCGCAGTCCCGAAGTCAGATGCTTCTGCTCAGCGGATCGGCCAATCGGGCCCTGGCTGAGGAGTTGGCGGCCCATATTGGTCAGCCGTTGTGCCGGGTGACCATCAAGCGGTTCGCGGACGGCGAAATTTTCGTCAAAATCGACGAGAACGTCCGAGGCCGCGATGTGTATATCGTGCAGTCCACCAACCCGCCGGCAGAGAACCTGATGGAGCTGTTGCTCCTGATGGATGCCGCCAAGCGGGCCAGTGCGGCGCGGGTGACGGCGGTCATCCCCTATTTCGGGTATGCCCGCCAGGATCGAAAGGACCAGCCCCGGGTTGCCATCAGCGCCAAGCTGATCGCAAACATGGTGTCGGTCGCCGGCGCGGACCGGGTGCTGGGGCTCGATTTTCACCAGCATCAGATGCAGGGGTTCTTTGACCTGCCGGTGGACCACCTGTACGCCGCGCCGGTGTTCGTAAACCACTTCCGCCAGATCGCATTGCACGATCCGGTCGTGGTGGCCCCGGACGTCGGCTCCGCCAAGATGGCCCGCGGCTTCGCCAAGCGGCTGAATGCCTCGCTCGCCATCATCGACAAGCGGCGCCCCTCGGCCAATATCGCCGAAGTAGTGAACGTAGTGGGCGATGTCGAAGGCAAGGACTGTGTCATCCCGGACGACATGATCGACACCGGGGGCACGATGACCGAAGCTGTTCATGCCCTGAAGCGGCTGGGCGCCCGGGATGTCTACTGCTGCGCGACTCACGCGCTGTTGTCGGGGCCCGCCGTCGAGCGTTTCGTGGCGAGCCCGGTAAAGGAAGTGGTGGTCACCAACAGTATCGCGCTGCCGCCGGAGCGGCGGTTCGACCGGCTCAAGGTGCTCTCGGTCTCCGGGTTGCTGGCCAAGGCCATCGGCTACACCCACAGCGACCAGAGCGTGAGCGCATTGTTCGATTGACAGGTAGGTCGGGCCTCCGTGCCCGACCACAACAAGGAACGCACATGGCAAATTCAGTTACTCTCGACGCCAAGACCCGCACCGCGACCGGCAAGGGCGCGGCGCGTACTCTCCGTCGTGAAGGCAAGGTTCCCGGCGTGATCTACGGCCACGGCCGCGAGCCGGAAGCCCTCGCCTTGGACGTCACCGCCCTCTCCAAGGCCCTGGTGTCGGTGCACGGCGCCACTATTATCGACGTGACGGTGGACGGCCGCGCCCCGGTCAAGGCGCTGATCCGCGAGCTCCAGCGTAACCCGGTGCGGCCCGGCGACGTGATCCACCTCGACCTGTACGAGGTCAAGGCCGACGAAAAGATCACGGTGGCGGTCCCGGTCCACCTGACCGGCATCCCGGACGGCGTCCGCAACTCGGGGGGCATCCTGGACCACTCGCTCCGGGAACTGAACGTCGAGGTGTACCCCGGCGACATCCCGGCCAGCATCGATATCGACGTCACCAACCTCACCATCGGTCACTCGATCTACGTGCGCGACGTGACGGTCGAGAAGGTGAAGATCCTCAACGACCCCAATGTCCCGGTCTGCACGGTGGTTGCTCCGCGGGCCGAGGAAGTCGTGGCCCCGGTCGTGGGCGAGGAGGCTGTGGCGGTGGCCGAGCCGGAGCTGATCCGGAAGCCCAAGGACGAGGACGAGGAAGAGCCCGAAGGCAAGTAGGGTCGGGTTGCGCACGGCCACTTCTATGCGCGCGATTGTCGGGTTGGGGAATCCGGGCACCGAGTACGAGGGCACCCGGCATAACGCGGGGTTCCAGCTGGCTGATCACCTCGCCGCCCGCTGGCAGCTGCTCCCCTTCCGGCGGGCCCTTCAGGCCCGGGAGTGTCGTGGTCGCCTGGGCGAGCAGGACGTCCGGATCCTCAAGCCGCAGACCTACATGAACCGAAGCGGGGCCGCACTGGCTCCGCTTCGTTCGTTGACGGACTTCGATCCCAGCCGTGACCTGCTGATCCTGATCGACGATGTCGCCTTGCCGGTCGGGAAGTTCCGCCTTCGCGGGGCGGGTTCCGCCGGCGGCCACAACGGTCTGAAGAGCATCGAAGGGACCCTGCACCGCCAGGACTACGCTCGCCTGCGCATCGGCGTCGGCCCCCGCCCCATGGATTACGACGACCTCGCCGATTTCGTCCTCGATCGCTTCCTCCGGGAAGAAATGGAGCAGATCGCGGCCCTGCACGAGCCAATGGCGGAGGCGGTTGAGGCGTGGGTGGAATTGGGGATCGAGAAAGCGATGAGCCTGCACAACAAGTGAAGCGCTAGCGGCTGGGTTCCCAGACCACGAAAGTATACGAAAGCGGCGCTTCCGCCCGGGTAACCCGGGTCAGCCCATGGTAGACCTCCCCGCTTTTTCGGCGCAATGCCGCGATGATCTCTAATCCCTGCTGCCCTGCCGAAGATTCATGGATACTGCGCAGCTGGTCGCCGTTGGCGAAGAGGCCAAGGACTGGTACCAGCTCCAGGAGCTCATGGCGCGACGAGTAGCCAAGCAGCCGCGCCAGGGCTTCATTCGCCATCAGCAGTTTCCCGTTCTCGTCCAATCGCCACAGGGGAATCGGGCAATCCTCCAGGGTGGCCCGCGCCAGTTGCTCCGCGTCGCGCAGGGCGCTCTCCAGTCTCCGGCGCACCGCCGCCGCATCCTTCAGGTCCGCCACTTGTTTTCGGAGTGCCCTGAGCTCGATCTCGGAATTGGCTCTTGACATGCCCGTGAAGGACGTCACACCGGCGCCGGGCCGCACCTTGGCCTGCACTCTCAGGTTCCATTCTGACTCATTATCTTCTCGCCGCGCGACGGTGTCCCGCATTCCTGCTCCGGTCTCAGCTGATTCGAGGTTGCCTGATGTTGCGTCTTGGTATCGTTGGCCTCCCCAACGTCGGGAAATCCACCCTGTTCAACGCGCTCACCTCGGCCGGCGCGCTGGTGGCCAACTACCCCTTCGCCACCATCGAGCCCAATACCGGCGTCGTACAGGTGCCGGATCCCCGGTTGGACGCGCTGGCCGCCATCGTGAAGCCAGAGCGGGTGGTGCCAGCCACGGTGGAATTCCTCGACATCGCCGGCCTGGTCAAAGGCGCCAGCCAGGGCGAGGGCCTGGGCAACCAGTTCCTCGCCAACATTCGCGAGGTGGACGCGGTGGTTCACGTGGTCCGCTGTTTCGAGGACGACGACATTCAGCACGTGATGGGACCGGTGGATCCGGTGCGGGACCGCGAGGTCATCAACATCGAGTTGGGACTCGCCGACCTGGCGACGGTGGAAAAGCGGTTGGACAAGACGGCCCGGACCGCCAAGTCGGGCGATCCCCAGGCCAAACTGGAAGCTCGGCTGCTGGATTCGATTCGTGACGCGTTGTCGGCCGGGCGACCGGCCCGGGTCGTGGTGCCCACCGATGAGGAACGGGTCACCTACCGCTCGTTCAATCTGCTGACCTCAAAGCCCGAACTCTACGCCGCCAACGTGGCGGAAGCCGATGTCGTCACCGGCAATCGCCTGGTCGAGGCGCTGAATGCCTCCATCGAGAAGGACCATGAGCCGGCGGAGGTCGTCACTTTCTCTGCCAAAGTCGAAGCGGAGTTGGCCGAGCTGGCGCCGGAGGACCGGCAGGAATTCCTGGCGTCGCTGGGCCTTGCCGAATCCGGCCTCGACCGGCTGGCCCATGCGGCGTATCACCTGCTTGGCCTGCAGAGCTACTTCACCGCGGGGGAAAAGGAAGTCCGGGCCTGGACCATTCACAAAGGCGACCGGGCGCCAGCCGCCGCCGGCGTCATTCACTCCGATTTTGAGAAGGGCTTCATCCGCGCCGAAACGGTGGCCTATGCTGACTTCATCCGGGTGGGCGGCTGGAAAGGCGCCCGGGAACAGGGTCTCTCCCGGGCCGAGGGCAAAGAATACGTCGTTCAAGATGGTGACGTGGTATTGTTTCGATTCAACGTGTGACCGGGAACAAAACCCTCCTTTCACCCCGTCTACCTATCGAAGGCCTCGTCAGTCCTCACCCTGGAGGGAATCGTGCGCCGCTCCTGCCTGGCACTCCTCGCTGGATTGCTGGCCGTGTCTGCCTGCCGCGACGACAGCGTCACGCCCACCGCAACCACCCATAACGCACCCGAGCTTTCGAAAATGCGCCCCGGTGACTCCATCCCGGGCAGTTACATCGTCGTGCTCAAGGACGCGGCGTCGAGCCCAACCGCCATGGCGGCCCGGGCCACGGCCCTCAACGGACGCGTGAGCTTCGTGTACGAGGACGCGCTCCGGGGGTTCGCCGCGGACCTGGATGGGAATGCGGTCGACGCGCTTCGCCGGGATCCGTCCGTGGCCGCCATCTACCCCGACCGGGTGGTAACAATCAACGGCGTCCAGTCGCCGGTTCCCTCGTGGGGACTCGACCGGATGGACCAGCGCAATCTTCCGCTCGACAACACCTACAACTATGCCAATGACGGGACCGGGGTCCACGTGTATATCATCGACACCGGCATCCTGCGCACCCATGTGGACTTTGGAGGCCGGGCAGTTTTCGGCTTCAGCGCCATCAACGACGGGTTTCAGATGTCCGACTGCCATGGACACGGGACCCACGTGGCCGGCACCGTCGGAAGTACGACCTATGGCGTGGCCAAGAATGTCCGACTGCACGCGGTGCGGGTGCTGGATTGCAACGGGATCGGTACCACGGCCCAGGTCGTGGCCGGCATCAACTGGGTCACGGCCCATGGCATCAAGCCCGCAGTCGCCAATATGAGCCTGGGCGGCGGCCCCCAGCCCCCGCTCGACCAGGCAGTGGCCAACTCGATCAAGACCGGCATCAGCTACGCCATTGCAGCCGGCAACAGCAACGCCGACGCCTGTAATACCTCCCCCGCCCGGACTCCCAACGCCATCACCGTCGGGGCGACGGACATCAACGATCAACGCGCGTCGTTCTCGAACTTCGGAGTCTGCGTCGATGTCTTCGGCCCCGGCGTCGCGATCACCTCGACCTGGAACGCCAGCAACACGGCCACCGCCGTGCTGAGCGGCACCTCGATGGCCACACCTCACGTGACCGGGGCCATCGCCCGCTATCTCCAGAGCAATCCCACCGCGACTCCGGCCAAGGTGACCTACGCTATCCGGGCCAGTGCCACGAACGGCGTGGTGGGTACCCCGGGTACGGGGTCTCCCAATCTGTTGGTGCATGCCGGTCTGTTCGGCACCGGTGCCAATCTCCCGCCGCTGGCCAGCTTCGATTTCAACTGCACCGCCCTGGGCTGCACCTTCAACAGCGCCAAGTCCCAGGATGACCATGGAATTACCGGTCGCACCTGGGCCTTCGGCGACAACTCCACCGGTTCGGGCCAGCCCGTGAGCCACACGTACGCCGCCGGTGCGGTCTACACCGTCCAGCTGACGGTGAGCGACGCATCCAACCTGACCGGCCAGATCAGCAAGACGTTCAAACTTCCGGCGGCCGGCGGCCAGGCAGGCAACCCGCCGGTGCCGATCTTTACCGCCTTCCCCAACGCGGGACTGGTCCAAGTGGACGGGACCCCCTCGACCGATGATTTCGGGATTGCCCGTTGGGACTGGGATTTCGGCGACGGCTTCAAGGCGAGCGGGTCCACGGCGCAGCACAACTATCCGCAGCCCAATCAGTTCTATACCCTGACCCTTACGGTGTACGACCTGGCCGGCCAGTTCGCCAGCAAATCGATCCAGGTCTTCCCCAACTCCAACTAGCGGCCGAAATGGACGGCGACCGGGGGGCTGGTTATTCCAGCCCCCCGGGTCTATCTTCCGCCCCGTCAAAAGCTTACTCCTCCTCGGCTACACACCAATGCCGGGGCGTCAACGTCCAAAGGAAGGTGTCATGACCCGTCTGTACGAGGTGGTCTATATCTTCGACAGTGCGCTCGAAGAGGCCGCCATCAATGAGAAGCTGGCCCGCTACCACGCCCTGATCCAGAGGCCCGGCGAAGCTGTGCCGGAGGCCACCCACTGGGGCAAGCGCACCCTCGCCTATCCCATCAAGAAGCACGACACCGGCTACTACGTCATCGCCAAGTTCGAGACCAGCGGCGACCTGCTGCCGGAGTTCGAGCGCGCCATCAAGCTCGACGACGGCGTGCTCCGCTTCCTCGTCGTCCTGAGCGAGGGTGAGCAGATCGCGCCCGTTGCCGTGGCGAAGGCGGAAGGGGAGGAGGAAGAGGAAGAATGAAACGGATGCAGAAAGTCTGCCCCATCTGCGAGATGAGCGTTCGGGTTCTCGACTACAAGGACGAACGTTTGCTCTCCCGCTTCCTGACTGAACGGGGGAAGATCCTGCCGCGGCGCCTCTCCGGGTGTTGCGCCCGGCACCAGCGGCAACTCAGCACGGCGATCAAGCGGGCCCGGCAACTGGCCCTGTTGCCGTACATCAAGGGGCATATCGGCTGACCAGCCCCGCTGGTGGTAGTCCGGACCGGGAGCGGCGGCCGGCCCCGCAGGGGACCGGTCTCGCGCTCCTTGGTCTCTTGTTCATATCGCCGTCTCCCATGCTGGTCCTCGTGCCGCTCGCCGGGCTGTTGCTCCTCAGCGGACCGGACACCGCGCGGGCCTGGCGATGGACTGTGGTTTCGGTATTGCTCAGTGCCCTGTGGCTGGTTCTCTCTCAGGGGATTGTCGAGCAGGTGGCCAATGCAATGGCGATCCTGATGACTGGCGCCTTCGTGGTGCTGAGCGCATCGGGCCGGCGCGGGCTCTTTGGCCGGGCATCGCTTGCGGTCCTGCTGGCCGCGGGCGGCGTGGCAATCTGGTGCGTGGTATGGGGCATCGGATGGGCTGATTTACGGATCGCGCTCACCCGGGATTGGTGGGCGGTCTGGCGGGATCTCGCCGCGAATCCGCGGTTCGGTCCCCGTTCGCTCGACGCTCAGAACCTGCTCCAGCGGATCGCGGAAGCCGGTGCATCCATCGCGCGACTCTACCCTGCCCGGCTGATGCTGAGCGGTATTCTTGGGTTGGTAGTCGCCGGCAACTGGGTCGAGATGGTGGTTGGGCGGCCGGTGGGCCGGTCGGCGGAGCGGTTGGGAACCTTCCGCTTCACCGATCACCTGGTCTGGCTGGTCATCCTGGCCGTCCTGGTGCTCCTGCTGCCGTCGCTGGACGCGGTCAACCGCCTGGCGGACCAGTATCCGCTGGCCGACCTGATGCTGTACACCGTGCGCTACTGGTCCACGGTCGCCGAAAATGTGCTGGTGATCTGCGCCGCCTTGTACGCGGTGCGTGGCGCCGCGGTGTTGAGCCGCTTTCTCCGGCCTGGCACCGCAGTGCTGTTGATCGTGATCGCGACAGTTTTTCTGTTACCTTTCGCTCTCCTGGGCCTGGTCCTGCTCGGCCTGGCGGACACCTGGATCGACTTTCGCCGGCCCCGCGAGATCGTGGCGAAATGAACCTGATTGAGGACTGATTATGCTCGAAGTCATTCTGCGTGAAGACATCAAGTCGCTGGGCAAGGCCGGTGAAATGGTACGGGTCAAGCCGGGATACGCCCGCAACTACCTGCTGCCCCAGGGCCTGGCCTATGAGGCGACTGACGGCAACAAGAAACGGATCGCGGCCGAGTCCAGGGCCCGGAACGCCAAGCTGAGCGCCGAGAAGGGCGAGGCGACCGCGATGGCCGATCGACTGAACGCGCTGACCGTCACCCTGCCCGGCAAGGCGGGCGAGGGCGACCGGCTGTTCGGTTCGATTACCGCGCAGGACATCGCCGAAGCGCTCTCCCGCCAAGGTGTTACCGTGGACAAGCGGAAGATTGACCTCGACCATCCCATCAAGAGCCTGGGCCAGCACGTTGTCGTCATCCGCCTGCATCCCGAGGTGCAGGCTGAGATCAAGGTCTCGGTCGTTCAGGAATAGCCGCACCCCGCGTGGGTATCGCCTACGTCGACGGCCCCAGGCTGGCCCGGGCGCTCTTCGCGGCTTCCGACTGGGTCGCTGCCGGCCGGGAAGAGATCAATCGGATCAACGTCTTCCCCGTCCCCGACGGGGATACCGGAACCAACTTCAGCCTGACTCTCCGCTCCGTCGCCGATGCGCTCCGCGCTGTCGGCGACGCGCCGCTTCCCGACACCGCTCGGGCCATGGCCCGGGGGGCCGTCCTCGGCGCCCGCGGCAACTCCGGCATGATGCTCGCCCATTTCCTCCTGGGCTTTGCCGACTCGCTCGGCGATCGCTTGACGGCCAACGCCGTCGACATTGCCGGAGCCATCCGCCTCGGGTCCGACCGCCTCTACGCATCCCTCGACGACCCCCGGGAAGGAACCATTCTCACCGTCGCGCGTGAAGCCGCGGCGGCGGCCGAGCGAGTCGCCACCCCGGACATGGACATCGGCGATTTCATGCACCGGCTGCTGGACGAAGGAGAGGTTGCCCTGGCCCGGACCCCCGACCTCATGGCTGTGCTCAAGGAAGCCGGGGTGGTGGATGCCGGCGGCAAGGGCTTCGTCCGGATGATCGAAGGGGTGGTTCGCTTCATCGAGGGCGACCCCATTCTCCCCGCCGAGCCGATATCGACTGGGGAGTTCATGAGCCCGGCGGCCCTGGCCGACGTGGCCGCCGAACGTGACTTCCAGTACTGCACCGAGGTCATGGTTCGGGGTGAGCAGATGCCCCCGGCCAACGAGGTTCGCCAGGCCATGCGTACCTTCGGAGGGTCACTCCAGGTCCTGGTGTCCGGGAATCTGCTCAAAGTTCATGTGCACACCGACACCCCGGAGGCCGTCTTTACCTATGCCGCCCGCTGGGGAACCATCGAGGCGACCAAGGCCGACGACATGCGGGCCCAGCACCGGGACCTGTCCCATGCCCATGCCGCCCGCCGGCCAGTTGCGGTAGTGACGGACACTTCGGCGGACTTGTCCGACGGTGTACTCGACCGGCATCACATCGCCCTGGTTCCGTTGCAGGTGATGTTCGGCGACGAGGTGTTCCAGGACCGGGTCCAGCTGAAGCCGGAAGAGTTTTACCGCAGGCTTCGGATCTCCCGAACCCTGCCGACAACCTCCCAGCCCACGCCGGCGGATTTCGTCCGGGTCTTTCGCGATGCCCGGGGCGAAGCTGATGAAGTGGTCGCGGTGCTTTTATCCTCGACCTTATCGGGAACCTATCAATCGGCCCAGGCGGCGGTGAAGGCGGCGGGGCTGACCGGGATCCATCTGGTGGACAGCGCCTCAGCTTCCTTCGGAGTCGGGTTGCTGGCCCTCCGCGCAGCCGAGCTGGCAGAGTCCGGCTGGAAGGCCGCGGACGTAGCAAGAGAACTGGAACGGTTGCGGGGACAGTCAGGGTGCCTGGTGACTGTAGACCACTTCGACAACCTGATCCGCTCAGGACGGGTAACCCGGGGAAAGGCCTGGCTGGCTGGCATGCTGGATGTCAAACCGATTCTCTCGCTGGACGTGAGCGGCCGGATCCAGCCGGTTGACCGGGTGCGCGGCCGGGATAACGTTGTCCCCAAGGTATTGTCCCTGCTGGACAAGCGGCTCACTCCCCGGCCCAGGGCCATCCGCTTTGGGATCGCGCACGCGGAAGCGCCGGAAGTGGCGGAGCGGGTCCGCACCGCCCTGGTGGCGGCATACCAGCCTCGGGATTGCTTCGTCTCCCTGGCCACGGGCGTGCTGGGTACTCACGTGGGTGCCGGAGCCTGGGCCGTGTTCTATATGATTGAAGACTGACTGCGACGTTCTGCTTTGAGCCATACGACGTGAGGGAGGAACCAACAAATCCATCGGCCTGTTCGTAAAGGGACGCTTGCGCTTCCGGTGCCGCTGCAGGCCGCCGTCGAGGCGATTGCTGATCTCAAAGCCAATCACGTCGTCATCCTCGACCTCCGGGGACTGACCGACGCTACGGATTACTTCGTCATCGCCTCCGGCACGTCAGATGCTCACGTGCGAGGCATCGCGGACTCGGTGATGGAGAAGATGGGCCGGCGGGGGATGCGGACGCATCACGTCGAAGGATTGAACACCGGTCGCTGGGTATTGCTGGACTACGTGGATTTTGTCATCCACTTATTTCATCCCGAAACCCGGTCGTTCTATCAGTTGGAGCGTCTCTGGGGAGACGCTCCGGAGTTGCTCGCGAGTTCGTAACAGCAGGAGCGAAAAACATGTACAGGAAACTGGCTCTTCTTCTAGCGTTCTCCACGGCCTTGCCGGCCGTCGCGTCTGCCCAGTACTTCGGCCAGAACAAGGTTCAGTACAAGACCTTCGATTTCCAGATCATCCAGACCGAGCACTTCGACGTGTATTTCTACCCCCGGGAGCGTGAGGCGGCGATGGATGCGGCCCGGATGGCGGAACGGTCTTACGCCCGGCTTTCCCGGGTACTCAACCACGAGTTCCACGAGCGCAAACCGATCATCCTCTACGCATCGCACTCCGATTTCCAGCAGACCAACGCGACGTCAGGCGAGGTGAGTGAAGGCACCGGTGGCTTCACCGACTTTCTGAAGCACCGGAACATCCTGCCCTTCACCGGAGACTATTCCGAGTTTGAGCACGTGATGACCCACGAAATGGTCCACCAGTTCCAGTACGATACCTGGGCACGGGGCCGGGCCGGCGCCGGGATCCAGACCATCATCGCGGTGAACCCGCCGCTCTGGTTCGTGGAGGGAATGGCGGAGTATCTCTCCAAGGGCGGCATCGACGCGAATACCGCGATGTGGTTGCGCGACGCGGCGCTGGAAGGAACGCTGCCGACCATCGACCAGATGGAGAACGACCCCCGGATCTTCCCCTATCGCTACGGCGAGGCCCTGATGGCCTACATCGGTGAGCGTTGGGGCGACGAAGCGATCGGGGCCATCCTTCAGGGCAGCCTGAGCGGCAGCCTCGAAGGCTCCTTCCGGCGAGTGCTGGGACTCGGATTTGACGAGCTCTCCAACCAGTGGAGGGACGCGGTCCAGAAGCGCTACCTGCCCGAAATCGGCAACCGGGTTCGCGCCAGCGCGTTCGCCAAACCGGTCCTGACCCGGAAGCTTTCCGATGGGACCCTCCACCTGGCACCGGCCCTGTCGCCGGACGGGAGCCAGATCGCCTATTTCAGCGAGAAAGATTTCTACTTCGTCGACCTGTACCTCGCCGATGCCAACACTGGCCGGGTCAAGCGGCGGATTCTAAAGTCGTCCTTCAGCCCGAACTACGAGACCTTCCGCTTCATCAATTCCGGCGTGGCCTGGTCCCCGGACGGCCGCTACCTGGCGCTGACCGCCAAGAAGGGCCCCAAGGACGACCTGGTCATCGTCGATGTCGCGCGGCACCATGAGGTCAAGCGCATCAGCATTGACCTGAACGGGATGACCACGCCGGCCTGGAGCCCGGACGGAAAGCAACTGGTCTTCACCGGGTACGACGGCGGAATTTCCGACCTGTACGTGGTCAACGCCGACGGGACCGGCTTCCGCAAGCTCACCAACGACCGGAACGCGGACCTCCACCCGGTCTGGTCGCCGGACGGCAAGACGATCGCCTTCGCGACCGACCGCGGGCCGGCGACGGATTTTCAGGCCCTCACGTTCAGCAACATGCGGATCGCGCTCTACCACCTGGACGACGGCTCGATCGAGATGCTCGACCACATGGAGGCCGGCCGCAACTCGAGCCCCCAGTTCTCGCCCGACGGCAAGACCATCGCGTTCGTCTCCGATCGCAACCTGGTCTCGAACATCTACCTGTATGACCTGACCGACCGGAGCCTGTATCAGCTGACCAACCTGTTCACCGGTGTCCAGGGCATTACGCCGCTTTCCCCGGCGATTTCCTGGGCCCGGAACGCCGATCGCCTCGCGTTCGTGTACTACGAAAATGAGATGTACGATGTGTACTCGGTGGACAACCCGCGGGCGCTGCGTAAGCCGTATAACGAGCAGCTCCAGCAGGGGAACCAGCAGATCGCGCTGATCGGGAACCACCCGGCGGAGGTGCATCCCGATTCCCAGGTGGCCCAGCCGACCAGCGGGGCGGTTCGCGAAGGCGGTTCGATTTACCGGACCGAGAACGGATTCCGCGAGTCGGGCCAGGCCCGGGCCGATTCCACGGTCCCACCGCCGGTTTCCATTGCCCAGTTGCTGGACTCGGTGCGCATGGCGTTGCCGGACACCTCGGAATTCACCATCAAGAAAGCCCGCACCAGGTTTACACCGGACTACGTGGCGCGGCCGACGGTGGGCTACTCGAGGGATACCTTCGGCCGGGGCTTCTTCGGCGGCACCGCGATTTCGCTGAGCGACATGCTGGGGGACCACACCCTGCTCTTCACCGGCTACGTGAACGGGTCTCTGGCCGAGTCCCAGATTGAGGCTGTCTACATCAACCTGGCTCATCGGATCAACTGGGCGGTTGGCGCGGGCCAGGAACCGTATTTCTACCGCGAGGCCACCGAGATCCGGCAGGCGACAACCGGTACCGAGGATACTCTCGTCACCAATGTCCGTCGGCTGATTCTCCGCAGCGCGTTCGCGGAGGGATACTATCCACTCAATCGCTTCCGCCGGATCGAGGCGGGGCTCCGGGTAGCCAATGTCAGCGATGACCGCCTGAGCCTGGTCGAGCCCTTCGATGGTCTCACCGGGCTGCGCACCGCGGATCCCAAGATTCGCACCCAGGACCTGGGCAGCTCCAACTACGTCCAGCCGTCGTTGGCGCTGGTCTTCGACAATTCGTTGAACGGGTACGTCGGACCCTTCTTCGGCAAGCGCTACCGGCTGTCCCTCGCCCAGAGCGTGGGCACCTGGACATTTACCACCGCGACCGCCGACTATCGCCGGTATGACAAGCTGGTGGGGCCCATCGTACTGGCTACCCGGGGACTCTACTTCGGGAGGATCGGCCGGGACGCGGACCAGTTCCAGGTCTACCTCGGCAGCACCGACCTGATCCGTGGCAACACCTCAGGATCCTACTTCCGCAATGAGTGCAAGAACTCCCAGGATCTGGGGACTCTGACCGGGTGCGGTGCGCTGGACCGACTGATCGGAACCCAGATCGCCGTATTCAACGCCGAGGTACGGTTCCCGGTGCTTAATTCGCAGCTGTTTCACTGGCTTCCGCTGGGATTCCCCCCGGTGGAAGGCGCCCTGTTCTACGACGCCGGCGTGGCCTGGAACGAGAACAGCCGGGTCCGGCTGGACGGCGACACCCATGGCGATCCGCTCAAGAACCGGATTCCCCTGCAGTCGTTCGGGGCGTCGCTCAGGACGAACCTGTTCAACTTCGTGATCCTGCGCCTGGACTATGCCCGGCCGATTCGCCGGCCTGGAGTTGGCGGGCTCTGGACCATCAGCCTGGGACCGACGTTCTAAAAACGGTACTGGGTGCTGGGTATTGCGTACTGGGATAGCAGGGACTACCTCCAGTATGCAGTACCTGACACCCAGTACCTTTTCTTCTGCCTAGAAGTCCCCGCAATTGTTTGCTATCTTTGGTCGTGCAGCATCCCCGCCTTCGTCGCGGCGCCTTGCTGGCGCTGGTTTTCTTCTCCTGCACCGACTCTCCTGGCCCCGGTGGGCTCGCGTTGTCGAACGCGTCGCCACCCGCCAGCCTCCTGCGGTTTCCCCGCGAGGGCGGCGCCGCGTCCGTTTACCGGCTACCTCGGCTCCAACCCGCCGATTGGCCCAGTAACGGAGCGTTTCCTCCCCTCCAGCGCGCCCTGGGAGCCGACCTGGACCAGCGTCTGGTCTTTGCCGCGGGCGCCGACAACCAGATCGTCGCGCTGGACTTGGAAAACGGGAAGGTACGGTCCTACCTCGCGGCGGTGCGCAGCACCATCATCGGCCCCGATGGCGTGCTGTACACCGTGGACGACAGCAACCAGGTCACCCAGATCGTCCGCCGGACCCCGACCAGGTTCCCGGACCGGCTACCGGCTCGGCCCCGAGATCTTTTCGGCACACTGAACGATGAGCTCCTCGCGATCATCCCGGGCAGCAACGAGAGCCAGCTCATCGTCCTGAGCCCGGACCAGCCGGTAGAGAAGTTTACCCTCCCGCCTGGCCAGGCTGCCGCTACCATGTGGGGAGACCTGGTGGCCGTCGCGGCGGATACCGCCGTGGTGCTCTTCGCCCCCCATGTGGAACCGCCACTCCGCTCCCTTCGGGTCAATGGCCATGCCCAGGCCGTGGTCTTTTCGGCCTCCGGCCACCGGCTCTACGTGGCCCGGAGCGAAGGCGGTCTGTTGGAAATCGATCGCTTCTCGGACAAGGTACTCAGGACGATCGACCTTCCGGGGCTCGCCGGCGCAATGCGGCCCGACCCCTACGGCCGCTGGCTGCTGGTCCGTCCAGTCGGCGCCGACTCGGCCTGGGTGGTCGACTTGAGCAGCGGCTCCTACCGGACGGCGTTCGCCACGGGATGGACCAGCGATCTGCCGGTGGTGGCCGCCGGTTCCCTCCTGCTGCTCAAGCAGGGGAACGACGTCGTTGCGCACGACCTTGCTGCCGACGGCTTGCCGGAAACCGGAAGGGTCGCCGGGGGTGCCAGCGATCTCTGGCTCCCGATCGCATGGACCCCCGAGCGGGGCACCCGTTTGCCGGTCCAGGCCGATACCGCGCTCCCGGTGGCCGCCGACTCCACGCCGTCGTCCCGGGTTTACCTCCAGGTCAGCAGCTCGCAGAATCCCGACTGGGCCGGCGACCTGGCGCAGAAGCTCAAGGAGGCCGGCCTGCCGGCCTCGGTCCTGAATCCCCATCGCGAAGGCGACCCCTATCGCGTCGTCCTGGGGCCCTACGAATCCCGTGAAACGGCTGAAGCCGCCGGCCGCAAACTCGGCCGACCCTTTTTCATCTATCAACCGGACCAGCAATGAAGCTGACCAGGATCGAGCTCACCGGTTTCAAGTCGTTTGCCGACTCCGTCACCCTGCACTTCGAAGAAGGCGTCACCGCGATCGTCGGCCCCAATGGCTGCGGAAAGTCGAACGTTTCCGACGCGGTGCGCTGGGTGCTGGGTGAACAATCGGCCCGGCTGCTTCGAGGCAGCAAGATGGAAGACGTGATCTTCCAGGGCGCCGCCACCCGCCGGCCGGTGAACCTGACCGAGGTATCGCTCTACCTGGACAACAGCGATGGCGACCTTCCGATTGCGTACCAGGAAGTCGTCATCACCCGCCGGCTCTCCCGTTCGGGCCAGAGTGACTATCTCCTCAACCGGGCCCCAACCCGTCTCCGCGACATCCAGGACCTGCTCCGCGGCACCGGCCTTGGCAGCGATGCCGGTGTGGTGATCGAAGCCAAGATGATCGACCTCCTGTTGTCGGACCGGGCGGAAGAGCGGCGATCGCTGTTCGAGGAGGCCGCCGGCATCGGCCTCTACCGCGATCGCAAGGAGAACACCGAGCGGCGGCTGGAGGAGACCGCGCAGGACCTCCAGCGGGTGGAAGACCTGATCGCGGAGGTGCAATCGCAGATCCGGAGCCTGGCCCGGCAGCGCGGCAAGGCGGAGCGGTACTACAAGCTCAACGAAGAGAAGTTTGCCGTGCAGCTCACCCTGGCGCGCCGGCTCCTGGAAGAGATCGACACCGAGATGATCACCATTCGGAGCCGCCGGGAAACCCTGGCTCACGATCTCCCCCAGATGCGGGAGACCCTCGGGCAGTCGGAGCAGGAGCGGGAGACGGCCTCCCGGTCCCGTGCCGGGCTCGAAGCCCAGCGCACCGACATCGCCCGCCGGCTGGGCGCCGTCCGGGTCGACCTCGGGAAGCTGGATGGCGACCTGGCGCTCGCCGCCGAACGGCTGGGCAACGCATCCGCCCGCCGGGTCCGGGCCGCGGATGAACGGGGCCAGTTGGCGACACGCTCACTCCAGGCCGCGCGGGAACGGGAGATTGCGGAGGAGGAACGCGGTAACGCCCTGGCCGAACAGGCCAGGATTCAATCCGAGTTGACCGGCCGGTCCGCGGCGGAGGACTTCGTTCGCCAACGGCTCACCGAAAAGCGCACCGCGCTGCGCGGGAATGAAGAAGAACTGCAACGCCACGCCCAGACCCTTCGTTCGCTGGAAGGCGAACGGGCGGCCCTGGAGAGCGACCTCGCGTCGTTGCGGGAACGGGAATCCCAGCTTGGCGCCCGGCGCAGCGCACTGCAAAACGAGCTCGAATCGTCCCGGGCCCGGCACCAGGAGGCCGAATCGGTCGCTGAACAACGCACCGCCGAGGCTCGCCACGCCAGCCAGGACGCCGAGCGCAATCGGCACCAGGTCGCGGAGCTGCGCCGCGAGGAGGCCCTGAACCGTGCCACGCTCAGGGAAGCCGAAGAGTTGGTTGCCCAGCTGGCCGCCCGCCGCCAGGCTCTCGAGGACCTGGAGCGAGATCGCGTGGGGTTGGCCCCAGGTGCCGCGGCCCTTCTCGCCGCCCGGGATCAGTTCGGCGGGTCCATCCTGGGTCCCTTGAGTGATTTCATCGATACCGGCAGGGCCGACGCCGAGCTGGCCGAGCGGCTGCTCGGCGATTGGGTCCACGCGGTGTTGGTCCGCGACACCGATGCGATTCCGGCGATTCAGCGCTGGCATGCGGCCCAGCAGCCCGGCGCGGTGGCGCTGCTCCCGGTATCCCCCGGCCCCACCATTTCAAGCCAGGATGATCCGCTCCAGGAGCGGCTGCTGGCCCGCGGACCCGCTGAACGCTGGGTCCGGGCGCTGTTGAGCGGTTCCGAGGTGCTCGAGACCGGGGGCCGAATGCTTCGCCGGGCCAATGGAGCCATCCTCCTGGCCGGTGCACCCGCGCCATCCGGTCCGCTTCGTCGGCGCGCCGACATCCAGGAACTCACCACCGAGCTGGCCCGGGCGCGAAGCCGCTTGGCCGAGGCCGAAGGCACACTGCAGCGCACGATGCGGCAACTGGGAGAAGCTGAAACTGCCCTGGAACGAGCGACTCTCGGGGCCGATCTCGCCCGCGAAGCAGAGCGCCAGGGACTAGCGGCCCGCGATGATGCGGCCCGGCTGGTCGCTAATCTGGCGCGGGAGCACGGCGAATCGGAATCCCAGCATCAGAGCCTGGTCGACCGGATTGGGCGCTCCGAACTGCGCATGACCGAAATCAACGCCGCGCTCACCGAAGGTGATTTGGGCCGCGCCCGGCTGGAAGAAAACCTGGGAACCATCCGCGCCCATCTGGCCGAGTTCGAAGTCGAGCAGGAGAGCGCTCGGGAGACCCGGGTGCGCTGGCAGGTCCAGGAAGCCCACGTCGCGGCCCGAGTGCAGGCCGCGACCGAGCGGCTGGAGCGGGCCTCGAACGTGGGCCGGGAGGCCGAGCAGCTGACCCTCCAATTAACCAGCGAGCTGGATCAGCTCGACGCCGACACGGCCACTGTCACAGCGCAGCAGCTCCAGTGGCAGGAGCAGCGCTCCGAGCGCCGTATTGCCCTGCTGGAACTGGAAGCCGCGTCGGCCGATGTTGAACTGGAGCTGGCGGCCGCCGAAGACACGTTGCTCACCGCGGAAGCGGACCTCGCCTCCTATCGCAACCGGCTGGAGAGCATGGGAGAGGAGTACCACCGGTTAGAGCTGCAGGTGACGGAAGAAGGGGCCCGCAAACGCTCGATCATCGAGCGGGTCGAGGCCGAATGGAAAAAACCGATTGACCTGCTGCTGGAAGAGGCCCCGGTGCTCGACCTCGACCGGGAGTCGCTGGAGAACGAAGCGGCGCGTATTGTCACCGGCCTGGAGCAGATCGGCCCGATCAATCCGCTCGCCGTCGAGGAGCACGCCGAGGAAAGCAAGCGGCTCGATTTTCTCACCACCCAACGCGACGATCTCGTCGCGGGGCGCCAGTCACTGCAGCAGGCGATCCGGGAGATCGACGGCACCGCACGCACCATGTTCCTGGACACCTTCAACGCCGTACAGGCCAACTTCCTGCACGTCTTTCAGACTCTCTTCGGCGGCGGCGAGTGCGATCTCCGGCTGGCCAACCCGGATGAGCCGCTGGAGAGCGAGATCGACATCCATGCCGCGCCCCGCGGCAAGCGCACCCAGCGGATTCATCTGCTCTCCTCCGGCGAGCGCACCCTGGTGGCGGTTTCGCTTCTCTTCAGTATTTACCTCACCAAGCCCAGCCCCTTCTGCCTCATGGATGAAGTGGACGCACCGCTGGACGACGCTAACGTCGGCCGCTTCACCCGGCTGCTGGACGAGTTCAAGAAGACCACCCAGTTCATCGTCATCACCCACAATCCGCGCACCATGCAGGCGGCGGATGCGGTGTACGGCGTGACGATGCAGGAACCCGGCGTCTCCACCATCGTTGGCGTTCGTCTGGGCGAGCGCGAGCCGGTCTAGTCCCGCCAAGTTGGCTTTCAGGTCAGGCACCGTTAGCCTTCGGATATGCTCATCGTCATGAAAAATGACGCTCCACCCGCCGATATTCAGCGGGTGGTGGCCGTTATTGAGGAGATGGGGTTCCAGGCCCGTCCCATGCCGGGACGCCAGCGGACTACCATTGGCGTGATTGGCAACGAGGGGCCGGTGGACGCCTCTCGGGTGCTGGGATTGCCCGGGGTGCGCGAGGTGATCCCGGTCACCCAGCCGTACAAGCAGGTATCGCGGGAATGGAAGTCGGAGTCCACGGTGATCCGCCTCGCCGGCGGTCTCGCCATCGGCGGGGACGAGGTCGTCGTCATGGCGGGGCCCTGCTCGGTAGAGTCCGAATCCCAGATCATCGCGGCCGCCCATGCCGTGCGGGAGGCCGGTGCGACGATTCTTCGGGCTGGTGCATTCAAGCCTCGAAGCTCCCCCTATTCGTTCCAGGGCCTGGGCAAGGCCGGTCTGAAATTGCTGGCCCGGGCCCGGGAAGAGAGCGGGCTCCTGGTGGTAACCGAGGCGATGGATCCCGAGTCGGTCAATGAAGTCGCCGAGGTCGCCGACATCATCCAGGTCGGTGCCCGGAACATGCAGAACTACTCCTTGCTCAAGAAGGCAGGCCGGGCCGGCAAGCCGGTGCTGCTGAAGCGCGGAATGGCCGCCACCATCCAGGAGTTATTGCTGTCGGCCGAATACATCCTGGCCGAAGGGAATCCCGATGTCATCCTGTGCGAACGCGGTATTCGGGGCTTCGACAGTACGACCCGCAACCTGTTCGACCTGACCGCGATTCCCGTCGTCCATGCCACCTCGCACCTCCCCATCATCGCGGACCCGAGCCATGGAACCGGGCACCGGGACATGGTGATTCCCATGGCCCGGGCTGCCGTGGCGGCCGGCGCGGATGGGCTGCTGGTCGAGGTTCATCCCACACCGGATCGCGCGCTTTCTGACGGCGCGCAGAGCCTCTATCCGGAACAGTTCGACAAAATGATGCGGGAGATCCGGCACATTGCCGACGCAATCGGACGACGGATCGCGGAGCCCGCTGAATTAGGAGCGTAGGAATGCGAAAACTGCTGCTGCTGGGTGCGCTGGCGGGATTCCCCGGCGCGCTGTTTGCGCAGGACGCCGACCAGGTGATGGAGCGGACCGCCCGGGCCTATCGCGGGCTCACCTCGTTCAGCGCGGATTTCTGGCAGGTGATCGACGACGCGATGCTGGGCACGTTCCGGAGCCGCGGCCATCTTATCCAGGCGGGCGACGACAAGCTCGCCATGCGGTTTACCGATCCCGCCGGCGAAGCGATCGTGCTCGACGGGCGGGATGCCTGGGTGTACACCCCGAGCACGACGCCGGGCCAGGTCATGAAGATCTCGATCGCCAGCCTGCCTGAGTTCTTCAACCTGAGCCGGCTGCTGACCGACCCCTCGCGCCGGTTCGAGGCCAGGGGTCTGCGCCAGGAACGCGTCAACGGGCGCCTTACCGACGTGGTCAGCCTGACCCCGAAGGACCCCAACCTTCCCTTCTCCGAAGCAACGATTTGGGTGGACCGGCAGGACGGTCTGCCCCGGCGGCTGCGTTTCCAGGAACGCACCGGCGGAGTGCGCACCCTGACCTTCTCGGACGTGCGGAGCAACGAACGGGTGTCGGCCGCGGCCTTTACCTTCGTGGTGCCCGACGGAGTGCGGGTGGTTGACCAGATGTGAACTGGGAGACGTGCGGAATTCAGGACCGCCCGTCCAGAAGTGCTTCCACCTGTTGTGCCCGCTCTTCGGCCAGGCCGGCGGCGCGGGCAACCCCCAGGACCGCCAGCCCGACGGTCCGATACAACTCGCGATCCCTCGCGCTGAGCGCGGCCAGGTGTATGCGCAGCGTCGCGAGGTCTCCCCGACGAATTGGACCGGTCAGCGCCTGGATTGGACCCAACGCCGCCAGGTTCGCCATCGCACCCTGGAGCAGCGGCTGGTACATCTGGCCGGCGATGTCCTGTGGAATCCCCGCCTCTCCGGCGATCCGCTGAGCCACCCCCAATAGCCCCACGGTGTAGTTCGCGACCAGCACGGCCGCAGCGTGATATTTTGCCTTGGCACCCAGCGGTATGACGAAAGTTTTCATGTCGAGCAGCTTGGCCAGGCGGGCCCCCATGGCCTGGGCTCGGGGATCGCCCTCCAGCCCAGCATAGGCTCCCCGCAGGCTCTCAGCGGCTCGCTTCGGGTCTGCCACGGTCTGCAGGGGATGGAAGGATCCCAATGCGGCCCCGGTCGGCTCCAGCGGAGCCAGGATCGTCTTGTCGAGCGGGCCCGCCAGGTGAAGCACGACGTGTCGATTGTCGATGAAACCCAGCCCGGCCAGCTCCGCGGCAACTGCTGCGACCGCGGCGTCGGGAGTGGCGAGGATCACCAGGTCGGCCGTGCGAAGCGCCGGTCCCCAGGCATCCGCCTGGAGGGAAAATGGCGGGTTCACATCCTGGGCCCGCCGACCCAGGATCGTGACCGTCTGCCCCTTGCCGGCGAGAGCTCCCCCCAGTCCCTGCCCCATTCGACCCGCACCGACCACGGCGATGCGCAACGCCGGACTCGCCACTAGCCCTCCTTTTCGTTAACAACCGGACAATGGTAATCCATCGCACAGACAGTCCGTCAGGAAGCTGTATCCTTGTCCGGATTCAGTGTGTAGTTCACCCAGAAAATCCGCAAGCGGTCACAACTGACTGCCAGCCATGACTTTAAAGAATAAGAGGCCGCTATGAAATATCCCGCTGCTTTACTTGCCGGTGCCGGGTTGCTCTTCAGTCTAGCCCACCCCGGGCCCCTTAGTGCAACCGATGAATGGCAATTGCTGGGGACCAAGCGGGTCAGCCGCGCCGCGGAAACGGACCGGATCGATGTCGGCCTGCGGGACGGTAGGTTCAACGCCATCCGGATCGAAGTGGCTGAAGGTACCGTGGAGATGTATAACATCCGGGTCGTCTTCACCAACGGGGCCAGCTTTTCTCCCGACACCCGCCTCGTTTTCCGGGAGGGCGAGCGAAGCCGGGTGATCGACCTGCCGGGAGACGCCCGCGGCATTCGGAGCATAGAGTTCGCCTACCAGAATCGTGAGCTGCGTGGTCAGGGTGTCGTGAGCGTGTTCGGTCGTCAGGTGGGATCGCCGCCCCCGGCAGGCCCGCCGACACCGGCAGGCTGGGAAGTCCTGGGATCACGCGTGGTAAGCTTCCAGGTCGATCATGACGTCCTGGAGATGCCCGGCGCCCGGGCCTACCGATCCCTGATGTTCGAGGTTGGCGGTGGCGATCTCGAGATGTTCAACCTCAAAGTGACCTTTGCCAACGGCCAGTCGTTTTCCCCGGATACCCGGCTCCACTTTGACGACAATACCCGGAGCCGCACCATCGACCTGCCGGGCACGCTCCGCGACATTCGACGCATCGACTTCTACTACCGCAGCGTAGCCGGCGGCCGCGAGGGGAAGGCAACCATCCGGGTGTTTGGCCGCAAGTGATGTGCAGCGTCGGCCAAGCAAGAACGGGAGCATCCGAGGATGCTCCCGTTCCTGTTTCGGGCTGCCAAGCTGCGTCAGTTCGCTGGAGAACGGGGCGCCGCCGTCAGCCCCAGCAGCGCCTGCGGCGTGCGGGCCCTTCCCAGCAGGTCAATCGCCGCCTGGACCTGCGTGTCGTCCTTCGCCCGACGGCGGAACTCGGCCGGCCGGCCGAACACGTAGCGGGCGATTTCGTAGGACAGGTTCTGGTCCAGGAATCGGCCGGCGTGGGCCACCTGGTCATCGGTGAGGTTGATGCCTTTGCTCCGCAGCCGGCGCACGGCTTCTGCTTTCATTGCCGGCGTCACGCTGAAGTCTTCCGAGGTGACCCCGTGATCACGCTTGAGATCGAGGGCGTAGGTGGTCAACACGTCGCGATATTCCTGGGCCTTCGACCCAATGGCGGCGATGAAGGCCTTTTCCCCGGAGGTAGTTGAGTCCTGGCGCATCACGATGTCCGGCACGATGCCGCCGCCGCCCCGCACTGTCCGGCCTGCGTCGGTGTGAAATACCGGCCTGGTGGTATCGTCGGCCACCCCGGTGCCGCTGTCCCGCGCCGCCATTTCATACTGGTCTTCTTCGTCCTTGGCAACTCGCTGAATCGTGCGACCACTCGGGGTGTACCAGCGTGCCGTTGTCAGCTTCAATGCGACGTTGTCGCCCAGGGTGAACAGGGTCTGGACCAGTCCCTTGCCGAAGGTCGGCGTACCCACCACCACCGCGCGGTCATGATCCTGCAGCGCACCGGCGATGATCTCCGCGGCGCTGGCGCTTCCCTCGTTCACCAGGACGATGATCGGCAAGTCCGGCCACTGCTGCCGGGCATCGTCGAAGAACTCCTTGCTGGAATTGCGCGCCCTGCCCTTGGTAGACACGATCTCCTGGCGAGGGTTCAGGAACAGGTCCGCGACCTTGACGCCCTGGTCGAGCAACCCACCCGGGTTCCCGCGCAAGTCGAAGATCATGGACTTCATGCCCTTCTGGATCATCGCGGTAATCTCGGCCTGCAGTTCCGCGGCCGAGGACTCGCTCACCGGGTTCAGTGAGATGTAGCCGATGCCGCCGGTGAACAGGGTACCCGCCGGTACCGATCGCAGGTGAATCCGGGCTCGGGCAAGGTCGAACTTGAGGGGATCGTTGATGCCGGCCCGCTCGACCTTGATCTGCACCTGGCTCCCAGGCTCACCGCGCAACGCGTTTACGGCCTTGTCGTTATTCCATCCCTGGGTCGACTTGCCATCGACCTCGATAATCCGGTCCCCGGTTTCGATGCCGGCCTGCTCGGCCGGAGTATCGGGCAGCGGCGCCACCACCGTGATCCAGCCATCCCGCACGTCGATCTGGATTCCCAGACCGCCGTAGTTCCCGGTCGTCGTCTCGGTCAGCTGCTGGTAGTCATCATCCACCAGGAGCACGGAATACGGATCGTGAAGCTCGGCCAGCATGCCGTCGGTGGCCTTGCGATACAGGGTGCTTTCGCTGAGTGAATCGACGTAATACTCGCTCACATGAGACAGCACGTCGTCGAACAGCCGGGCCTGCTGGTAGACGTTGCCGTCCACCGCGGCCCCGCGTTGTAACAGCCAGCCTCCCGTGAAGAACGACACTATGGCCACCAGACCGATGACCGCCCACCGTTGCCGCATATGTCCTCCTATCGCCCCCGCCCGAATGACGGGGGAACCGCTTTACTTGAAAATATCAGGCCACTCGTCACCGAGCAGCTTCCAGGCATCACCCTCTACCTGCTCCGGATTCCGGGTCCCATCCAAATGTCGCACCGAAGAGCCCGCTGCCGCCAGATAATAGTCGGTAACACGCTGCTGGAACCCCGCATCCTGAAGGTCCAACCGGTCCTGGCGCTTCCCTGAGGCCATCTGCCGCTCCATGCCCCGCTGCGCGGGGATATCCAGGATGATGGTGAGGTCAGGCTCCAGGCCCCCGGTCGCAGCACGGTTCAACTCGGCCGCAATCACCGGATCCACCCCGCGTCCCGCCACCTGGTAGGCAAAGGTCGAGAGTTGGAAGCGGTCTGAAACAACAAAGTTGCCCTGTTCCAATCCGGGTCGGATCACGTGGTGAACCAGGTCGGCCCGGGCGGTCAAGATGTACAGCAATTCGGTGAGCGGCTCGAACTGCCGGGTCCGGTCCAGCACCTCGTGACGAAGGGCTTCGGCCGCCGGGGTTCCTCCCGGTTCCCGCACCACCACCGGGTCGAGGCCCTGGGCTCGCATCCGGCCTGCGAGTGCGGCAGTGAGCACCGACTTGCCGGCTCCGTCAGGACCCTCGATGACGATGAACCAGCCCGGTCGGCTGCTCATCCCAACGTGATAATGCTGCTCGTCGCGCCCTTCTCGATACCTTCGCTGATCTGTTGATTGACCTTCATCATGACCTTCTCAAAGTTCGCGCGAGCTACGACGTAGGCCTGGCCCACTGGGCTGGTCTCCAGGTCCCTGACCGAGCCCTCATAGGCAGTCGCGGTGGCTTCATCGGGCTCCTGGCCGCTCGCCAGTTGCTGCTCCATTTTCTTGGCAAGGGTCTGGATGCTCTCCAGCCGCTTCATGCTCTCCGGATCCTCCCGAAGGCTCGCCTCCGCCCGTCGCAAGGCTTTGTGTTCCGGGGTCTGGCCGATCAGCCGACCCAGTTCCTGGGCCTTATCCCACATCAGGACTCCTCACGCCGGCGGGCCATCAGGTAGCGCGCCCGGCCAAAAAGGTCTTCCAGCACCGTGACATCCACCCATCCGGCCTCTGCGGCCGCCTGTCCCGCACCGGAAGCCCTGGTGGAGTCGACCTCCACCGCGATCAGCCCGCCCGGTCGTATTACTCGCCTCCCATCATAAAATAAACGGCGAGTGGCCTCCATGCCGTCTTCACCGGAAACCAACGCCAGTGCCGGTTCCCAGTCGCGGACGCCGCTCTCCAGCTTTTCAAACTCCCGGGTACTCAAGTACGGCGGATTCGAAATCAGGACGTCCACGCTGCCGGATGCCACGCTCTCGCTCAAGTCACCCCTGATGAGGTGCAACGGGAGGCCCATCCGGGCCGCGTTGCTCGCGGCGAGAGAAAGCGCGTCGGCGGAACGATCCACGCCGGCTACCGTCTGGAAGCCGCCTTCTCGCGCCAGGCTCAGTCCCAGGCACCCGGTCCCGGTTCCCACGTCGAGCGCGAGTCCGGTTCGCTGCCGGGCCAGAACCAGGTCCACCAGCCCCTCGGTCTCCGGACGGGGAATCAATGCCCGCCGGTCGCATTGAATCGTGAGCCACCGGAAGGACGTCTCGCCGAGCACGTAGGCGAGCGGCTCACCGGCGGCTCTTCGATCTACCAGTGACTCCAGCTCAGTGCACATGTCCGGACTTACGGCCTGGTCCCGCAAAGAAAGCGCGCCGGCACCGGTTTCACCGCTCACCCGCTCCCAGAGCCACCTGGCTTCCTGGACTGGATCCGGCACCGCTGCAGCAGCGAGCCGAGCTCTCGCGCTCTCCAGCAGCGTCCAGCGGCTGGCCGGGGCCTCAGTCACTCAGCATCTCCTGGCGGCTTGCCATGCGGAGCGCATCGACCAGCTCGTCGATCTTCCCGTTGACGACGTCGTCCAGGTTGTGGACCGACAGGTTGATCCGATGGTCGGTCACCCGGCTCTGGGGAAAGTTGTAGGTCCGGATCTTGGCGGAACGGTCCCCGGTACCCACCATGGCCTTCCGATCCCGGGAGCGCGCAGATTCCTGCTCGGAAATCATCCGGTCCAAGAGCCGCGCCCGTAACACCTCCATCGCTTTCAGCTTGTTCTGGAGCTGCGATTTCTGGTCCTGCTGGCTCACCACCAGCCCGGTGGGCAGGTGGGTGATCCGAACCGCGCTGTCCGTGGTATTTACGCTCTGCCCACCCGGACCCGAAGAGCGGAAGACATCGATCTTGATGTCCTGCGGCTCGATCTTGACCTCGACCTCCTCTGCCTCCGGCAGTACTGCCACCGTCGCCGCCGAGGTGTGAATCCGGCCCTGAGTCTCGGTTGTGGGCACCCGCTGCACTCGGTGGACCCCGGACTCGCGACGGAGCAGCCCATAGGCCTGCTCCCCCCGGACCGCCACGATCGCTTCCCGGATGCCGCCCATGTTCCCGGGACTTATGGAAATGGGCTCGACCGCGAGGCCGCGACGCTCGGCGAACCGGGTGTACATCCGGAGGAGATCGGCGGCAAAAAGCGCCGCCTCGTCGCCGCCGGTTCCGGCCCGGATTTCCATGATGGCATCACGATCATCGTGGGGATCGCGCGGAAGCAGCAGTTCATGCAGCTCGGCCTGAACCTGGGCCACCTCGCCGGGGAGTCGCTCCAGGTCCACACGCACGAGCGCGGCCAACTCGGGATCGGTTTCCCCCTCGAGTTGCCGCGCTTGGTCCAGGTCGGATTCCAGCCGGGCCAGCCGCTCCGCGTGCCTGACGATCGGCGCCAGCCTGGCGTGCTCGCGGCCCAGCGAACGGAATCGGGCGGCATCGCGAGCGGCCTCGGGGCTCGCCAACTCCCGGGCAACCTCCTCCGCCCGGGCGAGCGCCTGGCGGAGTCTGGCTTCCATGGTTTAGGCCGAGGGCGCCTTGGCGGTACTGTCGGTCGCGTACTTCCGGCGGAAACGATCTACCCGGCCGGCCGTGTCCATCAGCCGCTGACGGCCGGTGAAGTATGGGTGGCACTTCGAGCACACCTCGACATGGATGGACGGATTCGTCGAGCGGGTTTCGAATTCGCTGCCGCACGCGCACTTCACGGTCACTTTCAAGTACTTGGGATGCAGATCTGGTTTCACTTGGCGCTCCTTGCCCCGAGTCCGCTAAGCGGTTGATCGGGTTCGACTTGGGACGAATTGACAGCCCGGAAATGTACCCGCCCCCCCGGTACAGGGCAACCCCGGCTAAATTGACAGTCATTCGAGGCGCAAGTAACGTACGGACACAAACTTCCGACATGCGAGGCTGCCGGTGGCGCTTTCTCCGCTAGAAGTACTGAAGAGGGTTCCGCTTTTCGAGAGCCTGCCCGAGACTGAACTGGCTCATTTTGCCGAGTTGACCCGAGAAAAAACCTATCCCAAGGGTAGCGTCATCCTGTTCGAAAACGACCGGGGCGACTCGCTCTACCTCGTCGCTTCGGGGCAGGTCAAAGTCGTACTCATCGGGGAGGATGGACGCGAGGTCATTCTTTCAGTCCTGGGGCCGGGAACATTTTTCGGGGAAATGGCCTTGATTGACGATTCTCCCCGCTCGGCGCACGTGATCGCGATGGAAGACTCGACCCTGCTGGTACTCCGCAGGGAAGACTTCCAGGCCCGGCTCCGCTCCTCTCCCGAGGTGGCGATCAGTCTGCTCCGGGAGCTCTCCCGCCGGCTCCGCCGCGCCGACGAGAAGATCGGAAGCCTGGTGCTGCTCGACGTGAACGGCCGGGTCGCCGACCTGTTGCTCCGGGCGGCGTCGGAGGAGGACGGCGAGATGATTCGCCGAAAGATGACGCACCACACCATCGCCCAGATGATCGGTTCCAGCCGGGAGACGGTGTCCCGGACCATGCGTGACTTCGTGGAACGGGGCCTGATCCAGGTGACCAGAAAAGACATCACCATCAAGGATCGACAGGCCCTGCTGGCTGCCGCGGGACGCTCGTGAGAGGCCTCACGCACCCCGCGTGAGCCTCATCACGTAGCCCTCAGAGAGACCCCCAGGCGGCATGAAACTGGCACCTGAGAAGAGACCGTGACCTATACCATCACGTTTTGGGGTACGCGCGGGTCGATTCCCACGCCAGGCCCCCAGACAGCAAGGTATGGGGGCAATACGGCGTGCGTGGCCGTCGCAGGTCGCAAGGATGAGCTGGTAATCCTGGATGCGGGTAGCGGCATCCGGCCCCTGGGGCGGGATTTGCTCCGGAGTGGCAACGGCAGCATCAACGCTGACATCCTGCTGTCCCACACTCATTGGGACCACATTCAGGGGCTTCCGTTTTTTCAACCCCTGAACGTGAAAGGCAACTCGGTTCGGATCTACGGCTCGGCCCAGGAGGGAGTAGGTCTGGAGAGCATCCTGGACCGCCAGATGGACCCGATGGTTTTCCCGATTCCGCTTCGCGCACTGGCGGCGGAGCTGACGGTAACGGAAATCGAGGGCGGCGCTTTCGAGATCGACGGCTTCACGGTCGAAGCGTTCCGGCTGCGCCACCCGGGCACCACCCTGGGTTACAAGCTGGTCCCGGTGCGCGGCGGCCCCACGATGGCGTACTTGACTGACAACGAGCTCGGCTCGGGCGGGAATTACTCGGTGCCCGAGAATTGGCGGGCCGAACTCGTCCGGTTCCTGGGTGGCGTGGACACGCTGATACACGACGGGATGTACTCCGACGAGTTGATGGCCCAGCGGGCTGGATGGGGCCACTCGACGCCAAAACAGGCGGTCGAACTCGCGATCGAATGCAAGGCACGGCGCCTGGTGCTGTTTCACCACGAGCCGGAACACGATGACGAAGCGATTGATCAACTTCTGGCGCGGGCTCGCGCCGATGCGAAGAACCTGGCCACCCGCCTAGTGGTGGATGCCGCCAGCGAAGGAATGCAACTTCACCTCTAACGAGGAGAGTACATGCGCAGGACCATGCTGGTCGCTCTGGCGCTCGCGGCTCTGAGTCCGCTGGCGGCTTCGGCCCAGGATACCCGCCCCGGCATCGCGGTGATGCCGTTTGAGAACGGCGGCTCCTACGGCCGTGAGAAGGAAGACTTCGAAGCGCTGCAGCAGGGTATACCTGCCATGCTGATCAGCGAGCTGTCGAAGAATCTGGCGGCCCGCGTCGTGGATCGGAGCGACATCAACCGAATCCTGAACGAGCAGAATCTCGCGACCCAGGGCCGGGTCGACGCCGCCACCGCGGCACGGGTCGGCAAGATCGTCGGTGCCCGCTACATGATCATGGGCGGTTTTACCGACTATTACGGCAAGATGCGGATCGACGCCCGCATCGTGGACGTGGAGACCAGCGAGATCCTGAAGGTGGTCTCCTCCCAGAAGGAGCGCGAGAAACTGTTCGACATGATCAGCGAGGTTGCCCTGGCGATCATGGCGAACACCAAGCTGCCGCCATTGCCAACCCAGCAGGCTGCGACCCAGCGCCACATCCCGACCGAAGCGCTGACGTACTACAGCCGTGCCCTGCTGTACCAGGACCGGGGCGACAAGGAAAAGGCGACGGAATTCTACAACCGCGCCCTGGCCGTCTTCCCGGACTACACCGAGGCCAAGGAAGGGCTCCAGAAGGTCGGGAACTCGTAAGCGCGTGGGCGCCCCGATCGCAGCCATCGGGCGCTCCGCGGCGCGCCGGCTCACCCGGACGGGTGGGCTGGCGCGTTTCACTTTTGAGGCCTTTCGCGCGATCTTCTCCCTCCCCGGCGCCGGGCGTCCGGTCGCCGGCCGGCTGCTGCTGAACCAGCTCAGGTTTACCGCGGTCGAGGCGGTCGGCCTGGTCACCCTGCTCTCCGGCATTTTCAGCTTCCTGGTCATCTCGATGGCGGTGCGGGAGCTGGGCCGGGTCGGGGCGTACGACCTGATCGGCCGGCTGATCGTCATCATCATCGTCCGCCAGCTGGGCCCCATCCTTACCGCCCTGGCGGTGGTAGGCAGAAGCGGCACCGCGATCACGGCCGAGCTGGCCACCAACACCGTGCTGCGCGAAGTTCGAGCGCTGGAAGGCATGGGCATCGACCCCAACCACTACCTCGTGCTGCCGAGGTTGCTGGGCTGTATCATCTCGGTGACAATCCTGACCGTACTGTTCGATGTCGTCGCCCTGCTGGCCGGTTTCCTGGCCGCCGGTACCCAGGGGATGAGTGGGAGCCGCTACATCGGCTCGGTGCTCGCTTCGCTGGACTCGACCGACGTCTGGGTGACCCTGGGCAAGGGCGTATTGTCCGGCCTGGTCATCGGGATCTGGGCCAGCTATCACGGCCTCGCGGTGCGCCGGGGGCCCACCGAGATTCCTCAGGCGGTCATTCGCTCCACGGTCGGAGCGATCGTGATGATTTTCGTGGTAAGCGCCCTTTTCGTGGTCGTCCAGTGACGGAACCGGAAGCTCCCCTCCTCGAGTTCCACGCCATCCCGATGCCGGGAAGCGCGGCGGGAATGTTCGCGCTCAGCGTGATGCGGCACGAGACCGTGGTCGTTGTCGGGGATGAGAACAGCGGGGTAGACAGCCTGGTGGAGTTCGCCCTCGGCCTGGAATCGCCGGCCGCGGGGACCGTCGCCACGTTCAGCACCGATCTGCGGACGCTGTCCCGCCGGGAACAACTCGCCTTCCGCCGCCGGCTGGGCTACCTTCCTGCCGGCGACGGACTGCTCAGCAACCTGAGTCTCAGGGACAATGTCCGGCTCCCGCTCCGCTTCGGCAGCAACTTCAAAACAGACGAGATTGAAGGGCGGGTGGACGTGATCCTGGCCATGCTCCGGTTGAACCGAGTGGCCCAGGAGCGGCCCGCCCAGGCCAATGAGGAGCAGCGCCGGCGGGCGGCCCTGGGACGCGCGCTGGCGTTCGATCCCGAGCTGGTGTTGCTGGAGCAGCCATTCGTGGGCCTCACCGACCGCGCCTCCGCCGAACTGCTGGAAATCGCGAGAGGCGGTGAAACGGGCGAGGGTGGCCGCCGCACCGTTTTCATCACGGGACAGGATATTCCGATGTTGCTTCGCAACCGGGTCGAGCGCGTCGTCCACCTCGCCGATAGCCGGCACCTCCTTACCCGCCCATGAGCAGCCAGCGGTTTTCCGACTTCCTGGTCGGCCTCCTGGTGATCGGCACGTTCCTGGTGATCGTGCTGGCCTTCGTCTTTACCCAGGGCTGGAACAAGCGGCAGTTCGACCTGTTCATGCGTTCGGAGAGCGCCCAGGACCTGAACGTCGACACCAAGGTCCAGCTCCAATACCTGACGATCGGCGAGGTCAAGGCAGTCGCTCCCCAGGTGGACTCGGCTACCGGCCGTCTCCAATTCGTGGTACATCTCAGGATCGACGAGAAATATCAGGACGGCACTCCGCTCCACCTGCCGATGGGGACTTCGGCTGATCTCCTGCCGGGCTCGCTGGTTGGCGGCGGGGTATTGATCTCCTTGCGGCTTCCCGAACGAAGCGCCGGGTGGCTGGCCCCCGGCGACACGATCACCTCCATCCGCAAGACGTCGGGACTCGATGCGATCGCCGAAACAGCCGACTCGCTGCGGCGAGAGATCGCGCTGGTGTTGACCGATACCAGGTCGCTGATCGGCAACCTGTCCCGCACGATCACCGTAGCCCAGCGCGAGTTGGAGAAGACCGGCCCCGACGTGCGCGCGACCATGAGCCAGATGAGCGGCGTCCTGGCCCAGCTTCGACCGACCCTGGCCCGGGCCGATACCCTCATGGGCTCGGTCAATGGAACCATCGGCGGGCTGCAGGATTCGATCTCGAGGACACTCTCGCAGACCCGGAGCCTGCTGCAACACCTGGACAGCCTGGCCATCACCGCGTCGGCCATGGCTGGGGAAAACCGGGAGGTCGTGCGGACCACGGCGGAGAATCTCTACGTCATTTCGGCCAAGCTGGAGAGCTTTCTCGACCAGGTGAGCCGGCGCCCGCTGCGGATGATCACCGGGGTGAGCGTGATATCCAGTGACTCCCTGCGGACCCGCTCCCGCGCCGAGGACTCCCTGCGCGCGCTCGATTCCACGAGAATCCGACCGTGAAATTCCGGCTGCTGCACACTTCCCGCTGGCACCCCGACGCCATCGCCGAGGCGCTGGCGGCGGAGCAGGTCGAAACGGAAGTGCTCTCTGAGCCCTTCACCACGCCGCTCAACACCCTCCCCACCGTCCTGGTCCTGGATCCCGGCTCCCGCCGCGAGATTCCCGGCCCGGTGGTGGACGCGCTGCGGGAGGCCGGCGTCACGGTCGTCGCGCTGGGTGCGCCGGGCGAGGACGATGTTCCGCCCGACATCCCGATCGACCTCCTGAGCGGGTTCGTTCCCGAACCGGTGCGGCCCCGGCAGCTGCTGGTGGCCCTCCGCTCTGCCTATCGCGAAGCGGCCGCACGCCGGGAAGCCGCGCTCACCCGCCGGGAAATCGCCGCCCGCACCAACGAAGTCACCGAGCTCACCGAAATCGGCATCAAGCTCAGCACCGAGAAGAACTACAATACCCTGCTGGACCTGATCCTTTTCCAGGCCCGGCGGATTACCCATTCCGACGCGGGCAGCCTCTACCTGGTGGAGAACGACGAGGAGGGCCGCCGCCGGCTCCGCTTCAAGCTGACCCAGAACGACAGCCGCCCGGACATTCCCTTCGTGGAATTCACCATGGCCATCGACCACGCCTCACTGGCCGGGTACGCGGCGGCCGAGGGTGAGGCGCTGGTTTTCGACGATGTGTATGACCTGCCGCCGGACGTTGCCTACTCGTTCAACCGCTCGTTTGACGAGCGCTACGGCTACCGCACCCGCTCCATGCTGGTCATCCCGATGCAGAACCACCACGGGGAAGTCATCGGCATCGTCCAGCTCATCAACCGGAAGCGCGAGGCGAATGACCGGCTGGTGTCCCCGCGCGACGCCGACTCCAAGGTGCAGCCCTACAGCCCGCACCTGGTGAAGCTGGTGCGTTCACTGGCCGGGCAAGCCGCCGTGGCCCTGGAGAACAGCCAGCTCTACCAGGAGATCGAGCGGCTCTTCGAGGGGTTCGTGCGCGCCGCGGTGACGGCAATCGAGCAACGGGATCCGACCACCTCGGGTCACTCCGAGCGAGTGGCCGATCTCACCGTGGGGCTGGCCAAAGTCGTGGACCGGGCCGAACAGGGCCCCTACCGGATGGTGCGGTTCAGCGGGGAGCAGATCCGCGAGCTTCGCTATGCCGGCCTGCTCCATGATTTCGGCAAAGTCGGAGTGCGGGAAAAAGTGCTGGTCAAGGAGAACAAGCTGTATCCTCCCGACCTGACCCTGATCCGCCAGCGCCACGAGTTCATGCATCGGACCGCGCAGTGGCGTTACGAAAAGGCGCGCGCCGATTACCTCGCGAAGCAGGGCCAGGCCGGTTACCGGGAATTCCTGGCGGAACTGGACCGCGAGTTCGCCGAGGAGCAGGCGCAGCTCAAGACGTTCATCGACCTGGTCCTGGAATCGAACAAGCCGACGGTGCTGGCCGAGGGAAATTTTGAAGCGCTCAAGCAATACTCGTCACTGACCTACGAGGCGGCCGACGGGTCTGCCCTGCCCTTCCTGAGCCCGGATGAAGTCCGCTACCTGAGCATTCGCAAAGGCACCCTGGACGACACCGAGCGGGTCGAGATCGAGCGGCATGTCAACCACACCTTCGATTTCCTGCGCGATATTCCCTGGACCCGGAACCTGAGCCGGGTGCCGGACATCGCCCGGGGGCACCACGAGAAGCTCGATGGCAGCGGGTATCCCCGGAAGGTCAAGGCCCCCGAGATTCCGGTCCAGACCCGGATGATGACCATCTCCGACATCTTTGACGCGCTGACGGCCAAGGACCGGCCTTACAAGCGAGCGGTGCCCACCGACCGGGCGCTGGACATCATGAAGTCGGAGGTGTCCGGAGGGATGCTGGACCAGGATCTCTTCGCGATGTTCGTGGAAGCCAGGGTATTCGAAGTACCGCCGGAGGACGTGACGGGGACGTACCAGGTCAAAGAATAACGGCAGGCTCCGTGCGCGTCCGGGTGGCCAGCACGATGGCCGCGGCAAACGCGAGATTGACGGGCAGGATCAGCGCAATGATTTCCAGGTTCACCTGGTAGAAGACCGGCAGGATCTTGAGCAGCAGCCCCGCCAGAGAAACCGCAGCCACTACCACCGAAGCCCGCCGTGCCGCCCTGGCACTCTTACCCCCGCGCCGCAGGGCCAGCGGAAGCAGCACCACCAGGGGAAGCGCAAACAGATTGAACTGCATCACGTTTTCATTGCGATATGTCACCCAGTGATCGGTAAACCCCCAGAGTCCCAGCAGGATGACCCCGCCCAATCCCAGGACCAGGTACCACAGGGTGCCGAGCATCGCGAAGACGGTGCGCGCCCAGCGGCGAGTCATCCCCAACCACCCGAGCAGCAGAGCCAGCGCGCCGACCAGCACGCCGACGGCGAGGTAGCGGGGCACCCAGCCGGGTGGCTGGGCACGAACCAGGTACGCAGCACTCTCATTCAGGGTGTGTTCGGCGGCGACAATCGGAACGGGGGTGCCATCGGGCCCCGGCACGGTGACCCTGCGCAAGTGGTCTCGCACGGCGAGAGGAAGAAACATCTCCTCCCAGGCCGAAATCGGCTGGTCCACGGCATGCCCCATTCCGGTCGTGATGGCGGTGTACATCGGAACGTCGGCGGAGGTGAGGCGCTGGGTATGTGAGCGGTAGGTAGTGCCAGTCTGCATGGTGTCGGTCTGGCGCCGAATCGCGCCGCCCAGGACGCGATCCAGCAGGTCCCGGATCCTGGTGGAGCAGTTATCGCGGTAGTAGTCGTATCGGTAGTACCTGTTTTCTCCCAGCTCATTCCAGCGGAGGAAGTCGCGCACCTCCACCCGTTGTTGCGGCGTCAGGTTCAATTCCTGGATGTAGACCGAGCGATCGGCCCGCCGATAGAATTCGGCATACCACCCTGCCTCCTGCCCGGCCATCCAGTAGCGCATTCGCCCCTGGAGAAAATGGACGAGAAACCCGGGGTCCGAGAAACTGAATCGGCCATAGTCGTAGAGCGAATCGACGCCGGTACTGGAATCGCGAACCCCGATGCCGATATGGCCGAAGCGTTCCCAGATCTCGGCACCCGGCCCCATGGTCATGACGTAGACCGCCAGCCCGGACCCGGGAACCGTGGCCCGGATCATGGCGGTATCCTGGCTGTGAGCGGCCGGAGGTATCGCGAGGAGGAGGGAGAGCCAGAGATTCACAAGGTGACGTCTTTTTCATCCGTGGCTGACTTGTAGATCGCCTCGAGCACCCGGTGCAGGACCAGGTGTTCATCGAGACTCGGCGCCTTGGCTTCCTTCCTGATGGCGGCCAGAAAATGGGCCCACTCGGCGCGGAAGGAAGTGAAGAAGACGTTCTCCCGGCCCACCGCACCGGTGGGCGCCACATCGGTCGGCACCCCGTGCAGCTCTTTCCACACGTGCATTGGGTTGATCCCGGCCGTACCCTTGCTGCCCCGGAGCCCGACGCCAAAACGCTCCCCCGCTCCGACGTGATGCCAGGTCACGTCCACAAACACTGACGCGCCATTCTCGCAGACCACGAAAGCGCTCCCGGATTGCTCCACTCCCTTGTCGCGGCCGGGTACGTCGAGGTTGGCGCTCACCCGCACCGGCTTGGGCGTACCGGCCAGCCAGAAGGCGAGATCGAGCATGGAAAGACCGAGGTCGAGCATGGCGCCCCCGCCGGACAGCTCGCGGCGCTGACGCCATCCCAGCTGGGCCCTGCTGGGCCGAAAGACATGCCAGCTGCCGCGGACGCTTTCGATATCTCCCAACTCCCCGTTCTGCACGAAGCTGCGCACGATCTGCGAGTCGGTCCGGTACCGGTGATTCATGCCGACCATGAGAATGCCGGAGCGCTTCTCCGAGGCCTTGATGATCCGCTGCACGCTGGCCAATGAGGTCGCCAGCGGTTTCTCCACCAGCACATGCAGGTTGGCGGAAAGGGCCGCAAGAATGTGGGCTTCGTGGAGATGGTTCGGAGTGCAGATGACGACGGCGTCGAGGTGCTCGAAGCCAAGCAGGTCGTCAATGTCGTCGAAGGCATCGGGGATCTGGAACCGCTCGGCCAGGGCTCGCGCCTTGAGGAGGTCGCTGTCGCAGATCGCCGCCACCTCGACGCCCTTGAGGCGTTTGAGCACCGGTAGGTGCCCAACCTGGGTGATGGCTCCCGCACCGATGACGCCGATTCTGAGGTCGTCCGTCACACATCCTCCTATCTGCGAAACCCCAGGCCAACGGTAAGGGTGAGAGTCTGCAGGTCACTCCCGATCACGGCCCGCCCGCCAAAGTTCATTACCAGGCCCCGGGAAAGCAGCACGTCCAGGCCGGCCGTAAAATTGACCCCGGCCCCAAGCATGTCGAGCGCGTCCTCCACAAACGTCCCGTTGATGGCCCGGCCCGAACCGTTCCGAATGTGCATTCCCGCGCCGGCGCCGAGGTAAGGCTGGTAGCTCCGGCCCTGGACCAGGAAGTACTGCAGGTCCAGATCGAGCGCGATATCGGACCAGCGAATATTGCCCAGGTCGATGGTGAAGTCGTTGGTCGGATCGTTCACCACGTTTCGCAGTTTGGTTTCGAACTTGTCGATCTCGTCCTTTTTGAAGTCGCTCCGGGTGTAGGATGCCCCCACCAGCACGCGGAGCCGGGGAGCAAACTGCCCGAGGTCGACTCGCAATCCGTAGACCGCAGCTCCCTCGAGCCGGTCCGAGGTGGCGATGCCTGCTTCCACCCATGCCCCCGTAAACCGGAGATTGTCATAGGAAAAACGGTCCAGGGGCCGCTGGGCGGCCAACGGCCCGGCGAGGAGGCAACCCACTCCAAGCATCAGGAGAGTTCGTGGCATCAGGAGGGTTCGTGGCATCAGTAGATTCGCTCGAGATCGGTGTCCGGGAAATAGGCGGCCAGGATCTGCCGGTAGCTCTGACCGGCGCGGGCGCGTCCCACGGCGCCCCACTGGCAAAAACCCACGCCGTGCCCAGCCCCGCGACCTTCGGCCACCAGCCGCACGACACGGCCGGCATTCCGGTTCTGACTCAGGGTGAACACGTTGCTTCGCAACAACTCGCCACGGGACGGCCGCAGGACCTGGCGCACGTCGGGCCCGTTGACGACGAGATCTCTGCCATCAATGGTGAGCTTCAGCCGGGCGACCCGGTCGGAGCGGGACCGCTCGGCAACCTCTACCGACTGGATCACGGCGTGGGAGGAGATACTCGCACCCAGCGAGGCCGGCACGCTCTCCCGGAGAATATCACGGAGAGCCTCCACCGACCACTCGGCGTGCCATTCGAAGCGGGGGGAGATCCGGCAGTAGGCGACACCGTTCTCGTCCACGTCATCAATGCCGACCAGGTACGGCCGGTCGGCGTTGGCGAAGACCTCGGTGCCATTCGCCGTCTTGCCGCCGCAGGTCGAAAAAAAGAACCCATCGATCGGCTGTCCCTGCCAGGTCACCGCCAGCCCGGCGGTTCCATTTACCGCCTGCCAGCCGATCGAACGCTCGGCCGAAACGCCCCCGTAGACCTGGTCGGCCACGGTGGCGTAGAAATCGAACCCCAGGGCGTTCCAGCGTCCCCGATTGCGGAGCGCGTAAGTCCGGGAGATCACCGCCTGGGCATAGAGCGCCTGGATCTCGCTGGAATCGCGACGGCCCATTTCCGCTGCCACGACCCCGGCCAGGTAATTCTCCAAGCCCAGGCGGTTGACGACGGTGAGTCCACCCCGGGCGCTGAAAACCGATACCCGTCCCCGATAGTCTTTGCCGCCGACCCGGACATACCCGTCGGCACCGATCGCATCGACCGTGAGCGGCTCTCCAGCCGGCAGGAAGGTGCTCAGCGCCCCGGAGACACCCAGCCCTCCACCGCGCTCTACGACCGTCAGGCTTGCACCGGCTGGAACCTCGGCCCGCACCGCGGTGTCGGCCCCGAGCACCACGAGCGCCGAGCCACCACCGATCACAACCTGGGGAACTCCGACGGCAAGCCCGACCCGAATGTCGGGCTGCGAGCCCCGGGGTCCGACGACGACTCTCGATTCCGGTGTGGTGCAGGACGCCAGCAGAGCCACGAGGCCGATCGGGAGCGCTCGGAGTCGCCGGGGATGGCCGATCCTCAACTCCGGTAGTTCCCGAACTTGAGTTCCAGCCCGAAATCCTGGGCCCGCAGGTACGCCATGACATCCTGGAGCTCGTCCTTGGAAGGACTGGACACCCGGATCTCTTCACCCTGGATCGAAGCCTGGACCTTCTTGAATCCCCGGTCCTTGATCCCCCTGACGATTTTCTTGGCGGTTTCCTGGTCGATGCCCTGCTTCAGGTCGATGGTCTGACGCACACTGCTGCCGGTTGCCTGTTCCAGGTCTCCGAACTTGAGGTTCCGGACCGGGACTCCGCGCTTGATCATCTTGGTCTGGAGGACGTCCACCAGGGCCTTCAGCCGGAAGTCGTCGTCCGCGGCAAGCTTGATGGAGGCCTTTTCGCGATCGAACAGGATGGTGCAGTTGGTGCCCTTGAAATCATAGCGCTGGCCAATCTCCTTTACCGCCTGGTTGACGGCGTTGTCGACTTCCTGGAGATCGGCACCGGTGGAAACATCGAAGGAAGGATTAGCAGCCATGAATCTTCATTCGGCAATCTTCGCAATCAGGTAAGGAAGCTCTCCAGCGCTTTCGCCCGGCTCACGTGGCGCAGCCGGGTCAGGGCCTTCTCTTTGATCTGGCGGACCCGCTCGCGGGTGATGCCGAGCCGGCTGCCGATCTCTTCCAGCGTCATGGGTTCAGGACCGTCCAGGCCGAAGTACAACCGCAGAATCTTGGCTTCCCGTTCCTTGAGAGTGGACAAGACCTCTTCGATGGACTCGCTCAGCGCGTGCTCGAAGGTCTCGGAATCGGGACCCGGATTCTGGTTGTCGGGCAGGTAATCCAGCAGCTTGTTGTCTTCGCCGGGGGTCAGCGGGGCATCCAGCGAGAGGTGGTTCTGGGAGATGGAGAGGGTCTTCTGCACCTCTTCCATGGAGATGTCCATGCCCTCGGCGATTTCGGAGGGCGTGGGCTCCCGGCCCAGTTCCTGGAGCAGCGCGGAGGAGCGCTTGCCGATCCGGTGCAGGGTTCCGGCCCGGTTGAGCGGCACCCGGACGATCCGGCTCTGTTCCGCCAAGGCCTGGAGAATGGCCTGCCGGATCCACCACACGGCGTAGGAAATGAACTTGATGCCTTTGGTCTCGTCGAATTTGTGGGCGGCGCGGATCAGGCCGAGGTTGCCCTCGTTGATGAGATCGGCGAGGGACACTCCCTGGTTCTGGTATTTCTTGGCGACGGAAACAACGAAACGGAGATTGCTGCGGACCAGCTTGTCCAGCGCTTCGGGATCGGCGATACGGATCCGCTGGGCCAGGTCGACTTCGTCGTCCTGGGAAATCAGGGGATACTTGCTGATCTCGCGGAGGTACTGGTCCAGTGATCCCTCATCTGAACCGGGACCTCTTCTGCCGGGACCGATCTGCATTGGACGCATGATTCAAACACCTCGCGGCAGCTGCAGGAACGGAACGGAGAGTTGGATTGCTTCGAACACTGTAAGAACCTTACCCACACCGCGTGCGGCGCGCAACGGGCAACGGGACCTCGTTGTGGTCACCGATCACAGGATGTTTGTAGCGACGTTCACACGTCGTAGGTATCGATCTGGGCTCGCTGCAAAACCCCGGAATAATCGACATAGCACACCTTGGTTTCCGAGAAGAAATGGTACACTTCCCAGCCGCCCTCACGGTGCCCGTTGCCGGTCTGCTTCACTCCGCCGAAGGGGAGATGCGCTTCGGCGCCGATAGTAGGCGCGTTGATGTAGGTGATCCCGTTATCGAGGCCCTGCATCGCCTGGAACGCGGCTTTGACGTCGGCAGTGTAGAGTGAACTCGACAGTCCGTAGCGGACATCGTTGTTCACCCGCATCGCCTCACCCAGGGAGCTGACCCGGATCACGCTCAACACCGGGCCGAAGATCTCTTCCTGCTCCAAACGGCTGCCCGGCTTCACCCCCGCGAAAACCGTCGGCTGGAAGAAGTATCCCTGGCCCAGCCGGGGCGAGCGAGGCCGGCGCCCACCGGTCACCAGCTCGGCCCCTTCCTCCAGCCCGATCGCGACATACTCCTCTACCTTCCGGCGCGCGTCCTCGTGAATCAGGGGCCCGACCTGGGAGCGCGGGTCGCGCCCGTCGCCCAGGCGCAGGGCACCGGCCGCATCGGCCACCCGGCGGAGGAACCGGTCGTGAATCTTCCGGTGCAGAATGAGGCGGCTGGTCGCGGTGCAGCGCTGTCCGGTGGTGCCGAAAGCTCCCCACAGTACTCCTTCAAGCGCCAGGTCCAGGTCCGCGTCGTCCAGTACGATCATCGCGTTCTTGCCGCCCATCTCGAGCGACAGCCGCTTGTGCATGCGGCCGCAGGTCTCGCCGATCGCCGAACCGGTGCCGGTTGAGCCGGTAAACGAAATGACCGGTACATCGGGATGCTCGACCAGCGCTTTCCCCGCGATCTCGCCCCGCCCGTGGACCAGCTGGATGGTTTCGGGCGGGAACCCGGCTTCCAGCATCAACTCCACCAGCCGATGACCGGTATGGGGGACGTCTTCGGAGGGTTTGAAAACCACGGTGTTTCCACAAAGCAACGCGGGAAACATCTTCCAGGTGGGAATCGCCATCGGAAAATTGAAGGGGGTGATGAGACCGGCGACCCCAATGGGGCGGCGGAAGCTCATCGCCCACTTGTTGCGGAGCTCGGATGGCACGGTG
>DASYPP010000041.1:0-9992 GCA_036006525.1 Gemmatimonadales bacterium
GTCCGGGAAACCACGCGGGCCGAAAAGGTCGAATCCAGCGAGACGATCTGGATCAGGAACTCGGCCTCCGCATCCCGCAGCTTTTCCGGGGTGAGCCCGGCCAGCGGACTATCCCGGGTGATCGGATGGACCACCGTCCAGTGCAAGGTGAAGAATTCGACGACCGCGCGCTCGAGACCCAACTGGTGAAAGCGACGCACCCGCTTGCCGTCGACCTCCTCGAACCATGCCAGGTTGACCCGGGCGGACACCTCGTGCAGCTCGGCCGGACTCATGTTGACGATCCGGAACATGAAGCCCCGGCCACCCTGGTACGGGGCGATCACAGCGGACTGGGAGAACCGGATGTTGGCCCTCGGCTGGGTCATCCGCGCCAGCATGAGCCCGATCAAGGCGACGATCGAAAGGACGCCCAGCACCGCCTCGACCACCGTGAGCCAGACCGCGGTCTCGCCGACCGGATAGAGCGACCCGGTGCCGAGCGAGGTGAACACTCCGATACTGTAGTAGAGGGCGGTGAGGAACGGGTCACTGATCCGCATGGCCTCCGTGCCGGCTAGCGCGGGATCAATCGAGAGGTAAGCGAGTGCGAATACCCCGTTGACCAGTAAGACCAGACCCACGGTCCAGATCAGGAACCGGGGCCAGGACGCCGCCAGCGCCTGGAGGAAGGTCCGGGACCAGAATTGCTTGCCCAGTCCGTATTTCCTCGCGCTCGGCGTTCCATCGCGGTTGAGAAAGCGGCCGCGCGCCCGGGCGATGACAACACCCCCGAAGCCCAGGTCCTCGGGAGGGGTGTTCGGTGGTTCGGCTGGCTGGACTACGGTCATGCGGTTTCTCCCTGAATGATGCGCTCGGAATCTAACCTCCGCTCCAGCGCCATCCGGTCCCAGCCGCACAACCCGGCCGCCGCTTCATAGGTGCTCTGGAGAAAACTGAGCAGCGTCGCATCGGGGTCTCGGGCGGTGCGCACCGCATCGTACGGAAGGATCCATTCGCGAAGATTGGAGTTCCAGGTCGCTGCCTCAGGCAAGACAGCGGCGTTCTGACAGCCGTCCGGCACCGGGTAGGAGTAGGCGTAGAAAGAGGATTCCGGCACCGGATCGCCGCCCGGCCACCAGCCCGCGCTGATGCATTCGTGGGAGTAGGCTTCGCGGGTCACCCGGTCGGCGAGGTGGGGAATCCCGCCAGGATGCCGGGGGCCAGGCCGGCCGGAGAAACGAGTACAGGAAAGATCGAAGCCGCCCCACCAGAAGTGGACCGGACTGCACTTGCCGATGAAGCGTCCCCGAAACCGGTGGAATACCCGGTTAGTCTGGACCAGCAGCCGCCAGAAGCGCTGCACCGCATCGGGGTCGTAGGACCGGTGGGTCTCGTCCTGGTCGAGACGGATCACTTCGGGGATTTCGACCGGCCAGGGCCAGATGCGGACGTCCACTCCCACGCCCCGTAAAGTGCTCATCACGTCGCGGTAGAAATCCGCCACCGTCCGCGGGCGCAAGGCGATCGCGGCTTCTTTGCCCCAGCTGGTTTCCACCCGAAGGACGTGATCGAGGAAGTCGAATATCATTTCGACCGCGCCCTCGCGGTACGGCATGGCCGAGGTGGTGAGTCCCCGCGCGCTGACATAGAGCGGCACCTGCCACCAGTGGTTCACCATCGGCGCCAGCGCCAGCCGGATCTTGCCGACGACCTGGGTCCACAGCTGGAGGGTATCCCGGGTACTCTCCCACTCGCCCAGCGAGAGCGGCGGCCAGTCAGTACTCGGCAAAAGCCTCATCCGGATAGCAATACAACCACCGTTCCCCCGGTTCCGCCGACGCGACCACTGGATGCCGGCTGGCTCGCGCGTGCTTGCTGGCGTGCTGGTTGGGTGAGCTGTCACAACATTGAGTCGTGCCGCACTCCTGGCAGGTCCGGAGATGGACCCAGCTGGCGCCGATCTTCATGCACTCCTCGCACTCCCGGCGCTTGGCGGGGCGGACGCTGGTGACCGCAGCGATATGAGCGCAGGCTTTGTCCGCCATGGTCATTCGCCGTCGAACGCAGGTTCGCCCTGCTGGTGGGCCTCGACGAACCAGAGCCACTGGTCCACGCCGCGGGAGATCCCGGTCAGGATATCGGCGCTGCCGGCATCCTCCAGCTCGTTCATCTCCTCGATGCCGATCCGGACCGTGCGCCCGAACTGGGCCAGGCTGTCGGACAACGCCGCGACGTGCTCGGCACCGGACGACAGGGCCAGGGGATAGTCGATCAGGGTTGTCCGGGCCACCACGCTCCGCGCCGTGCCCAGGGCGATGCCGCCCAGCTGCACGATCCGCTCGGCGATCAGGTCGACGTACTCTTCGACCGACTCGTTGATCTCGTCGAACAGCTTGTGCAATGCTATGAAGTTCGGGCCCTTCACGTTCCAGTGGGCCTGCTTGCACTGGGTCTGCAGGTCGATGCAATCGGCCAACCGCTGGTTCAGCAGCTGGATGACCTCGATGCGGGTGGCCTGGGGAAGGTCGTTCTTGGTGGTATACAGCTGGGTATCGGCCGGGCGCGGCGCACTCGAGCTGCGAGCGGCTGACCGGGGACGGGGAGGTGCAGCGACAGCACGGGCCATGGCGGATCTCCTGGTGAACCTATTCGTGCAGTACCTGGTGAACAAACGAAATTGCAATCGAACCCTCACCAACCGCCGACGCAACCCGCTTGATGTTGCCACCCCGCACGTCTCCGACGGCGAACACTCCCGGCAGGCTGGTTTCCAGCAGGTGGGGCGCCCGGGCCAGTGGCCAGTGCGCCGTGGCGAGGTCCTCCGGCGCCAGGCCGCCCCCGGTCTTGATGAAGCCTTTCGGATCCAGCGCAAGACAACCCTGCAGCCAGGCCGTGTTCGGCACGGCGCCGGTCATGACGAAGAGGTGACGGATATCCCGGGTCTCGATCGCTCCGGTCCCATTGTCCCGCCACTGCAACCGCTCCAGGTGGTCGCTGCCTTCCAGGGCGGCAACTTCGGTGTTGGTTCTGAGCTCGATTGCCGGATTCTCTTCGATGCGCCGGATCAGGTACCGGGACATGGTTTCCGCCAGTCCGCCGGCTCGAATCAGCATGTGAACCCGCTTGGCGGTCTGGGCGAGAAACACCGCCGCCTGGCCGGCCGAATTGCCCCCGCCCACCACGACAACCTCCTCGCCGCGGCACACCTGGGCCTCGAAGAAGGTGGCGCCATAGTACACCCCGGCGTTCTCAAAGCTTGCGAGATTCTCGAGCGGGAGGCGGCGGTAATCCGCCCCGGATGCAATCACGATCGTGCGGGCGCTTACCCGGGAGCCATCGGCCAGGTCGACCGCATACGGCCGCCGTTCGCACTTCAGGGTCAGGGCATCTTTCGCGATCATCACCTGGGCGCCGAACTTCTGGGCCTGGTCATAGGCGCGCGCGGCGAGGTCCTGGCCGCTGATACCGGTGGGGAACCCGAGGTAGTTCTCGATCCTCGAGCTGGTCCCGGCCTGGCCGCCCGGCGCGTTCGATTCGATCACCAGGACATCGAGCCCTTCCGAGGCGCCGTACACCGCGGCCGCCAGTCCCGAAGGCCCCGCGCCGATCACGACCACGTCGCGCAGGTGAGTCCGGTCGATCGCGGTGTTGAATCCCAGGCAATCCGCGATTTCGCCGTTGCTCGGATTCCGGAGCACCACGACTCCCTGGCAGATGGCAATCGGCACGTCCTCGAGTCCCACGTGAAAGCCGTCGAGCAGCTCCTGGACGCCGGCGTCGTGGTCGAGGTCGATGTAAGTGTACGGGTGGCCGTTCCGGGTGAGGAATTCCTTCAGTCGAAGCGTGTCCCGGCAATGCTGCGAGCCGATCAGGACGACATCGCCGATGCCCTTGGCGATCAGTTCCACCCGGCGCAGGATGAACGCCCGCATGATGATCTCGCCCAGCTCGCTGTCGGTCTGCACCAGCGAAAGGAGGTGCTCCCGATCGAGCTCGATCACCTCGCCCGCTTCTTTCACCCGGATTTCCACCAGGGTACGGCGGCCGGAGAGCATGCTGACTTCGCCGGTGAATTCTCCGGTCCCCTGCACGGTGACCAGGGTCTCGATGGATTGAAAGGGCCGAACGATCTCGAGCTGACCGCTACGGACGACGAAGAAGGGGATGATCACCTCTCCGGCCTTGATCAGCACCTCGCCCTGGCGAGTCGGGCGCGGCTTCCCATGCGCCGCGATGCGGCCGACCTGTTCCTCTGTGAGGGTCGGGAAGATCCGGTCCCGGGTCGATTGGGTAAGGGGGAGGGTGGCGGGTGCGGCGATGGCTTCAGACACCGTAATCCATTGTTCGCGAGCGGTGGGTCCGGGAAATCTGATCTTATCCCGGTCCTGTATTCGAGTCAACCAGAAGTCCGCACAGCAACAACGGCGACCCTGTCGGTCGCCGTTGGTTCATGCCGGTGTTCAGGTACTTCTTCTCCTAGTACAGGGTCAGAACCCCATCCATCGTACCACCGCCGAATCCCGACTGGAGCTGATTGCTCATGAACCAGTTGAGGGATCCTGCCATGCCGCCCGCAAGGATGTGACCGCTCGAGGTCAGCACGATGCTGCGACCGAAGTCATCCCTGGAGCCGCCGCTCTGCTGGGAGAAGAGTAACGTCCGCAGGTCGGCGCTGAACCGGACCACCAGGGCGTCCTGCATTCCGCCGGGGCCCAGGCGCCCATCGGTGAGCGGCACATCGGAGGAAATCGAATTTCCCGAGACGACGACCTGCACCCCATCGGTCGCGATGCCCTGGAAATCATCGGTCGAGGAGCCGCCGAAGTACGTCGCGTTGACGAGCGCACCGGTCGGGCTGACCTTCACGATGAACGCATCCTTGGGACCGCGGCGCGTCGTCTGGAAGCCGCCGGATACGCCCGGCAAGTCCGCCGAGCTGCTGGAGGAGGCGATATATGCATTGTCCTGGGGATCGACGGCGAGGTTGTGGGTTTCCACATCTTCCTCGGCGGATCCACCGACATAGGTCGCGTAGATCAGCGTCGTCAGCTGGTCGTCGAAGCAGGCGATGAAGTCATCCGTGGCGCCGGAGAGCGTGTGATCGAAACCGCCCGGCGTGGGCAAGTTGCTCGAGGTGGTCTGGCCGGCGAGGTAGACGCGGCCGTTCATCCACCGGATTGACGGGTTTTGTGCTTCCTTGCCGTTCCCACCGAAATAGGTGGCGGCCAGGATCGTCTTCCCGTCGGGCGATACCTTCACGATGATATTCTCCGGGTTTCCCGGCCAGGTCTTCGCGTAACCATTCCCGGCCCACGTGGGGTCCAGTCCCGGCAGGTCCTGACGGTACGGAAGATAGAGATTGCCCAGGTTGTCGATCGCGACGTCGCGCACGATGCGTTCATCCGCTGTGCCGAGGTAGGAACAGAACACCACGCTGGCGCCATCGGGGGTCAGCTTGCAGACGAAACCATCCTGGGGACCATAGGGCGGCGTGTTGGGGCTTCCCGCAAACGTCGGGTCAAAGCTCCCAGCCGTCGCCGGTAACCCGCCGCCGGATCTCCCGGCCACGACGATAAAGCCCTGGGGGTCGATTTCGATGGCATACGCCCGATCGTACTTGGGCCCGCCCAACAGGGTGGACCACAGGACCTGGCCGGTTGGGGAGAGCTTGGTGACGAACACGTCATAGTTGCCATTCTCGGTGCGGTCGTAAGCGCCCGAGGTGGTGATGAAGTTCAGCGACTGGGTTCCACCGGTCACGTAGAAATTTCCCTGCGCATCAGTGGCGACATCGCGAACCTGATCCTGCAGCAGGCCGCCCAGTTGAGTCGACATGGCGGGCATGAGCCCGGTCGCGATCAGCAACTGGGGTGCGGTGGAATCGGCGGCGACGGGTGTTGGCGAGGTGAAATCAGCGGCGGGATTGTCCCGGTCCTGGCAGGATGACACGACAAGAGCGACCAGCGCCAACCGGCACATCGCGAGACGACGGGCCAGCTTGAAGGTGAACGTCATGGGAATGATCCTCAAATATGAGTGAAAATACAGATCGGCGCGGCGCAGTGGTGCGCCAGCGGAGCAGGCTTCAGTGACGGGTAGTCGCTGGCTGGAGTAGCGGATTGGAATACAGCGAGGCCGCGAAGATCTTACTGCGGGGAAGGCCTAACTGCGTGGCGTACCTACATCAGGCGAATGAAAGCCGTTCGGGTCTGGTTCCTCGCGCTGTACCAGGTATATCGGTTGGGGTCCAGGAAACTTGAATCCGGATTGACACAACAAGATGCCGTGCCTAGCATGCCGCAGATGTGTTGCGCTTTTCGGAACCCCTGGCCGGACAGTGAACCGCACGAGTTCCCGGACGTGCTCCGGTGGGCCGTCGAGCGTCGGGGACAAGTCCGCGCCCCGTCTCCCCCGCGCGGCTCCTTCCCGGTCGCGCCGCCGGCGATCTCCTATCCCCGGGCAGGCAACAGCGCCTTCACGGCGACCTGGATTGGTCATTCCACCGTGCTGCTCCAGTGCGGCGGACTCAATGTGCTCACCGACCCGGTGTTCAGCCAGCGAGCCTCTCCGCTCCAGTGGCTGGGGCCGCGCCGAGTCATGGATCCGGGATTGCGGATCGACGCGCTTCCGCCGCTCGACATCGTCCTGCTCTCCCACAACCACTACGATCATCTCGACCGGCCCGCCGTGAAGCGGATCGCCCGGGCCCATCCGGGCGCGGCCTGGATCGTGCCGCTTGGGCTTAAGCGGTACATCCAGCGCTGGGGTGTCCGCGACATTGTCGAGCTGGACTGGTGGCAGCAAACGACAACCCACGGCGTGCAGGTCACCGCGACACCGGCACGGCATTTCAGCGGCCGGGGGCTCCGCGATCGCAACACGTCGCTCTGGTGCGGGTTCACGCTGGAAATGGATGGACTCCGGGCGTACTTCGCCGGTGACTCAGCCTACCATCCCGAGTTCGGGGACATTGCGGCGCGATCGGGTCCGTTCGATTTCGTGATGATTCCGATCGGAGCGTACGACCCGCGCTGGTTCATGCACGTCGTCCACGTGGACCCGGAGGAAGCGGTGCAGATCTACCAGGACCTGGTCGCCCCGCATGCCGGCAAGCCGCTCCCTCTCATGCTCGGTATCCATTGGGGGACGTTTCGACTGACCGACGAGCCGATGGACGAGCCGCCCGAGCGCACCGTCGCCCGCTGGCGTGCCCTCGGGCTGGACCAGGACCGGCTCTGGATCGCGGCGTTTGGCGAGACCCGCTCGTTGACCCGGCGCAATGAGGCGCCCATCACGGCCCCGGCCGGTCAGGCCTCTCGATAATGCTTTGTGACTTACCCGACGTACGAACTGACCCGCTGCCCGGTCTGCGACACCCTGGAAAGCGTGCAGGTGGCCGACGCCGACGCGCTGCGCGCGGAAGTCGAGCTCCTGTGGGCCTTTCATGAAAGGCGACTGAAGACGGGCGTCCCGCCTCAGTGTCTCACGGACCGCCTGGCGTTCTCCCAGCATCCACCACTGCGTCTCTCGCAATGTGAAGCCTGCGAGCATGTCTATCGCAATCCATGGGAAACGCGGGAGACTCTGAAGGCGGCGTATGCCGGAACCACCCTCACCGCTGACGTGCTTCAGGGCCTGTTTGCGACGCAACACAAGGCGGGTCGAGCCCAGGCTCGGAGGTTGACGCGGATGGCCGGCCGCGCCGGCCGCGGACTGGAGGTCGGCAGCTATGTGGGTGGCTTCCTGGCCGCGGCACGGGATGCCGGGTGGACGTTCCAGGGCGTTGATGTGAACCCGGATGCTTGCGCCTTCGCCGCCGGAAAGGGCTTCCGGGTTACCTGCGGAGAAATCGCCGATGTAGACGTGAGCCGGCGATTCGATGCGGTGGCGGTCTGGAACACTTTCGAACAGCTCTACGACGCGCGGGCCGCATTGGTCAGCGCGCGAGGCTTGCTGCTCGAGGGTGGAATCCTTGCGCTCCGAATTCCTAACGGGCGCTACTACCTGGATTGGCGGGAGCGATTGGCGGGGCCATTGGGGCGGATCGCCACATGTCTCCTGGCCCACAACAATCTGTTGACCTTCCCCTATCGGCAGGGCTTCACCCGGCGCTCGATCGGGGCCCTGCTTGCGCAGTGTGGCTTTACGATTGTCGGCGTGTTCGGGGACACCCTGGTCCCCGTCGCCGATCGTTGGACCACGAGATACGGACGCCTGGAAGAGCGTTGGGTCAAACGGGTCCAGCGTTTCCTGCAGCCCGGCTGGCGATCTCCCTGGGTCGAGGTCTACGCGCGGGCGTTACCCCAGTGAACAGCGGGACTGCACCCATGGTGGACCGCGCCCGCGAACTGATCCTGCGCTACGGTTGGAACAGCACGGCGTACCAGATCATCAACCCCGGGATCACGCACTGGTTTGCGGCCCGGGGTGATGCGTTGGTGGGGTATGTCCGATATGCGCGGGTGCGGGTCGTCGCCGGGGCGCCGGTGGCCGCGCTCGAGCGCCTGGCTGACGTGACCGCGGAATTCGAGGCTGATGCGCACCATGCCGGAGACCGGGTCTGCTACTTCGGCGCCGAAGAACGCTTCGAAGCGATGGGCCGAGGAAATCCAAGCCGGTCGATGGTAACCCTCGGGGCGCAACCGGTCTGGCGCCCGGCCCGTCTGGCCGCCCGCATTCGGCAACGCGCTTCGCTCCGGGCCCAGGTGAACCGGGCTCGAAACAAGAAGGTCTCCGTCGCTGAGTGGACCGCCGAGCGAGCGTCGGACAGCGCCGAATTGCGGAGTGTCCTGCAGGCGTGGCTCGAGACCCGGGGCCTTCCGCCGATGCGATTCCTGGTCGAGCCGCAAACGCTCGCCCGGCTCGAGGATCGGCTGATCTTCGTGGCGGAACAGGGAGGGCGGGTCGTGGGATTCCTGGTGGCGAGCCCGATTCCCGCGCGAGCGGGGTGGCTGGTGGAGCAAATCGTCCGCACTCCCCGGGCGCCCAACGGGGTCACGGAGTTGCTGATCGTGACCGCGGCGGATGCCATGGCGCGCGCGGGTTCCGAATACGTGACGCTCGGACTCGCGCCCCTCTCCAGGCGGGCCCGGCTGCCTGAGACGCCAGCGCCCTGGTGGCTCCGCGCGGCGCTCAACTCGGTGCGGGCGCACGGCCGGCGGTTCTACAATTTCGATGGACTCGATGCCTTCAAGGCCAAGTTCCAGCCGGAGCAATGGACCCCGGTCTTCGCGGTGAGCAACCAGCGCCACTTCACGCCCCGGGTCCTCTACGCCATCGCCGCGGCGTTCAGTGGCGGGTCACCGGTGTGGACCACCGTCAGGACCCTGGTCCGCCCGCGCGCCAGCCGTGGCGAAAGCTGAATGACAAGTGCCGCTCCGATTGGTCCTCTCCCTCGAGGCGTCGCTGATGCGCCTCCAGGAGATCGCTCCTCGTAACGATCCCCTTCACCGTCCTATTGCCACCCTCTTTGCGCTCGGCGGCCGTGGTGTGAAGGATCTGCCCCAGCACCGATCCCAGGGCTCCACCGGTCGCGATGATCGGCCCTTCGGCGCCGAACGGTCCCCCAGTACCGATGGCGATCGCGGCGGACAACGGCTTGAGCAGAGTGATGCGGGCCGGGATGCGGCTCTCATTAAGCAACACCTGCTCCATGGCCTCCGGAATGCCATGACCGCGAATGGCCGCCGACCCGTAGCGAGCCATGACCCCGACGATCAGCGCTCCGACGACGGGGATCCCGATGACGAGGGGGCCGAGGTGGTTGTCCCAGGGAGTTACGAAGTCGGTGGAGAGTCGCCCGTAAAAGGAAAGGTTGGTAATGAAGCCGATAAGACCGGTAAGCAACTGAGCCGCGAATGCCGCTCCAAAGGCAATGGCCACTGCGAGTCCCGAAATCCGGAGCAGGCGTCGGTTGTCGCCGGCTGCTTCAGTGGGGAATTCGATCGTTGTTGGTGGTGGTTCCGCCTCCATGGACTCAGCCTAACCACGTCCATCCGCGAGATCAATGT
>DASYPP010000042.1:0-4656 GCA_036006525.1 Gemmatimonadales bacterium
GATGTTCCTGAAAGGTCCGCGGATGGAGGGCCGGACGCTGCATGCCGCGCTCGCCCCCATGGCCGATGGAACCAGGGTCTCCGGCGGCACTCCCTTCGTGACGCCGTGGCGCACCATCCAGGTGGCGGATCGCGTCAACGATCTCTCTCCCTCGCTGCTCGGCCTCAATCTCAACCCTCCCAACGCGATCGGCGAGACCGGCTGGATCCACCCGATGAAATACGTGGGGATCTGGTGGGGGATGCACCTCGGCGTTCAGACCTGGAGCTCCGGGCCGCACCACGGCGCCACGACGGCCAATGCGAAACGCTACATCGATTTCGCCGCGGCCAACGGCTTCGGGGGCGTGCTGGTCGAAGGCTGGAACACCGGATGGGACGGAGACTGGATCAAGAACCGGGACGCCTTTTCCTTCACCCATGCCTATCCGGATTACGACCTCCCCGAGGTCGCCCGCTATGCCCACGATAAGGGCGTGCGGCTCATCGTCCACAACGAGACATCGGGCGGGATCGACAACTACGAGCGGCAGCTGGACAGTGCCTTCGCGCTCTACCATTCACTGGGTCTCGATGCCATCAAGACCGGCTACGTCACCGACCTGGTTCGGAACGGCGATTCGCACTACTCCGAGGTCATGGTGAACCATTACCGCCATGTCCTCGGGATGGCCGCGCGGGACAGTATCATGGTGGATGTGCACGAGCCCATGCACGACACCGGCGAACGCCGCACCTGGCCCAACATGATGAGCCGGGAGGGCGCTCGGGGCCAGGAGTACAATGCCTGGAGCGGCGACGGTGGCAACCCGCCGGAGCACGAGACCATCCTGTTCTTCACCCGGCTCCTCGCCGGCCCGATGGACTATACGCCGGGGATCTTCGACATACAGGAGAAGAGCAGCGGCCACGCCCACCGGCCCGAGGAAGCACGAGTTCGCACCACGCTGGCCAAGCAGCTCGCGCTGTACGTCGTGCTCTACTCGCCGCTCCAGATGGCGGCCGATCTCCCCGAGAACTATGAGCACCAGCCCGCCTTCCAGTTCATCAAGGACGTCGCCGTGGACTGGGACACGACCCGGGTGATCGACGGCCGGATCGGGGACTACGTGGTCGTCGCGCGCCGAGTGCGGGGCGGCCAGACCTGGTTCCTGGGTGCCGTCACCGACGAGCAACGCCGCACCTTCGATGTCCCGCTGTCCTTCCTGACGCCGGGCAAGAGCTACGTCGCCGAGATCTATGCCGATGGTCCCGACGCGAATTGGCTCGACAATCCGCTCCCGGTCACCATCACTCGCCGCACGGTGACCTCTGCAACCCGGCTCCGCCTATTACTCGCGCCCGGCGGCGGCCAGGCCATCCGCATCCGCCCACAAACAAGTGACAGGTGACAAGTGACAAGTGACAAGTAACTCCGATGACCAACCGAGGTTCTTGGATGACAGACGCCCGCCACTTGTCACTCGTCACATGTCACTCGTCACATGTCACATGTCACATGTCACATGTCACATGTCACATGTCACTTGTCACTTGTCACTTGTCACTTGTCACTTGTAAGCAATGGATGAGCTAAAGGCCCTTCGCACCCTCGCGCGGGCCATGGGCGTCCACACCCGCTACCGGGACGGGCTGGGTAAGCGCGTCGTGGTGGCGCCCGAGACGCTGCTTCGAGTCTGCGCCACGCTGGGCGCGCCGACCGAGCGAATGAGCGATGTGCCGGACGCCCTCCGCGCCCATCGCTCGGCGAAGCACTTGGCTGCCGTGCCGCCGGTTCTCGTCGCCTGGGACGGCGTCCTGCCGTCCGGTGTGACCGTGGTGGACCAACCCGACCAGGCCGTCGTGCCCATCGGTTATCACCATTTCACTGTTGAGGTCGGAGGTAAGACCGGCGGCTGCACGATCATCGCCGCACCGGTCCAGACCTGGCACCGGCCGGGAGAGCGTCCGAGTTGGGGTGTCGGGACTCACCTGGCCGCACTCCGCTCGTCGCGCAGTCGCCACGTTGGGGACCTGAAGGACCTGGCGGCCCTGAGCCGCTGGGTGCGGGGCCGGGGCGGGGACCTGGTCACCGCCCTTCCGTTGCTTCCCACGTTCAACACCGCACCGCCGGAGCCGAGCCCGTACTCCCCCGTGAGCCGGCTCTTCTGGTCCGAGCTGATCCTCGACCTGGGGCAGGCGCATCAACCGACGGCCGCTCCTGACCGGCTGGACGTGACAGTGGCCAACGCCGAGGTCCGTGCCGCCCTGGCTGATCACCCCTTGCCGCCCGCGCTGCTGGACGAAGAGCTGCTCCGGTATGCTCGCTTCCGTGGCGCCCAGGCTCGACTCGGCCGGAACTGGCGGGACTGGCCGGCACCGGCGCGCTCTGGGAACCTCGAGGCAGAGCACGTGGATGCCGATGAGGAGCGCTTTCACCTCGTCGCCCAGCTGCTGCTGCGGGGCCAGCTGCATGACCTCCGGGAACACCTGGAGCACGATGGAATGCGGCTGGGGCTGGACCTCGCGGTCGGGGTTCATCCGGACGGCTACGACCCCTGGTCCCGGCAGTCACTGTTCGGCGAAGGAATGTCGGTCGGCGCCCCGCCCGACCTGGGTTTCCCGAGCGGGCAGGACTGGGGCTTCACGCCGGTGCTGCCCGAAGCGTCGCGGCAGGAGGGCCACCGCTACCTCGCGGCGTCCATCGCCCACCAGGCGGGCCTTGCGGGCGTGCTCCGGGTCGACCACATCATGGCCTGGACCCGGCTCTACTGGATTCCCCACGGATTCGGGCTGCACCAGGGGACTTACGTCTCGTATCCCGCCGAAGAGCTGTTCGCGATTCTTACCCTCGAGTCGAACCTCAATCGCTGCGAGGTGGTGGGGGAGAACCTGGGTACCGTTCCCAAGGAGATCGACGAGGCGCTTCCGCGGCACCGGATCTGGGGGATGTATCTGGCCGAGTTCATGGCCTCGGCGGGCTCCCACTTCCCGGCTCCTACCGCCCATGACATGGCGCTGGTGGGTACCCACGACACCCCCACCTTTGCGGGGTGGCTCGCCGGGAACGACATTGGAGAGCGGGTACGCTATGGCCTCCTGCCCGAGGAGGCGGTCCCGGCGGCCACGGAAGAACGCGGAAGGGCCGTCCAGTGGCTCGCTGCCCGGCTGCACCGCAAGGCCGAGGACCCGCCCAGCTTCCTCGCCGACCTGCTCGAGTGGCTGGGACGATCGGACAGCCCGCTGGTGGTGCCCTGGATTGAGGATCTCTGGTTGGAGGATCGCGGGGTGAACCTTCCCGGCACCCCATCCTCGATGCGTCCCAACTGGCAGTTCCCCATGCGGCTCTTACTCGAAGAGATTTTCTCCAATGCCGAGATCGACCAACTGGTCCAGCGGCTGGATCATGCGCGGAAGAGCAAGGACTAAGGACTAAGGACTGAGGACTAAGGACTAAACCGCCACTCTGACCCTCTGGGTTCATCATGGCATCACGCACTACCGCACCCGCGCTCCGGCCCAAGCCGCGCCTGTCGTTCTGGGAAATCTGGAACATGAGTTTTGGGTTCCTGGGAATCCAGGTCGGTTTCGCGCTACAGAATTCCAACGTGAGCCGGATCTTCGAGACCCTCGGCGCGAAGGTGGATAACATCCCGCTGCTGTGGATCGCCGCCCCGGTGACCGGTCTCCTGGTGCAGCCCGTCATCGGGTACTTCAGCGACCGCACCTGGAACCGGCTGGGAAGACGGCGTCCCTACTTCCTGGTGGGCGCTATCCTCGCCTCTCTGGCGTTGCTGGTGATGCCCAATTCCCCGACCCTCTGGGTAGCGGCCGGCATGCTCTGGATCATGGACGCCTCTATCAACATCTCCATGGAGCCGTTCCGGGCCTTTGTGGGAGACAACCTGCCATCGGCGCAGCGCACCACCGGATTTGCCACCCAGAGTTTCTTCATCGGAATTGGCGCGGTCGGGGCTTCGCTTCTCCCCTGGTTGCTCACCCAGAAGTTCGGCGTGAGCAACGAAGCGCCCCCGCACATGATCCCCGATTCAGTGCGGCTCTCCTTCTACATCGGCGCGGCGGTCTTCCTGGTCGCTGTGCTGTGGACGGTTTTCAAGTCGAAAGAGTACTCGCCGGAGGAGATGGCGTCTTTCGAGGAGAACCAGGCCCGCGAGATCCACGAAGCGCCCTCCACCTCTGCCATACTCACCATCCTGGGTGATTTCGTCCGGATGCCGCGGACCATGAAGCAACTGGCGCTGGTCCAGTTCTTCTCGTGGTTTGCCCTCTTTGCCATGTGGATCTACACCACGGCGGGCGTCACCAACCACGTCTATGGCACCACCGACCCGACGTCGAAGCTGTACAACGATGGAGCCAACTGGGTCGGCGTCTGCTTCGCCGTCTACAATGGTGTCGCCGCCCTGGTGGCCTTCATCATCCCGGTCCTGGCGAGGCTGACCAGTCGGAAAGCCGCCCACGCCGTCTGTCTCCTGTGCGGCGCGCTGGGCCTGGCCTCCATCTACTTCATCACCGACTATCACTACCTCCTGGGTTCCATGGTCGGGGTCGGGATCGCCTGGGCGAGCATCCTGTCCATGCCCTATGCGATCCTGACCGGGTCATTGCCGCCCTCGAAGATGGGGTATTACATGGGCGTGTTCAATTTCTTCATCGT
>DASYPP010000043.1:0-38665 GCA_036006525.1 Gemmatimonadales bacterium
CAGGCGGTACAGACCATAGGCAACGCCGGCGGCGCCCAGGTTGGCCGACGCGGTTGGCGAAAAGGAGAATCCGGCTGTCAGCAGCGAACCCTCGGGACCGACCTCCTGGAGCACCTGACCCAGGTAGTGCTGGAGCGAACCATTGATCCTCACCGGCCGGGCGACCGGTTCCGATTTGACGTTCCCCAGTGCAGCAGCGAACTCTTCGAGTGAGGGGAAGCGCTGATCGGGTTCCTTGCTCAGGGCGCGAGCGAGCAAGCGTTCGACTGCCGGCCAGGGCGGGGTGCCCGATTGCGAGAATGCCAGTGGCGGCTCGGTCTCGATCTGGCGCCAGGCCTCGGGTTCATGAGGGGAGAACGGCAGGTAGTAGCGGCCGGTGAGGAGCAGGAACAGCAACGCCGCTACGGCGTATTGCTCACCTCGCTCGCTGGCCGACGGAGGGGCAAGGCGCTGCTGCAGTGCCCTGGCATACTCCGGTTCAAAGAAGAATGTGACGCCGCCACGCGGCACGTCGGTGCCGGCTTCAGAGGAGAGATGCGAGAGGCCGAAATCAACGATGGAGACGCCGCCCTCGCCATCGACCAGGACATTCCCGGGATGCACGTCCCCATGAACGACGCCGTGAGCGTGAAGCCCGGCGTAGGCCCGGGCAATCGCGACGCCCAGGGCGAGGAGGCCGGATCGGTCTCCCTCGGTTGCCCTGGCGCGAAGCTCCGCCGCGGCGATTTCGGGCGGGACCCCGGCCCTCCATTCCATTAACAAATAGCGGGAGTGCTGTCGGCTACCGGTCGCAATAAGCCGGGGGGTGGCGCGACCTGAGAGCTGAGTAAGGGCACGCGCTTCGCGGTCCAGTATCGGGCCCACTTCGTCTCCATGCCCGGGCCGCACGATTTTGAGCGCGGCAAGCGAACGATCCGGCATTCGTACCTGGTACAGCTCGGTATCGGAGAGGACCTGGACGCACCGCAACACCCTGGCGCCCCCCACCCGGCGTCCGATGTTCAATGAAGGGGTAATGGCGACCGCGTCGAGCGAGCCGGCGGGGACCAGAAGCCGGTCGTTCAACAGGTCAGCCAGCAGGGGAAATGCGTCGTTCAGGACCTGGGCGGGGTCGGACTCACGCGCCCGGCTGAATGCGATAACCGCCTCGATTATGCGTTTGGGTTCGCGGAACTGAATCAGGAGCTGAGCGCTGGATGCCGTGAGGATCTTGTTGGGTATCCGGGAATTCGGGCGGGAGACCGCAAAGTCATCATCCCTGGCCTCCAGGCGCCGGCGAACGCCGTCCGGAAGCTGGCTCACCGGAAGGATCGTCACGTCCGAGGGAAGGACCATCGGATCCGCGATGTCCATCACTGGGGCGCGAACGTCTCGCAGTTGATGCCGTCCAGGCGCAGGCGCTCGAGTGCCACCTGCCAGGGCTGAACGCCGCTCTCCTGGGTGCCGCCGTTTCGCAGAGCCACGGCGAGCCGGTTGGTAACCCACCAGCGCCAGCTCTCCTCCCGTTCCAGCCCCGGTGTCTGGTGGTGGCGGCCGGGATCCATTCCCCAGGAAAGCAGCCCGTCCTCGGTGATCGCGGCCGTGAACGGCACGCCGTGGCGCCGGACGCCGGCCAGCCCAACCGCCAACCCCCTTGCGGTCTGAAGCAGCGCCGCCTCATCCCGAAAATACAGCACCAGCTTGTCGGGCCGGGTCACTCCGAATGGCGGCCGTCCCAGCTTGAATGCAAAGGCCGGAGAATTCGCGGCCGCCGCAACAACCACGGGGAGTACATCGCGCAGGTCTTCGTACAGCGGACTGACGTACAGCTTGTATACCGGCTCGTCAGCGCCGGACGAGTGACCGGAGCGGCTCCAGGCGCTCCACGCTCCAGGGGAATCCCGCTCCGGCCGATGCCAGGTCGCGGCTCGGCTAGAGGCGGCGAGCCAGGTGGTGATTTCCGAATCCGACGGCACCGTCCAGCGGCTGATGCGAGGCGAGGCAGGAACCGTGTTGTAGCGGTAGAGTCGGGCAGAAAGCAGCGTGGTGTCTTGCAATTCCAACCGCTGGCCATACCGCAAGGCAGCCAGGGACAACTGACCGGTATATCCCTTGATTTCGACGGTGAAGGCGCCCTCGAAGAGGTGGGGGTACGCGGCACCCCCGGAAACGAAGCCGGCCTTCGTCTCCATTTCCAGCACATCGTCCAGCACCAGCTTCGCGATAAGCTCGTGGGCGCCGTCTCCCGACAGCACTTCCGGCGGCGGCGGTCCCGGCCGCCTGCGCCGGCGGAAGAGGCGCGCGGTATTCCCGCAAACGGCCGTGACCTCCTGGCGTTCGGCTCCGCGCCGAATCAGAACCTGGCGCTCAGCATCAAGTTGAATCAGCCGGCGATGATGAGACGCTCGCAGTGTGACGGCAGAGAGATTTCGGAGCGTACTCACCGTGCATTCCGGCCGGCTACAATTGCTGGAGCTCCGCCCCGAGTTGTTCCTGAAGCAGCAAAAGGTCCGAGGCTCTGACCTGGGCGCGTTTCGCCGGGGTCGTCATGTTGGGACACTTGGAAGGCGTGACGCAGTTCGGGGTTGAGACGTTGGGACACTTGGAAGGCGTGACGCAGTCCGGGGTGGAGACGTTGGGACACTTGGAAGGCGTCGCACAGTCCGGGGTGGAGACGTTGGGACACTTCGACGGGGTATCGCATGCGGCCTTCAGGTCTATGCTGAGATTGCCATACCGGAACTGGAGCGAGTTCAGAGCGCTGCTTTTCATGGTTCCTCCATGTGGGCTTCATGTCGCTACCACTGCTCGAACGGGCACACGGTGCCCGGGTGAGTGTCATATACCGCCCGGGCCGGGGCCCGTCAAGCTGGACCCTCAGTGCAGCTCGCGAATCCGGATATTCCGGAGCGACAGCGTCCCGTCATGGTCGCCCTGGATCGCGATGTAGCCCCGGGTCGCCTTACCGTAGTTGGGCCAGTCCTTGAACTTGCTGGCCGCGACCTTGGCCGTCCAATCCGGGCTGCCCAGCTCGTATTCCAGCAGTTTCTTGCCGTTCATCCAGTGCTCGACGTGGTTGCCCCGCACGATGATCCGGGCGGTGTTCCATTCCCCGGCCGGATGCAGCACGCCAGCCGGGGGCGGATACAGGGCGTATGCCGCTCCGGCCGAGGTCAGCCGGTTGTGCCCGTCCGGCGCGGTGGCGTCGTCCAGCAGCTGGTACTCCGGCGCGCTCCAATAGATGTGATCGTATTCCTCGGTGCCCCGGTAGAAGATGCCGGCGTTGCCTCCGACGCCGAGTTTCCAATCCAGCTCGAGCTCGAAATTGCCGTACTGTTCCCGGGTGACGATGTCGCCGGTGCCGGTGGTCTTGGTTATGATCCCGTCCACGACCTTCCACCCATCGGGAACCGTCTCCGACTTGTATCCCCGCCAGGCACTCAGCGTGTGACCGTCGAACAACGACCGCCATTCGCCCTGCTGAGCGGATGCGCTCATGCTTGCACTCGAGCTCGATTGGTGGCTGCACCCTACCAACGAGAGGGCGACCGCCACGACCAGCGCTTGGGAGGATTTCATCAGATGGCCCATCCTGTCCGGTACTCCCGGGTGAGATATTGGTTGGCATCGGGAACGTTGGTGATCCGGCCGGCCTCACCGTCGTAGATGATCTTCTTGCCCTGCCCGGTGCGGAGGGCCACCAGGCCCAGCAGCATCGTCTCGGTGAGTTGCGCGGCGTACTCCAGCGGAGAACTGGCTTTGGCGCCCTGGCCCTTGATCGCCTTGGCCCAGTTGAGCTCATGGCTCCACTCGATCCGGGGAATGCTCTTCGGCACCCGGGCCGCGGCGTCCCGGAGACTCTCGGGGAAGAGCGTGGGGTTGTCGCCGTAGGTGTCGTGCATCAGGATGCCCTTCTCCCCGATGAAGATCACCCCGCCCTCGCTCTTGAGCTCCACGCTGTCCGGCAGCGCGTCGGGCCGCGGCGGATAGAGCCCGCCATCGGTCCAGAACATCTTGACCGGCGGCTGGTGTCCACGCGCGGGGAACTGGTAGTTGACCCGGGTGGCGACCGGATAGGAAACCCGCTTGTTGGTGGGCCGCCCGGCCGGAGTGTCGGAAGACGCCGTGGGATCGACCGGGGGAATCCGCATGTTTCCCCACTGGGAGGACGTCGCCTCGATGCTGGTCGGGTGGGTCAAGCCGAGGGCCCAGAACGGGTGATCGACCAGGTGGGCGCCCATGTCTCCCAGCGCGCCGACCCCGAACTCGGTCCAGCCCCGCCAGTTGAAGGGATGGTAAATGGGGTGGAAGGGAATGTCCTCCTTCACTGGACCGAGATACAGGTCCCACCGGAGTCCCGGCGGCGGGGTGCCCCCGCCCCCCATGGCCGCCGCCAGCACTTCCTGCACGTGCCGGAAGCTCCACGGATTGCCGAACGGACTGGCGACTTCGGGGGCCGGGACGCCGGTGGGTCGCGGTACACCCTGGGGCCAATACACCACCGGCCGATTGGTCCACACGTGGACCTCGTGCACCGGCCCGATGATGCCGGCCTGGACCCACTCGTTGATGAGTCTCGCGCCTTCACTGGAGTGGCCCTGGTTGCCCATCTGGGTCACCAGCTTCGGATTGGCCAGCGCGGTCTGGCGCAGCACCCGGGCCTCGTGCACCGAAAAGCAGAGCGGCTTCTGCACGTATACGTGCTTGCCCAGGTCCATCGCCGCCTTGGCGACGACCGCGTGCAGGTGATCCGGCGTCGCGACCACCACGGCGTCGATCCCCTTCTCTTTCGCCAGCATCTCGCGGAAGTCGTCGTACTTCTGCGCCTTCTGGAACTGGTCCTGGAGCCTCAGGCCCTCGACCCGATCCGTGCCGTCATCGTTCTTCAGCTTTTCGGTGACCTTGTGGGCCGAATAGGCCATGTCGACGTCGGCGACGGCCACGACGTTCTCGGTCTTGGAGAGCTCGAGCGCGTTCTCCGACCCCATGCCGCCGAACCCGACGATCGCGACGTTGAGCGTGTCGCTGGGCGCCTGGTATCCGGCGCCGCCCAGGACGTGGCGGGGGAGAATGGTGGCGGCCAGGGCTAGCGTGCCGCTACCGGCGACGAAATTCCGGCGGGAGATCTTCTTGCGGGGCATAGAAAGTCCGCTCCGATGGAGTGATCCAGCGAGGTGAAAAGCGGATGTGGAAGATAGCTGCTTCTTCCGAGCATGCACCCTCCCGCCCTGCTATCTTCCGGGCATGCCGGACCCCGCGCCCCGGGCGCAGCTTATCCACCTGGAAGTCGACCGCCGACTCGGACACGAATGGGACGAGTGGGACGGTAACCCGTTGCCGGGACTGGGGAATTTCGATTCCCCGCCGGGGCTTTTCCTCCGCTGGTCCGCCGGAGCCATGGTGGCGGTGCTGGGCATCGCCACGGCGGGTCTCTACCTGCTAGCCCCCCGCCTGGGCCTGGTCAATTCCGCGATTCCCCCCACCCTCTGGATCGTTCTGGCGGCCGTGGCCGGTGCCAGCCTGCTCTGGTGGGTGCTGATGACGCTGTCCTACACCTTCCGGCGGCCGCTCCTGCCCGAGTTCTTCCTGGAGCGCGGACCTTTCCTCTGGCTGATGCGCTTTACCTCGAAGCTGGCCGACGTCTTCGGCCGCCGGGATTGGGTGGAGAATGCCTCGGTCAAGGTATACAACTCGCTGGCGCTGGAGCGGGGCCGCAAGGTCGGCAAAGGCGAGTTGCTGCTGCTGATCCCCCGCTGCCTTTCCAAAGAAACGCTGAACGGTGTGCTGGAGATCGCCGGCCGGTACGAGGTGCCGGTCTTCGTGGCGACCCGGGGCCAGCTGGCGCGCCGGGTGATCCGGGAGCGGCGGCCGCGCGCCGTGGTGGCGGTGGCCTGCGAGCGCGACATGGTGAGCGGGCTCCACGACGTGGCGGGGAAGATCCCGGTGCTGGGTCTTACCATGACGCTGCCATCGGGGCCCTGCAAAGACGCCTTGCTGGATCTTCCGAAACTGGAGGAGTGGGTCAAGTCTTACGTGGTAAACAGCTGATGCTTGCTGGACTCGCCTCCTTTATCCGCGCTACGTCCCTTGACGTTCCTCATCAGGCTGCCGTTTTCAACACGTAGGACACGTAGGACACGTAGGACACGTAGGCCACGTAGAAAACTGAACTGACAAACACTTGAACTGACTACAACAAGGGTGCGGTCCTTTTGAGGTGACGTAGAGCATCCTATGGTCTCTTCATTTTGTTGTTGCTGTTCTAGGTGTCCTACGTGTTCTACGTGACTACGTGTTGAAAACGGTGATTCGCAAAGTATCTCCAATCTCCACTCCCCCGTGCCAAGAACCATGACCGTGCTGGGCATCGTTCTCGCCGCGGCCGCAGTGGTCCTGTGGCTGGGCCTGCTTGCGACGGCGGCCACACTGAACGCCAGCGACCCTGCTGGCAACGGGCTCTCCTACGCCTATGGCGTCTTCATCACCATGGGGCTTTGGGTGGTGCTGAGCGGGCTCATGATCATGGCCGCGGTGAAATGGGGGATACCGGCCTGGACCCAGGTCGCGGCGCTGGTACTGGTCCCTGCCTCCTGCATCGCGGCCATCAAGGCCCTGCACCTGATGTCGGGCCACCCGGAGATGCGCTGGCCGCTGGCGGTGTTGCTGGCGCCGGGCCTCATCATCGGGTTCTTTCTCTGGGCCGCGCTTCCCGCTTTCCGCTCGTCGGTGAGCGAGACCGCGGCCGGGAGCGTCACCTGGGGCCTGGTGGCTCTGCTTTCGATCGCGCCCTGGCCGGCGAGCGCCGCCCGCGACCGCGAGGGGATCGCCAACCGGGAGCGGATCGAAGCCGAGTGGAAGGTGGAAGAAGCCCGGCTCATCGAGGCCAAGCGGCAGGAACGGCTGGCCAATTTCCGGAAGCTGACGGCCCAGTCCCCGCTCTGGGAGTACATGCCGTTCATCGTGGACAGCAGCGAATTGACGGCCGCGGCCCGGGACAGCGCTCGGAAGCTCAAGTCCCGCCAGGCCGACGCCGAGCAGATGCTGGCGGATGGGCATCATTTCCCGCTGGTCGAGATCGCCAACCTGGACCTGGCGATCACTCCTCGTTTTTGCGACCTGGCCCGCGCCTTCCTGGTAAAGCACGCGGCGGATTGGCGCACGACGGTCGACACTCCTCCCGAATACTCGGTCCGTTCCCAGCGCATCGAACAATTCCTGCCCGCCATGAAGTACCTGATCGCCCATGGCTGTGACATCGAGCCGGCCATCACCGACCTTATGGAGACGGTGCGGGGCTATCCCGCCTCTGCCGAGCGCGACCAGTTCCTTGGGGAACTGGCCCGCCTGGGAGGCGGCCGGTAACCCGGGCTTGCCGAATCCCTTCCCGGCCTGCACCTTCTCCCCCGCAATCCCCCCCAACCAAGAGGAACCATGAAGGCACTCATCCCGATAGGGCTGGTCCTTGCGCTTGCCTGCGGTGGCGGGGACTCCAATGGACCCAGCAAGGACATCGATGGCGCCTGGAAAGGCGGCACCTCGACCCAGAACTTCAACCTCTTCGTGGATGTCAATCTGGTAGACGCGGGAGGGCACATCAGCGGCAGTGGCACCATATCGGGATCCTTCGGCTGCAGCATCCAGGTCAGCGGATCCCGAACCAACGACCAGGTCAACCTGGCGTTCACCTGTCCCGGCTACCAGGCTGTGAACTTCAGCGGGCACGTCAGCAGCACGGGAAACAGTATTCCCGGCACGATCTCCGGGTCCGGCTTTACCGGTTCAGGTTTCGACCTCATCAAGCAATAGAATCGATGCTGCGAAACCGTCTTTCGCTCTGGCTCGACTCCCTCCTGTTCCTTGCAGTCTGCGTGCTGATGGTGACCGACTTTACCGGGATCCCCATCCATGAATGGCTGGGTATCGCGCTGATTCCTGCCCTGCTGCTTCATCTCCTGCTCCAGTGGCCCTGGATCGCGACCCGCACCCGGCGGCTGCCGGAGCCCCGGAAGGGCCGCTTGCGCGTCAACTACGCCATCAACCTGCTGTTGTTCCTGAGCATGGTCGCGACCATCCAGTCCGGGCTCGTCATCAGCCGCGTCGCCATACCGTCCTTCGTCTCCGGATGGCTCGGCGACCGGCGCTGGGGCCAGGTGCACGGCTGGGCCAGCTCGGCCCTGCTGCTCATGATCGGGCTCCACCTCGCGCTCAACTGGGACTGGATCCTCGCCGTGTTCCGGAAGCGGCTTCGCCTCGGTCCGGCCGCCAATTCATGAGGAGCTCGGGCAGATGGCTCAAGCAGTTGGCGATCCTAATAGCTGGCATTGCGGCCGCGGGACTGGTGTTCACCCTGCTGGTTCGGGTCCTTCCGGCGCCGCATCGCGGGTCCCGGGAGCGGGCTCCGGGGGAGAGACCACGGGAACGGCGGGAGTTTCGCGGTCCCCAACTCGCGCGCGGGGGTCCCGCGGTGCTCAAGCAGATCGTAATCATCGGCGTGGTTGTCCTGCTGGGGAGAAAGGTATTGAGGATCCGGTTGTGACCTAACAAGGGGGGAGATCGATGCGGAACCAACGAGTGATGCTGGCGGTGGTGGCAATGACCGTTCTGCTGGGGACGGGGTGCGCCTGCCTGTACGGCGCGTGTGGCAGCAACAGCAGGACGGTGACAATGAAGTACGACGACGAAGACTGCTGGACGCTCTCGCTCGCTCTGAACTCGAGGAACGTGCTGGGCGACGGGGACCGGAAGCAACACCGGATGGGGGATGGAGAGCTGTACTATGTCGACTGCCTCTACTTCACGGGCAAGAAGGGGGCGACTGTTACCGTCCAGGTTCAGAGCAGCGATTTCGCCCCCGACATCTACCTGCAGGAGAAGGGCAAGAGCGGCGCGCTGGCCAGCGACAACGGCTCCAGTGTCGCCACGATGTCGGCAACGCTGCCGAAGAACGACACGTACGGTATCCTGGTCACCTCGGTCCGCCCGCTCGACCGGGGCGATTATACCATCGAGTACCAGTCCGAGTAGGACTGCACAGCTGCGCGCCCTGCGATCACCGGGGGACCGCGATCAGTGCGAGCGGCACCCGCCGGATCCCGGGCCAGGTATGAGCCCGGCCTGAGTGATCCCGTACCAGCAATTGGGCCGAGACGCCGCCGTCCAGCGCGACCGCGTCTCGGCAGCCCAGTGCTCCCATCAGCGCCGCCATCTCGGGGACGGTGAGTCCGAAGGGAATCCCGCCGAAGCTTTTGCCAAGTCCATCGAAACGGGTCAGCGCGACCATCAGGCTGCTGTCGGGCAGTATGCCGATGGCGAGCCGCGCGTCGCGATGGCCATAGTCCATGAAGGGCGAAGGTGCCTGAAGCAGCTCGGGGATCTTCCAGTTCTCGAGCAGCAGTGGATAGGACTGAAAACCTTCTGATACCCCACCGACGGTGTAGTCCCGGGTGAAGCGGACCATGCCGGTTGAATCGATGATCACGCCAATGGCCAGCGGTCCCCGTCCGGGTGACCGATACTCCACTCCGTCGTGCACCACCCAGCCCCACACCTTCCCGCCGGCGAACTGTCCGGTATTGAATGCCGCCACCGCCCTGTCCGGCGCCGATTGAATGGTCCACGCGGCGTCGAATCCACCCGGCGTGGTGCCGTTGGCCAGCTCCAGACGAACTCGCCGCGGATCGATCCGGACCAGCACAACCCTGGTCCGGCGCGCCTCGCCATTTCCCTGGAGCGGAAGCTCAGCCCACATCACACCGGCAGCCCCCGGCATCCATTGAACAGACGTGATGACCCGGGGATCGGGCAGCCAGGAGGTCCGGTTCTCTCCGGAGCGCCAGAAGGTCACCCACTCGCCTCGCGAGCGAACCGCCAGCTCTGAGATCGGCATTCGGTTCCCCGGTGCCGGGCCGGCGCCCACCAGGGTCAGCGTGACGCCGGCCATCAGGATGCTCAGGGCTCGCGGGGTGCGCACGTTCTGACCGTCAGTGCTGGAGCGGGGCGCACTTCTGGGTCGCCGCCATTTGCGCCGCCGACACCCGGTTGGCGAAGTCCACCAGCTTGGCCATATCCCCGGCGTTTTGCGCGGCCTCCAACTCGGCCTTCCGCCGGTCGGCTTCATCCGTGATGGGCTTCAATTCCTGCTGAATGCAGGCCCCATAGTCCTTGGTCGGGTCGGCTGCGGCTGCCTCGCGCCGGGGACGTTCGCGCTCTTCTGCCGCTTCCTGCGCTATTTGCTCGTCAGTCTTGAAGGGCCAGCCGGCGGCCTGGGCCAGCTCGATGCGCCGGGCACCGATGGCACGAACTTCCGCCTCCTTTAGTCCGGTTCGCTCCATCATCTCGGCGACGGTGCTGTCCGTCATCTGCCGGTCCGACACGTACCACGCGACCACGGGGACCTTTTCCGCCAGGTACATCCATTCACCCGCCGAGTAGCCCGCCGCCTGCATCCCCACCGAGTCCATGTGGGCAGTGGCGGCCTGCTGGTCACTCCACTCGAGCTGGGGCAGCTGGGGATCATCGCTCTGCCAATCGTGGCTGTGGCTGTAAGCCTGATAGGCCGTGCTATCGCCCCGGCTCACCCGAGCGTACAGCTGCTGCTCCCGCTCGTAGTCCGGTCCCCGTTTCGCCTGGTACTCCGCCACGCGGCGGTCAAAGGCCTCCTTCTGAAACTGGGCGGCGTAATAGCGGCCGGCGGGCGTGTTCTCATGCGACAAGCGCTCGCGCTCGCGGCTCATGGCGGCCAGCGCCTTCTCGTAATTGGTCACCACCTGGGCGGTTATCGGGATGACTACCGGCTTGGCCGGGCCGGCGGGTTGGGGCTGCGTTACCGCAGTCACGGCGCTTCGGATCCGCCCGATCTGGGCATGGGTGGCAGTGGAGACCGCGAGGGTGAGGCCGGTGGCCAAGGTGGCCAAGACGAAGGGGCGCATAGCTTTTCCTTCGGTTGAGTGGGACCGTACGCTTTGATTTTTCCGGCAGATAGGTTAGAACAGAGGGGCGTCGCCCTCCAATCTAGCACAGGAATCCATGACCCGCGAAACCAGCCTGGTTCGGGCCTTCCGACGAGGCGACCTGGTCGCCTTTGCGGTGAACTGCGTCATCGGCGCCGGCATTTTCGGGGTGCCCGCGCTGCTCTTCGCGAAGATCGGCGCCGCCAGCATCTTCGCGGTCCTGGGAGCGGCGCTCGCCGTCGCGCTTATCACCCTGTGCTTTGCCGAAGTGGGGAGCCGGTTTGGCGAAACCGGAGGGCCCTACCTCTACGCCCTCCGCACTTTCGGCCCGCTGGTCGGGTTCGAGATCGGCTACCTGCTCTGGATTGCCCGGCTGCTGGGTTTTGCGGCGGTCATCAACCTCTTCCTCGATTACAGCGGATACTTCTTCCCCGCGATCACCGGCGGCATCCCGCGGGTGGCCGTGGTATCGGGCGTTGTCGCGGGACTGACCCTGGTGAACCTGATCGGGGTGCGTCGAGCGGCGCTGTTGAACGACGGGCTGACCGCCGCGAAGCTGATTCCGCTGTTCGCGTTCATCGTGGTGGGCCTGTTCTTCGTGGACCGCTCTCGGCTGGGCCAGCTCGCCATGCCGTCGGCGAACGGGTACACCGGGTCAGTGCTGCTCGCCGTCTACGCCTTCAGCGGGTTCGAGATCATGTCGATCCCGGGCGGCGAGATCAAGGATCCCGCCCGCGCCATTCCCTTCGCACTGCTCACCGGGCTCGGTATCGTCACCCTGGTCTACCTGGGCGTGCAGGTCGTGGCGGTCGGCACCCTGCCCGAGCTGGCCACTTCGACCCGGCCGCTGGCCGACGCCGCGCGCCACGCACTCGGCGGCAAGGCGGGGGCGTTCATGGTGGTCGGGGCGATGCTGTCCACGATCGGCGTAGCCCATACCATCGTCCTGGCCGCGGGACGATTGCCCTTCGCGATGGCGGAGCAAGGCCAGCTGCCGGCCTTGCTGGCCCAGGTGCATCCCCGTTACCGCACGCCCTGGCTGGGATTGGCGATCACTTCGGGATGCCTGCTCCTGGTGACGCTGCTCAGCAGCTTTGCGTCCGCCGCCACTTTCACGGTGGAGATCCGGATCCTTACCTACCTCGCGACCTGCGCCGCCCTCCCGGTGCTCCGGCGGCGAGCCGATGCGCCGAGGGGTGAGTTCAGGGTTCCGGCGGGGGAGATTGTTGCGGTGGTGAGCGTGCTGGTCTGTGTGGGGTTGCTTACTACGAGGCCGGCCCGTGAGATCTGGCAGCTGCTGGCAGCAATCGGCCTTGGATTAGGACTCTTCGCCATAATGCGGAAATCGAAGCCATCGTAAGTCTGTCAAAATGCATAACGCAAAGACGCCAAGGCCGAAGCCGAACCCATTCAATCGGTTCTTTGCGTCTTCGCGCCTTTGCGTTGGCAGTTAAACAACAGCGATGCAGTTGTGTACGATCCCCACTTCCACATCACCGATCAGGACGTGTACGGTCCCGAAGTTGAGTCTCTGCTTCTTCTTGATGGTAGCGCGGAAGGTGAGGTGCCCGGCATCGGGGCCCACCGGCGCCCGGAACTCGCCGTTCGCTTTCACCATCCGGGGCTTGCCGCGCTGACCATCCATCCAGGCCCAGAGTGCCGTGACCTGTCCGGCCGCCTCGAGGATCAGAGAGCCGGGCATGATTGGATCTCCGGGAAAATGTATGGCGTAGACCCAGTGATCCTGGAGCGCCATCTCGCAGACGATGGAATGCCCCTGGAATTCCGAAACACTGGTAATCTGGCGCATCTGCCCGATGGGCAGATACGTCTCATCAAGGTCTATCAGGCTCGCCATATTTCTTGTCGAGAGAGTCGAGCATGGCACGCACCCGCGCCGCGACCGGATGTTCCGGCGGCAGCTGCCGGTCCAGCTCCCGGTCGGGCAGGGACGGGTCGGTGATCTGCCGGTACAAAGTCTCCACCGTAATGCGGCTGAACAGCGGCTTCTCGGGATCCACCCAGGCCCGCACCCGGATTTCGTCGGTGCCGAGCGGCCGCCGCCGGGTCGGCTTGCCGGTCGCGCTGTCGAACCAGGGGCTCTCCAGGAAGCCGTCCCGGGTTTCGACCTTGGTCACCGGGATGCTATCGGCCTTGAGCAGGTCGGAGAGGAGGGTGGTCGCGTGCGCTCGCGACAACTGCACGATTACGCTCGGGGCCCCGGTAATGGGGCCGAACGTCGGGCGGGTGGTGGAGGCCTGACAGGCAGCGATGGCAATAACGCACCCGAATGTCATTCCGAGTGGAACGAGGAATCTTCTCAAGGCAAGAAGATCCCTCACTCCGTTCGGGATGACACGTTGCCGTTTCATAAACCCAGGTCCACCACCACCGGCGGATTCATCGAATAGTCGTAGAATCCTTTCCCGCTCTTTCGACCATACATCCCGGCCAGCACCATTCGCTTGAGCAGCGGCGGCGCCGCGTACCGGGCCTCCCGATACTCCTCGAACATGATCTCCGCGATCTTGTAGGTCGTGTCGTTGCCCACGAAATCGAGCAGGGTGAAGGGCCCCATGGGGTAGCCACAGCCCAGCTTCATCGCGTTATCGATGTCCGCCGTATGCCCTACGCCCCGTTCCAGCGCCCGGATGGCATCGAGGAGGTAGGGGACCAGCAACAGGTTCACGATGAATCCGGAGTTGTCCTTGGCGGCGACCGCTTCCTTGCCCAGGCTGCGGCCGAAGTTGAGCGCCTTTTCGAAGGTGTCGGGACTGGTGGTGACGGTCCGGACCACCTCGACCAGCTGCATCAGCGGCACCGGGTTGAAGAAGTGGAGACCGACGAACCGGTCGGGCCGCTTGGTGGCCGCCGCCATGGCCGCAATGGTGAGGCTCGAGGTATTGGACGCGAAGATGGTGTGCATCCCGCAGAGCGAATCCAGCTCTTTCCACATGCCGTTCTTGAGGCCGAGGTCCTCGGTGACGGCCTCGATGATGATGTCGCAATCCTTGAGGGCCGCGATGTCGGTGGCGAAGGAGAGCCGGCCCAGCGTCGCATCGCGATCGGCCGGGGTCAGCTTGCCCTTCTCCACGAACTTGTCGAGCGACTTGGTGATACCGGCCTTGCCCTTGTCGAGCGGCGCCTGCGCCACTTCCCGCGCCACTGTCTGGTATCCGGCGGCTGCCGCGACCTGCGCGATCCCACTGCCCATGAGGCCGCAGCCCAGCACGCCGACTTTCTTGATTTCAGCCATATACCCCTAGTTGGTTGTCATTCCGAGTGAAACGAGGAATCTTGCCGACTTTTTTCGGGACCTCGTACATCTACTGCGATTTCAGCTCTGCTACCGCTTTAACGCCGAGGACGCAGAGGATGCGCAGTGGTCGTACAAACTGCCACAAGAATTACCGCTCCTTCTTCCAATCCCATTTGTAGTGGGTTATCTCAATTCGCGTAATATCATCCTCAACAAACGGAATCTCCTTATGCCCCCGGACATCTGAAATGATCGTTGACTGAATGATGACAGCTTGAGGAAACTCGCGGCCATCCCGCAAACGGATAGTCCCAATCTGATAAGTCATGCCAGTCTCTGGCTGACTCTGAAGGAAGTTCAGCCATTTGTCAGACAAAGGGAGCATTCGCAGTCCTCGGCGAACTCTGCGTATCCTCGGCGTCCTCTGCGTTGAGATTTTGCAGAGCTCAAACGCCGGTACCAGACAACCCGACGCACTCCCCTACCTGGGTTTCAATGCCTTCCGGATCTCATCCGCAATATTGCCGATCAGCCCGGTGGTCGGGGGTGGCAACTGGTGCGCGGGCTTCACCGAGCCCCGCTCGAGATTATCCAGGACCCGCTCCAGTCCCAGCTGGGCCCGCTCCGCCACCGGGCGGTAACGGCGGGTCACAAGGTATCCCAGCCCCAAGCCGAACGGCAGTGGCGCCAGCGCCACCAGGATGAACGGCGACATCACCGCGATCGCCGCCGCCGCCGCCACGGACGCCCCCACCAGTGTAAGGGTGCCGCCCAGGTAACCGGCGCGCCGCTTATCGAGATCGGCCGTCAGCACCACGTTGCAGTACCCCGGCTCCAATCGCACGATGGTCGCGGACACCGAGTCGGCCTGGGCCAGCATGAACGGCCGCTTGCCTCCGCCGAGCATGGCCGTGGAGCGGCGGAGCGCGGCCTGGAACCCACCGAGAGGTTCCCACGAGATCCGTCCGGACTGCTGCCGCTGGATGGCCAGCAACTCGTGCTCTTCCATATAGCGGAGCAGCGCCGCTTCGATGTCGCCGGGTTCGCCCTGGATCACCCGCTGCGCGGCGAGCATGGTGGGGCCGATGACACGGCTCCAGAAACCGCCCTTGCCGGGGAGTTCGACCCGGGTGCTTTCCTCCAGCATGGCCTGCTGGAGATAACCCTCGGGGATCCCGACTTCCCGGCCCAGCTTGATGACTTCGTCGGGGGAGAGATTGTCGCCGATGTCGCGCGTGCCGGTTTGCAGCTCAGCGGCGCGCTGGATGATGCGTTCGAGCGTTGCCCGGTCGATCCGGGCCGGGGGGTCTCCAGCCACAGCCTACTCTTTCTTCCGGACCGGCTCGCCGACTTCGATCCGGGGGAGCATGAGCGAGGGGTCCGGGGCCGGGAGCGACGGCTGTCCCGCTGCCTGGGATCCCTTGGCGCTGTGCTCCATGGCGGCGATGAACGGGCGGAACATCTCGATCGGGATCGGGAAGATGGTCGTCGAATTGTTCTCGGCGGCGATCTCCGTCACCGTCTGGAGATAGCGAAGCTGGATCGCGACCGGCTCCTGGGCCAGGGTGTGGGCCGCCTCGGCCAGGGTCTGCGAGGCCTGGAGCTCGCCCTGTGCCGCGATGACCTTGGAGCGCCGTTCCCGCTCTGCTTCCGCCTGCCGCGCCATGGCCCGCTTCATTTCGGTGGGCAGGTCCACGTCCTTCACTTCGACCGCCGAGACTTCAATGCCCCACGCCTCGGTCCGCTGGTCGATAATCTTCTTGAGGATCGCGTTGATCTTCTCCCGGTCGGCCAGCAATTCGTCCAGCTCGACTTCGCCCAGCACCGAGCGCAGCGTGGTCTGGGCCAGCTGGCTGGTGGCGTAGCGGTAGTCTTCGATCTCGATGACCGCCTTCTCGGGGTCCCCGACCTTCATGTACAGGACCGCGTTCACCTTGAGGGTGACGTTGTCCCGGGTGATCACGTCCTGGGGCGGGATATCGACGGCCATGATGCGGAGTGACACCCGCTTCTGGTGGGACAGCCCCAGGGGCACGAATACCAGCCCCGGTCCCTTGGTTCCCCAGAACTTGCCCAGGAAAAAGGTGACCCCGCGCTCGTACTGCTTGAGGACGCGGAGACTCAAAAACGAGTAGGCGACCACAGCCGCCAAAGCGCCTAAAAGAACGTCCATCACAGCTCCAGGAATTTGGGATTCTGGGATTCTGGGACTCTGGGAATGCCGGCATGGGGGAATTGCAGAGAAATCATTCCCAAAATCCCAGAGTCCCGAAGTCTCAGATTCAAAACGCCTCGACGATAACCGCCGCCCCTTGCCCACCACCAATGCAGGCACTCCCCAATCCAAACCGCTTACCTCTGCGCTTGAGCGCATACAGCAGATGCAGCGTGATCCGGGTGCCGCTCGCCGCCAGTGGGTGACCGATCGCGATCGCGCCGCCGTCCACGTTGGTCCGCTCGCGGTCCAGCCCCAATTCCTTCTCCACGGCCACGTACTGGGCCGAGAACGCCTCGTTCACTTCAACCAGGTCCATCTGGTCCAGCGTCATGCCGGCCTTGGCGAGCGCCTTGCGCGCGGCGGGCGCCGGGCCGATCCCCATGTACCTGGGCTCCACCCCGGCGACCGCCCAGGAGACCAGCCGACCCAGCGGTTTCACCCCGGCCGGAACCGCGTCCTCGGCCGCGATCACCACCGCGGCGCCTCCATCGCAAATGCCCGACGCGTTGCCGGCGGTCACCACGCCGTCCTTCTTGAAGTAAGGCGGCAACTTCGCCAGGCCCTCGGCCGTGGTCTCCGGCCGCATATGCTCGTCCGCGGCCCACGGCTCATCCTGTTTGGTCTTCCGGTTCCGGATCGGAATCGGGATCACTTCGTCCTTGAAGACACCCGACGCCCACCCCTCTTTGGCCCGCGCCTGGCTCAGCAGCGCGTAGCAGTCCACCTCGGAGCGGGGAATCGAATACTTCTCCGCCAGGTTCTCGGCCGTCTCCGCCATGGAGAATCCGCACTGCGGATCCTTGAGCGACTCCCACAGCAGGTCCTCGAACGGGGCCGCCGGCCCCAGCCGGAGTCCCCACCGAGCGCCCCGCACGATATGGGGCGCCTGGCTCATCGATTCCGCGCCGCCGGCCAGCACCACTCTCGATTCATCGAGCAGGATCTGCTGCGCGCCCTGGATGATGGACTCGAACCCGGAGCCGCAGAGCCGGTTCACCGTTACCGCGGGGGTTTCGATCGGCAGGCCGGAGCGCAGCGCCACATGGCGCGCGAGATAGATGGCGTCGGCCGAGGTCTGGAGGGCGTTGCCGAACACCACGTGGTCAATGGATGGCGCGTTGGCGCGTTCCAGCGCGGCCTTGGCGGCGAAGACGCCGAGCTCGGTCGCGGTAAAGTCCTTGAGGGTGCCGCCGAAGCTGCCGAACCCGGTGCGGGCGCCGGAGAGGAAGACGACGTCTTTCTGCTTGCCTTGGGTCTTCATAACCCCTTCATTCGCATGGCTTGGAGAGTTTCTGGGACGGGGAAATATAAGCGTACAGCGGCCCCCTCGCGGCGGCCGCTGAACGTGCGAACTGACAAGGGGTTAGAAGCTGTAGGAAAGCGCCGCGGTGAACTGGTTGAAGGTGTCCTGGTCGGCCTTGGTCCCGAACAGGAAGGCGTGGAATCCGGAAACGCCGACGCTCAATCCTTTCCCCGGCACGCTACCGAGCCACAATCGAGCGTAGGCACCGAGCGCAACAAAAGTGGGATTGCCTTCGGCCGTTGCGATGGCCGCCCGGGTCAGAACTCCGAATTCCGGACGCATCCTTTCGGCGCCGCCCGCCAGCCGGAACCGAGGCTCAGCAAAGAACCAGGTGATCTTCGTTGTGCCACTCGAGTTGTGAAGACCGACACCGATGATGCAGCCCCAGACACCGGGAACCCCAGGGTGCAACAGGAGGCAGCCCTCCACATTCGCCCCGGCCCGGTCCACCTTGTTGAACGACTCGAGCGGGCTGATCTGGTAGTTGGTGTGAGATCCGGCCGCAAACTCGATTCCAACGGAGGTATGGCCGCCGCCCCGATTCGCTACGATGCCCTGTCTCCGCCGGGAGGCCCGGATATCACGGTAAATGTTCAGCGTCGCGGTTTCACCCTCCGGAAAATCTTCAACCTTGACCTCATACTCATCATCCTGGAAGGGGCGAATCTCGTAGACCGATTCACCGCTGGCAGCATCGGTCCGGATCTGCACCACGGTGGGTGGTTCTCCCCGATCAGGATGGCGAGGGCGGATCCGGAAGCTTACCGCTCCCACATTGACCTCGGCCCGGTAGACCTGCCCGTTCTGGAGGAAGACCCGGACAAATTCGCGTGACCCGGTGGTAAAGGAACCGGAAAAGACCAGCACGTCGGCACTGTCGGCCGGCTGCTGGGCCTGGGCGGACACTACGATTCCAAAGGTGGCGGCTACCACCAGGCCCATGGACCGGATCACGAGTCCTCGGAGATGTATCGGATGACTCAGTGTACCGTGATTGAATGGGTCGTCAAGGATTGCGGCGCCAGCAGGGACCCTTACATCCCGTACAGCCTGACTGGCATGCTGCCGTCGATGAGCGGGCCCGCAATGAATTCGTAAGCCCCTCCGGGCCCTGCCCTGAACTCATGCACCCGGAGTCCGCTCGCACTCGCCAGGTGGCCAACCCCGACGGTCGGCAATCCAGTCACGTGACTACCTGGCGCCCGGACGATGACGGACCCTTCCGGTCCATCGTATTCCAGCCGGTACCTGGTTGCCGCCTTGAGCCAAACCCGGACGGATTCTCCGGGAACCGACAGTTCGAAGTCGGCCACTGCATGGTGACCGGTCTTGACCCTGTCACTCAGCTTGGCCGGTGTTGCCTGGGTCAACGCGAGGGCGCTGTCGGTGGTCCAGGTCGTACACGATGGCCAGGGATGGCAAAGCGGTTCCTCCGGTGCCAGGACCAACTCACCCGCGCTGGTGCTGTCGCATTCGCATCCGGCCAGGGCAAGCACCAGCCAGCCGCAGACCACCATTCCCGCTCTCATCTCTGTTCACGCTGAATCGTTGTGTTGGAGGGGGCTGCAGAGGTGACGTCCGGCGGTGGGTTTGATGGACAGCCTTGCTACACTGCCTGGGAAACGGCCCTGGCTACCTCGTCGGTGCCGGACTTCCCCCCGATGTCCGGCGTGGTGGGACCATCGGCGAGCACCCGCCGGACAGCCTGCTCCAATCGTTCCGACGCCTTGGGAAATCCGAGCGACTCCAGCATCAGCCCGCCGGTCAGGATCGCCGCCATCGGGTTGGCGACATTCTTCCCCGCCAGGGGCGGGGCCGAGCCGTGCACCGGCTCGAAGAGCCCGGGGTGCCCGGGATGCAGGTTGGCGCTGGCCGCCAGGCCCAGCCCGCCGACCAGGCCGGCACCCAGGTCGGAGAGGATGTCGCCATAGAGATTATTGGCGACGATGACCTGGAAGCGCTCCGGGTTCCGCACCAGCTCCATGGCGAGCGCATCCACGTAACGGTGCTCCCGCTCGATGCCGGGATAGTTGGCCCCGACCTCGCCGAAGATCCGGCCCCAGATCCGCTGGTGGGGGACCGCGTTCGCCTTGTCGCACAGGGTGATGCGGGTGCGGCCGTGCGCGAGGGCCCAGCGAAAGGCGGCGTCGATGATCCGCTCGACGCCCTTCCGGGTATGGATCTCCTCGGAGACCTGCTTTTCCTCGGCGGTTCCGACCTGCTCCGCCCGGCCGAATCCCTGGTACTGTCCTTCGGTGTTCTCCCGGAAGACGACGAAGTCGATCGTCTTTCCCCGCTGGCTTCCCGCCGGCTGCCATTTACCCTTGAACGGTGTCAGCCGGGAGTTGAGCAGGGTGACCGGGCGGAAGTTGATGTAGAGGTCGAGCCGGAAGCGCAATCCGAGGAGGATGTCCCGCGCGTGTTCGTTGTCCGGAACCCGGGGATCGCCCAGGGCGCCGAGGATGATGGCATCGACGCCATTGCGCAAATGCTGGAAGGCTTCATCGGGAAGGGTGACGCCGGTCTTGAGGTAGTGATCGGCGGAATAGGGCAGCATTTCGAAGGTGAGTTTGGCGCCCTCGAGTTGGGCCGCCTTTTCGATGACCGGCAACGCCGCGCGGATGACCTCGGGGCCGATCCCGTCGCCTGGTATGACTGCGATCTGGTGGGACATTACTCTCCAGAAACGAAATATGGGATTTTGGGACTCCGGGATTTCGGGAATGGCATCGAAGCTGTTCCCACATTCCCAAAATCGCAGAATCCCATATTTCTACTCATCGAGTATGGCCGCCCCACAACTGACACAGTGCTTCCAGCCGAGCTCCACCTCGGCTTGGCAACTGGGACACCGGACATAGGACTGGCTTTCGCCGCAGTGGGGGCAGAAATTCACGGTCCGGTTGGTCGGAAGGGATCCGCCGCAGTAACTGCAGCGCCCGGTCCGTTCCGCCGGGTCCGCGGGGGTTTCTTCTTCATCCGCGACGGGTTCGATGGTGGCCCGGGTCCAGCGCACGGAATCAAGTGGGATCACCGAGGCGTCTACAGGGCGATGGGGAATGAGGTCTTCTTCTGCCTCGGGCGGCGCAAAGGCGGCATCAGGCTCGGGGCCCAGGGCGTAGGCCAGTTGCTCGGTGGCGAGGATGAGTCCGGTGGTTCCCAGGTCGCGTAGAATGGAGAGGTCGGGGTTGGGGCTGCTGGCCTGGGCGGCAAAGGCCTGCTGGACCTCGGGCGGCTCGGTCCGGACATAGCCTCCCTCGCCACTGCAGAGGCGAAGCAGTACCATGTCGTAGTCTTCGTTGCTTTCCAGCCCGAGCGCCCGCCGGTTGGTCCGGTAGGGGACGATGGCCTGGGCGATCTCGCCCAGTTCGACGGGGCGATGCAACCTGGCCGGGTCGATCGCGATCAGGTTGTCCACCAGTCGGCGGAAGAAACGTTCGAGCTCGGTCACGCGGGGAATCTCTCTCCCCCTTGCCACTACAGTCAAGAAAAAGGAGTCCGGATGCGATCGCTGCTGTGCTGCCTCATGCTTGCCGTCCCGGCCGTGGTCCGGGCCCAGGGAGACTGTTTCCCCGCCAAGGATTCGCATGAAGCCCAGGTCTTCGGGATCTTCTCTGTTCCGATCGCCTTTGCGCCCGGGGGCGCGCCCGCGCCCCTGGCGGCCTGGCACGTTCGGGCCGGAGTGGAAACCAGTTACCTGCCCAATATCGATGATTCCACCGCGACTCCCACCACCTGCCGGCCCGGGAAGGGTCCGGAGAACGTCGACTTTGGCCCGCTGCTTCCCCGGCCCCGGATGAGCCTTGGCCTCCCCGGAGGGTTCGCGCTGGAAGCCAGCTACATCCCGCCCGTAAGAGTGAAAGGGGCCAAGCCCAGCATTTTCGGGGTCGCCCTGACCAGGACCTTCGCGCTGGGCGGCATGACCCTGGGACTCCGGGGCCATGCGACCGTGGGCGTCATCCACGCGCCGATCGTCTGCGACGACGCGGCCCTCAAGGACCCGATTAGCGAGTGCTTTAACGGAACGAAATCGAACGAGGAATTTCATCCCAACATCTTCGGCGCCGATGCCAGCGTCGGCTGGACCCTCGGCGGAGGACGCTTCCAGCCCTACCTCGGCGGCGGATTCAACGTACTGCATCCCAGGTTCCGGGTGAACTTCACCAACCAGTTCGGCCAGGTAGACCGGCGGAGAGTGGAGGTGGACCTGCAGCGGGCGGTGCTGTTCGCCGGGGCCAGCTGGTTCCCCGGTACCCGGTTTGCCATCAGCGGGCAGATCTACTCGGCGCCGACGGATGCGGTGACCGGGAGAGTGGCCGTCAGCGTAGGTCTGTAGCCTGAAAAGACGGTAGGACGGTAAGACGGTAACAGGGCTTTTATCCCGAGTGCAACGAGGGGTCTTGCTGGGGCCGGCAGAATCTCGCGCTCGCTGGGATGCCGCATCTCAATTCTTACCGTCCTACCGTCCGTCCTACCGTCTTGTTTGAGTTTGAAGCGGTAGCGTCTTCGTGGCCTCACTCGACGATCCCGATCTGCTCTCCCGCCGCGAGCCTCCGCTCCAGCGTCAGGAACGCCGAGTCGGGATCGTAGTCGAGGTACTGTTTCTTTGATCGTTTCTTCTCCAGCCAGGCGGCGAAGCCGGATGCCATCGCGTCCGGTGCGCTGGCCTGGTTTTTCGCCGCATCGACCGCGAGGTCATTGGCATATTCGTTCTTGGGGTGACCGGCGTGGCCCCGCACCCAGGTCCACTGGACATCGTGCGCCCGCGCCACGTCGACCAGCGACCGCCAGAGCTCGAGGTTCTCGATCGGCCCGCCCTTGCGGGTCCAGTTCCGCCGGATCCACCCGGGCACCCACTCCCGCATCCCGCGGATCAGGTACTGGGAGTCGGAGACCATCAGGACCCGGACCCGCTGCCCCTTGCCACTGAGCACCTGGAGCACCGCAGTGGCGCCGATCAGCGCCATCCGGTTGTTGGTGCTGGCCGGCTGGTGCCGGGTGACGTCGCGCCGCTCGATGCCGCTCCGGATCTTCACCTCGACCAGGGCACCGGCGCCGCCCGGGTTGTCACCCTCGCGGCCATTGCCGAGGCAGCTTTCGTCGAGATGAACTATGGCGATGGGTGGTGTGGGCACGGAAGGAAGATAGTGAGGGGCGCTATTTGCCCGATCGCAGCCGCTCGCCCTCCCCTTCCTTGTAGCGAATCCGCGCATCACGGTTGAGTCCGAGCCGTTGCTGGATTTCGGGCGAGGTGCCGGGGATCGGCACGCCGAGCAGCATCCGGAGTCCCCGGAGCTTGGTCTTGATGTCCGCCATCAGGTGAGAAGGCGGCCGGTATCCGTAAGCCCGGTACTTCCCGGGCGGGACCTTGCCCTTCTTCTCCACGTGCTTCGCGAACGCCGTGATCCACCCGTCAAACTCCGCCATGACCGCGTCCTCGTGGATCATGTGCTCCGCCTGGTTCTCGCTGTACTTCTTGTCCCGTCCGAACTCGCAATGCCGCCAGAGCGTGTCGGGCACCTCGATGCCGCTGTACCGGCACTGCCAGACCAACTGCTGATACGCGTCGCGCATGTCCTCGAATGGTTCATTGTCGGAATCAAACCACTCCTTGTGGAGGAGCCAGCTGGGTTTCCCATCTTCCCCCAACTCATCGGCGCCCCCATCACCGTAAGAGAAGAACGCCGCGGTCCTCCCTTCCAGGTGATTCTGGCACAGTTCCTCCCACTGGTCGGAATGCTCCAGCGCGATGGCCAGGGCCGGATCCTTGTGGCCGATCAGGTCTTCCCGGGGATTCCCGCCGTTCATGCACACCAGCCGGTCGAACATCGCCTTGAGATTGCTGGTGGGGGCGTACCAGTTCACCGGCCCGATGATGGCCCATGCGTCGGCCAGGTCGAGCCGGGCGTACAAGTCCAGGTTCCACATCAGGTCTGGCATGCCCCGGCTGTGTTTCTCGTAGCAGTTGCAGGGCCACACGCAGAGCGCCGCCGAGCTGGAGACGCAGCCGTTGCAGCTCCTGATCTGCTCCCGGTTCCAGACGTTGCCCAGGTCCTCGTAGTCCACCTCCCACTCCTGGGGCAGCCGGTCCGCCATCCGCAGCATCAGGGTGCGGGCCTTCGAGTCCGCCCCGGGACAGTCATACTGGCGCCGCTGGGACCCCGCGATGAGGAGGACCCGGAAAGGGCGAACTTCAGGCGGAAGCCGCCCGTTATCGTCGTTGGGTCGCATGGATTGCTCCTAGAACGTCAGCCCCGCCCGCAATAACATCTGACTCAGGTCGCTGTTGGTGATCGAGATGGAAATCGATTTCGAGGGATCCGGCAGACCGATCCATACTCCGCCGCCGTAGGCCGAGTGCCAGCCGCCCGGGGACTCGCCATCGGCCCAGACCCGGCCGGTCTCCACCAGCGGGAACACGCCCACGTCCAGGGGAAGGATGAAATGGACGTTGGCCAGCCGGAAGCGGAGTTCCACCGTGCCGTCCACTTCGGTATCGCCGGCGTAACGCTGGTAGCGCAGGTTGCGAATGGTCGTCCCGCCGCCCAGGAACGCCGCCTCGTAGAAGGGAAAGTCGCCCAGGACCTTCTGACCACCCAGCCGGACTGCGACTACCGGATGAGTGGGCACGGGAAGCCGGAGATAGCCCATGGCGACGGCGCGAAGGCTTCCGAAGGTGTTCTGTACGTCCCAGACCGCGGGATACACTGCGGCCTCCGCCTCGGCACGAACGCCCCGCGTAGGAAACACCGTGCTATCCCGCTCGTCCAGCTGGAACCTGAGGGCGACGCCAGCCTGGCCGAAGTCTCCCGAGCCATAGGGCCGGGTCGTGGTGACGAACGTATTGGTGTTGGAGTCCATCTGCGAGTACTTGAACACCGGCCCGAAGCTGAGATCGTTCTTGGTGCTGATCCGGATACCGATCGCAGGCTCCAGGCGCCACTGCCGCTGATCTACCTCGAAAAAGGCGTCATTACCGCCTGGCGTGTTGTTGCCCAGCCCGCGGAAGCGGATCACTTCGAAGTCGGACACCCCGGCACCCACCATCCAGTGGATCCGGGAATCCTCCAGCTGCTGGTCGTAGCTCGCTGCGAGCCGGCTGTGCCCGATACGAGTGGAATGTTCCAGCGCCAGGGTGAGCCGGCGCGCATAGGGACGCCGCAGGAACCCAAAAGTCGTGTAGCTGATGCCGATCCGGGGAACCAGGCCGACATCGCGGTCGCTTCCGAGCGCCAGGACCGGGGCAAACTTCGCCCCGTAGTCCGGTCCAGGCGCGACCTTTTCGCCGAACCGGGTGATCCAGGGGCGCCGGTTGAACAGCGTGTCGGGGCCGTACTCGACCGCGTCAACCTTGCCGTTATCGTAGAGCCTGGCGCCCCGGTGACCCGACACGCTGGAAGAGTCGATCAGGGCGTTGCGGCCGGCACCACCGATTACCCGGACCGTCGGGCTGTGGGCAGCGGTTCCGCTCACGACCGCCCGGTCGTCACCGCCGTGCAGGTAGACCCGGACTTCCCCGGTCTGGGCGATTGAGAACTGCCGCTCGAAATACGGGGTTCCCGACCCGCGGCTCAGCGCGACCCGCACCGAGCCGTCCTCCATCACTCGAACCTGGGCCAGCTCCGCGGCATCGGTGGCATGGATGTCGGCCACCCGGTTGACCACCTGGAAGAAATCGTCTGCGGTCTTCGTCAAACCGTCCCGGCGCAGGCGCAACATGGGCACCAGCGTCGGTTCGAGCGACTGGTACTCACTGGGAAGCCGGGCGAACGCGGAATCGATGACCGCGTTGCTCACCTTGCGGACCAGCTCCTGGGCGACCGAGTCCCATACCGGTTTCTCGAGCGGCAACAGTAGCCGGCGATCGAGGTCGAGGCTGTTGTAGATGAGACCTTTGACCCGGGGAGGCTCGCCCCGGAACGGCGTGGCATTGCTCAACATCAGCCGCGCCATGGAAGGCAGGATTCCGCTGTACGAAACAAAGGCGCGGTCCCGGTCGCGCGAGATGGGCTGCCACACGGTGCCCAGGGTCCCGCCCCGGGCCCATTTCCACTGTCCGGCATGGCGGTCCCAATCGTTCACCAGCATGTCCATGAGCCGAGCCCGGAGGAACGCCCGGGCATCGATCCGCTGGCTCGGATCCCGGTTGATGAGCTTGAGCAGCTCGTCGCTGTCGATGATCTCCCCGGCGCCCGCGAACCCGGTGCCGTGGTCCGGCACCGTGGGGTACTCCTCGATGGCGCCCAACAGATGGGCGAACTCAGCCCGGAATTTCCCCAGCGCCGGATCATCCGGCATGACGACCAGCTGGGGATGAGGATGCAGCACGCCCGCCGCCGTGTACAACGGGTCGGAGAGGATGGCACCCGCGGGATGGGTCGCGGCGTTGGCGTCCTTCATGACCGCTTCGATGATGGTGTTGCGGTACTTCTGGGCGGATACGACGCTGTCCTTCTGGAGCGGCCGGAAGGTGTAGTCGCCGCTGGGAGAGGTGAACCGCAAGGTCCGGGTCTGCAGTCCGCCCCCGATTTTGTCCGGGTGGAGCCCTCCGCCGAAGTGCTGGAGGTCGAGCACCGGGAATCTCACGGGGGTCTTCCAGAGACTCCGGTAGTGGCCTCCGAAAAACTGCCGGCGCAGCCACCCCACGGCGTACCGCGGTTCCGCCGCCACGACCACGCTGTCCGGGCCCGGACTCGCGGCCTGCTGGGCCCGGGCCGCCGATCCACCCCCGACCAGCAGGACCGCGACCCAGGGGAGGAGGGCGCGTGCCCGGCGACTGGTCACGGCGTCAGGGCCAGCGATACAGAGTGATCGCGGCGGGTTTGCGGACCGCTTCGTCGCTCACGATCAGAATACTGTCGGCGGTGATCGCGATGCCTTCGGCCTGGTCGTGCCCCGGCGGCAACGAGCGCACCGATACGACGGCACCGTCCGGAGTGATCACCAGCACCGCCTGCTCCTGCGACGAAAGCAAGACGTAGTTACCGGTGATCGGGTCAATGGTGATATCGCTGGGCTTGAACAGCTTCCAGTCATGTCCGCCGATGATCTGGCTCTGGGGTATCGTCAATCGGGAAATCCGGTCGCTCACCCCGGTCGCCAGGCTCAAGCGGTAAATCACCAGCTGGTCCCGCAGACTCTTGGTTCCCACGTTCTTGCAGGCCAGCTCCAGCTCGTTGCGGGTGGAATCGAACGCGATGCCTTCGAATTCACACTCCTTGCCCAGGTCGGTGTCGTGCCTGCTGAAACGGACCTTCGTGCCTTCGGCCCCTTCCTGGAACTGGTACAGCTTCCCATTGCTGGCCAGCAGGTAGATATCGCCGTTGGCGATCGTGATGCCTTCGAAGTCTTCGTGGATATTGTTGCCGACGTGGAACTGTTTGAGGATGATGCCGCGCCGGTAGTCGAAGACCCAGACGCTGCCTGACTCGTCGTCGTGGGCCAGCAGGCGGCCGTCCCCGGTCAGGGCGAGCCCGGAGATCTCGCTCAGGCTCGTGGGCAATACCCACCGCGCGATGGGCTCATCGCGGGAAGCGGAGTCGGTGCGCTGCTTCAGCTGCTCCAGTCGGGTGGCGCGGGTGGCCAACTCGGTCGAGTCGACCGCCGCTTCCTTGCTCTCCTGCCCGCGGCAGCCGGCCAGCGCGAGGGCGCCGAGCGCCCCGCAAAGCACGGATCTCAGCATGTTATTTCGAATTCTTGGCTGCGGACTGTCCGGTATCCAGGTCCGCGCTCAGGACCCGGTTACCGGCCTTCGCCCTGATGGCCGTCAGGAATCCTTCCGGGGTCTCAGTCTTCTTGAGTCGCACCAGGTAGAAGAGCTCCGATGGCTTCCCGTCATTGCTCACCACTTCGTCCAGCTTCCAGCGCTTGGTCTCGTCCTGGAGTAGCGGCTCGAGGACGGCCTGCGCCTCGGGGATGTCTTCGGTGGTCACGAACAGGACGGAGTCGAACCGTTTCTTTCCCTTGGGGCCCACGATGGCCTGCACCCGGTTGAACTTCTCCTTCAGCGCTTCGAGCTTCTTGGGCGTCAGGGCCATCGCCAGCTCGCGATCCGGCACACTGTCCCCGTTCTTCTTGCTGGTGGACGCCAGTTCCTTGAGCGGCTCGGCCCACGTGGTCGACGGGGCTCCCTCCAGCACGTTCTGCCCGAAATCAGACCGCCAGATGAACAGAACCACGAAATTGAAGACCAGCGAGATCAGCAGGGAAACCGTCAGGGCCTGGACGCCCGCCGAGAGTCCCACCGCGATCGCGAGGAAGATGAAGACCGCGTCCCGCGCATCGTCCAGGGTGTTCCGGAACCGGACTCCTCCCACGATGCCGGCCAGGCTGAAGGCCAGGGCCAGGCTGTTGCGCACGATCAGGACGATCCCGGCCACCACGAGGGGCAGGATGATCATGGTCTGCACGATCGATTGATCGTAGCCCCGGGTTCGTCGCGACGTCATGTAGACCCAGGAGACCGGTAGCATCAGCAAGAGCACGCTGAGCAGAACGGCAAACGTGGTGATGGCCAGCTCCACCCGAGCCGGCAGTGCGATGGTCGGCGTCTCGAACTGCTGATCACTGAGCCCGTCCTGCAGCATCTGGGGCGAGGTGGTGAGCTGCTCGATCCGTTCCCCCGAAAAGAGCTGGCGTTCCAGCACGGGGAACGCGTACAGCACCAGGGTCGTGAACCCGAGCAGCACGGTGTAGTACGCCAGCAGCCGCCGGATCGGACGCTTGGAGCCCCGGGTAAAGAAGTCGATCACGTGCTTGAGAAATTGCATCACACAACCTGGCGCGGGTGGCAAGCCGATCGTATCCGGTTACGCCGGCACGATTTAGATGATGCCCATGAGCTGGTAATCTTGCGGAGTGGGGCGAGGAAGTCTGTGACCTACATAGCCTTGGGGCTTCGGGGGGCGGTGGGTGATCTAACTCACGATCTGGAAGCTCTCCAACTCGTCCAGGATGAAGGTCATCTCCTCGCCCGTCATGGGGTGGCGGCCGACAAACGCGTCGCGCTGCCGAACGCTGGCCATGCGAAGGGCGATGACCAGGTACTCGGTGCCCCGCCGGTTCACGGCCACCCGGCTTCCGTCCCGGATCGCCCGTTCCAGCTGGTCCACCCGCTGAACCGTCCAGTGGAAAGCCATCCTATCCCGAGCGCTGCGAAGGATCTCTTGCCAACCCTTTTGTCACCCGCACTCCCTGGTCTCTCTCCGTAATCTCCCCTATCACCGCGGCGGCCAGGGTCTTCTCTTCCCTGAGCCGTTTCAACAACTCATCCAACCGGGCCGGCGCCACCGCGAGCAGCAATCCGCCCGAGGTCTGCGCATCCACCATCAGGTACCGCTCGGCCGCAGTCAGAGAGTGTTCCCAAACCACAGCCTCCGCCGCGGCGAGGTTGCGTTCGGTGCCGCCGGGGATCCCGCCCCGGCCCGCCAGGTCGAGGGCGGAGGGCAGCAGGGGGAGCGCGCTGAATGAGAGATGGGCTCCCACCTGGCTGGACTTGAGGATGTTCCCCAGGTGACCCAGGAGCCCGAAGCCGGTTACGTCGGTAGCCGCCTTTACCCCGCTGGCCAGGGCGGCTCGCATCGCCCCGTCATTCAACGTCACCATCGATTCAATCGCCGGTGCCAGGGTCGCCTCGTCGATCAGGTCGCGCTTGGCCGCCGTGGTCAGAATGCCGGTGCCCAGCGGCTTGGTAAGCACCAGCCGGTCACCGGGCCGGGCCGCGCTGTTGGTCAGCAGGCGATCCGGGTGGGCCTCGCCGATCACGCACATCCCGAACTTGGGCTCGGGGTCGTCCACCGAGTGGCCGCCCAGCATCAGGCACCGGGCCCGGGTCGCGATTTCGGCGGCACCCGCCATGACCTCACCGAGCAGCTCCCACGGCAGCTTTCCCCGGGGCCATCCCACCAGGTTGAGCGCGAACAGCGGCGTTCCGCCCATGGCATAGACGTCGCTGATCGCGTTGGCCGCGGCGATCGCGCCCCAGGACCGGGCATCGTCCACGATGGGGGTAAAGAAATCCACCGTGGCAATCAGCGCCCGGTCGGCGCTCAGCCGATAGACCGCCGCGTCGTCCCGGCTCGCAGCATCCACCAGCACGTCGGAGCTGACCACGCCGGGCAGGTGGCGCAGCACCTGGGTCAGCTCGGCGGAGCCGAGCTTGCAGGCGCAACCGGCGCCGTGGGAGAGCGAGGTGAGCCGGATCGCGGCCGTCATACGCTGAACTGCCGCAGGTGGTGATCGAAGTGTCGCGCCAGCAATTTGCCCCATTCCTGGTGAGTGAGCTTGCCGAACCGGGGATGAATTCCCCAAACCGCATCGGGTGACCTGGCCCGCTCCACGACCCGGGCCAGATAGCCTTTCAGTGTCGAGACATCGTGGCCCCAGTCCCCCGGCTGACTCACCTGGAATTGGGGGCTAGTAGGCGCCTTGCCCTTGGGGATCGGCACGTTCAGGATGATGAAGTGCCCCAGGCGGGACGAAAGGAAATTCGGTTTGAAACTGGAGGGCGTCTCGCCCAGCGTCCCCTTCACGGCGTCGGTGAGGTGGCAGACCATCTGCTGCACCGACATCCGGCCCCACTGCCGCTGGGACTGGGGAGTCAGCCTGTCGATTCTGCCGGTGAACTCCTGGTGGATGGCTGGATCGAACATCGAAGGCATACCAGACTCCGTTACAGGATCAGGGCGAGCAGCCCGCCGGCGACCACGATCCGAATGACCCCCAGCACCAGCCGCTTCCATCCACTGCGGCCCGTGTCGAACTCCCGGCGCAAGTCACGATGCCGGCCGGGTCCTTCCAGCAGCAGCCCCAAGAGGAAAAAGAGCAACAGCCATCCGCCGTGGCCGAGGCTCGCGAACCAGAGCGAGGCAAAGAGGGTAAACAGGAGGGCATCGGCGAGGTAGGTCGTCCACGGCGCCCGGAGACCGGGACCCGGGAATCCGACCAGGCGGCGTTCGATCAATTCGAAAACCACAAACCAGGCCGCGACCGCCGCAAACCCCGCCGCCAGCCAGGCCAGGCTCACAGTTTACCAGTTGGCGCGGACGGAATCCGCTGAATAGACCAGGCCGCGCAGGATCACCCGTTCGACCTTCCGGGTGTTGCTGATGTCGGCGAGCGGGTCGCCGGTGAGCACCACGATGTCCGCCACTTTCCCCGGTGCGATCCGACCGAGCGAATCGGCGCCCAGGAGCGCGGCGGCGCTCCGGGTCGCGGCGAGGAGCGCATCCCGGGGCGTGAGCCCCGCCCGCACCAGCAGCTCCATTTCCCGGTGCTCACTCAAGCCCGGCACCAGCATCTGGTTCGAGGCGTCAGTCCCGGTGACCAGCACGCCCCCGGCACTGCGGAATTCACGGATGAAGAGGTCCTGGTTCGGTCGTGAAGCCCGGAATGCGTCGAAGTCCGCCGGCGCCCAGCCCGCGCGGAGGATCAGGTCGGGCACGTTCCAGCGCAGCTTCTCGGTGTCGGGGACCGCCTCGAGGTCGGGCCCGGTCATCACCGCCGGATCGTCGAGCCGGCTGAAGGCCTCGTGGAGGACCAGGGTGGGGATGATATAGACCTTGCGGGCCGCGAGCGCCTGCGCCACGCGCGCCAGGTCGGCCGAGTCGAGGGTCGCCCAGCTCTTCTCGAAATAGTTCCATCCGTCGAAGAACGAGCGGCTGTGCGCCGCGTAGAACGGTGCCGGGCTCGCCGCCGCGGCCTCCGGAATACCACTCAGGTGGTCGATGCTGCGGATCCCCATCGATGACGCGGTCAGCGCGTCGGTGAGGCCGAGGTGGCCGGTCACCGAAAGACTCAGGGTTCCCGCCTCCTCCACGATCGGGCGCAGCAGGGCTGGCGTGATCCGGGTGTACACGCTGATCAGGTCGGCCTTGCTCAGGGCTCGCTGGTCCACCAGGCGGCGCGCTTCGTCCGGGCTCGTGGCGACGCCGGCATCGGCAAAGGTGGGCGGCGAGCCGTCGATCATCGCGCCCGCCGCGAACATCCGGGGGCCGGGGATGGCGCCGAGGTTCACCTCGTCGCGAAGCGCCATGACCGAGTCCTCGGTGCCGTGATTATCGCGGACCGTGGTGATCCCGTATGCGATGTAGCGGGCCAGGGCCCAGCGTTTTACGTGGGCGTGGGCATCGATCAGTCCCGGGATCAGGTAGCGCCCGCTCACGTCGAGTACGACGGCGCTCTTGGGAATCTTGAACCCGGTGGCCGGGGCAACGGTCTCGATGTGACCCTTGTAGATCACCACGACCGCGTTCTGCATCACCGTGCCTTCGCCCAGGTCAACGACGTTGCCGCCGACCAGCGCGAGCCGGTCTTTTTCCCGCTCGCCGCAGGAGGCGAGCATCGCCGCCAGGGCCAGCAGGATCGCGCTAGTCGCTCGACGAATGGTCATGTAGAATCTTCCAGCCGTCAGGCCGGCGCTCCATCAGCAGGGTAAAGGGGCCGCTGGCGGTTGTGGAATCGCCGCGGAAAAGAATGTAACGGGCCGTCAGGAGAACGAATCGGTCGGTGATGGGGCGAACCTGCATCTCTTCGATCCTGAGGCTGTCACGCCGGGCACCTGGCGCGAACGACGGGGCGTAGTGGCTTCGAATCACGTCGAAACCCCGCACCAGGTGACCCCGGGCCACGTAGGTCGGGAGATCGCCGGGCGCGTAGTCGCTCATGAAGGTGTCCAGGTCCCCCCGATTCCACGCGGCGGCCTCGTTGCTGAATTGGGCCTGAAAGTCCGGCAGTAGGCGGCCGGGATCCATGGTCGGGGGCCCCGGGGATGGGGACGGAGAGGCGCAGGCCGTCAGCAACATGGCTGCCAGGAACCAGCGGTGTGACATGGAGCGTCCCGGGGAGGAGTGGAGGAAGGTCAGGGGCGGGTCCGAGACCCGCCCCGTCGTGCGTCCGGGCGCACTGCAGTGCGCCCCTACCTTTTCTTCTTCTTCCCGCCCTTCTTTTTCTTCCCGCCCTTCTTCTTGCCTCCCCCCTTCTTCTTGGATCCCTTCTTCTTGGCGGCCTTCTTTCCCTTGGCCTTCTTCGGGCTCTTCCTGGCGGATTTCTTCTTGGCCGCCTTCTTGGCGCCCTTCTTAGCCGCCTTTTTGGCCTTCTTTTTTGCCGCCTTCTTCCTGGCGGGGGCCGCCGTTTCGCTGGCCGGTTTCGGTTCCGGAGTCGGCAACGGAGGAATGATCGGTTCCGGTTGTGGGGCCATCGGGGAGGGATCCATCCAGCCAGCACCTGACCAGCCCATCTCCTCGTTCAGCTCGGCCATCGTTGCCCCCTAACAAGCAATGAGCGGCGCGACCCGCCGCGGGTATCCATGGCGCCGAAAAAGCGCCCGTGTTATCGCAATAGGGGCGGGTTTTAAACTCGCCTCCATCATAATAGTGCACATCTTCAAATCTTCTGCAAGACGGAAATCGTGACGAGCCCGAGCAGGGTATTGGCAACACAAGTTAAGACATTACATTTCAATGGCTTCCGTGATCTCGAACCCGGGTGACACTGTGCGAATCTTCCTGTCCGTGTTGTTCGGCTTGGGCCTCAGTGCATCCGCTGCCCGGGCCCAGAACGTCTCGGAAGTGCAGGTCACACCGGAAGCCGTGACGCTCAAGGTGGGCCAGAAGCAGGCGCTCTTCGCCGCTGCGTTCGATCCGGGCGGGAATCTCATCCCCACTGCTCGATTCACCTACGCGTCCAACAATGCTACCGTCGCCCAGGCCCAATCCGATGGCGTCGTCATCGGCCTCAAGGCGGGTACGGCCATCGTGCGGGTCGCGTCCGGTCAGAAGTTTGTCACCGTGGCGGTGACCGTCGAAGCCGGCGCGACGCCGGAAGTCCGGGCGCCGGAGCCCGCGCCCGCCGTGACCCTGAACGGCCCCCCACCGACGATGCTGACGATCGATCCCACGCCGGTCTACCTGCTGCCTTCCGAAAACCGCCGACTCACGGTTCGCGGATTTCGCGAGGACGGGTCCGCGGCCGATGTCCCCCGGGTCACCTGGAAGTCGCTGACCCCCGAGACTGCCACCGTCGATGGAGACGGCAACGTGGTGGGCCTCGCGGCGGGCCATGCCATCGTGCAGGCCAGCGTGCCGGGCGGACTCGCGGCGACGACGCCGGTCGAGATCGTCGCCACCGACTTCGCCGTCGTGCCGGTGCGCCTGGTCCTGGCGCCCGGGGATCTCGACACTCTGCTGGCGCTGGTGCCGGCCCAGGCCAATCGCGATCTCCGGACCGGGCTCCAATGGCGCTCTGCCGCGCCCGAGGTCGTCCGGGTGGGACCCACCGGCATCGTGCAGGCGATGGCCCCGGGTGAAACCGAGATCATCGTCACCGGGTTCTTCCAGGAACGCCGGGTTCCGGTCCGGGTGCATCCTCTGGTGCAGACCCTGGTCGTTTCGCCCAAGCCCAGCGCCGGTGTCCTCCGGGTGCCGCTGCATGGCACCAGGGCGCTCTCGGTTCGAGCCGAGGCGGCGGACTCCACTCCGGTGCCGGAGGCCGCCCTGTGGTGGGAAGTCGCCGATTCAACCATCGTGACCTTCGATGCCGCGCACACCGAGATCACTGCGCGCCGCCTCGGCACCACCAGCGTGACTCTGCGGGCCCGGGGGTTCGATCCCGTCACCTGGGTCGTGGAAGTGATTTCCGGTGGCATTGCGCTCGACCCTCAGCGGCTGGCGCTGGTGATCGGCGCCCGAGGGCAGCTCAAGGCCAGCCTCACGGACGACAGCGGTGCACCGATAGGACCGGCCGATGACCTCCAATGGTCCACCTCCAATCTCAACGTTGCGGCGGTGGGAAACGACGGGGCCATCGAGGCCACCAGTTTCGGCCGCGCGACGGTGGTCGCCGCCACCCGCTGGGGTCGCGCGGACACCGCCGTTATCCTGGTAACCGGAGACCTGATCTTCTCCGCCAATCGCGGCGGCCCGACCTTCGGCATCTACCAGCTCGCGCTGCGCGATCCGTCCCGCGTCGTGCCGATCCTGGCGGACAGCTTCCAGAACGTACAGGCGGTTCCCTCCCCGGACCGCAGCACCATCGCCTTCAGCTCCAATCGGGGCGGCGATTTCGATCTCTACCTGATGGACGCCGACGGCACCGATTTGCGCCGGATCAGCTCGGGTCCCGGCGCGGACGGCGATCCGGCCTGGACCCCGGATGGCCGCCGCCTGATCTTCACTTCGGCCCGAAGCGGCAGCAGCCAGATCTACTCGATCGCGGTGGACGGCACCGACCTGCACCCGCTGACCACGGCCGGCGGCGGCAACTCGGCGCCCACGGTCTCGCCCGACGGGCGGACCATCGCGTTCGTGTCCGGACGGGATGGCAACGACGAGATCTACCGGATGGACGTCGATGGCGGAAACCAGACCAACCTGAGCGCGACCCGGGAGCGGGAGACGGCGCCGAGGTTTCTTGCTTCGGGGGATCTCGCCTACGCTGCCGAAGTGCGGCACAATGGGTTTCAGGTCGTGCGGGTTCCCGCCGATGGAACCCCGGCGATCACGCTGGCCACGAGCGCAACCCCGATTACCGCATTCGCCGTCAGTGCCGATGGCACCCGGCTGGCGATCGTTGCCGGGCGGGTGACGGACCCGCGCCGGGGCCGCGCCGAGTTCACGTTCAGTATCCAGTCGCTGTCCGGGGGAGCGCCGTTCCAGGTTCCGATGCTCTTGAATGAACAGGTAGTAGGGCCGCACTTCTAAATGGGGGAATAGGAATGGGGGAATGGGGGAACCGCACCGCTTGGACTTCTACTGAGGATGAGTGTTCTCGGTTCCGTTCCCACATTTCCCTATTCCCGTATTCCTTCATTTCATGAAGGCCCTCACCCTGGCCCAGGTCGGCAGCCCCGACTACCTCGCCGTTCGCGAAGTTCCAGCTCCCAGCCTCACCAACCCGGACGACGTGCTGGTCCGGATTCGTGCCGCGGCACTCAACCGGCTGGACCTCTTCGTCATCGATGGCCTGCCCGGGGTGACCCTTACCTACCCGCACATCGTGGCCGGCGATGGAGCCGGCGTGGTCGAGCGAGTGGGCGCCGGGGTGAAGAACGTCAAGCCCGGCGACCGGGTGATGATCAATCCCGGGATATCCTGTTTCCGTTGCCCCAGCTGCCAGGCAGGGGAACACTCGCTCTGCGAGACCTACCGGTTGCTGGGCGAGCACCTGCCCGGCACGGCGGCGGAGTTCGCGGTCGTGCCCGCCGCCAACCTCGGCCTGGTACCGGAACGAATGACGTGGCCCCAGGCGGCCGCCTTTTCCCTCGCCACCCTCACCGCGTGGCGGATGCTCATCACCCGCGCAGTGCTTCGACCGGGGGAGACGGTGCTGATCTGGGGAATCGGCGGTGGCGTCGGCATGGCGGCGCTGCAGATCGCCAAGCTCACCGGCGCCCGGGTGATCGCCACCAGCTCGTCCGACGAGAAACTGGCCCGGGCCAGTGACCTGGGAGCCGACCATGTGCTGAACCATGCGGCGGTCGACGTGGCGGCCGAGGTTCGCAAGCTGATGGGCAAGCAGGGTGTCGAAGTAGTGGTGGACAACGTGGGGGAGAAGACCTGGGAAAAGTCGCTGCGCTGCCTGGGCCGCATGGGCCGGCTGGTCACCTGCGGCGGCACCACGGGGCCGATGGTCGTCACCGATGTGCGAAAGCTTTTCTGGTACCAGTATTCCATTCTCGGGTCCACCATGGGCAATGTCCGGGAGTACCAGGCAATCGTCCGGCTGGCGCACCAGGGTAAGTTGTGGCCGGTGGTAGACACGGTCTTTCCGCTCGATAGAGGCCGAGACGCATTCGCCTGCCTTCAGGCAGGCAAGCAAATAGGCAAACTCGTGATAGAGGTGGCGGCGTGAACGAACTCTGGGAGCGGTTGCGGGGCGGCGCCGAGCAACTGGGCCGGGTAGCCCCGGCGCTGATCGCCGCGGTGCTGGTGCTGCTGGCCGGCTATCTCTTCGCCAAGCAGATCGAGCGCTGGGTGGACGGGCTGCTCAAGCGGATGGATTTCAACAAGATGGCGCAGGAAGGGGGGCTGGCCGAGGCGGTGGGCCGGGCTCGGCCGTACCTCGACCCGGTCCACGCGGTAGGCAAGCTCATGTTCTGGCTGGTGATGCTGGTGGTGATTCTCCTGGCCAGCGCGGCGCTGGGCCTGGAAAGCATCAACCAGATGTTCGGGCTGATGCTCTCCTTGATTCCCACGCTCATCGCCGGGATCGTGATCGTCATCCTCGGCATCATCGTGGGTGAGTTCGTTCGAGGGCTGATCCTGGCTTCCGCCGGCCGGGTTGCCGGGGTGCCGATACTGGCCAAGCTGGCCAAGACCGCGGTAGTGATGATCGCCATCTTCATGGCGCTGCAGCAGGTCGGCGTGGCGGAAGAGATCGTGACCGCGGCGTTCACCCTGATCGTCGGCGCGATCGCGCTGGCGGCAGGACTGGCGTTCGGATTGGGGAACCGCGAACTGGCGGGGGAGATCACCCGCAAGTGGTACGAGGAAGGGAGGCGGAAGAACCGGCGGAAGACGGATCCGCCGGAAGACATGCGTGCTCCGGGCCCGAAAGAGTAGTCAGTCCTGGCCCCGACCCCCTACTCCTTCACCGCTTCAGGAATCCGGTACACTACGATCCGGTGGCTCGTCGCCTTGTCCTTGGACTCCGCCACCAGCAGCACCTCGCGGTTCCCGCCAATCACCCGGCCGTAGCCGGGATACTCGTACTGGGCGACCAGCCTGCCGTCCGCCCCCACCCGCTGCACGCTCCGGGTCGAGTCCAGCAGCGAGTAGTTCTTCATCAGCCAGACATTCCCGTCCGGATCGGCATAGGCGCTCACGAAGGGCGGCTTGATGATGGCGAAGGGGACCTTCTCGGCCGTGCTCCGGAGGTCGGGAGGAAACTGCTGGAGAAAGAGGTCCCGATCCTCCGGCAGGACTTCCAGGACCCGGTCCGGCAACTGTTCTCCCCGGTTCCACTTGCCCTCGGGCGAGCGGCGATCCACCCGGTTCTGGTTGATCCGCGCGATCCAGAGGGTTCCGTCCGGCAACACCCCCCACTCGTCGTTTCCAGAGAGCGCCCGCGGCTCGAAACGGCGGCCGGCGTCGCCGAACACTTCGGCGATGTCGGGTGGCGCCAGCCGGCCGACGGTATCTGCCCTGCCCGAAGAGATGGCGACGATGGCCGCGGAGTCGCGATTGCCGCTGCCGTCCGGTCCCGCGATTGGCGGCAGTTTGAGGTAAAAGCGACCGGCCCGGTCCCGGGCTTCGGGAAAGGCGCCGCGAATGAACTGGGAGATGTCGAGCGCTCCGGCGTACCCGGGGTTCCACACCGTGACCGAACGCTTGCCCCAGTCGTCCAGGTAGAGCGAATCTCCGCCTTTGAAAATGGCGAACGGCTGCGTGTATTCCGGATGCCGGGCGTCGCCTAGCGCCGCCGTACTGTGCTGGGAAAAATCCAGCAGCACGGCCGCATGCTCGTTTGGCGCCACGACCGCCCACTGGTTAGCCCCCAGCCATACCGCCTGGTCGAGATAGGAGTAGGGGAGTTCCAGCGAGTCGATCGGCGCGCCGAGGGAAATCGGCGGAACCTTGCTCGGCCCACCCCCGCCGCAGGCAGCGGCAAGGGCCAGGCCCAGTACCAGGAGGCTTTTTGACATGGTCCCAATGTAGGGGCTCCACCCGCCGAGAGAAACCGGCTGAGATTACGGGCAGGTTACGAATGAATGTCATCCCGAGTGAAAACGAGGGATCTTGCTCGTATTGAGAAGATCCCTCGTGCCGCTCGGGATGACAGCCATCTCATCCTTACCGCCTTACCGCCCTACCGTCTTACCGCCTCACGGACTCCACCAATACGTCACCTTCACCGCGAAGATGTTGTCCGCCTTGGCGCGCAGCAGCCGGTCCATCGAGTGGCCGAGACCGAACTGGCCCACGTTCTCGTCATCCGACCGGCTCTGGGTCCACACCAGGAAG
>DASYPP010000044.1:0-11906 GCA_036006525.1 Gemmatimonadales bacterium
CCCAGGCGAGCGGCGCGGCCCGGCGTATCCGCGCGGCCTTCTCCTCGTCCACCACGCGGCGTGACTCGGGAGCGAACACCAGTCCCCCGAACTCGGCGCCGCAACGATACGCTGCGATCGCATCTTCCGGCCGAGTCAGTCCGCACACCTTGACGCTCCCGTAGACGAGCCGGCGCGCCGCCTGGCCGACGTTTTCCGATCGCATGATTTCACTCCCCACCAGGAATGCCCGGGCACAGGGGGAAAGACGATCGACATCGGCGCGGCTCCGAATGCCGGACTCGGAGACGACGATGCGGTCCGGCGGGATGCGACGCGCCAACCGCTCGGTCGTCGCCAGGTCGATGGCGAGAGTCCTGAGGTCGCGATTGTTAATGCCGATGATCCGGGAGTCCAGGAGCAGGGCACGGTCCAGCTCGGTTTCGTCGTGCACCTCGGTCAGGACATCCATGCCCAGCTGCCGGGCCGCGGCGGCGCAGTCCCGGTATCCGGCATTGTCCAGGACTGACAACATGAGGAGAATCGCGTCAGCCCCTGCCGCGCGGGCCTCTACCACCTGGTACGGCTCCAGGACGAAGTCCTTGCAGAGTACCGGGTCCTCGCTGCGGCTACGCACCAGGGCCAGGTGGTCGATCGAGCCGTGAAAGAAGTCGGGTTCGGTGAGCACCGAGATCGCGTCCGCCACTCCCTCATAGGCATCGGCGATTTCGCCGGGATCGAAACTGTGCCGCATCACACCGGTTGAAGGAGAGGCTCGCTTGATCTCCAGAATGAAGCGAAGGCCGGGGCGTGACAACGCAGCGGCCAGGCTGCGGGTGGTTCCGGTCACCTGTCGTTCTACCGCGGCCAGGGGAAACCGTGCCCGGCGCTCGGCCACCGCGCTGCGCCGCTGTTCGAGAATGCCGGCGAGGACCGACATCAGTTTCCCCGGCTCAGGATGGCCAGCCGCTGGAGCCGCTCCCATGCGCCGCCGGCGGCGAGAATCTCCCGGGCCCGGATGTAGCCGGCCGCGAAGGTGTCGGCCAGTCCGGCCAGCCGGAGCAAGGCGGCGGTATTCACCGCGACCGCGGCATTGTGGGCTTCGTCGCCCTTCCCGCGGAGCAGGGATTCGACGGCGCGCGCGTTGTGCCCGGGATCGCCGCCCGCGAGCGCTGAAAGCGGGAGTGCGGTCACCCCGAAATCTGCCGGCGAGAATCGGCGGGTGGCGATATTGCCGCACGCCAGTTCCGCCGCGTGGGTCTCGCCGTGCAGGGCAATTTCATCCAGGCCCAGGCCATTCACCACCAGCGCCCGCTCACATCCGAGCATACCCAGGGTTCGAGCGACGGTGATGCAGAGCGAGGAGTCGTACACCCCGACCAGCATGATTGGCGGGCGGGCCGGGTTCACCAGGGGACCGATCAGATTGAACACGGTGCGGGTGGCCAGGTGCTTTCGCACCGGCATCACGTGGCGGACGCCGCGATGGTAATGGGGCGCGAACAGGAAGGTGACGCCGGCCTGGTCCAGGCAGCGGCGGGCGGTTTCCGGCGGCATATCCAGCCTGACCCCGAACCGCTCCAGCAGGTCCGCCGAGCCGCACTGGCTGGAGACCGAGCGGTTGCCATGCTTCGCCACCGGCAAGCCGGCTTCCGCGGCCACGAAGGCGACGGCAGTAGAGATGTTGATGGATCCCGAGCCATCGCCGCCGGTGCCGACGATGTCCGCGAAGCGGTAGTCGGGCCGGGGGAACTCCAGCGCCGAGGCCCGGAGGGCCAGGGCCGCGCCGGCGATTTCCTCCGCGGTTTCTCCTTTCAGCTTGAGCGCGATCAGCAACGCCGTGATGTCGATCTCAGTCAACTCACCCCGGATGACGGCTCCGAACAGGTCGTGAGTCTCGGAGGCCGGTAGCGATTCGCCCTCCAGGAGCCGGGTCAGGCCGGTATGCATGCGGGGATCCCGGTGGGAGTGAATGTCAGCGCGAGTGCCAGGACATTCTCAAGAATGCGAGGGCCGGATGTTGTCAGGATGGACTCGGGATGGAACTGGACTCCATACACCGGCAGGCTCTGGTGGGCGACCGCCATCACGATCTCGCCGTCCCGGGCGATCACCTCGAGCCGTTCCGGGACTACCGTGGCGACCAGCGAGTGGTACCGCCCCACCTGGAGTGTTTCGGGGAGCCCGGCGAACAGCGGGTGGCCGCGGTGGCGGATAGGCGAAGCCTTGCCATGGACGATCGAAGGGGCCGGGCCAACCTCACCGCCGAACGCTTCCACGATCGCCTGGTGGCCGAGGCACACTCCGAAGAGAGGAATGTGGCCGGCCGCTCCCCGGACCAGGTCCAGGCAGCAGCCCGCGTCACGGGGATTGCCCGGTCCGGGAGAGAGCACGATGAGGCGGCAGCGCTTCTCGCCGGCGCGGGCGATCACGGCCTCGGCCCGTTGATCGTTCCGCAACACCTCGCATTCGGTGCCGCTTGCCGCGATCGCGTCCACCAGGTTGAAGGTGAACGAATCGTGGTTGTCGATGAACAGCACGTAAGGGCGCTCAGGCATGGGCCGCCTCCGTCGCTGATACGGCATTGGACTCGGTGATTGCCCGCAATACCACTGAGGCCTTCTGCCGGGTCTCGTCGGCTTCGCGCTCGGGGATCGAATCGTGCACCACGCCGGCCCCGGCTCGCACGTGCGCGGTGCCATCACTGACCAGCGCGGCGCGGATGATGATGGCGGTGTCGAGGGTGCCGTCGCCCTGGAGGTAGCCGATGGCGCCACCGTAGTGTCCCCGCGAATCCATTTCATGCTCGCGCAGCAGCTGCATGGCCCGGAGCTTGGGAGCGCCGGTAAGGGTTCCCAGGTTGAAGCAGGCCTGGCAGGCATGGAGCGCATCGAGACCGGGAGCCAGCTCGCCCGCCACCCGGGAGACCAGGTGCATCACCCGCCCGAAGCGCTCCACCCGGAGCAGCTCGGTGACCCGCCGGGTTCCCGGCCGGCTGATCCGGGCGACATCGTTGCGCGCGAGGTCCACCAGCATCAGGTGCTCGGCGTTTTCCTTGGGATCGAGGCGGAGCTCGGCCTCGTAGCGTGTATCGAGATCGGCATCAATGATTCCGCTAGCCGCGATGCCGCGTGGCCGGGTGCCCGCGATAGGCGACAACTCAATGCTGCGGGAGCGGCCGTCCACCTTCACCGCCGATTCCGGTGAGGCGCCGAACAGAGTGAACTCACCGGCGTGCAGGAAGAAGAGGTAAGGCGACGGCTCCAGCCCCCGCAGCCTCTGGTAGGCGCCCAGCGGGTCCGGGCAGGGCAGGGAGAAGGTGCGGGACGGGACGATCTGGAACACGTCGCCCCGGGTGATGTAGCGCTTGAGTGTCTTGACCAGGTTGGCGAAACCGGCGTCGTCCTGGTCTACGTCTACCTGGCGGGATCCGGTCGAGGCGGCCACGGGCTCGTCCGGCGATGAAGGCTGGTCGGGCTCCACGTTGCTGGCCGCTTCGGACATTTCCAGCACGGCTTCCCGGGCGGCGTCAAAAGCGGCAGCCTCATCCGCGCCGATTACCGCGGCGATGATCTCGGTCTGTCCGCGCAGGTGATCCACGATGATGACGCGATCGGCCAGGTAGAATCGGAAATGGGGGACGGCCAATCCAGCTGCTTGGGGACGGGGCAGCGACTCGAAGTGTTCGGCCAGGTCGTAGCTGAAGAGGCCGGCGAGCAGGACCGATTCGGGGAGATCACTCCGCTCGGGACGGAACACCCGGGCGATGGTGCGGAGCACGTCGAGCGCCGAGGTGGCGTGGAGCCGGTCGGCATCGGTGTCATGAGCACCGGGGAGCGGGACTGAGAGGTGAAGGCGAGGACCGGTTAGGACCGGATGAAACTGGGGGAGCTCGCCCACCAGCACCTGGAGCAGGACGGCCGCTTCCGGTTTCAGTGCCTCGACCAGGACATCCTCGCCGCGGCAAGTGATTGCCAGGGCGGCGGAGACCATCAGCAGGGAACGCTGATGGCGCCGGCTCTCCGGCTCGGCGGACTCCAGGAGCGCGGTGTGCGGCCGAGTCCCCTCTTCCGTGAGGGCGCGAAAAAGGGGAAGCGGAGGCGCCGCGTGATCGAGACGCCGGGTCAGTGCCGGGACCTGATGGCGCATCATCTCAGTTCCCGGCCTGCGGCCGCGACGAACGGCGCGATCCCGGTCATCAGCTTGCCGAAGGCGTCCGGGCTCAGCGACTGGCGCCCGTCCGAGAGTGCTTCGGAAGGCCGGTGGTGGACTTCGACGATGATTCCATCGGCACCGACCGCGACCGCGGCCCGGGCGAGCGGCAGCACCAGCTCACTCCTGCCGGTGCCGTGGCTGGGATCTACGATGACCGGGAGATGGGTGTCCCGCTTGAGGACCGCCACGGCGTTCAGGTCCAGGGTGTTGCGGGTGGAGGGCTCGAAGGTGCGGATACCGCGCTCGCAGAGAATCACGGCCGAATTGCCGCCAGCCAGGATGAACTCGGCGGCGAACAGCAGTTCTTCGACCGTGGCCGACTGACCGCGTTTCAGCAGGACGGGCCGGGATTGCCGCCCCAGCGCCCGCAGCAGGGGAACGTTCTGCATGTTGCGGGCGCCGACCTGGAACGCATCGATCAGCGGTGCCATGTGGGGAATCTCGGAGGACTCGAGTACTTCGCTGACCACGGGGAGGCCGGTGCGGCGCGAGGCGACGCTCAGCAGTTTGAGGCCTTCCAGGCCGTGGCCTTGAAAGGTGTACGGACTACTGCGCGGCTTGAACGCGCCCCCGCGCAAGAGGTGACCGCCGTGGAACCGCACGGCTTCAGCGGTGGCTTCCACCTGGGAAATGCTCTCGACCGCGCAGGGTCCGGCGATCACGGTGAATCGCCGCCCGCCCACCGGAACCCCGCCGATGCTGACAACCGAATCATCGGGGTGGTTCACCCGGTCCACCAGGCGGGCTCCGCCCCCCGGGATGGAGCGCAGGGGCACGGTTCTCTTGAACGCGATCGTCATGTCGTCTCTCAGGTTGCCGGTTCGGAATGAAAGAAGCCCGCCAAGGTGCGCGGGCTTAGTGCATGACAAGAAAAAAGCCCGCCAGGTGGTGGCAGGCTCGTCGAGAGTTTCGGCCGAAAGTCAGCCGGAGATCATGCGCGAAGCCTGCCGGGACGCTCGATGCGCCACGACCAACGCCAGCTGGAAAGCTTCCGGGATGAACTCATGGGGCTAAGACTATGGTCCCAGCCGAGACTTGTCAACATGATGGATCGAAACTGACCGCTGGTAAGCTGATCGACTGGGGGAAAGATCCGCGAAATCCGCGTAAATCCGTGGCTAAATTTTTCTGCCGCGGATCAACGCGGATCTCGCGGATTTACTTTTGCGGAAACGTAGGGCTTGTTGAAGTTCGAGAGAACCATCCTCCTGAATTCGGCTGTCGGACCGAAGTTCAGAAGCAAGCCGACTTCGATGCGGGTCGCCTCGAGGAGATTGAGCAACTGGGCCTCATGCGCAGGAGCAATGGCACGAGCGGCCTTCAATTCCACGACGACCTGATCATTCACGATGAGGTCAGCAACATACTTGCCCACACAATGGCCGCGGAAAAACACTCCGATTTCTTCCTGCCGCTTTGCTGGAATCCCAGCCATCTTGAGGTCGATTTCCAGGGCCGATTCATAAACGGATTCTAGGAATCCATGGCCAAGCTGATTGTAGACATCATAGAACCCACCAATAATGGCCTGGGTGGTGTCACGATGTCTCAGGTTGGTATTCATGAATGGGGTAAAATGGGACAGCGCATCCCGCGAGGGGTAACCAAAAACGCGCAGTCTCTGATCGAAAAACCGCAGATCCGTATAATCCGCGAAATCCGCGGCCAAGTACTTGTTTCAGGCCGAGCCGACGCGCTAAGCTCCTGCCCATGTGCACCATCTCCTGGCTGCCGCGCGACGACGGCTTTACCCTCTGGCACAGCAGGGATGAGCAGCGCGCCCGCGCGCCGGGGCTGCCGCCCCGGGTCGAGCGGGGCCATGGCATCGGGTGGATTGCCCCGGCGGACACCGAGGCGGGAGGAACCTGGATCGGCGTGAATACCGCGGGAGTCGCGACCGCAATCGCCAACCTGTTCGTGGGTACGCCGCCGGTGGCGCCTGCCATCAAGCTGAGCCGCGGCCTGCTGGTGCGACGCCTGCTCGGCCGTTCCTCGACCGCCCTCGTCGCGACCTCGCTCTCCGGCATGAATCTCCAGCCCTACGAACCTTTCACGCTGGTGTCGCTGGAGACCGGCCGCGCCCCGCTGATCCTGCGCTGGGACCGCCAGGCGCTGACTTCGGTCGAGCCGCTCGGCCGAGTGCTGCTGGTGACCAGCGCCGGGGGCCATCGCCCGATCGAAGCGGCCCGGCAGGAGCTTTTCCGCACCTTGGAGAAGGGAGGTGCCATCAGCGAGGACTCGATCGAGCAGCTCTACCGGGCACCGCCGAGCCCGACCGGCAGCAGTATCGGCGTGGATCGTCCCGACGTTTCCACGGTAAGCCTCACCCGGATCGAGGTCTCCGCCGACCAGGTCGCCATGACCTACTCGCCCGGGGTGCCGAGTACGACGGCGGCCGGAGCGCCGGTAACCCTCCGCAGGGTTTGAGCCGGTTGAAGCTCCGGTGCGGGTGAGGCGCATCACGGTGCCATGATCGCCCGGGGGCAAAATTTCTCGAATTCCTCAACCGGAGTGCGAGATGGCAATTGTCAAAGACCCGGTGTGCCTGATGGATGTCGATACCGAGCGCACGCCGTGGACCGCCAGGATTGGAGAGCGGGAATACTTCTTCTGTTCCGATAAGTGCCGGCTTGAATTCGAGTCAGCCCCGTCGCGGTACGATTCCACACTCCCGGCGGCCGATCCGCCGTTCACGGTCTCCCACGGGTTTCCCGCCCCCCGTTTTGGCTCGGCGGCGAGCGGCGGTCTCGAGAATGAACCCATCATTGAGCGCCGGCGGACCAGCCGCGGCAACTGATCCATGGGCGGGCGGAGGACCCCTGCCTCGGCGGCGGAATTCATTCCGCCCCGTGCAACCTTGCCCGTGCTTCGGCAGGCGGTGCAGGAATGCCGGGGCTGTGAGCTCTACCGCTACGCCACCCAGGCGGTTTTCGGCGAGGGGCCCCGCTCGGCACGATTGATGTTCGTGGGGGAGGAGCCCGGAGACCAGGAAGATCGGGCCGGTCATCCGTTTGTCGGGCCCGCGGGCAAGGTGCTCGACGCGGCCCTTGCCGCGGCCGGCATTGACCGGCGCACCGTGTATCTCACCAATATCGTCAAGCATTTCAAGTTTGTCCGCCGCGAACTCATCAAGCGCCGGCTTCACAAGCCGCCCGTGTTAGGCGAGGTCAGGGCCTGCCAGCCCTGGTTGCGGGAGGAGATTCGGCTGGTGAAACCCGAGATCGTGGTGGCGCTCGGTAGTACCGCCGCCAAGGGAATGCTGGGCAGCAGCTTCTCCGTAACGCGAGAACGGGGAAGCCTGGTTCAATCGGAGTGGGCCGGATTGGTGTACCCGACCGTGCACCCGTCATCGGTTTTGCGTGCGCCGAGCGGGGAGCGTAAGCGGGCGAGAGCGGAGTTCTTTTCGGACATCCTCCAGTTGAAGGGATTGCTGCGCTCCAAGGCTTCCTGACAGGGTCATTTCGTTTAGCTTCCCCCGGCAATGACGCCGCTCGCGTTCACCCTCATCGCTTTCACCATATCCCTGGGCGCCGGGTTCCTGGGTTCTCTGCTTGGCCTGGGTGGCGGCATCATCGTCATTCCGGCACTCACCCTCTGGCTCCACATCGACATCCGCTACGCCATCGGCGCCAGCATCGTTTCGGTCATCGCCACCTCGAGCGGGTCCGCGGCGACCTACGTCCGCCAGCGGTTGGCGAACCTTCGGGTGGCCATGGTCCTCGAGCTGGCCACCACCGCCGGCGCCATATCCGGCGCCTACCTGGCCGGCCGGCTGGCCGGCCGCTGGCTCTACCTGACCTTTGCCTGCATCATGATCTATTCGGCGGCCATGATGTTTCGCCGGACCTCGGATGTGCCGACCGTGCGCCGGGCGCCCTGGGCGGACCATCTCAAGCTGCATAGCAGTTACCATGACGACCGGCTGGGGCACGAAGTGCTGTACCGGGTGGCCGGCACCCGTGTCGGCCTGGTGCTGATGTATCTCGCCGGCGCGATCAGCGGGCTCCTCGGCATCGGCTCCGGGGTGCTCAAGGTCCCGGCGATGGACCTGGCGATGGGATTGCCGATCAAGGTCTCCACCGCGACGAGCAATCTGATGATCGGGGTGACCGCGGCGGCGAGCGCGGGCGTGTACTTCGTACGGGGGGACATCGATCCGTTCGTGGCGGCGCCAGTCGCGCTCGGAGTCCTGCTGGGCGCGCTTGCCGGGTCCCGGGTGATGGGCCGGATCCCGGCGGCGACCCTCCGCACCGTGTTCGTACTCGTGGTCCTGGTGGTCGCCTCCCAGATGCTGTGGAAGGGGATACACCTGTGAGGGAACCCGAAGTGGTGATCGGCCGCACCCTCAAGATCGGCGTGATGCTGAGCCTGGTCGTGCTGCTGTTTGGTACCGTGGTCAGTTACTTCGGCGATTCGGCTTACCTGCTCTCCTCCGCCGAGCTGGACCGGTTGCACCGGCCCGGCGCGGCGATGCCGCAGACCGTCGGGGACGTCCTGGCCGGCGCGGCCCACCTGCATGGGCCCTCGATTATCTCCCTCGGCCTCCTGCTCCTGATCGCGACTCCAGTCGCGCGGGTGGCGGTTTCGGTCATCATCTTCCTCAAGGCACGAGACCGGCTGTATGTTGGCATTACCTCATGCGTCTTTCTCCTGCTGCTGCTCAGTTTCCTGATCGGGAGCAGTTAGGGCTTTCCCACCCCCGGGACCGAGTTGCCCATGGCTACCCTACGGTTACGCCGAGCCACACTCATCACGCTGGCTCCTTTCCTGTGCCTGGCGTCAGCGGCCGCGCAGTCGGCTTCCGATTCGATTCCCTACGAATCCAGCGAAGCGATGATCGCGATGCGGGACGGGACCAGGCTGCACACCCTGATCTTCACGCCCCGGGAGGGCAACGACTCGCTGCCCCTGCTGATCACCCGGACCCCGTACGGCATCGGCGGCTCGCTGCAGCGATTGAAGAGCAGCTACGCCGAGCTGGCGCGGGAACGCTACGTCTTCGTGTTCCAGGATATCCGGGGCCGCTACGGGTCGGAAGGCGAGTTCGTGATGAACCGCCCGCTCCACCTCGCAACCGATGCCACCGGGGTGGATGAGAGTACCGATACCTGGGACACCATTGAATGGCTGCTGCATCACGTCCCCCGGAACAACGGCAAAGCCGGGGTGCTCGGCATTTCGTACCCCGGCTGGCTGGCCGCCATGGCGGGGGTCAACCCGCATCCCGCGCTCAAGGCCATCTCCCCGCAGGCGCCGATGACCGACACCTGGATGGGGGACGACTTCTTTCATTCCGGGGCGTTCCGGCTGAGCTACGGGTTCGAGTACAGCGCGGATCTGGAACTGTCGAAGGACGAATCCGTTCCGCTTCCGATTTCGCGCTATGACACCTACACCTGGTACCTGGAGCAGGGTGCGTTGAGCAATCTCACGGCCGTTATGGCCGGGCGCTCGCCCACCTGGCTCAACTTCGCCAATCACCCGGCCTACGATTCGTTCTGGACCGCCCGTGCCCTGCCGACCTATCTCACCCGGCTTACGGTGCCGACCCTCACGGTCGGCGGCTGGTGGGACCAGGAGGACTTCTACGGCGCGCTCAAGACCTACGCCACCCTGGAGCGACTCGACACCGGAGGGATCAATTACCTGGTGATGGGTCCCTGGAACCACGGCGGATGGAGCCGGGAAGCCCGGACCCTCGGCAACATCGATTTCGGCAGCGCCACCGGCCAGTATTTCCGGGAACGGATCCAGGCGCCATGGTTCGCCTACTGGCTCAAGGGGAAAGGGAACCTGGGCCTGGACGAGGCGACCGTCTTCGAGGCCGGGGACAACCGGTGGCGGACTTTCTTCAACTGGCCGCCCCAGAACGCCACCAGCCGGCGGCTGTACACCCGGGGCGGTGGCCGGCTTTCGTTTGACCCGCCGGCAGCCGCGGAGTCCGGCTTCGACCAGTACGTCTCCGATCCCACCCACCCGGTGCCCTACCGGATGCGGCCGATCCAGAAGACCTACGATGACCGGGGGTCCGGCTGGTACACCTGGCTCACCGAGGACCAGCGCTTCGTGGACGACCGGCCCGACGTGCTCACCTGGCAGACCGAGCCGCTGGACCGAGCCGTCACCATCGCCGGGAACATCAAAGGCCACTTGTTCGCCTCCACCACCGGCACCGACAGCGACTGGATCGTCAAGCTGATCGATGTCTATCCCGACAGCATACCCACCAACTGGAAGATGGGCGGCTACCAGCTCATGGTGGCGAGCGAGATCCTGCGGGGACGCTACCGGCTAGGCTTCGACCGGCCGGCGCCGATCAGCCCGAACGTCGTGGCGGAGTACGTCGTGGATCTCCACCAGCAGAGTTACCGGTTCCAGAAAGGGCATCGGATCATGGTGCAGGTGCAGAGCACCTGGTTCCCGGTCTACGACCGGAACCCACAGACCTTTGTCCCCAACATCTTCGAAGCAAAAGCCCTGGATTTCCGGGCGGCTACCCAGCGGATCTATCGCGCGGCGCGCCAGGCGAGTTACGTGGAGCTGCCGGTGCTGGGGGAATAATATGGCGACCAGGCTCGACAAGACGATCAAGCGAGAACTCGAGCACAAAGGGGTACTTTATACCGTCGCTATCGGTCCCGACGGCCTCAAGGTGACTCGCAAGGGCGCGCGCAAAGGTCATGAGGTATCCTGGGATACCATCATTTCGGGTGACGCGGAATTGTATCGTGATATGAGGATCTCGATCGACGCACTCAAGCCCGACGTCACGAAATAGCTGTACCATGGCGCCCCTTCTGGTTCTCTTCGTTACCGCGTTCGTGGACATGATCGGCCTTACGCTGATCGTGCCCATCCTGCCCTTCTACGCCACTGATTTCGGAGCCAGCGCCACCATGGTCGGGGTGCTGATCTCGTCGTTCTCCCTGGCCCAACTCGTGGTGGCGCCGGTATGGGGCCGGTTCTCGGACCGGTATGGGCGCCGGCCGGCAATCCTCGCGGGCCTGTTGATTACCGCAGTGGCCTATGTGGTGTTCGGGCTGGCGGGGTCGGTCCTGGTGTTGCTGCTCTCCCGGGTCGTGCAGGGACTGGGCGGCGGCACCATCGGTGTGGTTCAGGCTTACGTGGCCGACGCGTCGCCGCCGGAACAGCGGACCAAGAGCCTGGGCTGGCTCTCCGCGGTCACCAGCCTGGGGGCGGTGGCGGGGCCGGCCTTTGGATCCGCCATGAGCGACCTCGGGGGCAGGCGAGCACCCGGGTTTGCAGCGGCCGCCCTCTCCTCGCTGGTTGCCCTGTTTGCCTGGCGCTACCTGAGGGAATCGAAAGAACTGCGACAGTCCGGCAGTCACGCCAAGCCGGTCGTCACGACCAGTCGCGCCGCCATCGGCCGGGTGGCGACGCACTGGGATGACCCCGCCTCCCGGCTCATCTGGATCTACACCATCGGCATCGGCGCGTTCTATGGGACGATCCAGACCGTGCCGCTGTTGCTGAAGGCGCGACACCCTCTCATCACCGAGCACAATATCGGCTACTTCGTGATGTACCTCGGTGGCATGGGAGTCGTGGTCCGGAGCCTGATCCTGGGCAGAATGGTGGACTCCCTGGGCGAGGCCAGACTGTCACGACTCGGCATCGTTCTGCTTGCCCTGGGGCTCGGGCTCACCGGCTTTGCCCAGGGATGGTTGTTGCTGGGCATCGGCTTTACCCTG
>DASYPP010000045.1:0-6359 GCA_036006525.1 Gemmatimonadales bacterium
CGTCGATCCACCAGCGGAAGATACCGTTAGCTTGACCGAGCGTATTGACTTCCAGCACTGCCTCCCAGTGATGCCAGACGCCCACGGTCATCAGGCGATTGCGATTCACATTCTGTGAAATCACCCGCACAGGCCCGCCGCTCGAGGCAGGGTTCTCTTGGTGAAGGGTGACATTGAAGGAGGAGCCGACTGTTTGAACTCCCCCCAAACCAGCGAGCAGGAAATACACGTTGGTTCCCGCCGAACTGGTGGGTACCCCAACCCCGATGAATCCCATTTTGGTGCCAAATGCCTGATTCTCGTAATCTTGACCCTCAATCTTGATCCACATTGAAAGGTATAACTTTGACTTCTGGCCGGCCTGCGCTACTCCGGCTACATCCCAGCCTCCAAAGTTTACCGGTCCCAGACCCGCGCTCAGGCCATTCGCGAATCTGCTTCTCATCGTATTCGGTGGGCTCTCCGGCGCCGAGGTGTCAGGGTTGATAACCACAAGGTCGGGATCGTTCAGGGGGTAGCCGTACCAACTTCCCGCCAGGCCACCGATGGTCCGCGGATAGCTCGGCAGCGAGCTCATGTTATGCTCGGCGAATCGCACGTAGCCGGGGGGCTCGTTGGGGTGCTGATTTGTGCCGCTCGGCAACAACTGGGCATCCGCCGTGAACGTGAGAGTCGGACGGCCGGAACTGGAGACGTGTACGGTCTGAAGCCCGGCGATGTGCCCGAGCTTCCAGGTGGCTTTTGCCTCGCCCAGGGAACTTGTCAACGTGGTAACGTTGGAGAGTACGCCGCCATTGTTGACGGTCCACAATACCGCCGTGCCTGGCACCGGTTGGAAGCTGGCCCCGGTGGCCCTGACCACCAGTGTCTGGGTCAGGGTAGAATCCACGAACCCGGTCTGGCCATCTCCCGAAATGATGTTGAAGAATCCGGTGGGGCTCGCGACATCGAAATTGACCACGACGGTCTGGGGTATCATGCCCGGAGTCGTACTGCTCACCGGGAACGTCGCCGTATAGCTGCCGGTGGTGAGACCCGTCGGATTCGCGGTGAGGACCACCGCAGTCGGAGTCGAGGTCGCTCCCACGGAAGCCTGGAGCCAGCCCGTGGCCCCCGGCCCATAGGCTATCGGACCGGCCGCAATGCCGGCGAGAACTCCCGGACCGGCGTTGGAAATCAGGACCTGTTGCGGCGAGGGAGATGGCTGCCCGATCGTCCCGGCAAAATTCACGGTCAAAGGCGCCACCGACAGCGACGCCACGGCGTTCACCACCAGGTCAATGGATACCGTTTTCGGGCTGCCGCTTATACCCGTAGCGTTAATGGGCACCCTTGCACGATAGTGACCGGGAGCCAGGGGGATGCTGTTGGCGGACAGGGTCAGCGTCGCCGGTGTTGACGCCTGGTTGAGACCGGCCGTCAACCAGGTCCCGGCCGGCAGGTACTGGGTCGCACCGAGGGTGAGATTGGTAATGGTGCCGCCACCGGAGTTGGTAATGGCGGCGGTTACAGCTGCCGGATTGGGGCCGCCGCCGTTGGCGACCAGGTTGACGCTGGTCGGGGCCACCGAGAGGACCGGTGCCGCGGCGGTCACGCTCATGTCGAGGACCACGTTCACCGTGTCCGGAACGATGCCGGTCACGTTGGACTCCACCACGACCTTAGCGGAGTAGATCCCTGCGGCTAGTCCTGTAGTCGTCGCCTGCAGTGTCAAGGTCGCTGGGTCAGTTGGCTGGTCGAGGGTCCCATTCAGCCATCCCGATCCAGCGGCATCGTAGATGATGCTTCCAACCGACATGCCGGTGATGTTCCCGGTTCCAATGTTCGTGATGGCCGCAGGCTGTGGTCCTGGTGCGGCACCTCCAACCGTTCCGGCCAGTGTTACGGTATCCGGGGAGATCTGGATGATCGGGGCAGAGGTGATCTGGAGAGTGACGACCACGTCGCGTTCCAGGACGCCGGTCACCGACGACACCACCGGGACGATCGCGAAATACAAACCGGGCAACATGCCGGCGACATCCACCGAGATTGTAAGCGTCGCCGGCGCGAATGTCGCTCCCCCGATGCTCGATGAGAGCCACCCGCCTACAACGGGCTCATACAGGATCGTGGCCACTCCAAGTCCGGTGACTGTTCCGGGACCGGCGTTCTGAATCTGAACCGACTGCGGCGCGGGGTTGGGACCGCCGACCGGGACTGAAAAATCCACACTTGCGGGTGTGACATTGAGTTGTAATGGCTGAAACTGCTGATTTGGGGGAGGACCTGATTTAAGACCCGCATCGCAACTCGTCGCTGCAACCACCAGGAAGGCAAGAGCGAAACTACGCCGGCCTGGCCAACCGCTAGGGGGCTGAGCAAGCCCGGCCAGGGACCGCGAATAGAATGGGTTCACGAAGTACCTGCCGATGGAATTGTGACCGCGTTTAGTCTTCAAAAATCAGCGGGAGTACCCATTCTGCGAGGACTGCGGAAGCCTCGGTGCCAAAGTCAAAATTGAACCAATAACCACCACAGTTCAAGGTGAGGACCATTCTCTGCGGCCGTTGGTCGGACGCAACACCCGGGCGATCTCGTTGCCCGGATTGAACTTAACACAAACGCCCCCGAATCGTCAGGTTTCGGGGGCGCTCGTCAGACTGACAATCAGGATGATCCATCGCCATAAATCACCCCGGGACCCAACTACTTGTTGCTGATGTAGATATCATCGATCGTCATGTCCTGGGCATTCCGCACCGTATCCCCCACTCCTCCCCAGACCGGGTTCCACTTTATCACTTCCCAATCGTTGTTACCGGTCGCAGGTACATAGTTTACGTTCGAATAGCGACCCACCTGGACTCCATTTATCCACCACTGGGCCGCTCCATTGGGCAAGCCGCTGGTATTCGCGGTAAGCAGTACCTCCCAGTGCTCCCACTGTCCTCGCTTTATCATCACAGAAGTGTTGACGTTGGGCATAAGGACACGGGTGACCGGGTTTTCATTCATTCCCTGGCCCGTAATGTCAGGACGCAGTATCGAGTTTCCGCTGCCATGCGCGTCAAGGTGAACCATGTTCTGGTTGTTGATTTGAATATAGAGAATCTTGTTCACGCCTGACTTGTGACCTTGCCATCCAGAAGACAACTTGATCCAGAATGAGATATAGAGATTCTTTCGCAGGTTGCCGAGCTTGTACCAGGTATTGATCGGGCCACTTCCTCCTATCCAGCCAGCGGGAAACAATGCTTTACCGACATTGTTGGGAGAGACGGGCGCGGTACCGTCCTGAGCAATGGAGAAGCGCCAATCGCCCCGATCGCGCCACCCATTCTCCACCTTGTTGTTAAAAGGGCGGGTGTTGAGCTGGACGAATCCGATCGGCTCATTGGGGTGTCCCGGGGTACCAGTGGTAACGATGCCGTTCGAGCTCTGGGAAATAGGGCCGGAATTCTGCAAACTCGAGGCGTGGTGCGGATCGACCGGCGATTCCCGGGATGGCGCCACCGTATCGCTGCAGGCTCCAATGCCGAGCGCGAGAAGGCCGAGGTGCACCATTGCCAGGCGGCGAGCCAATTTGAAGATATAGGACATGCTTTCTCCAGGTTGCAGTCCATCGCGCCGGGGCTTGCAGGAGGACGTACCACCGGTACTGCCCGGGCCAGGGCCTGAAGCACGACAGGGATTGTGTGAGGACTGCGGTTCTACGACTTGTAAAGCGAAGGGTGTGACGACTCCGAGGAGCTACGACCTACCCCGCTCTGCGAAAAACGATCGCACCACCTTTGGGTGCGCGCCCAGCTACCAGGTGTATGGGTTTTCCCCTCCGGGTGCCAGAAAAAAGCCGGTTGTGACTGAGGCTGGTAAGGTAGTGCACACCGTTCACGAGGGAAATAGTCAGGTTTTAGACGATTTTATTTCGTGTGTGAGCCAGGTCACGTAATTTTGTCGAATTTCTTTTCGATCCCGGTAGCTGCCGCAGGATGCGCTCGTCTCCACGTCTTGAGTACCAGCTCGATCCGCGCGAGATCGGTTTCGCGAAGCAGCGAATGCACCGGAAGCGTGACCAGCCGCGCCGCCAGCATGGCGGCGCCTGGCGCCGGGGTGCCGGGGAACGGACTGCCGGGAAGCACCGGGAGCGGGATGGGGTATCCCGGCATGATGCCGAGCCGGCGCGCCTCCGGTGAGTCCCGGAGTGGGGCCACCGCTTCGGGGAGCAACACCGGAAGCCTGAGGTATCCCGCCCTGGCCGCGGGACCGGTCACGGGAATGGACCAGTCCCCGGCCGACCGCAACAGCCGGGAGGCGTTCCGGCCGCGGCCCTGAGCCTCAGCCTCCTGCAATGGAATGGTCCGGGCCAGCACTCCGGCGCTGGCCGCGGACATTTTCCGGGGCGGGTGAGGAGCCCGGAAGACGGTGGCGCCCAGCTGGAGAAAGGGGAGCGAGGCCGGCACGCCGTACAGCGCGGGCCGCGCCAGCAGCCACTGGGCGCCGGTCGAGACCAGGCTGCCGCCACCCCGCTCGGCGGACCGCACGTCAGAAGCGAGGCCATCGACCAGGTCCGCGGCCTCGCGACCGATGGCCAGGAGCGCACCGCCACCGCCACCGGTCATCCCCTTCCCTCTTCCGAAGCTCAGGACCGAGAGGTCCCCGAATCCGCCCAACGGCCGCCCCTCGACACTACCCCCGATGGCCTGGGCGGCGTCTTCGATAACCAGGGGCGCGCTGTGCGCGCCCGCGGCAAGCAGCGCACGGAGCCGCGAAATGTCCGCGGGAATGCCCCAGTGATGTACCACGACGATAGCGGCGGCATCGGGTAGGGGGGCGCCGCGCGCCCCCAAATCCGGTTGCAGGTTGGTCGGTTCGATGTCGTACCAACCGACCTCGACGCCGGCGGCCATCGCGGCAGTGACCAGGTCGTAACAGCCATAGGAAGGAAGCAGGATCGGTTTGCCCGGAGACCGGCGGACCGCGGCCTGCATCGCCAGCGCCAGGGCGCTGGTTCCGCTGTCGGTGAGGAGCACCTGCCGGGCGCCGTAACGCTCCCGGATCCAGGCGTCCACCCGGGCCTTGGCACTGCCGCCCCCGCTCAGCGCCGCGCCCACGCCGCCCGCCAAGGCGCCCAGGGACAGCGGGGAGTACACGGGCAGTTGATGCCGCCAAATCACTGGTTCCCCCGTGAAAAGACGGTAATGGGCGGTAATGGGCGGTAATAGGCGGTAAAAGGCAGCAGCGGTCGGAGGAGGTCACGCTTTCGAGATTCTCCCATACCTGCGGCAGTGAGAGGCATTGGATCCTTGAGAATCGGGCGGAACGAAAAATCCATCATGTCTTCTACCAATTGCCGCCTCTTACAGTCTTCTACCGCCCATTACCGCCTTCTACCGCCCATTACCGCCTGCTGTTCATGGGATGTAGCGCACGATCCGGGGACCCAGCAGCGTGGCCAGGGGCAGCGGGAGCCGCTTCCAGAGCCGGGGACCCCAGCTGAAGGCCCCGTCATCGGGCGACGGCGTCGTCGCCGGCTTGCCGCCGCTGGTGTGCTGGTACCAGTACAGCGGCTCGTCCCGGGACCCCCACTGTCGCTTGAAGCGGTGGGTACCGCTGTCCGGGGTGCAGCGCCCGAAATTGAAGACCTTGATGCCCGCCGCCATGGCGCGCTCCATGAACGACCAGTAAAGCAGCATGTTGGGCGCGATCCTGTTGTACTCGACCAGCGACGACGCCCAGGTCATTTCGAATTCACTGCCCCACACGAAGCCGGCGCCGCACGCGATCGGCGTCTCTCCGAGGTAGGCGCACCCGAACCACGCGGTGTCGGGAAAAGTGGCCGCGATGGTCTCGAAAAACCGGCTGGGCAGCGTGGGAGTTCCCAGGTCCCGCATGTGGCGGGAGAATACCTGGAAGAACGGTTTCACCTGCTCGGGGCCGAAGCGGACCGTCACCCCTTCCTTCTGGGGCCGGCGCACCTGGCTCCGGAGCTTGGCGGGGAGCGCCTTCATCAGCGCTTCAGGGCCGTCCGGCAGATCCAGCAGGACGGTGATCTTTCGATGGGAGACCGGCAGGTCCACGCTGAGCGGTATCCGGCTTCGCAGCTCCAGGAGCCTGGCGCCCGAGCGGCGGGCCTCTTCGGTGGCCTGGGCAGTCAGCGCCCGAATTGCGGGTTCAGTCCCCAGTGGCCCGCCATAATTCAGGAAAGGCATCGAGACCAGGTAGTGACCAAAGACGACACTCTTCACCCGTACCAGGGGGAGGACGCCCTCGAGCCGGCCCCCGGCATCCCTCTGTTCCAGGTAGAGGCACTGATGACCGAATACTCGCTGGATGACATCTCGCCACCCAGCCAGATGGAAATGGGTGAATCCAGATTG
>DASYPP010000046.1:0-95156 GCA_036006525.1 Gemmatimonadales bacterium
CTATGGATGCAGATCCGCTGCCGGCTTGAAATCCGTCCCCAGTATCACGCTCACATCCACCCGCCGAAGCGTATCCTGCTCTACCCGGACTTTCCCGGCGCCCAGCGCCTTGGCCACGACCGAGCCGGCCCCGTCGTTCCCCCGGCGCACCACGATCTCGGTCGAATCGGTCTTCTCGGTCGACCCGAAGAAGACCACGTCGAGCCCCTGCTCCCGCAACTGCCGGGTCACGCTGCGGGCCAGGCCGGAGCGACCGTTGCCGTTCAGCACTTCGATGACGATGCGATTGTCGGCGGAGGGAATGGCGTAGGCATGGCCGGGAACCCGGTCTCGCTGCATCCGCGCCGCGAGCACGATACCCCCGGTCAGCAGCACGGCGCCGGCCGCGATCAGGCCGATGCGCGCGGCGCGGACCACAGGCTGTTCCAGAACCGGAAGGTGGGTTCGGGGATGGGCCAGCCCCGATCGATCATGTGGCGCACCCGGATCCGGGCTACTTCGCGCAGCACCCCCGACACGTCCCTGGGCAGCCGCTCGGCCAGCTCGGCGCGGATCTCCCGGTCGTGACTGCGTTCAGGCTCGAGGAAATCCGCGCAGTAGAGAATCCGTCCCACCATGTCCCACTCGGCCAGGCCGATCGAATGGTAGCGCACCGCGTCCAGGACGCCGCGATCCACCTCGCCTTCTCCCTTGGCCCGGGCGGCGCTGGCCGGTCCGTGGCGAAGCGACATGTGCCCAGTGGCGGAAGGCGCCCACTTAACCAGCTCTTCGTCACTGGCATCGCGCATCGCATCGTGCAGCCACACCGCGCGTAACCAACGGTTTCGCTCCGAGTCCGGCACGTCCAGCGCCTGGGCCCACTGCGAGACCAGCTCAGCCACGCGATGCACGTGGGCCAGCCGCTCCGGCGTCAGTATCGCCCAGGCCGGGAGCGTGGGCCGTAGTTCGGGTGGGGTGGGACGAGGTTCTGGCAACGTGCCGGCGCTCAATGCTCCGCGCGAAGTTGGGGACGGGTCATCCGATTCCGATCGTCCACAAAGACGACCCGTGGGGCGTGATGGGAGGCTTCCTGGTCGGTGTAGTCGCCGTAACTGATCAGGATGACCAGGTCACCGGGCATGCCCAGCCGGGCCGCGGCGCCGTTCAGCTGAATGACCCCGGAGCCCCGGGGCCCCGGAATCACGTAGGTGGTGAACCGGGCCCCGTTGTTCACGTTGACCACCTGGATCTCCTCGTACTCCACCAGGTCGGCCGCGTCCAGCAGGTCCTCGTCCACCGTGAGCGACCCCTCGTAGTGGAGGTCCGCCGAAGTAAGGGTGGCGCGGTGGATTTTGGATTTCATCAATCGCCGATTCATCGTCACAGTCCTTTTCCGAGCACGATATTGTCGATCAACCGAGTCGCCCCGACCCGCGCCGCCAGCGCAACGATCGTGGTGGCATCCACCTGTTCGATCGGCTGCATCCGGTCGGAATCGACGATGGCAATATACTCAACGGCCAGAGCGGGATACACCCGGAGCACCTCGTCCATCGTCGCTCTCAGATCGGCCGCGGCACGGACCCCGTCGCGAAACCGCTGGTGGGCCCGCGCGAGCGCCCGGGAAAGCCCCAGGGCCTGTTCCCGGGCGGTGGGATCGAGATAGACGTTGCGGCTGGAGAGCGCCAGGCCGTCGCGATTGCGCACGGTCGGCGCCACCTCGATCTCGATCGGCCAGTCCAGGTCCCGCACCATCCCCCGGATCAACACCGCCTGCTGCACGTCCTTCTGGCCGAAGAAGGCGATGTCGGGCCCGACCAGGTGGAAGAGTTTGGCGACCACGGTGAGGACACCGGTGAAATGGCCCGGCCGCACCGCGCCTTCCCAGCGGCTGGCCGCGTCTCCCGGCACCACCCGCACCTCGGCTCCGGGCGGATACATCGTTGCCGCACTGGGGACGAACAGCGCAGCGACCCCGCGCGATTCGGCGAGCCCCCGGTCACGTGGAAGGTCGCGGGGATAACGCTCGAGGTCTTCACCGGGACCGAATTGGAGGGGGTTGACGAAGACGCTCAGCACCACGATATCGCTCTTCGCACTGGCCCGCTCGATCAGCGAGAGATGGCCTTCGTGGAGGTAGCCCATGGTGGGAACGAACCCGATGCGCTGGCCGGCTGATCGGCGCTCCTTCAGCCAGGTTCTCAGGGCTTCGGGCTGGTCAAACTCGAGCATACGCCTCGAACGCGAGAAAGGGCGCTGAGAACATATCCTCACGAAATGCACGAAATCGGGCGAAGACCGCTAAAGAAAAACAAATCAATTCTTTCTTCGTGGCTTTCGTGGGGTTTCGTGGCCTTCGTGAGGAATAGCAACCCACGCCGTTACTCAAAGCTGTGCTCTCGGCCAGGGTACTTTCCTTGCCGGACATCCTCACCGAACTGGCGGGTGGCTGCCTTGACCTGGTCCGCAAGTTCCACGTAACGCTTGAGGAACTTCGGGCTGAAGCCGGGATTCAGTCCCAACATGTCGGGCGTGACCAGCACCTGGCCGTCGCAATCGGGGCCGGCGCCGATGCCGATGGTCGGGATGGTGAGCGCCTGGCTGATCCGGGCGGACAGCTCCGCGGGGACCAGCTCGAGCACCAGGGCGCAGGCCCCCGCATCTTCGATCGCCTTGGCATCGGCCAGCAGCCGGTCGGCGGCGCCCTTCTCCCGGCCCTGCACCCGGTAGCCGCCCAGCGCGTGCACCGACTGGGGCGTGAGCCCGATGTGCCCCATCACCGGAATGCCGATCTCCACCATCGCCCGGATGGTGGCCGCCATGTTGGTTCCCCCCTCGAGCTTCACGCCCTGCGCCCCGGTCTCCTGCATGACCCGGCCGGCGTTCCTGAGAGCGTCGGGTATCGTGACCTGGTAGGTAAGAAACGGCAGGTCCACGAAGACCATCGTGCCCCCGCTCCCCCGCCGCACCATGGTGGCGTGATAGATCATCTGCTCCAGGGTGGCGCTCAGCGTGCTCTCCGCGCCGGCCACCACCTGGTTCACCGAGTCGCCCACCAGCAGCAGGTCCACGCCGCCCTCGACCAGGAGCCGCGCAAACAGCGCGTCATAGGCGGTGAGCACGACGATCTTCCGCCCCTCCCGCTTCATGGCGAGCAGGTCGAGAATGTTCCTGGGAGGTTTATCGGGTGTCGTCGCCATGGGACCTTTCTATCTCCGCGATCTCGCGCTTCCAGAATTCCCGGTCCCGAAGCCCGGGATGGGGCACCTGCAAGTCCGGCTCGTCCACCACCGTGTCGCCGTACCGAACGATATCAATATCCAGGGTTCGCGGCTCCCACCGGGTGTGCCGCACCCGTCCCGCCGCCAGCTCGATCGCGCGGCAGATCTCCAGCAGCGCCCGGGGCGACAAGTCGGTCTCCAGCAGCAGCATCTGGTTGAGATAGGCCGGTTGCGCCATCCCGCCCAGCGGCTCGGTCTCTTCTATGGCCGAGGACGCGGCGATCCGGTTCCCCGGCAGCGCCGCCAGCCTCTCGCGCGCCAGCGCCAGGTTCGCGGCACGATTGCCCAGGTTACTGCCCAATGCGATGTAGGCTCGGCTCATAAAAAGGGACTAAGGACTGAGGACTAAGGACTTAATCTGTTGAAATCTGGGCGGTCGACCCTGAATCTGGAATCGCTGAGTCCTTAGTCCTTAGTCCCTAGTCCTTAGTCCTTAATCCTTGGTTAGTTCTCGATCGCGAAAGTCTTCGCGATGTCCTGCAGGTGGCTCGCCACCGAGTTCAGGTCCCGAATCGCCTGTTCCATCTCGGCGTGCCCGCTGGAGGCGAGGTTGGCGCGGTTGGCCATGTCCTTCGCTTCTTCCAACGTGCGCCAGGATACCGCCGCGATCTGGTCGATCTGGCCCCGCAGCTGGTCGAAGGTGCGCTGCTGCTCCGCCGCGGTGGAGGCAATCCGGCGGCCATGCGCCCCCGCTTCCCGGGTCGATTCGACGATCGCGGTGAGGGCGCGGCCCGCATCTGCGCTCAGGTCTTCGACGCCTTCGACGACCTGCTGGCCGCGCGCCATCAGGCCGGCCACCGAGCCCACCTGCGCGCCGATCATTTCCAGCAGCACCGAAGCCTCGCGCGAGGCGCCGGCGCTCTGCGCCGCGAGCTGCCGCACTTCGTCGGCCACTACGGCGAAGCCCAGTCCATGCTTGCCGGCCCGCGCCGCCTCGATCGCCGCGTTCAAGGCGATCAGGTTGGTGAGATCGGCGATCTCCCGGATCGACCCGATGAACTCATTGATCCGGTGAGTGATCCGCCCCAGCTCTTCTACCTGCTTGCTGCTCTCCGCCACCACGCCCTTGAGCTGCACCAGCCGCTGCACCGCGTCGCTGATCGTCGCCCGGCTGGTGGCGGCGACGGTGCTGGCGCCTTCCGCCGCGGAGGCGGCCTGGGCGCCTTCCGATGCCATGTCGTTCACCGCCCGGGCCAGGCCGCCGGTGGTCTCCAGCCCGGTCTTCACCACCTTGCCCTGCTCCGCCATTCCGTTGCGGATCGACTGCGACGCCGTCGCCACCGACAGCGTAGTCTGTCGCAGCATCTCGGCGTGGCGCCCGAAGTTCTCCACCTGGCGACCGATCCGCTCCACGGTCTCCACCAGCGGCTGCCGCAGGTCGGAAATGTGAATGGCGGTGGCCAGCTGGTTGGCGAACGCCTCGACCGCTTCCATGTCCCGGGGCCGGTAGGCGTGCCGCTTGTGGTGCTCCAGCTCCAGGGTGCCGATGGTTTCGTCGCCCAGCTTGAGCGGCGCGATCAGGATGCTGCGGGCTAACGGATCCGGGGTGGTGATGCGGGAATCCTTGTGCGCGTCATTGATCACCAGGGCCTGGGACGAGGCCAGAACCCCGGCCCGGAGCCCGGCCGCATCGTACAGGGGCTCCTCTCGTAGATCCCGTCCGATGGCGCCCCGGTAGATCAGTGATGCACCCGCCCCCGCGGTCCGGTAGACCCGCATGTCGCCCCAGTCCAGCAGCCGGTGCGCCAGCCGTTCCATTTCGGCGAGCGAATCCTGGAGATTCAGGTTGCCGGCGATCACCCGCTCCCGCACGTGGACCTTGTTCAGCTCCTCGGCCCCGATGGCGTCTTCCAGGATTTTCTTGGTCAACAACCCGATGACCGAGACCACGACCAGGACCGTTATCCAGCCGACCGGCGCCAGGGACCGCATGGACCCGGCCAGCACCAGGACCGCGCTCACCGTGAGCAGGTAGGTGAGCAACTCGTAGCGCAGGATCACCAGCCGCTCGTCACTCTCCAGCTTGTTGCGAAACAGGAGTGTGAAGTAAAACATCGAACGGCTGAGAAAGAAGTACATCGTCACCAGGGTGACCGCTGCGGGCAGGTAGTCCAGCGAGAGCCCCGACGGCTTGGTCACCGCCAGGACCCCGGCATACAGCCCGAACGCGGCGGCGAACGCGGTCACCTCCCGCGTGGCGTTCACGGTCGACGCGATAGGGCTCTTGCGAACCCAGAGGACGTCGGCCGCGAACACCCCGGCGCCCAGCGCCAGGCACACGGTTCCCGGCCCCGCCGTGATGGCACCGAGCAGGGTCGGCACCCCGATCTGGGTGAGGTACGCGTACTTGGTGAGGGAGATCTGGGAGCCCCGGAGCACGATGACCATGCCCAGGAGCAGGAGCGTCAGCACCGGTTTGTCAAGCCAGCGCCCATCGAGGACCAGCGCCGCAACAGAGACCACGAGCCCGGAGATCACGATCAACCTGGCGTACCAGGCCAGGATTTTCTGGACCGTCATGCCCCGGGACCCGGCTTAGACAAAGTAGTCACCGACCGTTATGCCGTATCGGTCGGGGTTGGTCACCTTCACGATAGACCGGAGGAACCCGCCGGCCGCATCACGCTCGGCCAGGTTGTAGCCCCGCGACGGAGGCGGAATCACCGCGCCGTCCGCGTCGATGACGATTTTCACCAGCGGGCGGTTCAGGTACTGGGTGTCGGGATTGGCGCCGATCACTACCGCGACTTCGAAGGTGTCCAGGATGACGCAGGTGCCGATCGGGTACACCCCGATCAGGTTGATCAATGCCTTGACGACGACCGTGTCATAGCCGCGCCGGGGGTTCTCCCACATCTCCCGCAGCACTTCGTCGGGCTGGATCGGGACCGACTGGTACGATCGCCGGGTGGTCGCGGCATCGAAGCCGTCCGCCACCGCCACGATCCGGGAGAACAGGCCCAGCTCCCGGGAGCGGATGCAGCGGGGATACCCGGTCAGGTCGGTCTTCATATGGTGCTCGTGGGCGACCAGGATCGAGCGGAACGGCGTGTCGCTGTAGCCCCGCATCTCGAACAGGGTGAGCGCCCCGAGCCAGGGATGGGCCTGGATGGTGAACCACTCCTGCTCGTCCAGCCCGCTGGTCTTGTTCAGGATCTCGACCGAGATCCGCGCCTTGCCGATGTCATGCATCAGGGCGGCCAGGCCCAGGTCGTAGAGCTGCAGGCGGGTGAAACCGACCCGGCGGCCCAGCGCGATCGAGAAGATGCAGACGTTCACCGAGTGGGTGAATGTGTATTCGTCATAATCACGGAGCGTGGTGAGGCCCATGAGCGAGGTCTCGTTGTTGAGCACCTGGTCCACGATCGCCTGCACCACGCGTTTCACCTTCTTGATGCTCGCGGCCCGCCCCAGCCGGACGCTGTTCACTACTTCCTTGGTGACCGCCACACCCTGGGAGTAGGTCCGCTTGGCCAGCTCCTTGGCCCGCTCCAGCTCATCCAGGTGGTCCTGGGTCTCGACCGTGTGCTCCAGCTCGATGTGGGTGACCCTCGCGTTGCTCATCCGGTCCTGCAGCTCGACCAGCTTGTCGGGACCCTCGGGCAGCGCGGCGAGGTTCAGCAGGAGACCGACGAAGATCTGCCACTCGCGCCGTTCGACGCCGGCCTGGACCCGGAGGGTGCCGATGTCGAAGGTCCGCAGCTGGGCCAGGATGTGGCTGAAGGAGGCATAGTTCTCGAGCTCGAGACGCAGCCGGGTGGCGTTGATGAAGAGAAAATCACCCGACTTCCGGATTTCGATTTCGTCTTCGGTCTCCAGCAGGCCCATCGCCGCCGCCTGGAGATCGTCCAGCGCCTTCTGGGCCGTGGCGTTTTCGATCGGGTAGAGCTTGAGGCTGCGGAGCCCGGTGTAGAGCGCAAGCAGGAAGCCCCGGCCGCCATGGCGCAGCGCGCCCTCGCCGCTGGCGACCCGCGGGACGTCGGTCGACGCCCTCTGGGGTTTCGCCGACTCGGTCACTGCTCCATCCGCTGGCTGGTGGATTCCCGGAGTGCCCGGTGGACCGCGTTGCGCACCACGAGATCCTTGTCGTCCTTGGCCAACTGCAGCACCGCCCGGGCATCGGCGGTGCCCAGCTTGGCCAGGGCGATGGCGGCACAGGCCCGGCTCTCGGGACCGTGTCTCTTCCGGAACATGCCGCCGGGAATCAGGATCCGGGTCAGCGGCTCCACTGCACTTTCGCCCGCAATCATGGCATAGGCTTCAAAGAACGCGATCCGTTCGGTGAGATCGGCGTCCTTGAGGCCGCCTTCCAGCACCCCCACCTGGATCAGCCGGAGCGCGTTCTTGTAGCCCCGCGCGCCCAGCGCGCGCACCGCCGCGATCCGGACCTCGCGGTCCTTGTCTTCGAGCGCCTTCTCCAGCGCCTGGAGCGCTCCGGCCGATGCGATTGCGGTGAGCGCCTTGACCGACGCCAACCGGATTGCCTGGTCCTGGTGGACGAGGGTTTCGCCCAGCCCGGCGACCGAGCCCTGCAGCACCAGTCGGCCGCACAAGTCCACCGTCCCCATCAGCGCCTCGGACTCCGGCAACCGGAGCAGCCGGAGGACTTCGTTGGGGCTGGCCTCGGCCAACCGCTCGGCGGACTCGACCAGCAGGTCGCGAACGAACGGCGTCCCCAACCGCGGCAACCAGACCAGGATGGTCTCCAGCGAGCCGGGCCGTAGCTCGCGGAACAGCTCACCCAGGTCCGCGGCCGAGGGGGCGGTCTGCGCTTCGTCAACGGCCTGGAGCAGCTGGGTCAGCACGGTAGCCTCGCTCAGCTGGCTCCGGAAATTCTCCAGCCGCTGGCGCTGCTCCGGGGTCAGGCTCTTGGCCCGGGCGCCGATCAAGCGGACTTCCCGGAGAATCATCGCCACCGCGCGGAATTCGCCGTCCTGAAGCAGGTTCGGCATCAGCGTCTCCAGGATGCCGAACAACTCACTGCGCACCGCGTCATCGGTCTGCTGTTCCAGCAGGTCGAGCAGGATATTCAGGGTATTGTTGCGCAGGTCCTGCCGGTATTCGTTTTCCAGCGCCTTGGCGATGTAGGCGATCTCGGGTTCTTCCAGGAAGTACAGCGTCGAATCGAAATCTTCGATGTCCACGATGCCGCTGCGCCGGGCTTCCGGCTGAGTACTGGAGCTGGACGCGGTCTGCTGTACCTCTTCCTGCACCGCTTCCTGGATCGCGGCCTGGTCCGGCGTGGAGCCGTGATCGGCGGAGACTTCGATCGGCACCCCGTCGGTCAGAAATTCAGTGAACTGGCAGTAGACGAAATCGAACTGCTGCTCCCAGAGCAGAGTGTTGAGATCGTCATCCGCATCGGCGGGGAGCATTCTGGCCTGATGCACCACTTCAAGCAGCTTGGCGATCTCTTCCCGCTCCGCGCCCGCCTTGAACGTCACCACCCGCATGCCGTCCTTGTAGAGCGTCCAGGCCAGGCTCTCGTTCTTGTTGGGCTGGTGATAAACGACCTGGTCTTCCCAGTGGAAATCGGTCTCCACGATCTGCAGGACCAGCTCGTCGAAGACTTCCCAGATGGGCCGGAAGGCTTCGATAATGTTGACCTGGGCCTTCTGATAGATGGGGTTGTTCGGCAGGTACATCTGGAAGGCCCGGAGCGCCTTCACGACTGACTTCAACATCTCCTCCACCACGGTAGCGGGCAGGAGTTCGGACCGGGTCAGTGAATCACTCACTGCCGGCTCCGCAATCCGCTACGGTGACGGGTATTGGCCAACGGCAGGCTCCTTGGGGATGCATACATAAAGTAATGAAAGACCCTCCGGTCCAACTATCCCCAAGGGTCCGAAGCACATAGTCCCGGTTCACCACCTCCAAGCGGGGTGGGCCTTGCGCTTCGGGAGGGTTTCGGGTATATCCATTCGGCGTCCGTTCGGTAACTTCAACCAGGCCAGGCCATGCCACTCACCAAGCGCCAGAGCGAAATCCTCAACTATCTCCAGGCATACATTCGGGACCACGGGTACGCGCCGAGCTTCGAGGAAATCGCCGAGAACTTTGAATTCCAGTCGCTGGCCACGGTGCACGAGCATCTGACTAATCTCGAGCGGAAGGGCTACATCCACCGGACCCACAACGAGAGCCGCTCCATCGAAGTCCTGCCGCCGCGGGGCCAGGCCGGCGCCACCGAGATCCCGCTTCTGGGCCGGGTCGCGGCTGGTACCCCTATCGAAGCTCTCATGCAGGAAGAAACCCTCGCGGTCCCGGACCAGATTCTTCCCCGCCGCGGCCCCAACTACGCCCTCAAGGTCCAGGGCAATTCCATGATCGAAGAGCACATCGTGGACGGCGATTACGTCGTGGTCCACGGCAAGAACTCGGCGGAAAACGGCGAGATGGTCATTGCCCTGGTGAACGGCAGCGAAGCCACCGTCAAGAAGTTCTACCGGGAGCCAGGTGGCTGGATCCGGCTCCAGCCGGCCAACGAGACCATGCAACCCATGCGCTTCCAGGAGCGCGACGTCCTCATTCAGGGTATCGTCGTCGGGGTCATCCGGAAGTACTAGCAGAGCACACCGAGAACATATCCTCACGAAGGCCACGGCAATCCGCGGAAGCCACGAAGACAACCACAAGTTGAAAGTGTCTGTTCGTGATTTTCGCGGGATTTCGTGGTTTCCGTGAGGATATGTTGCCCCGCTGAAATCTCCCTCCAAACGCCAGCCATCCGAACGCCGAATTTCTCAAGTCTGACAACGATTTGCGCGCCTTGAAAGCGACCCCCGGCGGGACTAGATTCCCGCCGGATGAGCCGAACCTTCCTGGCGTTGCTCCACTACGATGGTGGCAGCTTCGTCGGATGGCAGCGCCAGAAGACCGGCCGCTCCGTCCAGGGTGAATTTGAAGGCGTGCTGGAACGGCTGGCCGGGACCCGGACGGTGGCCCATGCGGCCGGCCGAACCGATGCCGGAGTCCACGCCCGGGGAATGGGAGTGAGTTTTTCGCTGGCTGACCGCTGGACCGGTGAAAAGGCGCACCGCGCGCTCAACGCCCTCCTACCCCGGGACTGCTGGGTGGAGCGGGTGTCCAGGATGCGTCCCGGCTTCCACGCCAGGAAGATTGCCCGCTCCCGCCGCTACGAGTACCTGATCGGCACCGATGAATCGGCCGGCTCCCCATTTCGCCGTCCTTATGAGTGGGCCCTGGGACGCGAGCTTGACGATGCCGCGATGACGCTTGCGGCGGGACAGGTGAAGGGCAGTCACGATTTCCGGCCCTTCGCGGCGAAGGGACCGGAACGGCCCCACTACCGTTGCGCGATCGGCACGGCGGCGTGGTCGAGGCGACGTGACGTGCCCGGACTCAGGTTTGAGATCGAGGCGGACCGGTTTCTCCATCACATGGTCCGGATGCTGGTGGGAACCATGGTGGATATCGGGCTGAATCGCCGACCGGTCACTGACATGGAGGTATTGCTGGCCCGCACCGACAATGACGAAACCAGCCCGCCGGCCCCGCCCCAGGGATTGTACTTCCTGGCGGCCGAGTATCCCGCGGAATGGTATGCCGATGGGCTTGAGGATGACCATGCGTCTTGAATCAGCGGCGGCGCTCGCGCTGTCGCTCCTCCTGGGAACCGCCTGCCGCAACCGCGATACCGATAGCAGGCTCCTGTCGGAAGCCAGCGCCGCGCAGTCCACGCCTGAGCACCAGGCCGCGCTCGACACCTCCCGCCGCACCGCCATCGTAGACGCCGCCGAGCGAGTCGGTCCCTCCGTCGTCTCCATCAACGCCACCACCCGTCGCCGGGTTGCCGCCACGTCTCCCTGGGACTTCTTCTTCGTTCCCCAGAACCAGCAACAACTGGTCGCGGTGAGCGGAACCGGGTTCATCGTCCGGACCAACGGCATCATCGTCACCAACCAGCACGTCGTCGCCGATGCGGACAAGGTGGTCGTCACCCTGAGCGACGGCACCGACCTTCCCGCCGTGGTGCTGGGCGAGGACCCGGTCACTGATATTGCGGTTCTCAAGGTGGACCGCTCCGGCCTCCCGACCGCGCACATCGGCAAGAGCAGCGACCTCATGATCGGCGAATGGGTTGTCGCCCTCGGCAATCCCTTCGCGTACCTGCTGGGCAACACCGAGCCTACGGTCACGGCCGGAGTGGTGAGCGCGACGGGCCGGAATATCCTGCCCAGCCAGGACCAGGCGGGGCTGTACCTCGACATGATCCAGACCGATGCGGCGATCAATCCCGGCAATTCCGGCGGACCGCTGGCCAACTCCCTGGGCGAGGTGGTGGGCGTCAATTCGTCGATATTCTCCCAGTCCGGCGGCTCCATCGGTCTCGGGTTCGCTATCCCCATCGAACGCGCCATCCGGGTGGCGGACGAAATCGTCCGCACCGGGTCGGTCCGCCGGGCCTGGACCGGGCTCGAGGTGGCCGGCGCCGGCAACATGGAAGACTGGAAAACCCAGGGCGGCGTCCAGGTGACGAGCGTGGCCCCGGGCGGACCGTCGGCCCGGGCCGGGATCCGGGTCAACGATGTGCTGCTGGAGGCGAATGGCCGGAGACTCCGCAACTTCCTCGACTGGGAAGCGGCGAAGCTCGACCTCCACGTGGCCGACTCGCTTCGGCTCAAGCTTCGGGAAGACGGTCGCAACATCGATCGCCTGGTGGTGAGCGGCGACCTGCCCACGGTGACGGCCGAAAAGGTGAACGTGCTCCGCGGTATCGAGCTGGTCACGGTGACCGCCGGCGTCCGCTCCGAGCGCGGCCTCCGGACCGAAAACGGCGCACTCATCTTCCGGATTTCGCCCCAGATCGCCCAGGCCACGGGGCTCCAGGCCAACGACGTGATCCTGGCCGTAAACCGGACCGTCATCAAGACCGCCGCGCAGGTGAACGACCTGTTCACCAATGCCCCGCCCCGTTCGCCGATCCGGGTCCATATCGAGCGTAACGGGCAGTATGCCTTCACCGACCTGGTCTTCCGATGAGCGACGACGGCTACCGCTCGCCACTGGGGACCCGATACGCCTCACCCGCGATGCAACTCCTGTGGGGGGATCGATACCGGATCGGCATCTGGCGCCGGCTCTGGCTGGCGCTGGCGGAGACCGAGCGCGAGCTGGGTCTCGCCATTCCGGAGGCCGCGCTGGACGAGATGCGGCGTCACCTGGACGACGTGGACCAGGCCGCGGCGGCCAGGTACGAACGCCGCTTCCGGCATGACGTCATGGCCCACGTCCATGCCTTTGGCGACCAGGCGCCCGCGGCTCGTCCCTTCATTCACCTGGGCGCAACCAGCGCCTTCGTCGCCGACAACGCGGATCTCATCGTCATGCGCGACGCGATGCGGCTCATCCTCGGCCGTCTCATCGCCGTGGTTGAGGCGCTCGAGCTCTTCGCCCTCCGCACCCGGGACATCCCCTGCCTGGCCTACACCCATTTCCAGCCGGCCCAGCTGACCACGGTAGGCAAGCGCGCCACGCTCTGGATGCAGGACCTGGCGCTGGACATCGAAGACCTGTCGCACCGGCTGGAGACGCTCCGGCTTCGCGGCTGCAAGGGGACCACCGGGACCCAGGCATCTTTCCTCGAGCTGTTCAACGGCGACCACGCCAGGGTGCGGGAGGTCGATACCAGGGTCGCGGAGCGCATGGGATTCTCCCGGGTCTTTCCGGTCACCGGGCAGACCTATTCCCGCAAGGCCGACAGCCAGATCGTGGACTGCCTCAGCGGCGTGGCCCAGTCCGGCTCCAAGCTGGCCAACGACCTCCGCCTCCTGCAGCACGAGGGCGAGCTGCTGGAACCCTTCGAGTCGGAGCAGATCGGGTCCAGCGCCATGGCCTACAAGCGAAACCCGATGCGGGCCGAGCGCATCAACGCGATCGCCCGGTTCGTGATCGCGCTGCAGGCCAACCCCGCATACACCGCCGCGACCCAATGGCTGGAGCGGACGCTGGACGACAGCGCCAACCGGCGGCTCGCACTGCCTGAAGCGTTTCTGGCGGTCGACGGCATCCTGGTCCTCGCCCGGAACATCGCCGAGGGGCTCGAAGTGCGGGAAGAAGTCATTCGCCGCCACGTGGACGAGCAGATGCCGTTCATGGCAACCGAGCGTTGGCTGATGCTGGGCGTCTCGGCCGGGGGCGATCGGCAGGCCCTGCACGAAGTGGTGCGGAAGCACTCGATGGCATGCGCCGCGAAGGTAAGCCGCGGCGAGTCCAACGACCTGCTCGATTGCCTGGCCCAGGATCCTGCATTCGCCAAGGTACCGGCCAGGACGCTCCAGGCCGAGCTCGACCCGGCGAAATACACCGGCCGGGCCGGACCCCAGGTAACCGAATTTCTCGCCGAGTACCTCCACCCCTTACTGGACCGGGCGCGGCCGCTTGCGGCCGCCGCCGAGGTCGCCCAGGTGACCGTGTGACGACTCTCGCCAGGAGTGAGCTGCCCCTTCCCCTCCTCCGCCGCGGCAAAGTGCGCGAGGTCTACGAAGTAGACGCGAAGCACCTGTTGCTGGTCGCCAGCGACCGGGTCAGCGCCTTTGACGTGGTGATGGACCAGCCGATTCCGAGAAAAGGCGCGGTGCTGACCCAGCTCTCGGCGTTCTGGTTCGAGAAGCTGAAGGACGTGATTCCTTCGCACTACGTCACGGCGTCCACCCAGGAGATCATCGAGCGGTTGCCGCAGCTGGCCGACTACCGCGACCAGTTAGCGGGACGTGGCATGCTGGCCCTCCGGGCCCAGCCGGTCCCCTTCGAATGTGTAATCCGCGGTTACATCACCGGCTCCGCCTGGGCCGAGTACCGGGAGAAGGGAACCCTGGCCGGCGAGCCGTTGGCCCCCGGGCTCAAGGAGAGCGGCCGGCTGAATCCGCCGATCTTCTCCCCGGCGACCAAGGCGGAAGAGGGGCACGATATCAACGTGACTTTCGAGACGGTCGCCGCGGAGTTGGGCCTGGACGTCGCGACCCGGCTCCGCGACGCCAGCTTCAAGGTCTACACCTCCGGTCGCGATCATGCGGCGCGACTGGGCATCATCATCGCCGATACCAAGTTCGAGTTCGGCTTCGACGCCGCCGGCACCCTCAGGCTGATCGACGAGGTACTGACCCCGGATTCCTCGCGTTTCTGGCCGGCCGATCGCTACCAGGAGGGTGGTCCTCAGCCCAGCTTCGACAAGCAACCGCTGCGCGACTACCTGGCCGGCCTCAAGAAGGCGGGCCACTGGAACGGCGAGGCGCCAGGACCCGCGCTGCCGGCCGAGGTGGTCGAGGCCACCAGTCTGCGTTACCTCGACGCGTATCGCCGCATCACCGGGCACCCCCTGGCGGAGGAGGCGTGATTCGAACCGCCCCGGAAGGCCGCTGGTTCATATTCGTCGCGCTGCTGGTCCTGGCGGTCCTTCTGGTCACCAAGCTCTGGTGGTGGGCGCTGTTCTGGTTCCCGCTCACGGTGTGGGTCATCGCGTTCTTCCGCGACCCGGCGCGCGATGGGCCCCGGGGCGACACGCTGGTGGTCGCGCCGGCCGATGGAAAGGTCGTGAGCGTCATCCAGCTGGTGGAACCGGCCTTTCACCAGTCCGAGACTACCCGGGTGTCGATCTTCATGAACGTGTTCGACTGCCACGTGAACCGATATCCGGTGAGCGGCAGGATCGGGTACCGGCACTATAACCCGGGCCGCTTCCTGAACGCGGCAGATGAGAAAGCCAGCCTGGAGAACGAGCAGGCCTCGATCGGCCTGTTGAACCCGCACGGCAAGGTGCTGGTCCGCCAGATTGCGGGCCTGATCGCGCGGCGGATCGTCACCGATCACCAGGAGGGCCAGGAGGTAAAGCAGGGAGACCGTATGGGCATGATCCGCTTTGGCTCGCGAGTGGACGTTTTCCTTCCGCCCAATGCCCGGGTACTGGTCAAAGAAGGAGAACGTACCATCGCAGGAATGACGGTGATCGCCGAATGGACATAATCCCGCACCGCCCCCGGTTCCGCCGCCCCAACATGCGTGGGGTCGTGGTCGTCATGCCCAGCGCCTTTACCCTGGGCAACCTGTTCTTTGGATTCTGGGCGATCGTCAGCGCGTCCCAGGGCAATTTTCTCTGGGCCGGCTGGTTCGTGATGTTCGCCGGCGTGCTGGACATGCTGGATGGAAGGCTCGCTCGCAAGGTGAACGCGGGGACCCGCTTCGGGGCCGAGCTCGATTCGCTGGTGGACGTGATCTCCTTCGGGGTGGCGCCCGCGGTGATCATGTACTTCCTGGAGTTCTCCACCGCCGGGCGCTTCGCCTGGGTGATTTGCTTCATATACGTGGTCGCAGTCGCCGTGCGGCTGGCGCGGTACAACATCCTCTCGCACGGCAAGCCGCACTCCAGCTGGTTCACCGGGCTGCCCAGTCCCTCGGCCGGGATGACCCTGGCGACCTATTTCGCGTTCAGCCAGACGCCGTGGTACCAGGCTTCCCTGGCCTACCTGAACCTGCAGAAGCAGGGACTCGTCATCCTGATCCTCCTGCTGTCGGCGCTGATGGTGAGCAATGTCCGGTATCCCAAGTTCCCCGGCATCGGATTCCGCTCTCCCAAGGCCATCCTGGGGACGCTGTTTAACATCGCCCTGCTGATCGGCGCCATCACGGTCCCCCAGTACGTGTTTTTCCCCCTCGGCATGACGTACATGGTCTATGGGCTGCTCCGCGCCACCGTGCTGGCCCTGCAGGAAAAGAACGAGCCTGCCGACGAGCCGACCGACGAGCACGTGATCGTCCCGGCCCCGGAGGAAGACTTTCCCAATCGACGGCGCGTGGGTGAGCGCCGAAAGGAATTGTGATGACGTACCGGGCGCACATCCGGGTGGTCCCCCGGGCCGGCCTGCTGGATCCCCAGGGCCAGGCGGTGGAACACGCGCTCACCGCGCTGGGATTTCCCGAGGCGCAGAACGTCCGGGTCGGCAAGGCCATTGAAGTGCAGGTCAACGCCGCGACCCGGGGTGAAGCCGAAGCACGGGTGCGACAGATGTGCGACAAGCTGCTGGCCAACCCGGTCACCGAAGACTACCAGGTGGAGATCGAAGGCTGATGAAACGCGTGGCGATAGTTCGCTTTCCCGGCAGCAACTGCGATTTCGACGCTCTCTACTCGGCCCAGCGGGCGGGGTCCGAGTCGTACTTCGTCTGGCACCGGGATACCGACCTCAAGCAGCCGGACGTGGTGATTCTGCCGGGTGGGTTCAGCTACGGCGATTACCTCCGCTCCGGCGCGATCGCCCGGTTCAGTCCGATCATGGACGCGGTGCAGCGCTTCGCCGCCGACGGCGGCCCCGTGCTCGGCATCTGCAACGGATTCCAGATCATGTGCGAGGCGCACCTGCTGCCTGGCGCGCTGATGCGGAATGCCCGGCTCACCTACGCCTCGCGGCCGGTGAATCTGCGGATCGAGCGCACCGATACGCCGTTCACCGGCGCCTACCAGGCCGGGCAGGTCATTACGCTCCCGGTGGCGCACGGCGAAGGCCGCTATGTGGCCGACGAGAAGACCCTGGCCGAGCTGGAAGCAACCGGGCGGGTCGTGGTGCGCTATGTGGCGCCGGACGGTGGGCCGGCCAGCGACGGGGACAATCCCAACGGGTCAATCAACGACATCGCAGGCATCTGCAACGCCGAGGGGAACCTGGTGGGGTTGATGCCGCATCCGGACCGGATGACCGATCCGACATTGGGCCTCACGGAGGGGCTGGGATTCTTCGAAAGTCGGGTCCTGACGAAGTAGTACTGGGTACTGGGTACTGGGTACTGGGTACCGGGTAATGGGTTGTTTCGCAGTACCCAGTACGTTCCACCTTTCACCTGTTGAGTTTATGACTGATAAGCCGAGTCGCAATGAAGAGGAGTACTTCGCCTCCCAGGAGCGCGAGAAGCTGGAAAAGCACCGCGAAGCCGCCCGCCGGGCCGCGCTGTCGGCCGAGCGCAAGTCGCATTTCATGAAATGCCCTAAGTGCGGCGCCGATCTCATCACCGAGGACCTGCACGGGGTCCAGGTCGACCGCTGCCCGGAAGACAACGGCATCTGGCTCGACGCGGGCGAGATCGACGCGGTAAGCGCCCATGAAGACCAGGGCCTCATCGGCCGGGTCTTCGGCGACGTGTTGAGCAGTTTCCGCGGAAAGAGCAAGCCGAAGTGATCGAACGCCTGGTGACGCCCGAAGTAGTTCGCGAGCACAACCTGAATGAGCTCGAGTACCAGCGGATCCTGGAAATCCTGGGCCGGACGCCGACCTTGACCGAGTTGGGGGTCTTTTCCGCGCTCTGGTCCGAGCACTGCTCCTACAAGCACTCCAAGCCGATCCTCAAGACCTTCCCCACCACGGGGCCCCGGGTCGTGCAGGGCCCCGGTGAGAACGCCGGCGTCCTGCGCCTCGCCGAAGGATGGGCGGTGGCCTTCAAGATCGAGTCCCATAACCATCCCTCCGCGGTCGAGCCCTACCAGGGCGCGGCCACCGGCGCCGGCGGTATCCTGCGCGACGTCTTCACCATGGGCGCCCGCCCCGTCGCGATGCTCAACAGCCTCCGCTTCGGTCCGCTGGACCAGCCCCGCAACCGCTACCTCTTCGCCGGCGTGGTGCGCGGGATCGGCGACTACGGCAACTGCGTCGGGGTGCCGACCCTGGGCGGCGAAGTGGACTTCGCTCCCGGCTACAGCGGCAACCCGCTGGTTAACGCGATGTGCGTCGGCCTGCTCAAGGAAGCGGACCTGGTCACCGCCCGGGCTCACGGAGTGGGCAACATTCTCCTCGCCATGGGGGCCCGGACCGGGCGGGATGGCATCCACGGCGCCAGCTTTGCCTCGGAAGAGTTGTCGGCAAAGAGCGAAGCGCGCCGGCCTCAGGTCCAGGTGGGCGACCCCTTCACCGAGAAGCTGCTGCTGGAAGCGACCCTCGAGCTGATCGAGCTCAAGCTCGTTGTCGCGATCCAGGACATGGGCGCGGCAGGTCTCACCAGCTCGTCCGCCGAAATGGCGGCGCGGGGGCACGTCGGGGTCGAGCTGGAGACCGATAAGGTGCCGGTTCGCGAAGCCGACATGACGCCGTACGAGATCCTGCTCTCCGAGTCCCAGGAGCGCATGCTGGTCGTCGCCGAGCCCCGGATGGTGCAGCAGGTACAGGCGGTGTGCGCCAAGTGGGAGCTCGACGCCACCCCGATCGGCGTGGTAACCGACGACGGGATGTTCCGGGTTCGCCACAACGGCATCGTGGTGGCAGAAATCCCCGGCCAGCGGCTGGTAGACGACTGCCCGATCTACTATCCCGAGGCGAAGGAATCTGAAGCGGTCAAGAAGTTACGTACCGCCTTACCGCCTTACCGCCCTACCGCCTTGGACCAGTCGCTCGAAACCCTGCTGGATGCCCCGAGTCTCGCCAGCAAGAAATGGGTCTACGAACAATACGATTCCACCGTCCAGGGCAGTACCGCGATCCTCCCCGGCGGCGATGCCGGCATGTTGCACGTGCTGGGAACCGAGTTCGGCCTGGCCGTAACGGTCGATTGCAACGCGCGGCTCCTGGCGCTGGACCCCTACGAGGGCGGAAAAGCGGCCGTCGCGGAGGCCGCCCGGAACATTTCGGTCACCGGCGCTGTTCCCATAGGCATCACTGATTGTCTGAATTTCGGCAGTCCGGAGAAGCCCGAGGTGTTCTTCCAGTTCCAGCAGGCCTGCAAGGGAATCGGAGACGCCTGCCGGGCCTTTGGCATTCCGGTGACCGGCGGCAATGTGTCCTTCTACAACGAGAGCCCGACCGGCGCGATCGACCCGACACCGACCATCGGCATGGTCGGATTGATCGACAATATCGGCGACCGGCTGCAGAGCCACTTCGCCCAGTCGGCCGACCGGATCGTGGTACTCGGCAGGGCCACGAAGGGATCGCTGGGCGGCTCCGCCTATTGGGTCGAAGTCCTCGGGTTCGTCGGTGGCCAGCCGTCGCCGGTGGATCTGGAGGAAGAGCTGGCGCTGCAGAAGCTGCTGAACCATGCAGCCCGGGAGCACCTGCTTCGTTCGGCCCACGACAGCTCCACCGGAGGACTGGCGGTGACGCTGGTCGAGGCCGCGATGCGCGGTCCATATGCGGTGAGCGGAGTGGGGATCACGGTGGACCTGGGCCAGGTGCACGGGGCGTCCGAGACCTCGGACGAGGAGTTATTCTTCGGTGAGGTAGGCGCCCAGGCGGTGGTGTCGCTGGACCCGGCGCTGCTGGAGCCGTTCATGACGCTGGCCGGCCAGTACCAGGTGCCGGCCGCAGTGGTCGGAACGGTGGCGGACGTCAACGAAGGGGTCAGCATCGGGCGGGGGCAGGCGGGCATCCAGCGATCGGTGACTAAACTGCGCGAGATCTATTACGGTTCGATCCCGAGACGGATGGATGAAGGACTAAACGGCAAGGACTAAGTGCGAAGGACTAAGGACTAACAAAGAGGGACTAAGTGCTAAGGACTAAGAACTTAACTTCGCAGAGTCCTTAGTCCTTAGTCCTCAGTCCTTGAAAGGGGCGTCTCTCTCGATGTGTGGCATTTTCGGAGTTAGCGGGTTGCCTGACGCATCCCGCCTGACTTATCTCGGACTCTACGCCCTGCAGCACCGGGGCCAGGAGAGCGCCGGCATCATTTCCATCGATGCCGACGGACGCACTCACGCCCATCTCGGCATGGGACTGGTCTCCGAGAACTTTGACGACGCCGTCCTCTCCAGCCTGACCGGCGATGTCGCCATCGGCCATACCCGCTACTCGACGGCCGGCGGTTCGGTGCTGGCCAACGCCCAGCCCTGCCTGGTGAATTACCACGAGGGCGCGCTCTCTATCGCCCATAACGGCAACATCACCAACGCGGTCGAGCTGAAGCGGGAGCTGGTCAGCCAGGGTGCCATCTTTACCACCTCGTCCGATACCGAAGTCCTGATTCACCTGATCGCGCGCTCCAAGGCCGGCACTCCGGAGCAGCAGATCCGCGAAGCCCTCGAAAAGGCGGAAGGCGCCTCTACCCTGCTGCTCACCGTGGGCCGCGACCTCTACGCCGTAGTGGACAGCCGCGGGTTCCGGCCGCTCTGGCTGGGCCGCCTGGGCCACGGCATCGTCGCCGCCTCCGAGACCTGCGCCTTCGACCTGGTCGGGGCCACCCCCATCCGCGAGCTGCAGCCCGGGGATTTCGTCCACATCAGCGACGGCATTATCACCGATCTCCCCAGGCTCACGCCTCGCCCCGTGAGCCGCTGCGTCTTCGAGCTGGTGTATTTCTCCCGGCCCGACAGCACCATCTTCGGTGAATCGGTGGACCGGGTGCGCCGTGATCTGGGCCGCCAGCTGGCCCGGGAGCACCCCACGCCGGGCGGCGAAGTGGTCTTCAGCGTTCCCGACAGCTCCAACGCCATGGCGCTGGGCTATTCGGAAGTGTCGAACATCAAGCTCGAGCATGCGCTGATTCGCAACCACTATGTCGGCCGCACCTTCATCAACCCCACCCAGGCGCTTCGCGTCGCCAAGGTGCGGATCAAGTTCAACCCGGTGCGGGAGCTGATTGAAGGGAAGTCCTGCGTGGTGGTGGACGACAGCCTGGTCAGGGGAACTACCAGCAAGGGCCTGGTACAGATGATTCGCGCGGCGGGCGCCCGCGAGGTCCACTTCCGCTTTGCCTCCCCGCCGATCACCGGCCCCTGCCATTACGGGATCGACACTCCGACCCGGGAAGAGCTGATCGCCTCGACTCATTCGACCGAAGAGATCCGCCAGTACCTGGGAGTCGATACCCTGGGCTATCTCTCGCTCGAGGGGATGCTCAAGGCGGCGGGCAAACAGAACTCGTGGTGCCACGCCTGCTTCTCTGGCCAGTACCCCACCCAGGTCCCCGAGGAGCTGGTCCAACTGCGCCACGCGGCGCCGCTGATCACCAGTCCAGCGTAGGATCGGCATCCACGAGGTAGAAGTTCCTCACGAAAGCCACGAAGGTTACAGAAAACCACGAAGAACAGTATTAATGGTTCTTCTTTGTGGATTTTGCGGGATTTCGTGGTTTTCGTGAGGAACTCTTCCAGCCTGATCTCGCCTAACCCCAGCTAATGGAATAGATTGTGCATCCCTGCCCAGCCCCGGGCAGGCGGTCCGTCCGGCGTTTCCCCATCACCAGAAGACGAGTCACGCATGAGCGGAGCCTATACTCAACCTCTGGTCTACTTCTTTGGTCAGGGTCGCGCCGATGGCACGGCCGCCATGAAGGACGTGCTGGGCGGAAAGGGCGCCGGCCTGGCCGAGATGACCAACCTCGGCATCCCGGTCCCGCCGGGCTTTACCATCGCGGCGACCCTTTGCCAGACCTACCTCGAAACCGCCTCCTTTCCGCCCCGGCTCCGGGCCCAGGTAGAGACGGCCTTGCAGCGCCTGGAAGCGGCAACCGGCCGCCAGTTCGGCGGCGCGGCCAATCCACTCCTGGTGTCGGTGCGCTCCGGCGCCGCGGTCTCGATGCCCGGCATGATGGAGACCATCCTCAACCTGGGCTTGAACGATCACACGGTCGAGGGACTCACCCGGCAGAGCAACAACCCGCGCTTCGCGTTCGATTCCTACCGCCGCTTCGTGCAGATGTACGGGGCCGTGGTGTTCGACCTTCCCAAGCAACCGTTCGAGCACCTGCTGGAAGAGCGCAAGAAGGCCTGCAAGGCGGATCGCGATATCGACCTGCCTGCCGAAGAGCTTACCGCGCTGGTGGGGGACTACAAGGAATTGATCCGCAAGGAGACCGGCCGGGACTTCCCCGAGGACCCGATGGACCAGCTCTGGGGCGCCATCGCCGCGGTCTTCGAGAGCTGGAACACCCGCCGGGCGATCGACTACCGGAAGATGCACGACATCCCGGACACGCTGGGCACCGCCGTCAACATCGTCACCATGGTGTACGGCAACCTGGGCGAGGATTCCGGTACCGGCGTCGCCTTCACCCGCGATCCGTCGACCGGAGAAAAGGCGCTGTACGGTGAATACCTGCTGAATGCCCAGGGCGAAGACGTCGTCTCCGGCTCCCGCACGCCGGAGCCGATCAGCCTGCTCAAGGACAAGCTGCCCCAGGCTTATGCCGACCTGGACAAGATGGCCCGGACCCTGGAGCGGCATTTCCGGGACGTGCAGGACATGGAGTTCACCATCGAGCGCGGCCGGCTGTACATGCTGCAGACCCGGCGCGGCCAGCGCTCGGGGCACGCCGCGGTGCGAATCTCCTGCGAGATGGTGGACGAGGGGCTGATCAGCGAGGAGGAGGCCGTCGCCCGGATCCCGCCCAATGACCTGAACCAGCTGCTCCACCCCACCATCGATCCCAAGGCCGAGTTGGACCTGCTGACGACCGGGCTGCCCGCATCACCGGGCGCGGCCTCCGGCACCGTGGTATTCGATGCCGATGTCGCCGAGGAGCTGGGCAGGAAGGGCGAGCCGGTGATCCTGGTCCGGCGGGAAACCAGCCCGGAGGATTTCCACGGCATGGTCGCCGCGAAGGCGATCCTCACCGCCCGGGGCGGCATGACCTCGCACGCGGCGGTGGTGGCGCGCGGCATGGGCAAGCCGTGCGTGGCCGGCGCGCAGGAGATCATGGTGGACGAACCCGCCGGCCTGTTCTCGGTGGATGGCCGGAGCATCAAGGGCGGCGAGTGGATCACGGTGGACGGCGCCAGCGGGAAGGTGTATGCCGGCAAGGCGGCCCTGGTGCCGCCGGAGCTGTCCGGCAACTTCAACCGGGTGATGGACTGGGCCGACAAGATCCGCCACCTCCGGGTCCGGGTGAACGCGGACACCCCGGCCGATGCCCACCGGGGCCGCGACTTCGGCGCCGAAGGGATCGGGCTCTGCCGCACCGAGCACATGTTCTTCGAGGGCGACCGCATCAACGCCATGCGGGAAATGATCATCGCCCAGGACGAAGCCGGGAGAAAGAAGGCGCTGGCCAAGCTGTTGCCGATGCAACGGTCCGACTTCGAAGGCATTTTCCGCGCGATGGAGGGCTACCCGGTCACCATCCGGCTGCTGGACCCTCCGCTCCACGAGTTTCTCCCCAAGGAGCCGGAAGAGATCGAGAAGCTGGCGCTGCAAACGGGGAAGACCGCGAAAGAGATCCACCGCATCGTGGAGTCGCTCGCGGAAGTGAACCCCATGCTCGGGCTCCGCGGCTGCCGGCTCGGCATCATGTACCCGGAGATCACGGCCATGCAGGTGCGGGCCATCTTCGAGGCGGCGTGCACCGTGGCGGCTCGCAAGGGCCGGGTCATGCCGGAGGTGATGATTCCACTGGTGGCGCACGTCGTGGAGTTCCGGAAACAGGCGCTGATCATTCGGCAGGTGGCGGAGGAGGTCTTCCGCGAGCGACAGATTACGGTCCCTTACCTCCTGGGGACCATGATCGAGCTGCCCCGCGCTGCGCTCACCGCCGATGAGATCGCCCGCGAGGCCCAGTTCTTTTCCTTCGGCACCAACGACCTGACCCAGACCACGTGGGGCCTCTCCCGGGACGATGCCGGGGTGTTCCTCCCCTCCTACCTGGAGCGGAACATCATTGATGACGATCCCTTCGCCGTGCTGGACCTCGCCGGGGTCGGCAAGCTGATCTCGATGGCGGTGCAGCTGGGCCGGGGCACCCGGCAGGATTTGAAGGTAGGCATCTGCGGCGAGCACGGTGGCGAGCCCAACGCCGTCGCCTTCTGCGAGCAGCAAAAAATGAACTATGTGAGCTGCTCACCCTTCAGGGTACCGATCGCGCGGCTGGCCGCCGCCCAGGCTGCCTTGATGGGACGAGGCACCATGGATCGGACCCGGGCTACGGTGTAACTGTGTGATCGAGGTTGTTTTCGACGTCTCATGTAACGCCTGGCCGGCACCATTCCTGACCATCCATTCTCGTCACTGGCGGGGAGCCTCCCGTGGTATCATCCAAGGCCTTACTGGCACTAGGCTCGTACGCTCTCACCGTCACGATCCTCGGGTGTAGCGATTCCACGGGGAATTCCGACGTCAAGCCGTTGAAACTGGAAACCTTGGTGGCTGGTTACTTGACCACCTGCGGCCAGGATGCCGCGGGTGGTCTCTTCTGTTGGGGAGCGACCCTCAATGGGTTCCCCGCCCCGGACACCACGGCGCCCTGCAAAGACTATTTCCTCGGCTGCCTCATGACACCGACGGCAGCACCGGCGCCGCCCGATTTGCGGGATATCACGATATCATCCGGGTTCGCCCATCTCTGTGGCATCGGCAGCGACGACGCCATGTACTGCGCCGGATACATGCTGGTCACCTACGACGCCCTGATTTCCCTCGGTAGCACGCTGACGAAATACGGTCCTTCCGATCCTGTGGTCGCGATCGCAGCCGGCTCCACCCACGACTGCGCGATCACCACGATGGACCAGACCTGGTGCTGGGGAGACTACGACTACAACGTGCGGGGCACCGGGGGACCGGTGGACCACGACTATGACTTCGTCCCCAACCCGGTGGCCGGCGGTTGGGATTTTTCCTCAATTGTGTCTGGCGCAACCTCTTCCTGCGGCCTGCTCGCGAGCGGACAGGCCCTGTGCTGGGGTGATCCTCTCAGAGTAGGTGTGAACAACCCGCCAATCAGGGTGAATGAGTGCGGGCTACCCACGGAATGCGTCGATCATCCGGTAGTGGTAAACCACAACCGGGCCTTCACCAGGCTCGCCGCTGGAATCGTCACCTGTGGGATTGACGACCTGACAGACCTTTACTGTTGGGGGCCGAACACCGAAGGGTGGGTCGGCGACGGTACCACGACCGATCGCCAGGAACCGGTCAAGATCAACCTGCCAGGGTCGGTCGTCGACGTTTTCGTTGGAACTTCTTCGAGCTGCGCGATCATCACGTCAGGTGCTGCCTACTGCTGGGGAAACAATCACGACAGACAGCTGGGTGCTGGCAGCACGGAGCCCTATCTCGCCACCCCGACTCGACTCCAGATTTCCAAGCCGCTCAGCCGCATCGCCATTGGGTGGCAGCACGGCTGTGCGCTTGACCGCGATAAGGCGGTCTGGTGCTGGGGCGCCAACTCCCAGGCCGAGCTCGGCGTCGGCGACACCTTGCCCCGAATGAAACCCGTCCAGGTCCCCCGCCCGGATTGATGCCCGGTTAAGATTGATGGGATCATGTGGGATCACCATCATCCGAAACCGAGCAGGCCATGACTGGAACCTCCGGATTACCTGCCAAACGCCGCCGCGACCTCGCCGCCCACGGGCATGCGAACTACACGATGGACGCCCGGCTGACGTCAACGACATTCGAATTGCATGGCTACCGGGTAGTGCAGAGTTTTGGCGTGGTCCGCGGGATCACGGTACGGTCCCGAAACCTGTTCGGCACCATCGGGGCGACCTTCCAGATCCTGATGGGCGGCAACATCGGGCTTCTCACCGAGTTGTGCGAGACCGCCCGGCTCGAAGCCTTTAGGATTCTGCTTCACCACGCCGAAGAGGTGGGGGCCAATGCGGTCATCGGCATCCGCTATGATGCCACCGAGATCATGTCCGGGGTCAGCGAAGTCATCTGCTATGGCACGGCCGTCCTGGTCGAGCCGGAAGGTTGATATGGGAGCCGCTGCTGCTGCCGTGATGATCCGCAAGGAAAAGGAGCTGATCGCTCATTTCCGCAGTCTTCACGCCATCTCCCCGGAAACCGCTCGGCCACAACAGGACTTCGCCGACGACTCCAGCAATGCGTGGAAACGGCTCTTCCGCCACGCCGTCATCCGCCAGGCCGCCGGGGGAACCTGGTACCTGGACGAGCTGTCCTGGGAGGCGCTCCGCAACACCAGGCGACGGGTGATCATGATCGTCCTGATCGCGGTCGCCGTGGCGTTCCTGGTAGGATACATCCCCGCCATGCTGGCGCATTCAAAGTGAGCGCCATCCATCTCAGCCTGTCCGAGGCGGAGCGGCGGCTGCCGACCCCGGACGGCAAGCGTTTTGTCGAGCTCTATCACCACGGAAGCCTGGACGTGGAGTTGTACGCGCCCCGGGGGTCCGACCCCCAGTCGCCGCACAGTCGGGACGAGGTCTACGTGGTGGCGAGGGGAACCGGCATGTTCTGGGATGGAGAGAAGCAAACCGAGTTCGGGCCGGGAGATTTTCTATTCGTGGCAGCGGGCCGCTACCACCGCTTCGAGGATTTTTCCGACGACCTGGCGGTCTGGGTGATGTTTTACGGTCCGGAGGGCGGAGAATGAAAAGCCCCCTCTCCCGTCCGGGAGGGGGGGCTCGGGGGTGAGGGTTACCAATCCAGCCAATACGAGAACTTCACCAGGAACACGTCATCCGCCCGCTGTCCGAAGAGATCGCCCAGGTTACCCCGGAAGTTCTCATTCCCTTCGAACGGATTGAACGCCTGCCGCCCCTGGCTCCACACCAGGAACACCGAAGAGCCCGGCCGATACTCCCAGCGGAACACCACGTTGGAGCGGAACTGCATGAAGTTGAACCCGCCGGGGGCATTGGTGACCGCCGTATCCCCGAAGGCAACGAACCGGTCGTCGTACCGGTCGGCGCGGGGATTCGCGCTCAGCTGACGAACATCGCTCCAGGTTCCCTTGGAAACGAACGGCTGAGCATACACCTGCAGCGTCATATCCGGCGTGAAGGTGTAATTCAGCCGCCACGTGATCCCCAACTCTCTCTGCTCCAGGTGGGCGAAGGTCGATTGGGGTTGCCCCAGGGTATCCGTGAGAATGTCGAAGAACTGGGTATTGTCGGTGTTCCGGGAATAGTTCACGCTGAGCGAGGTCGTAAACCGGGACGCGACCTTGAAGTCCAGCTCGGGACTCAGGCTGATGTTGTGGGACCGCCCGTCATCACCCCGGAAGTAGTTCACGAAGATGCTGGGAACGATCGACTTCCGGTTGTCGCCCACGATGCCGCCCCAGGGTGCGATCCACCGATCCTGGCGCAGCGCCGGCCCGCCCCGGGCGCAGCGGTCGCAGAAGGTCGAACCCACCGCCACGGTTCCACCGGTGTGGATCGACCAGTTGTTGTGGAACGTCACGTGAATATTGCTGTTGAACGCCCGGTCGGTCGGTAGCCCGCCCGTCGACCAGTACTGCCACCAGTTCAGGTTCCAGCGAAAGACGTTGTACAGGCTGGTGGGTTTCCGCCAGTTGAACGAGAACCAGCCGGTCAAAGTCTGCCGGTCGGCCTGGCGCAGGAACCCGACGTCGTTCACCTCGAAACCAGGGGACGTTCTGGAGTAACCGACCTCGAAGCGGGTCAGCTGACCGCCCACCTTGTTGAACCGCATATCGAAATAGCTGCCGGTGAGGGAGGTTCGGGTGGAATCGAAGGCGAGGTCCCCGTCCGGACGCTGGTAGAGGTGCACCGAGCTCCGCTGGGTCCGGGCAATCGCCTCGGGGCTGCCTGCCACCCGGCTCACGTCGAAGGAACCCGACATTTCAAACCGACCGAACCGGTGGCGCCCGTCTACCCCGCCCGCGTAGGCGTCACGATGCAGGATCGGGGAGCTCCACTGGTCCATGGACCGATTGACCCCGGTTCCCATGATCCCGAAGCTGCTGTTGCCCGCGTTGAAATCCTGGTTGGCCCGGACCACGGCGTAGTTGGTGGCCGGCTCGAGGGTCTCGTCGTTCGGACCCCTCTCCCGGTCGGTAACCGCGTCGATGACTCCGAGGGAAAACCCGCCCGGCGTCCGGCCAGTCACCTTGGCCGCTCCGATAATGGTGGTGGCCAATGGCGAGGAGGCATCGCCGTAGAGGCCGGAGAGCGTCGGCTGGCGGCCGATCCGGCGAGAATAGAACAGACCTTCCCCGGAACTGCAGTCAATGACGACAAAGCAGTTGAGGTTGAAATCGAAGAGCCCCTTTCCCTCCACGAAGAACGGCCGCCGCTCGCTGAAGAAGGTCTCGAACGCCGACAGATTCAGGACCGCGGGATCAGCGTCGACCTGGCCGAAGTCCGGATTGACCGTCGCGTTCAGGGTAAGGTTGGAGGAAATCCCGTACTTGAGGTCTCCACCCACGTTGAACGCCTGGTGCCGCTCGAACCCGGTAGGCGTAGCCCGGGGTTCGTCCTGGGCTACCATGTACGGGGTGACCTCGAGTTTCCTCGGGCTCGCCAGGTTGGACAGGCCGGTGAGCTCTCCCCACTGGCTCACGAAGCCAGACTGGGATTGCCGATAGAGCGGCCAGGTCACCTGCGAGTTGTAACGCGGAATGTTGCGCCAGAGCATGACGCCGAAAGTATTGGTCGCGCCCGGCGAGAATCGAAGCTGGGAAAGGGGTATCTTGAACTCGGCCGTCCATCCCAGTGAATCCACCTTTGTCGCCACCTCCCAGATGCCGTCCCAGGCCCCGTCTTCGTTGCCGTCACTGTAGACCGCGTAGTCCGCCTTGACTCCCGCCGGGTTCACCACAAACTCATACCCGGTCCGCTTGTCGTGATACGAGTCCAGCATCACGATGATATTATCAGAGTTGGTCTGGTCGTCGCGCCGGGAGAGCAGGCTGACGATGCTGTCCGGATGGGTGTCGTACATTCGAACGAAGACGTAGATATTATGCTCGTCGTACGCTATCCGGCCCTCGGTCCGCTGCTTGGCCGTCGCTCCTTCGGTGGGCCGGGCCTCGTAGAACTCACTGATCAGGGGGGCGCCCTGCCAGACCGCGTCGGCGTCCATTCCATCCAGCACCGGGGGGGCCGGCGCAAGCACGGCTGATGCGGTGCGGACCGGGCTGGGTATGGTCGCAGGAGTCGTGGATTGCGTCTGAAGAACCAGGAGTATGCCAACTAAAGCAGTCATATCGGATCACCCGCAGGGAGGTTGAGGCCTTGGACACTGCAACGAAGCAAAGGGTTGCAAGAACGGATGCCCCCGGCACCTACGGAGGGACGGACCGGCCGGATTCCGGGGTGATCCGGGCCCGGGGAACTCATCGGCCGGCCCGATCCCTGACGGCCGCTCTGACCGGTGGGATTCTCCTCGCCGCCCTGGCCGCCGCCCCCGTCCGGGCCCAACAGCCTCCGATCGGTATCATCGACTTATACGGGCTGGTCCGGACCCGGCCGGAAGTCGTGCGTGGGGCCCTTGGTCTCCAGGTCGGGGACTCTGTCCCCGCCTCCCCTGATACTCCGATCCGGAACCTCGAGGCGCTGCCCGGAGTTGCCTCCGCCAGCCTGAATCCGGTCTGCTGTGAAGCGGGGAAGACCATCCTTTATGTCGGGATCGTAGAGGCAGGCTCCCCGTCAATCATCTGGAACCCGGTACCAACCGGCGCCGCCCGGCTTCCCGATACGGTCCGCGCTCTGGGCCGCGGGTTCGAAGACGCGTTATGGGAGGCACTCCGCCAGGGGGACGGGACCGAGGACCGGTCCGCCGGGCACGCCCTCATGCATTTCCCCCAGGCTCGACGGATTCAGGAAGAATTCCCCGCTATTGCGGCTGGCAACCTGGACCTGCTGCGAACGGTGCTTCACACCTCGGCCGAAGCGGGGGATCGCGCCCTGGCGGCACAGATCATCGCCTACACCCGGGACAAACAGGCCGTGGTGCCGGACCTGGTCACGGCCAGCCGGGATCCCTCGGAGTCGGTGCGCAACAACGCCGTCCGGGCGCTGGTCGTGATGGCTTCGGCCGAGTCGGTCACCGTGAAGGTGCCGCCCGGGCCGCTCGTCGCGCTGCTCCAGTCCCCGGTCTGGACCGATCGAAACAAGTCTTCGCTGGCGCTCATGGAGCTGACCGCCTCGCGCGATCCCGAGCTGTTGGCCGCCCTCCGGCCCGCTCGTACCGCCCTGGTCGAAATGGCCCGCTGGAAGAGCCTGGGACATGCCGGGGCTGCCCTCACCATCCTGGGACGCATGGCCGGGCTCACCGAGCAGGAGATCGGCACTGTGTGGAACGGTGGGGACCGGGAGAAAATCATCCGGGCATCCCAGTGACCTTCCACGACCACTTCTCCACCCGGGCCGAGACCTACGCCCGCGCCCGGCCGACCTACCCTGATCGGCTGTTCGAAGAATTGGCGAAAAGGACTTCACAGCACGACCTGGCCTGGGACTCCGGAACCGGAAACGGCCAGGCTGCCATTGGACTGGCAACCCACTTCACCCAGGTCGTCGCTACCGACCCAAGCGAAGCCCAGCTGCGGGAAGTCACACCCCATCCCCGGATCATCTTCCGCCGGGGACGGGAGGCCGAGAGCGGGCTCGACGACCACGTCGCCGACCTGGTTACGGCCGCCCAGGCGGCCCACTGGTTCGACCTTCCAGCGTTCTATCAGGAAGCCCGCCGGGTCCTCAAGCCGAATGGCCTCATCGCGATGTGGAGCTACGGGGTCTGTCGACTGGGGCCGGAGCTCGATTCCATCCTGCATCCTTTCTACTACGATACGGTAGGACCCTATTGGCCGCCGGAACGGGCGCACGTGGACTCGGGCTACCGGGACCTTCCCTTCCCGTTCGAATCCGCTGCCTTTCCGGAGTTCAGCATCGAACGGGACTGGACGCTGGAGGAGTTCCTGGAATACGTTCACACCTGGTCTGCCGTGAACCGGTACATCGCGGCCAAGGGCGGCGACCCGGTCGAGCAACTGGGCGCCGTCTTGAGACCCCGGTGGCGGAACCCGCAGCCGGTCGTCTGGCCGATTTCTGTCCGTTCAGCCCGGGTACCCTGAATGCCTGCAAAGAAACCAACCAGCGCCAAGGCCGGACCCAGTCCGAGCCTGGCCGAGTACGAGCGGAAGCGGGATTTTACCAAGACCGCCGAGCCGCGCGGCAAGAAAACCAAGTCCACCAAGCAGCTGGTCTTCGTGGTCCAGAAACACGCGGCGACCCGGCTGCACTTCGACCTTCGCCTCGAGCTGGATGGGGTAATGAAGAGCTGGGCGGTTCCCAAGGGCCCCAGCCTCGATCCCGCCGAGAAACGTCTGGCCATGGAGGTCGAGGATCATCCCATCGAATACAACGCCTTCGAAGGCATTATTCCCAAGGGACAGTATGGTGGCGGGACCGTGATGATCTGGGACCGGGGGATTTACACCTACGGCAATGACGACATGGATCCGGTGGAAGGGCTGCGGCGGGGATACCATGGCGGCGATCTCAAGTTCGTCATGCTGGGAGAGCGGTTGAAAGGAAGCTTCGTGCTGGTACGCATGAAGGGCAAGAAGGTAAGCGGCCGGGAATGGCTGCTCATAAAACACCAGGACGACTTCGCCAAGCCAGGCTCCGACGTGGTCAAGGAATACGATACCTCGGTGGTGAGCAACAGAACCATGGACAAGATCGCCAAGGAGGCCACCGCGGTCTGGAACTCCAATGCCAAATGAAGGCCAGGTCGTCGTCATCACCGGCGCCAGCAGCGGCATCGGCGCCGCGGTCGCTCGCCGGCTCGGGGCCCGGGGAGACCGACTCGTGCTGGCGGCGCGGAGGGAGCCGGAGCTCGCCCAGGTCGCCAGGGACTCCGCCACCGAGGCGCTGACCGTAATCACCGACGTTCGGCATCGCGACCAGGTGGATCGGCTGAAGTCCCAGGCACTCGCCCGTTTCGGCAGGGTGGATGTATGGATCAACAACGCGGGGCGAGGAATCGGCTACAAGGTGCTGGATCTAACCGAAGCGGATTTCGACGAGATGATGGCCGTCAACGTCAAATCAGCCCTGTTCGGGATGCAGGCTATCGTGCCTCATTTCATGGAACGGGAGCGGGGTCACCTGATCAACATCTCCTCCTACTTGAGCCGGGTCCCCGCCGTCTCTTTTCGATCGGGCTACAATGCGGCCAAGCACGCGCTCAATGCGCTGACCGCCAACCTGCGCATGGACCTGCGCAAGTTCACCGCCATCCATGTCTCGCTGGTCATGCCGGGATTGGTTGCCACCGAATTCCAGCAGAACGCCCTGGGCGGAACCCCCGAGCCGCCGCTGCCTGGAGGCCCGATCCAGACTCAGACCTCGGATGAGGTCGCTGCCGCCATCGAGGGAGTGATCGACCATCCCCAGGCCGAGCTCTACACCAATCCGGCCCAGCGGGAGATGGTGCTGCGGTATTTCGCTGACGTGGAGAAGTTTGAAGCAGGGATGGTTACCCCGTAATCCCACGGCTAGTGCAGTGCCGCCACTACCCTTCGAATTCTCCCGCTGTCCGTCACCTCGGTAACGAAATCCGATGGCAGTCCATCTCCCCGGAATGATACGCCCCGGGCGCGGAACTTCATTCCACTGCTCCGCCGGACCGTGCCCCGAACGTGGACTTCACCAACGCCGGTGCGTTTGACGATCTGGGCCGCATTGCGCTCGTTGATGCCACTTCCGGCCAGGATTCCGATGCGCCCCCGGGCCCGATCTACCATCGCCCTGATCACTTTTGCGCCGGACAGCGCCTTGGCCGCGCCGCCCGAAGTCAGGACCCGGTCCACGCCGAGGTCGATCAGGCGATCGAGCGCCTCCAGCGGATCTCGCGCCACGTCGATTGCCCGATGGAAGGTGACATCCAGGGGAAAGCTCCGGCTCACCATCCGGCCGGTAAGCCTGTGGTCCACCTTTCCGGCGCTTGTCAGCATCCCAAACACCGCGCCATCGGCCCCCAGCTCCTGGGCCAGGGTGATATCCCGTTCCATGACCGCAAGCTCCGGCCCGGAATACAGGAAATCGCCACCCCGGGGCCGGATCATCACGTAGATGGGTATCCGCACCGCGGCGCGACATTCCAGGATCATCCCCGCACTGGGCGTGGTGCCGCCCTCCACCAGGTTGTCGCACAGCTCGAGCCGATCCGCCCCGCCCCGCTCGGCTGCCCGTGCCGATTCGACGGAATCCACGCACGCTTCGACCAGGATTGCTCTTGCCACGGCGTCCTCGAATTGAAGTGACCAGTATTATGATTCGCCTAACCAATACCCAGTACCCAGTACCCGTCACCTTGCTTTCAATGGAGTCTCGCATGCCTGCCCTGGACATCGGACGGCCCCAGAACAACGAATATGCCCCGTTCTATGCCCGCTATATCAGCCAGGTACCTGAAGAGGACCCGGTCGCCGTGATGGAGGCTCAGGCGGCGGTAACTCGGGCAGCCCTGCGCCAAGTGAGCGAGTCCGATTCCCTGTTTCGCTATGCCCCGGGCAAGTGGAGCATAAAGGAAGTGGTCGGCCACCTGGCGGATGCCGAGCGGGTCTTCGCGTACCGCGCGCTGCGATTTGCCCGGTGCGATGAGACGCCGCTCCAGGGATTCGAGGAGAACGACTACGTGCGCGCCGCGAACTTTGACCGGATTCCATTCACCGAGCTGATGCAGCAACTGGCCGACCTCAGGCGCTCGACGGTGGCCCTCTTTCGCGGACTGGAAGAAGAGGCCTGGGGGCGCCGCGGAACGGCGAGCGGCAATCCGTTTACGGTGCGCGCCCTGGCCTTCGTGATCCCGGGCCACGAGCGGCACCATCTCCGGGTGCTGCAGGAGCGGTACGGGGTGAAGGCCGAGTGAGGCCTCCGCCCCCTGTTTGGGGAATATCGCTCCCCAATGCGTTGTACTGGTAACCAGGAAAACGCGAGCCGGTGCACAAGCGCGGCCTTATTTGCGGGCGATTGCCTGCCGCCCCCTGGGCTTCATATAACGCCGTCGCACCCGGGGCGGCAGTTTTTCAATGGCATACCGCAACATGGTCCGAGGCATCGACTCCGCGTACCGGCCCAGGAATTCTTCCAGTGCGGAGCGGTCGCGATCGCCAACCTCGCGAAGCATCCATCCGATTGCCTTGTGCATGAGGTCATGGCGATCGTCAAGCAGGCGTTCAGCGAGATGCAGTGTCGGCGTGAATTCGCCCGCGCGGATGAAGCTTTGAGTCGCCAGCACCGCGATCCGGCGCTCCCACAGGTTGCGAGAGCGGGCCAGGCGATTGAGAACCCGCCGGTCTCGCTTGAGAAGATGGCGGCCCACGATGTGGGGCGCCGAGCTGTCCACTATGTCCCAGTTATTGATGTAAGGGGTATTGGAAAGATAGAGGCGATAGATCTCGACCTGAGTCGTGGGGGTGGCCCGGTCATAGGCCCGCACCAGGAGTAGGACTGCCAGCAGGCGCTCTTCATGAAATGGCGACTTGATCAGCTGGCGGGCCGCGGGAATGGCTGGTCCCTGGTATTCCCGGACGAGTCGCCGGGTCACCGGAACCCGAATCCCCAGGAATCGATCCCCTTCCCCATACTCGCCGGGTCCGGTCTTGAAGAAACGCTGGAGAAACCGGGCATCCGCAGGGTTGGCGAGCGCCCGGACTTGCTTCTGGAGGGCTCGTGGATCAGTCGTCATCTATCTCGACGCCGGCCCGGGTCAGAAACCGCTCGGCCAGCTGCTCCAGCCGGTCATTCTTCTCCTTCCGGGCCCGCTCGAGGATCGCCCTGACATACGGCACCAGCGCCGGCTCCCCGAAGCGATAACCGGTCGCCTCCTCGGCGCTGGCCGAATCACCCTCGTTGGCGCCCTGCAGCAGCGCCCGGGTGGCCGCGGCGTCGTATTCCGGGTCGCCGCGCGGGGGCAGCGGGAACCGGTGCCTGGGGTCGGGGCCGCCGGAGTCTTCGTTGACGAATGCTCGTGAGATTGGTTTCCTCCGGCACCAGGGAACGGGTATAGGCTTTGTGCTATAAAGTACTTGACACAATAGCCCATCCGGGGCTATCCTCTCTCCCATGGTGCGGTTGCCATGCCCGCTGTAAGCTAGCAGCGTTTCGCCCACTCTAACTCTCGACTCCATGCGCTTCCCGTCCATCGACGCTCTCGCTGTCCGTTCCCGGGACGTCCTCCTCCGCTTCCCCTGGGTGATGGCCGCCGGGGTCGTCGCGGCATTCGCGGCGATCAATGCCGTCCGGGGACCCAGCATGGACTACTGGGCGAGGCTCGCGATGGTTGCCGCGCTCGGACTGCCGCTGCTGACCGCGCTCACCCTCTTCGTCGAACAGCGGGGGTGGACCGGTATCGGCAGGACCGCGCTGCTGGCCGGGGGCGTTCTGCTCCTGGCCGGGTTTTACCAGGTCTGGCCGGGTCCCGAGGAAACCTACCAGGCGATCCGGTATTTCCAGTTGAGCGCCGCGCTTCATCTCCTGGTGGCCTTCCTCCCCTTCCTGGGCCGATTCCAGCGCGACGTGTTCTGGCAATACAACCGCCGGCTGTTCGAGGCGATCCTGAGAGCGGTGCTCTTTTCGGGAGTGCTCTTCCTGGGCCTGGTGATCGCACTGGCGGCGCTGGACAAGCTTTTTGGGGTCGACGTGCCGGGCGAAACCTACGCCCGGCTCTGGTTTGTGATGGCGTTGGTGGCGAACACCTGGATCTTCCTGGGCGGCGTCCCCGATGACCTGCCGGCCCTCGCGAATGACACCGACTACCCCAAGGGACTCAAGGTCCTTTCCCAGTACATCCTGACTCCGCTGGTCACGATTTACCTCGTGCTCCTCACGGCGTACATACTGAAGATTCTCATTACCGGGGACTGGCCCAGCGGCTGGATCGGGTACCTGGTGGCCAGCGTGGCCGTCGTCGGACTGCTCGCGTTCCTGCTGGTGGCTCCGCTGCGCGATCGCGAGGGCGAAGGGTGGATTCGAACCTTCAGCCGGTGGCTCTTCATCGGGCTGATGCCTGCCGCGGTGATGTTTCTGCTGGCTCTCTGGAAGCGAATCGATCCCTACGGCCTGACCGAGCTGCGCGTGCTCGGCTTCGTCATGGGCCTCTGGTTGCTGGGGATCGCGCTGTGGTACACCGTCCGGCGGAACGCCGGAATCCACCTCATTCCGATCTCGCTCGCCATCCTGCTGCTGGCCACGCTCTACGGTCCGACCAGCACAACCAGCCTGTCGGTAGCGAGCCAGTCGCGAAGGATCCGGTTCTTGCTGACCACAGGCGCGGACAGCACCCTGATCTCGACTACCGCGCAGGTAGAGATCAGCTCGGCGCTCCGTTTCCTGCTCCAGCACAATGCCGGGGACGCGATTCAGGACGCGCTGGGCAGCAAGGTCAGCGGCCTGGCCGGCCTGCCGCCGCTCGACGACGTGAATCGTGATTCCGTCGCCGCCGCCATTCTCGATTCGCTCCACCTGGAGTACACGCCGACCTACCACAACCAGCAGGCCGGGTACTTCTCCTATTCTTCCGGAGAGTTCCCTCCACTCGAGATCCGGAACTACGACTACACCTTCCCGATCACTCAACAGGACACCACGCCGGTTGTTCTGGATGGCGATTCGCTCACGATCAGGCTGGACAGCACCGAGGCCATGCTGCGGGTCCTCCGCCATGGCGAGCCGGTCCTGGCTTTTGACTTGAGCACGGTGGTAGACAGCCTGAAGCGGCCGGACAACCCGGGCAAGGCGACGGCCCGGCGGATGCGGGCGGCGGCGGAAGCGAATGGCATGCGGGGGATGCTGCAGATCTCCTACCTGAACGGACGGCGAACCAACACCGGCGTTCGAATCACCGACGTGAGCGGGCAGGTGTTCCTTGGCTACTCCACGCCCCCGGTCACTGCTCCAGGAAAACCTTGATCCGCTTCGGCTTGACGTAGACCACCGCACCCTTGGCGAGTCCCAGCGCGTCGAACCGCTCCCTGGGCACCTCGGCCTCGATCATCTCGCCGCCTCCGACCGGCTCCAGGTCCACCCGGACCAGTGACCCGAAAGCGCGGATATGGCTCACCGTGGCCTGGATGACGCCCTCGCCGGTGGCGGAGTCGACGTCCAGTTGAATCTCGTGGGTCCGCACATACGCCACCGCTGAGCCCTCACCCTCGGTCGCCTCGGTCGGACTCATCAGCTGACCGCCGATGTGTATCCCGCCGGCATGCAAGCGCCCCTTGAACAGGTTCACGTTGCCCAGGAAGCTGTAGACGAACGGTGTCGCCGGGTGGTCATACACCTCGGTCGGAGTGCCGACCTGCTCCACCCGGCCCTCGTTCATCACCACGACCTGGTCCGCCACTTCCAGCGCCTCTTCCTGGTCATGGGTGACGAAGACGCTGGTGACGTGGATCTCGTCGTGCAGCCGCCGGAGCCAGCGCCGCAATTCCTTTCGGACCTTCGCGTCGAGGGCACCGAACGGCTCGTCGAGCAACAACACCTTGGGTTCCACGGCCAGGGCCCGGGCCAGTGCCACCCGCTGGCGCTGGCCGCCGGAGAGCTGGTTGGGATAGCTCTGGGCCAGCCAGTCCAGCTGGACCAGCTTGAGCAGCGCCATGCACCTGTCCTGGATCTCCTTTTCCGGCGGACGGGCCGTCTTGGGCCGGACCCGGAGCCCGAAGGCCACGTTCTCGAAGACCGACATGTGGCGGAACAGGGCATAGTGCTGAAACACGAATCCAACCCGGCGCTCCCGGACGTGCTGGTTCGTGGTGTCCTCGCCGTGAAAGCTGATCGTCCCGGAGTCCGGGGCTTCGAGGCCCGCAATGATCCGGAGAAGCGTGGTCTTGCCGGAGCCGCTGGGGCCCAGCAGCGCCACCAGCTCGCCGGAAGGGATTTCGAGTGAGACATCCCGCACCGCGGCAAAGTCGCCGAAGGACTTGTTCAGGTTGTTGAGCGAGATACTCATCTGGTTGTCCGGTCTGAGTTCGCAACGCGCGCCCCGACCCGGGCGCTCTTCCATTCGATGATGCTCTTCAGTATCAGGGTGGCAATCGCCAGGAACGCCAATAGAGTCGCCAGGGCAAAGGCGGCCGAAAAACTGTACTCGTTGTACAGGATCTCCACCTGGAGCGGAATCGTGTTGGTGGCGCCCCGGATGTGGCCGGAGACCACCGACACCGCGCCGAATTCACCCATGGCCCTGGCGTTGCAGAGGATGAGCCCGTAGAGCAAGCCCCACTTGATGTTGGGCAACGTGATCCGGCGGAAGGTCTGCCACCCGCTGGCTCCCAGGACCAGGGCCGCTTCCTCTTCCTCGGTCCCCTGCTCTTCCATGAGCGGAATCAGCTCCCGGGCGACGAAGGGAAAGGTGATGAACGTGGTGGCCATCACGATCCCGGGCACCGCAAAGATGATCTTGAAATCATGGTCCTGCAGCCAGGGCCCCAGCCAGCCATGGAGGCCGAAGAGCAGCACGAAGATCATGCCGGAGATGACCGGTGACACGGCGATCGGCAAGTCGATCAGGGTCACCAGGATGTTCTTGCCCCGAAACCTGAACTTGGTCACCGCCCAGGCCGCCACCAGGCCGAACACTCCATTGAGCGGCACCGCGATCGCCGCCACCAGCAGCGTGAGCTTGATCGCGGACCGGGCGTCGCTCTCGGTGAGAGCCGCCAGGTAGACGTGCCAGCCCTTCTCAAAGGCCTGCTGGAAGATCAGGACCAGCGGAATGATCACGACCAGGAGCAGGAAGCCGAGGGCGATCGCGACCAGCGTCCAGCGCACCCAGCGCGGCTCGGTGGTCGCCTTCGCCATCTGGCCCGGCGCAACAATCGTCCCCTCGACGGCGATCGCGGTCATGCCGGGATTTCCACGGGAGTGATTGAGGCCGATCGCGAGGGAGGAATCTCCCGGACATCGCCGCGGTGGCGGTGACCAGCCCAATACTGGAGCAGGTTGATCAGCAGCAGGAGAACGAACGAGAGCACCAGCGCCGCGGTCGCGAGCGCGGTGGCGCCGGCATAGTCGAACTGCTCCAGCTTGGTCACGATCAGCAGCGGGACGATCTCGGTCTTCATCGGCATGTTCCCCGAGATGAAGACCACCGAGCCGTATTCCCCGATCCCCCGGGCAAAGGCCATGGCGAACCCGGTGAGGAGCGGCGGCACCAGGTGGGGAAAGACGACTCGCCGAAAGGTCTGCCAGCGACTGGCGCCGAGGCTGGCGCTCGCCTCCTCCGCCTCGGCCTCCAGGTCTTCCAGCACCGGCTGCACCGTCCGCACCACGAACGGCAGCCCGATGAAGGTAAGCGCGACGATAATGCCGAGCGGGGCGAACGCGACCTTGATGCCCATCGGCTCGAGATAGCGGCCCAGCCAGCCGTTTTGCGCGTACAACGTCGTCAGCGCGATGCCGGCGACCGCCGTCGGCAGCGCGAACGGAAGGTCGACGATGGCATCCACCAGCTTCCGGCCCGGAAACTTGTAACGCACCAGGACCCAGGCCACGAGCAGGCCCATGACCGCGTTGATCAATGCCGCGGCGGCTGCACAGCCCAGGCTGACTTTGAACGCGGCGAGTACCCGGGGCGCGGTAATGATGCCCCAGAAGCCGCTCCAGGTGAGGCTCGCGGTCTTGACGAACAGGGTCGACAGCGGGATCAGCACGACGAGACCCAGGTAACTCATCGTGAGACCGAGAGAAAGCCCGAAACCGGGAATGACCCGCTTCATCGGGTGACCTCCACGTCGACCCGGTGCCAGGCATTGTTCATGTAGCCTTTGAAATTCCAGATCCCGTCCACCTTGCCCGGCTGAACCTGGCCCGAGGAATCGGTGGCGCGGGCCATCAGGGTGTGCCGGCCGGCCTGGAGCGGAATCCGAACGGACCAGAAGCACCAGGTCCAGCGATTGCCCCGCTCGGTGAACTCGGCGGGGATCCAGGTGCCGCCGCCATCGGCGGAGACCTCGACCCGATCGATCACTTCACCGCCCGATGCCATGGCCCAGCCGCGGACGGTGACGCTTCCGGCAGGGACCCGGGCGCCCGGAAGCGGGTCCCAGATCACCGAGTTGAGCGGTAGATCGTGCAGCATGACCCCGGTTTCCCACCGCACCGTGTCCGGCCCGACTTCGGGTGGGAACGTCTTGTAGGCGTGAGCCTGGAAGTAGTTCTCCGACGGGGCGTCGGTCACGATGATCTCCGACAGCCACTTCACGCTCCGGGCGCCAATGCATCCGGGAACCACGGTCCGGAGCGGAAATCCATGCACCGGCGGCAACGGCTCGCCGTTCATCTCGAATGCCAGCAGGACTTCCTGCGACAGCGCCTTGTCCAGCGGAATCGATCCTCCGAAGGCAAACTGGCTGCCATGACGGGTAACCTGGTCCAAGCCGAGGAACTCGACGTGCGAGGCCCCGGGGCGGACCCCCGTCATCAACAGCACATCGCGCAGTGGCGCCCCGGTCCAGATGCCGTTGCTGACCGGCTCGGCTCCCCAGGCGACTTCCCCGGGAATCGGACGATACGCCATCAGCTCGTCCCGCCTGAGGCCGGCACACGCCATGGTGGCCGCGACCGTGCGTCGCGGCAGTCCGGTCTGGAGGGTCTGGAGATCGAGTTGCAACGGCCGCTCTACCAGCCCCGAGACTTTGAGACGGAAAGCTCCCGGGTCTACCTCGGGAACCGCTCCATGGTTCCGGGTAAAGAACAACTCCCGGGGCGTGATGAATTCCTGCCGAAGCAGCTCCGGTGGCGGCCCCGAGTTGTACCACACGGAGTCGCGCACCAGCTGGCGGGAGTCTTTCCCGAAGGAGCGGGGACGATCGGCCACGTTATCTGCCTTGATAGATTTGATCGAAAATACCACCATCCCCGAAGTAGAGGGGCTGGGCCTTGCTCCAGCCGCCGAAGACTTCGTCAATCGTGAAGAGCGTCATTTTGGGGAAGATGTTCGCGTACCGGGCTGCGATAGCCTGGTTACGCGGCCGGTAGTAGTTCCGCGCGATGATGTCCTGGCCCGCGTCGGTATAGAGGTATCGCAGGTATTCCTGGGCTACCTCGGTGGTATGGTGCCGGCCGGCGTTCTTGTCGACCACGGCGACCGGCGGCTCGGCCAGGATGCTGACCGACGGCATGACGATGTCGAACTTGTCGGGTCCCAACTCCTTCACGGCCAGCAACGCCTCGTTCTCCCAGGCGATCAGCACGTCCCCGATCCCCCGCTGCACGAAGGTGGTGGTCGAGCCCCGGGCGCCGGCATCGAGTACCGGCACGTTCTTGTAGATCCGGGTGACCAGGTCCCGGGCCCGGGCTTCGTTCCCGCCCGGCTGCCGCAATGCATAGCCCCAGGCCGCGAGGAAGTTCCACCGCGCACCACCCGAGGTCTTGGGGTTGGGCGTGATCACGGAAATGCCGGGCCGGGCGAGGTCGTTCCAGTCCCGGATGTGCTTGGGATTCCCCTTCCGCACCAGGAAGACGATGGTGGACGTGTACGGCGAGCTGTTGTCCGGCAGGCGGGTCTGCCAGTTAGCCGGTAACAGCCGGGCGTTCTGGGCGATGGCGTCGATGTCATACGCCAGCGCCAGCGTCACCACGTCCGCCTCGAGCCCGTCGATGACCGACCGGGCCTGCTTGCCGGACCCACCGTGAGACTGTTGGAAGTTCACGGTGACCCCGGTCTTCTGTTTGTAATATGCCGCGAAGGCGGTGTTGTACTCCTGGTAGAGCTCCCGGGTGGGATCGTAGGAGACGTTGAGCAGCGTCACCGCTCGCTGCGCCGTCGCCACCGACCCCGCCGCCGCCAGGAATCCAACCGTCAATATCATCGAGCGTTTCAGCATATGGACCGACTCCTTCGGAGAGTTCAGTAATTGTTAGAACGAGAACTGGACCCGCGAGAACAGCACGCTTTCTTTCTCCCGGTTCCCGGTCGCAGCGCCACCCTTGAACTTGGTTTGCTCGTAGCTGGTCACCAGCTTCACGTTCCGGTTGAGGTACCAGTTGAAGCCGATGCCAAGCCCGCTGGCCTGCCGCGCCTGCGTGGTAGAATCGGCGTACACCGGGAAGGCCTCGTCGCCCACCGTAAGCCGCCCGTACCGCACGGCCAGCTCGAGCGCGCCCCAGCCACCGGCCTTGGGATCGAACGCCTTCTTCGGGTTGATCCCCCGGAATGAAGGACTGCCGCCGAACAATCCGAAGGTCCCGACCACCTGCCACGCTTCGACCGGAATGGTCTCGACCACGCCGTTGAGACTCACCCGGTGCTTGGTCTTTACATACTCGCCCATGAATCCGAACCGGCCGGCGTAGTAGTTGGCCTGGGGAGAAACCCGGGTGATGCGGCCGTCGGCGATGGTGGTGCCGTTGAGGGCGTTGTTATTCCGGAACGCGAAGAAGGTCGCCTGCCCCGCGGTCCGGTACCCGGCCAGGCCGGCCCCGGTCGTCGTCGGGGTGCCGACTTGATTGCCCAGCGTGCCCGAGACACCAAAGCCGAGGTTCTGCAGGAGATTGCCGGTGGAATTGCGGAAGGGCGTGAAGAATATCCGCCCCGCGAGATCCTTATCATCGTTGTTATCGCCGTCTCCAAGGCTCACGTCCGGCACGCCGTTCATGAGGGCCGCGGCGTAGGAGACTCGGCCCTGGAAGAGATCGCCCGCGACCTGGAAGCCCACGTCCCGGTTGGGGACCAGGTTGGTAGGCAGCCCCCGCTCCGCGAAGACGATATCGGTGGCCGACTGCAACCGCTCCAGCCCGACCGGCGGCTTGTACTTGCCGGAGCGGACCCGGAACCCCGGGGCGAAGCGCGCTTCGATATAGGCATCCTGCAGCACAGTGGTCCCGGCTCCGAAGTCGGGCATGATTCGCACATCATAGATCTTGAAGACGGTCGCCTCGAAGATGGGGCGGACCCGGCGGAGCAGGAACTGGGTGGTGCCCGGCTTCAATGAGTCGCTCAGGAAATAGCGGCCATCGCTATGCACGTAGCCCTTGATCCTCAGGCTGAACGCATTGTCGGCGGAGCGGATGCTGAATCCATCGCGGCTGGCCGAGATCACCGGCGCGGCCTTGAGGACCGTGGCGACGCTGTCTTGCCAGATTTCACGCAGCCGGTCGTTGATCCGGATCTGTTGTTCGAGCCGCTCGATACGGGCGGTAGTTGAATCGTCCTGGGCCACCAGGTGTTGCGCTGCCACAGCACTAGCGATGACCACCACCAGCAGAACTCCCGGAATCTTTCGCATAGCCCCCTCGCATACGGGATGGGCTCTCCGGCGGTCCGGTTGAGCCCATTCCCAGGTTGACCTGCTGAAGTCGGGTCACCGGGTTCCTCCCCTGGTGGGGTCGGAACCGGGGGACCAATAAGCTCAGGCCCGAGCGCCTAAGTCCTTGTCCAGTCTTACCTTTTCCCGCTTTTCGATGGCGACGATCCGGCCGTCGTGGATCACGATTTCTACCGACCCGTAGCGGATCTGGCGGACCGCATCCAGGATCGAAGCCAGGGTCCGTTGTTCCGGAGTTCTCTCAGCATCCAGCGTCATGGCGTTCAGGGTTCGATGAATAGTCTACTAAGTTAATAGACTTTATAGGCAATGCACGTGCCAGTCAAGCCCTTCGTCTGCCCACCGCCGTTCTTGGGGGAAACCCGAATGTCGCTAGGCTAGTGCCCGGACATTCCGGGCCGGTTGGTGTCCGCCGCCATACGGGGAACCGGGTTGCGAAAACGGTCGACCAGGATGATGACCGCCATGAGGCAAGGCACCACCGCAATGGCCCAGGTCGGAATCGGCAATCCGGCCTTTACGCCAAGGCCCATCGCTGCACCAATCAGCACGACCCCCAGCACCGTGCGGAGGGTACCCGCGGGGAGACGAACCGACAGGTGGCTGCCAAGCCAGACCCCTGGCACTGAGCCGATCAGAATGGTTCCGGCCAGCCGGTAATCCACGTTGCCGGCCACGACGTGGGCGATCGCCGCCGCCCAGAGCAGGATAGCCGCGTGGAAAATGTCGGTGCCTACCACGCGATACGGCGAGAGCCGGAAGATCATGATCAGCCCGAGCGCGATCAGGGATCCGCTGCCGGCCGAGGTAATGCCCAGGACAAATCCGACGGAAAGGCCGAGCAGGATAGCTGCAATCTTGTGCCGGGCCTGCATGCGAATGGTGTCCCGCTCCCGGGCCAGCAGCTGCTTCAGGAAGATCGCGCGAATCAGGGTGACCGCCCCGGTGAACGCTATGGCGCCCGCCAGGAGATAGAGCATGTACTTGTCGAAGTCTTTACCGAGACTCTTTTCGAGGATTTTCACCACATAAACGCCGCCGATCGCGGCCGGGACGGAGCCGATGGCCATCCACCACGAGAGCCCGAAATCAATCGTCTTCTGGCGCCAGTGCTTGTAGGCTCCCACGGTCTTGGTTATCGCGCCGTAGGCGAGGTCGGTGCCTACCGCGGTCACCGGCGGGGTCCCCACGAAGAGCACCAGCAGCGGCGTCATGAGGGCCCCTCCGCCGATACCGGTCATCCCGACCAGTATCCCCACGCCCACTCCGAAGCCGATCACCATCACGGGGTTAAAGGGCACGCCAGGCTCCAGAAAGGGGGACCAGGGAAAAGCCTACTAGGCCGATAGACTATGTAGCACCGCCCGTGCCAGCGAAAGGGGGGCGGGGCGAGGGGGCGGGGCCCGGATTATTGGCCGAGTGTTGGATCGGTGCCGCAGGTACGGCTAGGTCAGGGCACCGGCACCGGCATCGTGCTTCATCATGTCGGACAGAGTAGTCCGGTCGAGGATTTTGGCCGTGGCGTCCCGAACGTCCTTCATGATCCAGCGAACCCCGCATCCCGCCTCGTCCCGGCAATCCTGGCATCGGGCATAGGCGGTCTGGCTGGCACAGGGCACCGGGGCGAGCGGGCCGTCGAAGTGCCGCACCAGCTCTCCGATGTTGATCTTGCGGGGATGCTTGGCCAGGAGATAGCCGCCCCCCTTCCCTTTTCGACTCTGGAGGACGCCCCGATTGCGAAGCTCCAGGAGAATCAACTCGAGGAACTTGGCCGGGATCCGTTCCCGCCGCGCCAGGTCGGCGATGCGCACCGGCTCCCCGGGCGGGGCCGCGGCCAGGGCCATCAGCGCCTTGAGCGCGTACTTGGCTTTTCGCGAAAGCATGTATTCAGTTTAACTTGTTGACCTTGATTCCCGCGAGGAGCCGATGGCCAAGCCGCTGGTAGGTATCGTAATGGGCAGTGATTCCGACTGGCCGACCATGGAACATGCTGCCCGGCAGCTCACCGCGTTCGGCATTCCCTACGAGGCCCGGGTGCTTTCGGCCCATCGCACGCCGGATCACGCGGTCCGCTTTGCCGAGGAAGCCGAGGGCAAGGGGATGCGGTGCATCATTGCGGGGGCGGGCGGGGCGGCTCACCTGGCCGGGGTGCTGGCAGCCAAGACCACGCTTCCGGTCCTGGGTGTCCCCATGCCTTCGAAGTACCTCCAGGGGCTTGACTCGCTGCTCTCCACGGTCCAGATGCCGGCGGGTATCCCGGTCGCCACCTTTGCGATCGGAGATGCCGGGGCCGCCAATGCGGCGCTGTTCGTCGTGGCGATGCTAGCGGGTACCGATGCGGCGCTGGCGGAAAAACTGCGAGCGTTCCGGAAGACCCAGGAGGAAAAAGTCCTGGCGAAACGGTTGCCGGAAGCCTAGAGGCAGCCTGGCCGTTGAGATCTACAGAGAATGCAAGCCCGGCAACAGCACACCGCAGAGAAGCAGGGGTCCGCAGAGGTTTTCGCAGAGGAAAGCAATAATTTGCCTGTTGGCGCCTTTGCGTTTGTGGCGGTTGAGGTTGATTGCAGTCCCCCGCGAACCTCAGCGTAACTCGGCGTGCTCTGCGGTGTGATGTTGCAGGAATCGCATCCGGTACTATCTCGCCAGACGTCCTAGTCTTCCAGTTCTCTCACACCCTCAATCAAACGCTCCACCTCTTCCGGGCTGGTGTAGCAGGCGCAGCCGGCCCGGACCAGGCCTTCCTCACCCAGTCCCAGCCGCTCCACGACCGTCGTCGCGTAGAAATCTCCGTGGGAGGCGAATACCCCGCGGGCCGCCAGCGCGCCAGCCACGGCCGATGAAGGGACGCCGGCCACGGTGAAGCTCACGGTCGGCGTACGCGGCGCGGACGGCGGGGGGCCAAAGACCCGGACGTGCTTGAGGGAATGGAGTCCATCCCAGAGCCGAGTCACCAGCTGGGTCGACCGGTCATGCAGCGAGTGCATGGCGCTCGCCAGCCGAGCCCGCCGGTTGCTTCCGCCTCCCAACGCCGCCAGGAAGTCCACGGCCGCCCCGGCACCGACAATACCCTCATGATTCTGGGTCCCGAGCTCCATCCGCTCCGGAGCCTGGTTCGGAGCCGGATCCAGCTTCGGCACATCGAGCTCGTTGAGCAGCGCCGCCCGACCGTACAGCACGCCGATATGGGGCCCGTAAAACTTGTACGCCGAACATGCCAGGAAATCGCAGCCGATGGCGCGGACATCCACCAGCGAGTGGGGTGCGTAGTGCACCGCGTCCACGAACGAGAGCGCCCCGGCCCGTTGTGCCAGTTCGGTCGCACGCTGGACGTCGTTGATGGTTCCCAGCGCGTTGGAAGCGGCGCCGATAGCCAGGAGGCGGGTTCGAGGGGTGAACGCCTTTTCAAGATCCGCCCAGTCGAGCTGGCCGGACTCGGGGAGCATCCGTACCGTGCGCAGTACCACTCCACGCTCCCGCGCAATCGCCTGCCAGGGCGCAACGTTGGCATGGTGATCCAACTGGGTAACGATCACTTCATCACCGGCCTGCCAGCGCCGGCCCAGAGCGCGGGCCAGGTGAAACGTGATCGTCGTCATGTTGGCGCCGAACGCTATCTCTTCGGCGGTGGCCCCCAGGAAATCGGCCAGCGCCTGCCGCGCCCCCGCCAGCATCCGGTCCGTCTCGTGGCTGGTGGGGTAGTTCCAATGCGTGTTCGCGTTATGGCGATAGAGATACTGGGTCATCGCCTCGCCGACGGCCCAGGGCACCTGGGTGCCGCCGGGTCCGTCGAAATAGGCAACGGGAAAGCCGTTGTGATTCCGCTGCAGCGCGGGGAACTGGGCTCGAACGGCGGCTATGTCAGCGCACATAGGGATGCAATGTAATCAGCTACGGCCCTGACCTTGGCCTCCAGCACCGGGGCATGGGGCAACGACCCAGCTACGGCATCGGTCGTCTTGAGGCCATTCCCGGTAATGCAGAGCACCACTTCATCGCCGCTGCCCAGGTGACCGGACTCCGCCAGCTTCAGCGCTGCGGCCAGGGTGACCCCGCCCGCAGTCTCGGTGAACACGCCGCTGGTCTCGGCCAGCAGGCGAATGCCCCGGATCAACTCCTCATCGGAGACGGCCTGGGCCCAGCCTCGGCTCTCGCGCATGGCCCGGGCGGCGAAGAGCCCGTCGGCCGGATTTCCGATCGCGATAGACCGCGCGATAGTGGAGGGAATCTCGGGAATGACCTTGTCGCCGCCACTTTCAACCAACCGGACGATCGGGGCGCACCCATCGGCCTGGGCCCCGTAGAGCCGGGGCGGTGGCCCGCTCACGAGTCCCGCATCCGAGAACTCGGCGAATCCCTTCCGGAGCTTGGTGATGAGAGAACCGCCGGCCATGGGAGCCACGACCGCCGTGGGAAGCCGCCAGCCCATTTGCTCGGCGATTTCGAAGGCCATCGTCTTGGAACCTTCTCCGTAGTAGCCGCGCAGGTTGATGTTGAGTATGCCCCAGCCAAAGCGGTCGGCCAACTGGGCGCAGAGCCGGTTCACGTCGTCGTAGTGTCCCCGGACTCGAACCAGGTGGGGAGCATAGACGCTGGTACCGACGATCTTGGCAGGTTCCAGGTCCTCGGGAACGAAAATCCAGGCCTCCAACCCGGCCCGCGCGGCGTGGGCGGCCACCGCGTTGGCGAGGTTGCCGGTTGAGGCGCACCCCACGGTATCCAACCCGAACGCGAGGGCCGCGTTGATCGAGACCGCCACGACTCGGTCCTTGAACGACAGAGTCGGGTGCGACACGCTGTCGTTCTTGATCCAGCAACGCCCAACTCCCAGCCGGCCAGCCAGGGCCGGTGACTCCAGCAGCGGAGTGAATCCGGTATCCACGGATAGTACCGCCTCGCCGTCGAACGGAAGCCATTCGCGGTAGCGCCAGAGTGAAGGGGCCCGCCGTTCGATGGTCTCCCTGGAGGGCAGTGGACGCCGGGCCGGGTATAACGGCTCCAGCGGGCCGAGGCAACGTTCACAGATCGCAATGGGGGCGGCTTCCTGTTCGGCCTGGCAGAGGCGGCAGCGCTGGGGTAGCGGAACGATGGCGTAGGACATCGCTCAGTACCTCGGCACCGTGGGGTCCACTTCGTCACTCCACCGGGAAATGCCTCCGGTGAGATTCCACAACTGTTGGAACCCGGCTGCCTGGAGCAGGCTCGCGGCCTTCGCGCTCCGCGTCCCGCCCTTGCAGTGCAGCACGATGGTCCGTTCCCGGCTCAGTGTGTTGACCTGCTCAGCGATTTCCCCAAGAGGAATGAGCCGAGCTCCGGGGATCCGGGCGATCTCCCACTCGTGCGGCTCCCGGACGTCGATCAGGTCGAAATCATCCCCCCGTTGAATCCATGCGGCCAGCTCCAGCGGGCCCAGTTCCCGCAACGAAACTTCAGCATCGGATCCCTCTGCTGTTTTCAGGCCGCAGAACTGCTCGTAGTCCATGAGCTCGCGGATGGACCGGGTTCCGCAGGCCGGGCATTCCGGATCCTTTCTCAGCCGCAGGGTGCGGAAGCGCAGGGCGAGCGCATCGACCAGGAGCAGGCGGCCAACCAGGGTTTCTCCGATGCCGAGGATGAGCTTGATGGCCTCGGTGGCCTGGATAGTTCCAATCAGGCCGGGAAGAACTCCCAGCACGCCGCCCTCCGCGCAACTGGGCACCAGTCCCGGTGGCGGCGGTTCCCGGAACAGGCAGCGATAGCATGGCCCTTCAGGAACCGCGAGGACACTCGCCTGCCCATCGAACCGGAAGATCGACCCGTACACGTTGGGCTTGCCCAGCAGGACGCAGGCGTCGTTGGTGAGATAGCGGGTAGGGAAATTGTCGGTGCCGTCGATGACCAGATCGAACTCGCGGAGAATCTCCAGCGCGTTGCCGCTGGTGAGCCGGGTCTCGAAGCATTCGACCGCCACGTTCGGATTGACGTCCTGGATCCGGTCCCGCGCTGAATCGAGTTTGGGCCTGCCGACATCGCTGGTCCCATGCAGCACCTGGCGCTGGAGATTGGTCCGGTCCACCAAGTCAAAGTCCACCAGGCCGAGGGTACCGACGCCGGCCGCCGCGAGATAGAGCGCCACCGGGGAGCCGAGGCCGCCGGCCCCGACCAGCAGCACCCGCGCCGCCTTGAGCCGCCGCTGGCCCGCCATCGCGACTTCGGGCAGGATGAGATGGCGGCTGTAGCGGAGGATCTCTTCCTCCGACAATTCCGGCAGCTCGGAAGTCACCGGGGTATCCCTTGCGGCTTCAAGACTCACAGTTGTTTCACACATTGATGTCATCCTCCCGCAATGGCAGGGACCACGGTCAGCTCATCGCCGTCCCGCACCGCCGCGTCGAAACCCCCTCTGAAGCGGATGTCCTCATCATTGAGATAGAACGTCACGAAGGGGTACGGCTCCCCCGACGCCTCTCGCAGCCGGGGAGCCAGTGCGGGATATCGCTGGGCGATGTCCGCCACGATCTCCCCAACCGTGCCGCCGCTGGCGTCGAGCGACCTGGCATCCACGATTTTGGCGAGGACGGCGGGGAGGTACAGTGTCACAGCCATGGAGCTGCTCCTTATCGAGTGAGTGTTTCCCGGGCCAGCTTGATGTCCGCCTCATCGGCCGGATCGATCGGATACCAGTGCTCCGGCGCCGGGAACCGGCCGCCCCGCACTTCCTCGGCATAGCAACGAAAGGCAGAGGTGATCTCCTCGCCCAGTTCGGCGTAGCGGCGCACGAACCTTGGCCTGATGTCCCCGACAAAGGTCCCCAGGATGTCGTGGGAGATGACCAGCTGGCCGTCCAGCAGTGGACCGGCCCCGATGCCGTATACCGGGATCCCGACCGATTCCCGGATGTATGCCGCCGCCTCGACGGGCACGGCTTCGAGCAGCAGAGCGAAAATGCCGGCGGCAACCAGCGCGGCAGCATCGGCAGCGAGTTGTTCGACCGCTTTCAACGTCTTCCCCTGGACCCGGTACCCACCCAGCTGGCCGAGTCGCTGGGGAGTAAGGCCGATGTGACCCATCACCGCGATTCCCGCGTCGGTCATCGCCCGAACCCTGGGAGCCACGCTCACGCCGCCTTCGCACTTGACTGCATCGCACCCGGCCGCGATGAACGCGCCGGCACTGCGCACGGCGTCGGGATCCGAGGTCTGATAGGAGAGAAAAGGAAGGTCCCCGATCACGAGCGGGCGGCGAGCGCCGCGGCATACCGCGCGGGTGAAAACCAACATTTCTTCCAGGGTGACCGCCACGGTCGAGGGGTGGCCCAGCATCGTCATGGCCAGGGAATCGCCGACCAGCAGCATGTCGACCCCGGCCCGATCGGCGAATACGGCGGTGGGATAGTCGTACGCGGTGAGAAACACCACCTTGCGTCCCTGCTCCTGGTAGGACAGCAAGGTCGCAGTGGTGACCTTCCGCTCGACGGGTCGGTCGAGTCGGGGGAGCAGTGCGGTCATGGCAGGCTCGGCTCCGGTTTGGTGTTGAGTGCCACGCAATGGCGGATTCCGGTCAGCGCCTCGGCAATCACCTTGGGCGAAGCGCCGAAGGAAAGGCGGAGGAATCCGTCGCCTCGATCCCCGAATGCCGTCCCGGAGAGCGTAGCGACGCCCTGGTCCAGCAGCCGGCTCGCCAGAGCATCTGTGGTGATCGCCAGGCGTTCGAGCAGTTCGGAAACGTCAGGGTACGCGTAGAACGCGCCCCGCGGGGTGGCGCAGCGCACGCCGGGGAGCCGCGACAGGCCGTCCACCAGGAGCTTCCGTCGGGCATGCAGCTGATGCAGAATCTCTTCCGCCGGTCCACAGGGTCCGGTGAGTGCGGCCACGCCTGCCCTTTGCACGAACGTCGGCACGCAGGTGTGTCCGTTGACGGCGAGGGTGGTGATCCGCTCGACGATGGCCGGCGGCAGGAGTCCGTATCCCAATCGCCATCCGGTCATCGCCGCCCACTTGGAGAAACTGTCCACCACGATGGTTCGCTCCCGAAGGCTGCCGATCGCCGCCGGGCTGGGTGCGCGAGATGGTGGGCCCGCGTAGGTAATGCGGGCATAGACCTCATCCGAGATGACGGAGAGCTGGTGCCGCATCACCAGGCCGGCCAGTTCCTCCAGCACCTCGAGCTCAATCACGCAACCGGTCGGATTGTGGGGTGAGTTGAGAATGATGACCCGGGTCCTCGGCGTGACGAGCGCGGCAATTTCGTCGAGGTCGATGCCGGCGGTGGTTACTCCATAGAAGACGGGAATTCCACCGGCGAAGCGAACCGCGGAGGGATAGATCGGAAACCCGGGGTTGGGTACCAGCACTTCGTCACCCGGCTCCACCAGCGCGAGGACTGAATAGAAGAGCATCGGCTTGGCACCCGGGGTGATAACCACCTGCTCCGGAACCGCCGGGATCCCCCGCGCCTGGAACGCGGCAGCGATCGCTTCCCGGAGCTCGACAGTGCCCGCCGGTGGTCCGTACCGGGTGTCGCCGTCCTCGAGTGACCGGACTGCGGCCTCGACAACGTGCGCCGGCGTGGGGAAATCGGGCTCACCGAGCTCCAGGTGAGCGATGCGCTGGCCCCTGGCCTCCCGCGCCCGGGCGCGGGTAAAGACGTCGAGCGCCCCCTCACCCCGCAGCTCCTGCATCCGTTCCGCCAGCTGAATCGTCATGCCATTCCTTTCATCCATGAAAAAGGCCGCCTCGTGTTTGGCGGCCTATGGGGAGCGGTAACTGCATTGGTTACAACCCTAGCTCCCCGGCCGCGAATGCCAGCGCATGCCCATCGGCAGGTAGCCGATGAACCGGGAGCGACAGGCGATTTGAAGAGCGCGAGATGTCATGAGCACTGGGATCAAGGGTGTACAAAAACAAAAAGCCCCGCGGACGAGCCGCCGGGCGTCTGGCACTTTAGCACTTTGTTTAACGTGGCGGCAAGCGGCGCTCAAATGACCACGGGTGATCGATTGTGACAGGACAATACGATCACCCGCGCGCCATGTCAAGAGGGTTGTTATTGCTTTGGCGCCTTGACCCGAATGGTGGAATCAATGGTCCGGATCAGCAGCTCACCGGTTTCGTTGTCATAGCTCACATCGACCGAGCTCAAGCCGCGGACCTCGACATTGGTGTTGCCCACCATGCCCGCGAAGCGGAGATGTTGCTCGTCGGACCCGGCGATGACGGGCGGGCCGTTGGCCCGGTCCCGCTCGGCCCGGGCCAGCGTTTCCCGCAACTCCTGCACGCGTTCAGCCATTCGGGCACTCTGGGACTGGCGCAGGCTATCGACCAACGCCCGAGTGGCCGCAAGGTCGCGACGACCGTTCACACCAGATTCCCGCTCGGCGCGGAGAAGGTCCTCCCGGAGCCTCGCCGTCTCGGCATTGAGCTCCCCGTTGCGTTCCGTCTGCATCCGATCGATTGCGCTGCGAAGTTCGTCGAGATTGGCCAGTCTGCCGGGCGGGTCGATCGCAGTCACTCTGACGGCCCGCGTGGTGCCACCCCTGCGGAAGGACCAGGTGACGGTCTGTCCGCGGTCGATGTTGCCAAAGCGCCTGCCCCCGTCGGCCGTGAGCAGGTCGGCGCCATCGATCTTCATCAGTATGTCCCCGCGCCGGAGGCCGGCGTTGTCGGCCGGGCTCTCGGGATCTACCGAGTAAATCGTAGGGTACTCGGTGAACTGCCAGACTTCGCCGTCCTCGCTGGGGCTGACCCGGCAGTTGTGGCAACTGATTCCAAAGCCGAACCAGGCCGAAGGCGGGCTCTCAGGCGCGGGCGGGGCCATGGGGGTAGCGGGAGCACCGGCAATGACAGGAGATCGGGGGGTCCGCGGAGCGCGGTCGGCACGGGGCGGCGTCGCAATCGATGGCGTCGCTGGACCGCCCGCCATAGCAGAAGGCCCCGACGTCCGCGGAGCGCGCGCGGCGGGAGGTACGGCGAGCCGGCCCGGCCCGACCGGCGGAGCCGCCAGCGCCGTCGGCTCAGAACAATCTTCTTCAGTCTGGATCTCGACTTCCTGGACCCGCCCGTTCCGCCGGATGGTGAGAACGACGTTCTCTCCTTCGGCGAGGTTGGCCACCTTCTCTCCAGCCGCCCGGGTCGTGATCAGGAGCCCGTCAATCGCGACAATTACGTCGCCGGCGCGCAGCTTGCCACTGGCCGCGCCGCCGGGAGTGATCGCGCTGATGACCGGCTCGCCCCGGAAACTCCAGGTCACGGCCGCATCCTTCCGGTTGAGCGTGCAATCGCAGGTGAAGCCGCTGATTCCCAGCGCACCGAAGCTGGACCAGCCGGAGCTACAGGTGGTGGCGGCCACTTCCTGGGCCATGGCCCGGGCTGCCGGCCCCAGGAGCAGGGCCAGGAGGAGGCCGGCGCTGCGGATCGAGGTAGCGATGTTTCGGTTCATGGATTCCCTCATAGGTGTTCAGAACCAGACCACGCGGCGGGTACCTTCGCGAACCGCCGAAGAATCTCCGTGCTCGAGCGCCTGGAGGATGCGCACGGCGGCATGGTCATCAGGATTGAGTTTGACGATCTGGTTGGCGGCGGCGATCAGGGCGCTCAGCGCGACCTCCCGCCCCTGCACCACGTACTGGCTGTCGGTCGAAGCCGGAATCCGGGAGAGCGCCGCAATGGCTTCGGCGTAAGCCGATCCGGTGCGCTGCACCAGCGTGGCGGCCTGCATGGCGTTGTTCTGCTGCAGGTCTTTCAACGCGTCCGCGGTCTGCCGCGTCGCAAGCCACTGGCCGGTAGCCAGGCCTCCCAGATAAAGAAGCAGCCCGGCCGCCGCCCCCACCAACAGTCGCGGCATCGCCCGCCGCGACCAGCGGGCCGGGGTGAGCACGGCTTCTCCGCGGAGGGCCTTGATGGTCCGATCCTCCAGCATCCGCGGAGGTTCGAGCTCCCGGGGCATTCTCGCCAGCGCGTCCCGCTCCGCCGGCGTCAGTTCATCCTCGTGCGACATCCTCGGCCTCCACGACTGGATTGAGCATGGCTCGGAGCGATCGGCGGGCGCCAAACAGCTGGCTCTTGGACGTCCCCGGCGCGATGCCGAGCGCGGTTCCGATTTCTTCGTGCGTAAAGCCTTCGAGATCGTGCATCACCAAGACCGTGCGGTATCCTTCCGGCAACCGCCGAATGGCCTGCTCCAGGTCCACCCGCTCCGGGGGTTGCGTGGCAATCCACGACGCGAGCGCCGGCGACTGCTCCCGCTCTTCCCGCCGCTTGAGCTTGCGCAACTGGTCCCGCGCCACGTTGCATCCGATCGCGGAAAGCCAGGTTCCCAGGGCGGATTCCCAGCGGAATCCGGCCAGCTCCTTCATGGCCCGGACCCAGGTCTCCTGGACCACGTCCTCGGCGTCCATTTCGGAGTAGCCCAGCAGGCGGAGCACCAGGAGGTAGAGCTTCGGGGTATGGCGGCGATAGAGCTCCCGGAAGGCGCGCTCGTCGCCATCCTGCAAGACCGCCTGGGCCAGCTCGCGATCGGGTGTCAGACCGAATCCGTGCACGGAGTCATCAGTGCAGATTAGTCGAACGGGAGGAATAAAGGGTTGGGCCGGTGGATTTTGAGGTTTAGTGACTTAGGGATTTAGGGATTTAGGGATTTAGGGATCGGGGGGCGGGACGGCCTTCATTCATTCAATCACCAAATCTCTAAATCACTAAATACAAAACCCCCTGACCTTACGTCAGGAGGTTAGCATGGAGGCGCAGGGAATCGAACCCTGGTCCGAGTAAGGCTCCAGAACCACGTCTACGTGCGTAGGCTCATCTTCTTGCTTCGTCCACCGGCCGGTAACAAGCCAACCTTCCGGCGGATCAGCTCCTGAGATCTCGCTCGCCATGGCGGAGCACCATGGTTTGCCAGCCCGGATTTGCGATTCCGCGGAAGCGCCCCAGGCGGGCTCTTCGCGTGGAAGGCGCGTGAAGCGAGCGTTAGCTCAGCTTACGCGGCCAGTGCCAGGTTAGAATTGGCAGTTGAATCTTTCCAAGTGGTTTTACCAGGGACCTGGACCTGGGCACGCTGCGATTCCTTCTTCAAACCCGTCGAAGCCGATCGCCCCCGGGTGACTAAAAGTAGTCGTGGAGACACCCCTTTTCAACCTCACGACCACAACTGCTAACGCAAAGGCGCGAAGTCGCAAAGCATTATTCCAATTGGTTCTTTGCGCCTTGGCGTGTTTGCGTCGGTCATTCGTTGTCGTCCCGGCACGACCCAGGTAAGCAGAGGCTCAGGAACCCGCCATCGCCACCATGTTGCGGCCACCGTTCTTCGCCTTATAGAGCGCCGCGTCGGCCTGGGCCGGCAGGTTTTGCAGGCTCTTGCTCGTTTCGGGACACGCCGACACGCCGTAGGAGGCGGTCAGCGGCCACTGCGATCCCTGCCACAGGAACATTCCCGGGCCCACCAACGACTGCCGAATCCGGTTGGCGATGTCCATTGCTACCGCTGCCGAGGCATCGGGCAGCCAAATGGCGAACTCCTCCCCGCCGATCCGGGCCGCGGTATCGCTGGTCCGGATGTGCTCTCTGATGAGCCCGGCGAAGTGCACCAGGGCCGCATCGCCGGCCGGATGCCCCAGGCTGTCATTCAGCGCCTTGAAACGATCCAGGTCGGCATAGATCAGCGCACCCTTTCCGCTGCCCATTTTGGCCATTTCGCTCTCGAACCCGCGCCGATTCTTGAGCCCGGTGAGCGGATCGGTCGTGGCGGACTGGTGCAGCTCGTGCACCACCTTGGATGTCGTCAGCGCAGTCTCCATGTCGCGAATGGCCTCGGTGACATCCGCGAGTGCCTGGCTTCCCAGGGATTGGCCCCGGGCCGGCCAGAAAACAGCCGCACCGATCCGGGCCGACTCGGGGCCGATCGCGACCACCTGTGAAGCGGTCGAGCGCCGCCGGTCGTTCACCGTGGTTCCCAGCGGATCCAGGGCGGTGAGCAACACGGATTCCTCGCCTTTCAACACCCTCATGGTCGGGCTGGCCGCGTCCACCGAGCTCAGCTTCCTTCGCGAATCAGCCTGGGGAGAGAGCGCCATGACCTGGGGGCCGCCCGGGAGATTGATCACGATGGCTGCCGCCGATCCCGTCAACCGCTCCAATTGCACGGCCAATCCCATGGTCACCCGCTCCAGCGGTTCCACCGGCGACTTGGATTCCCGGGTGGGAAGCAACCCATGATGGAACAGCAAGGCATCGGCGAGATTCCGGAGTTCCGACGTCGCACCTCCCACCGTGGCAGCACTCGCCGAGGGTGGCAGCAACATGGCGCCCAGCGAGCCGGGCCGACTCACGTAGACCAGGGTTCCAGAGTTGACCCGCTCCACGCCCTCGGTCTCCTGTCCCGTGAGCAACATGAGTTTTTGCTCCAGTCCGGCCAGGTCCTCGGCCCGGAGGGAGCCGTCAACGTGCCTGGCCACCAGGGCCTGCTCGGCTCCCACGCCTTCGATCGCCCACACGGCCATCGCGTGGTAGGCGGTGCCCAGCCAGCGCAGTCCGGGATCGGGCAGCACTCGGGTCGCGGGATCCAGCGGACCGGGCACCCACTTCGGCTGGGCGACGGGCTTGCGGCGCCCCAGGAAGAAGCCGGCGGCCGCGGCGACCAGCACCAGAATGAGCCACGCGATGATTGGCATCAGGTCGGTGGGCGGCGGAGCCAGCCGCGGCGGCGGAACCAGATGAAAATGACCAGGCTGATGCCCAGCATCAGGAGCATCACACCGGGATAGCCCCAGCGCTTGGTCAACTCCGGCATGAACGAGAAGTTCATGCCGTAAATCCCGACGATGAACGTGAGTGGCAGGAAAAAGGCCGAGAACACCGTCAACACCCGCATGACCTCGTTGGTCCGGTGCGACGCCATCGCCAGGTGGATGCTGAGCAGGTTATTCACCTCTTCCAGGAGCTCGTCGGCATAGAAGTGATAGCTCTGGACGTTCTCTTCCACATCCTGAAACAGCGGCGCATTGCGCTCGAAGGGCGGAGCCATTTTGTGGACCACGCCGATAGTAAGCCATAACATCCGTTTGATCAGGCTCACCCGCCGTTTCAACACGTGGATCCTCTGCAGTGAGGGGCTCATCTGCTGCCGGTTGAACAGCGCCGCCTCGAACTCGCTGATGGTGTTTTCTGATTCGTCCAGCGGCTTCTCGTAGCTGCTGGCCACGGCGTTCATGAGATCGGTCAAAACGTAAGAAAGCCGGATCTCCCGGGTCCGCGCCCGGAGCACGTGCTGTTCCCGGAGCTGGGCCAGGAAGGGCTGGTCCTTACGATGGATCGAGATGAAGAACTTGTCGCCGTAGAACACCGCGATCTTGCGAGTCAACTCCTGGACCGTTTCCCCTTCCGCCGGGGCCGTCTCGTCGAAGGCCCGGAGGATGATGAACGAGGTGTCGCCGAACCTTTCATACTTGGGCAGGTGCTCCGGATCCAGGCAATCGAGCACCGCCGTGGCGTGCAGGTTGTAGGTCTGGGCAATCTGGTCCAGCTCTTCCCTTTCAGGATTGACGACATCGATCCAGCAGAAGCCGGATTTCCCGGTCAGGACGGTGTTGATCATGCCGCACCGCCGGTCGGGAGACCCTTGAGGATCCGGAAGGCGGCGACCGCGGCACCGAAACCATTATCGATATTCATCACGGCGACCCCGGCCGCGCAGGAGTTGAGCATGGCGAGCAGGGCCGAAATGCCCCCGAACGAGGCTCCGTACCCCACCGAGGTAGGCACGGCAATCACCGGGACTGGTACCAGGCCACCCACCACGCTCGGCAAGGCTCCCTCCATTCCCGCCACGACGATGATCACCGCCGCCCGGCGCAGTTGCTCGCTGGCGGCCAGCAGCCGGTGCAGCCCGGCAACTCCGACATCGACCAGCCGCTCCACCGGCAATCCGCAGGCGAGTGCCACTTCGACCGCTTCTTCAGCCACGGGTAAATCGCTGGTTCCGGCCGAGACCACAAGGAGGGGGGAGCCGATCGCAGGTTTAGCCGGCTCGGCAGGAAGCACCACGGTGCGGGCCAAATGGTTCCACCGCGCCTGGGGGAAGCGGGCAATGACTTGCCTGGCTTGGTCTTCCGAGATCCGGGTGCCCAGAAACCCGCCGTCGGCCTGCTGCAGCCGCTCCAGGATGGTGATGACCTGCTCGGGAGCCTTGCCCTCACAGTACACCACCTCGGGGAGACCCTGCCGCAGCGCGCGGTGGTGGTCTACCTTCGCGAACGAAAGCTCTTCAAAGGGAAAATGGGCCAGCCGTTCGAGGGCCGCCTCCGGAGCGAGCCGGCCGGCGGCCACGTCGGCCAGCAGCGCTTCCAGCTGGGGGCGATTCACGCCACCCGGGCGGCCGGCTCGAGATAGTGCTCGAAGATGGCCTCGGCTTCGGCCATGGATTCAACCTGGAAAAGCCGTTCCCTGAGTGAGGAAGCGTCCGGCAATCCCCTGGTGTACCAACCAAGGTGTTTGCGGAACTCGATCACGGTCTTCCTGGTGTCGCCCTGGAGTCGCTGGGCCAGCCGGGCATGGTCCAGGGCGAGCGCGAACCGCGCCTCGGCATCGGGCGCCGGCAGCGGGGTGCGGCCCGAGAGTAAGGCGCGTCCATCCCGGAAGATCCACGGATTGCCGAAGGATCCGCGTCCGATCATGATCGCGGCGCAGCCGGTATGCTCCCGCATCCGGAGCACATCCATCGCACTCTGCACGTCGCCGTTTCCGATGACCGGGATGTCGAGGGCCTCGACCACCCGGGCGATCTCGTCCCAGCTCGCCTTGCCGGCGAACATCTGGGTGCGGGTGCGGGCATGGAGAGTGAACGCCTTCGCCCCGGCGTCCTGCATCCGGAGCGCGATTCCCACCGGGTCCCGGGTCTCCTCGCTCCAGCCGCTTCGGGTCTTGACGGTAATGGGCAGGTGGGTCGCGGCGACGGCGCGGCGGATGATCTGGTCCACCAGATCGAGATCCCGAAGGCAGCCGCTGCCGCCGTTCCTCTGGACCACTTTCTTGACCGGGCAACCGAAGTTGATGTCGATGAACTCGGGTTGGTAAACCTCGGTGACGATGGCCGCCGCCCGTTCCATGGCGCCGGGATCGGCCCCATAGATCTGTACTCCGATGGGCCGTTCCAACGGCTCGAACTCCGCCCCTTCCAGCGTCCGTCGAATGCCCCGCCGAATGGCCTCCGCCGACAGGAACTCGGTCATGAGGATGTCCGCGCCCATGCGACGGCAGATCTGCCGGAAGGGTGCTTCGGACACCCCGGCCATGGGGGCGAGAATGAGAGGGCATGGTGACCCGGACCAATAGGGCAACTTCATGCGCTGAAGTTACTTGGGGCTCCATGAGACGGCAATGGAGGCGGCTTTTCACCGTCTCGTAAGCCCGGTCACGGGCTGGAAGGCCGGATCGTGTTACACTGTCCGATGCGCCGTCATCTTTCACTCGTCCTGGCCACCTTGTTCATCGTGCTCGGGGCTTTTGTGATGCCGGTCGTCTACCTGCTGTGGATGGTGCAGCAGCCGGAGCTGGTCCCCCGCACCATCGATCCCACGACCCTCTACGCCATGACCATTCCCGGCGTCGTTATCGAGCTGGAAAAGGACCATGGCATCCGGGCCCTCGACGGGACGGCCCTGGAGCTGGACCGGACCGACCTGACCCGCATCATCACCGGCAGCTTTTCGGAGCAGGATGTCATCCGCAAGGCCGAAGCGATCGTGCATACCATCGGGACCACCATGGACCAGGCGCCGCGAGACACCTTCCAATTCTATATCAACATCAAGACCGAGCGGCCCGTGGTGCAGCAATACCTGAAGGACTATTTCCGGCACAAACTGGCCGCCCGGCCGGAATGCACCATGGGGAGGGTCACCGGCCTGGCGTGGATGGGACTGCAGAAACTCTTCGGCAAACGGATCAGCGAGGAGGAACAGCTCCGCCGGCTGCCCCGCTGCCGCGGACCCCGGGAGATCCAGGATGCCATCATGAAGGCGGTCTCGGCCCGGCTGGACCGGAGTGAGGGAAAAGGCAGCGATTCGATAAAGGTGCGGCCGGCGTTCAACCCGCAAACCCATCTCCTGGTTCGCCGTCTCCTCGATGTGGGGCGGGCGGGGGCCTGGCTGTTTCCCGTGCTGCCGCTGCTCCTGGGGGGGATCGTCCTGCTGAGCTGGAAGGACCGGCGCCACTGCTACGCCCGGATCGCGGCGCCGCTCCTGATCACCTCGCTGCTGCTGGTGCTCATCTTCCTGCCGGTCTACTTCTTCGACCTGGACCTCTACGGCGCCGTATTCAAGGTGAAGATGGTCGCGGTGTCCGAAGGCACCAACAGCTGGCTCCAGGTCATGTTCTACGTGGTCAAGGTGATGCTGCGGCGGGCATCCTACAATCTCCTGGTCTTCGGCGGCATTTTGCTCCTCCTGGGGCTGGTGATGACCCGCCAGCATCAGCGCTGCGAGGTGCCGGCAAATTGACAGTCCTTCCCGGTGCGGATAAGGTTCACCCGCCTTCCGATTTGCCACCAGACACCGGAAACGACGAATGCGGCTTCGCGAGCTGTTTACCGAGGGGTCGATCGATCTCGCTCTGAAGGAGAGCAGCAAGGACGAGATCCTCGGCGAAATGATCGGCCTGCTCGGCCTGGACCCTGCCGCCAACTCCATACTCTTCAAGATCGCCAAGCGCCGGGAGAACCTGGGCTCCACCGGAGTGGGCCGCGGCGTCGCGATTCCGCACTGCCGGTCCCCGGTGGTCGATCGGTTGCGGCTCGCCTTCGGCCGCACCGCTGCCGGGGTGGACTACCAGGGCATCGACAACCTGCCGGTTCACTTCCTGTTCCTGATCGTGGCCCCCCCGCCGGAGGTCTCCAACCAGTACCTGCCGGTATTGGGCAAGATTGCCCAGTTCGTGAAGGAGGAGGATGTCCCGGAGCGACTGCTGCAGGTCCAGTCGCCAGAGGAGTTTCTGGCTTTGCTGGATGAGAAGGGGGTATAGGGCCGATCCTTGTAGGGGTCGATCTAAGATCGACCCCTACAGGAGGGTACCGCTCAAGAGAATGCTGGCGATGGTGAAGTAAATGATCAGACCCGTGACATCCACCAACGTGGCCACGAACGGCGCCGAGGCACTCGCGGGATCCCACCCGACGCGGCGGAAGAGGAAGGGCAGCATCGAACCGGCAAAGGTTCCGAAGGTGACCACTCCCACCAGGCTGAGACCGACCGTGATGGCCACCAGGAGGTAGTGCTCACCGTACATCCCCCATATCGCCTGCCAGAGCAGTATCCGGAGAACACCGATACAACCGAGGATCGTTCCCAGGGTAAGTCCCGCCGGCAGTTCCCGCCGGACCACGCGCCACCAGTCCCGCAGCCGGACTTCACCCAGGGCCATGGCACGAATCACCAGGGTCGTCGCCTGGGATCCGGAGTTTCCGCCGCTGCTGATGATGAGCGGCACAAACAGCGCCAGCACCACCGCGCGCTGGATCTCCTTCTCAAAGAATCCCATGGCCGTGGCGGTCAGCATCTCGCCCAGGAACAGCACGGCCAGCCACCCGCCGCGCTTGCGGATCATGGTGCCGAAGCCGACATCGAGGTACGGCGCGTCGAGCGCCGCGGTGCCGCCCATCTTCTGGATGTCCTCGGTCGCCTCCTCCTGGATCACGTCGACGATGTCATCGACCGTGATGATGCCTTTCATCCGACCTTCGTTGTCCACCACCGGGATCGCCTCCAGGCTTTGTTCCTCCAGCAGCTTGGCGACCGCCTCCTGGTCGGTGTCCTCGTGCACCGTGTGGATATCGGTGTGCATGATCTCCCGTACCTGCTTGTCCGATGGCGAGACGAACAACTCGCGGGAGGACACGACGCCCTGGAGCCGGGACTGGGGGTCGAGTGCGTAGGCATAGTTGACGATCTGGATGCCCTGGACTGCCTGTTTCCGGATGTAGAGCAGCGCCTCATCCACCGTCATCTCCGGGCGGACCCGGAGATAGCGCGGATTCATCAGGCCGCCGGCCTCGTCCTCGGCATAGGCGAGCAGCGCGCTCACCTCGAGCCGGGTCGGGGTGTCCAGCGTATTCAATAGTTCGGTCCGGAGCTCGTCGGGCGCCTCCTGCAGCACGTCGGCGGCATCGTCCGGCGCCAGCAGCCGCATCCAGCTGCGGCGCTCGCCCGGCTGCATCGCCTCCAGGATCGTGACCTGGTCCCGGGCTCCCAGGCTGAGGAAGAACTCCTCGGCATCCACCCGGCCGAGCAGGGTAAAGCCCTCCATCCGCTCTTCCGGCGTCAGGATAGGCCACGCATCGGTCAGCGCGGCCGAGTCCATGGCGGAAGAGGAGGTGGAGATTCTCACGGGGCTACTCCCATTCGATCGTCGCCGGAGGCTTTGAGCTGACGTCGTAGACGACCCGGTTCACCCCGCGGACCTCGTTGGCGATCCGGCTCGAGATGTGGGCCAGCACATCGTGCGGGAAGGGATACCAGTCGGCCGTCATGCCGTCCCGGCTGGTCACCGCGCGGAGGGCCACGACCTGATCGTAGCTGCGGTCGTCACCCAGTACGCCGACCGAGCGCACGGGCAGCAGCACGGCGAACGCCTGCCAGATCTCGTCGTAGAGCCCGGCCGCGCGAATTTCCTCGATGTAAATCGCGTCGGCGTTTCGCAGGATCTCGAGCGAGGGACGGGTGACCTCCCCCAGGATCCGGATCGCCAGTCCGGGCCCGGGAAACGGGTGCCTCCCCACGATCTCCTCCGGCAGCCCCAGCTCGCGACCCACCTGCCGCACCTCGTCCTTGAACAACTCGCGCAGCGGCTCGATCAGCTTGAAGGGCAGCCGTTCGGGAAGTCCGCCCACGTTGTGATGGGTCTTGATCGTTACCGAGGGGCCGCCCCGCGGGGAGATCGACTCGATCACGTCGGGGTACAGGGTTCCCTGCACCAGGAACCCCACGTCGTTCCCCACCTGCTTCGCTTCGGTCTCGAACGCCTCGATGAAGGTGTGACCGATCCGGCGGCGCTTCTCCTCGGGATCGGTCACCCCGGCCAGCCGGTCGATGAACAGGTCGGACGCGTCCACCACCCGGAGATCGATCCCCAGGTGGCGCCGGAAGGTCTGTTCCACCTGGGTCCGCTCGTGCAGCCGGAGCAGCCCGTGATCCACGAAGATGCAGGTGAGCAGGTCTCCCACCGCGCGGTGGACCAGCGCCGCCGCCACCGAGGAGTCGACGCCGCCAGAGAGCCCGCAGATGACCCGGCGGCCGTTCACCAGCTGCCCGATCTTCACGATCTCGCTCTCGATGAAGTGCCCGGGCGTCCAGTCCGGGGTGCAGTGGCAGATGCCGAAGAGGAAGTTCTGCAGGATTTCCCCGCCCCGCGGCGTGTGCGCCACCTCGGGGTGGAACTGGAGGCCGAACAGCGGCTTGCTCTGGTGCTCGAACGCGGCGATCGGGCTGTTCTTGCTGCTGGCGGTGACTACGTAGCCCGGCGGCGGCACGTCGATGTGGTCGCCGTGGCTCATCCAGACCGTGGTTTCCTCGTGCGGGTCGAACCCGGTGAACAGCTTGCCGCCTTCAATGTGAATCGATGCGCGGCCGTATTCCCGGTGGTCGGCCAGGATCACCCGGCCGCCCGACAGGTGGGCCATCAGCTGCATGCCATAGCAGAGACCAAGCACCGGGGTCCCCAGCTCGAGCAACCCGGGATCGGCGCTGGGCACGTTGTCCCCGTAGACCGAGTTGGGTCCGCCGGAGAGGATGATTCCCCGGGGCTTCCAGTCCCGGATCCACTGCAGGGTCCGGGAAGGCGGGTGAATCTCGCAGTAGACGTGGGCCTCGCGGACGCGGCGGGCAATCAGCTGGGTAAACTGGGATCCGAAGTCGATGATCAGAATGCCCTGATGATGGCTGGCGGTCACCCTTGAGTCTCCCAGTCTGGTTCCACTGATTCGGCGGCAAAGATCTCATCGTCCCGGATCCGGGGCCGGACCACGGCCCAGCGACCCGCGTCCACCATGACTTCGGCGGGACGCGGCCGGGTGTTGTAGGTCGAGCTCATGACGAAGCCGTAGGCGCCGGCCCCGAGGACGGCGAGCAGGTCACCCCGCTCGAGGCCCGGCAACTCGCGATCCAGCGCCAGGAAGTCTCCGGTCTCGCAGACCGGCCCCACGACGTCCATGCGCAACGGCGCTCGACCCCTCGCATTCAATTCGGTGATGGCGTGAAAGGCCCCGTAGTGGCTGGGCCGCACCAGGTCGTTCATCCCGGCATCCACGATGACCAGGTCCTTGCCGCCGGAATGCTTGCGGGAGAGCACCTGGGTCAGCAGCACACCCGAGCTGCCGACCAGGAACCGGCCCGGCTCCAGCACGATGGTCAACTCGCGACCCTTGAGCAGCGGCACCACGGCTTCCGCCACCTGGGCCGGCTCCAGCGCAACCTCGTCGCGGTACCGGATACCCAGGCCGCCACCGATGTCGAGGTAGCGCAACGTATCGATGCCGGCGGCGGCGATCCGGTCTACGACCGCCAGCAATCGCTCCAGGCCCTGCCGGTAGGGCGCGGGATCGAGCAGCTGACTTCCCAGGTGCATCGCGATGGTGTCCAGCTTCAGCGATGCCTGTTGAGCGATGGCGACCGCGAGGTCCACGACCTGGTCGTAGGGGACACCGAATTTCACCGCACCCTGCCCGGTCGCGATGAAGGGATGGGTCTTGGCGGTCACGTCCGGATTCACCCGGATCCCTACCCGCACCCGGGCACCCCGGGCCTGGGCGATTTCCGCCAGCTCCTTCATCTCGGCGACCGACTCGAGGTGCACGTGCCCCAGCCGGGCCGCCACGGCCGTTTCCAGCTCGGCGCCCGTCTTCCCCACCCCGCTGAACACGATGCGCTCGGGAGGAAATCCGGCCTTGAGGGCGCGGCGCATCTCGCCGCCGGACACGATATCGGCGCCGGCGCCCAGGTCGCGGAGAACCCGGAGCACCGCCAGGTTGCTGTTGGCCTTGATGGCGTAACAGATCTTGTGGGGAACCTCGGCAAAGGCGGTCTCCAGGGCCTGGTAGCGATCCCGGATCACGGCGGCGTTGTAGACGTAAAGCGGGGTTCCCACCTTCTCGGCGATCGTCGCCAGGGGAACCCCGCCCATCTCCAGGTCCGCGCCCGACCGGACGAGGCCCGCGTCGCCGAACAGCGGCCCGAGGTCGCTCAGGGCGCCCGAGGTGGGCTCGACACCGGCCGTCAGTACGCTCTTGCCCACACGGCCTCGACCACGCTGGGGGATCCGCACCACATGCACTTGTCCGGCAGCGTCGGCGAGCGGAATTCCTCGTCCGGCAGCACCCGGATGGTCGCCTTGGTCGCTTCCTTGATTTCAGTTTCGCAGGATTCCCGGCCGCAGAAACCGCTATAGACGAATCCGCCGGGGTTTTCGATGAATTCAAGAAACTGGGCCTTGGTGGCCCCCCGAAGGCTGGCCGCTTCCCGCCGGGCCCGGGCGGCCTCCAGCAGCTGCCCCTGCATTCGCTCGCATTCATCCTTGATGCGCTGGGCGATGCCGGCCAGCGGCACCGGCTCCTTCTTTCCGCCGGTGCGTCGCGCCAGCATGGCGCTGCCCGAAGCGATGTCGCGGGGACCCAGCTCCAGGCGAAGCGGGGCGCCCCGCCCTTCCCACTCGTAGTACTTGGCGCCCGGGGTCATGCCTTCGCGGGCATCGAGAAAGACCCGCACACCGGCGTCCCTGAGCTCCCGCAGCAGCCGGTTCGCGGCCTCGAGCACGACGGTCTTCTCTTCGTCCTTCTTATGGATGGGAACGATGATGACCTGGTATTGGGCCAGCCGGGGCGGGCAGACCAGCCCGGCATCGTCGCTGTGGGTCATGATGAGGCCACCGACCAGACGGGTCGAGACACCCCAGGAAGTGCTCCACACGTAGTCGAGATTGCCCTCTACGGTCTGGTACCTGACGTCAAAGACCTTGGCGAAATTCTGGCCCAGGTTGTGACTGGTCCCCGCCTGGAGCGCCCTGTTGTCCTGCATCAGGGCTTCACACGCGTAAGTCCGGAGCGCGCCGGCGAACCGCTCGCTGTCGGTCTTGCGACCGGTCAGCACCGGCATGCCGATCCATCCCTCCATGAACTCCCGGTACAGCTTGAGGATCATGAGAGTCTCTTCTTCCGCTTCGGCCTCGGTGGCGTGGGCCGTATGGCCCTCCTGCCAGAGGAACTCGGTGGTGCGGAGGAAGAGCCGGGTGCGCAGCTCCCAGCGGACCACGTTGCACCACTGGTTCATGAGCACCGGGAGATCGCGATAGCTCTGGATCCACTTGGAGAACATGGCGTAGATGATGGTCTCGGACGTGGGCCGAACCACGAGCGGCTCTTCCAGCTCCTTGCCACCCCCGTGGGTCACCACGGCGGTCTCCGGCGCGAAGCCCTCGACGTGCTCGGCCTCGCGGGCCAGGAAGCTCTGCGGAATAAAGAGCGGGAAGTAGGCGTTCTGGTGCCCGGTCTCCTTGAAGCGGTCATCCAGGGCGCGTTGCATCTGTTCCCAGATGGCGTAGCCGTTGGGCCGGATCACCATGCACCCCCGCACCGGGCTGTAGTCGGCCAGCTCGGCCCGCATGATGACTTCGTTGTACCAGGCCGAGAAATCGGCGGCCCGGGTGGTCAATGCCTTGTTGTCGGCCATTACATCTTTTCCTTTAGTGCTGAAAGCGCCGCGAGTACGTCCGCGAGGGGAACGCTCTTCTGGGTTTTTGCCGCCAGGTCCTTCACCATCACCTCGCCACGGGCCCGGTCGTCGGGGCCGATCACGATCGCCACCCTGGCATTCCGGCTGTCGGCCAGCTTGAGCTGCTTGCCGACCGCCCCGCCGCTCAGCACGTACTCGACCCGGTAACCCTGGTCCCGGAGGTCATGCGCCAGCTTGAGTGCATGGGGCACGTCGTCACCGGTGATCGCCGCGATGAAGACGTCGATGCTGGAGCGGTGGGTGGGCACCAGCCCCTTGTCCTTGAGCAGCTCGCCCAGGACGACGTCGCCGAAGCCGAAACCGACAGCCGGGAGATCCACTCCGCCCACCGCGCCGGCCAGGTTGTCGTAGCGGCCGCCGCCGCAGATGGCGCGGAGTTTCTTCTCCGCGTCGAACAACTCGAACACGGTGCCGGTGTAGTAGGCCAGGCCCCGGACGATGGTCAGGTCCACGTCCACAAATCCGCCAAGACCCATCGCCTTCAGGGCATCCACCACGCTCCGGAGCGGAGCGATCGCGACCTCGCCGCCGGCCACCTCGCTCACGGCCTTCTCGATGCCGGGCCAGCTGCGCAGTTCCGTCGCCCTGAAGACCAGGTCGGCCATGCGATCGTCGAGCGATTCCCTGAGCAACAGCCTCCACTGGTCCGGTTTCATCCGATCCACCTTGTCGATCGCCTGGTACACCACACCCAGCGAGTCGGCAGGAATGCCCTTCCCCAGCAGGTAAGTCTCCAGCACCCGCCGGTCGGACACCCGGACCCGGACGTCCTTCTCGCTGAGCCCGAAGGCGCGAATCACGTCGATTGCCAACGCGATGATCTCCGCATCGGCCAGCGGGCTCGGTTCCCCGATCAGATCGCAGTTCAGCTGGAAGTGCTCGCGCAGACGTCCGCGCTGTTGCCGTTCGTAGCGAAAGAGCTGCGGAATGGAAAACCAGCGGATCGGCTTCTTGAGTCCGTTCGCCCGAGCCGCCACCATGCGGGCGAGCGTGGGAGTCATCTCGGGGCGCAGCGCGACCGGCCGGTCGCCCTTGTCCACAAAATTGTAGAGCTGGCCCACGATTTCCTCGCCGCTCTTCGCGGTGTACAGCTCCAGCGGCTCCAGCGGCGGGCCATCATACTCCTCGAAGCCGTAACGCTCCGCTACCAGGCGCCAGGTCTCGAAGATGTGAGCACGGAGAAGGAAGTCGTCAGGATAGAAATCGCGAAAGCCGGGCAGGGCCTGGATCGGCATGGCCCAAAATAACCCCCAACGCACTCCAGCCCAAGCCCCAACAGCGTGAGAAGTAAGCAGTAAGAAGTCAGCGGGAGTGGCTTGGCCTTCTCACCTCTTACTTCTCACTTCTCACTCTAGGCAGGCTCCATCCCCAGCGCCTGCATCACGTCGCCAACCGTGTGAAAGGAACCGGTCACCAGGACGGTTCCTGCCCCCTCCTGGACCAGGCGAAGCGCATCGTTGAACTCAGGCACCAGTGACCATGTCGCGTGGGCCGGTGGCCGGTCGGAGCGGCGCAGCCACTGGTCCAGCCACTGCAGGTCCCAGCCCCGGCTTTCCGCGGTCGGCGCCCGGGTCAGCACGCCGTGATCGATCGCCGCGTCCAGCGCGACCAGCATCTCGGGCCACTCCTTGTCTCCCAGGATGGAAACCAGGGCATGAATCGGCCGGGGGAGACTGGCGGCGTCCAGCGCCGTCACCAGGGCCCGCATCCCGTCCGGGTTATGCGCGACATCGAACACCCACTTCCCTCGCCGGTCGAACCGGCCCGGAATCCGCGCGGCCGCGAAGCCCCTCGCGATGGCGTCAGGACCGGGATGGTATGGCCTGGGCAAGGCGCCGAGGATTGCCCGGGCGATCGCGGCGTTGCGGCGCTGGTGCGGGCCTCCGAGACCCAGTGGAGCGGTCCATTCGGCGGCCGCAGGAACCCGGATGATGGTAGGACGACGACCATCGGGCGCCAACCCGATTCGCAGGGCCTCGGCCTCCAGCACCTGGACCAGGGCGGGATCCGCCTCTCCGATGACGAACGGTGCACCCGGCTTGGCGATGCCGGCTTTCTCCCGCGCGATGGCTTCGAGCGAGTCGCCCAGGTACTTCATGTGGTCCCGCGCGATCCGGGTCACCCCGCTCACCAGCGGTTGCAGGACGTTGGTGCTGTCCAGCCGGCCGCCCAGCCCCACCTCTACCACTGCGATGTCCACGTTGCGGGCCGCGAAGTCAGCGAAGGCCATCGTCGTCGTCGCCTCGAAGAACGTGGCGCCCAGGCTCCTGATCAGCGGCTCCAGCCGACTCGCCCACATCGCCACGGCGTCTTCGGGGATGGGGGCCTGGTTCACCCGGATTCGTTCCCGGAAGGAGACCAGGTGCGGTGAGGTATAGAGCCCCACCCGCCAGCCCGCCGCCTCCAGCGCCGCGGCGACCAGGGTAACGACGCTGCCTTTGCCGTTGGTGCCCGCGACGTGGATAGTGGGGTAATGAAGGTGTGGATCGCCCAGCTCAGCCAGCAGGGCGCGCGTGGTGTCCAGCCCGAATTTGATGGAGGTGGTACGCGGGTAGAGGAAGTCGAGGGCCTGGGGGTAGGTCAGCATCGCACAAAAGTAAGCAGTGAGCAGTAAGCAGTAAGCGGGACCTGGTCGCGGGCAGCCTAGTGCGAACGGTCGCAATGGGTGCCAGAATCAGGTCCCGCTCACTGCTTACTGCTTACCGCTTACGCCTTATTCCGGTTCTTCCAGGGGTTTCTCACCCTGCATGTGGCGAACCAGCCGGGCCGTAGTCTCCCGCAGCGAAGCCCGCGGCACCACGTCATCGATCTGGCCATGGTCCAGCAGGAATTCGGCGGTCTGGAAGCCCTCGGGCAAGTCCTGCCCGATCGTCTGTTTGATCACCCGCTGACCGGCGAACCCGATCACCGCGCCCGGTTCGGCCAGGATGGCGTCACCCTGCATGGCGAAGGAGGCCGAAACACCGCCGGTCGTCGGATTGGTCAGAATGGAGATGTACGGAATGTGAAGGCGGTACAGCTGGGCAATCATGGCCGAGGTCTTGGCCATCTGCATGAGGGAAAGCACGCCTTCCTGCATGCGCGCGCCGCCCGAAGTGCTGATCAGGACCAGCGGCAGCCGTTTCTCAGCCGAACGCCGGGCCAGCCGGGCGATCTTCTCTCCCACGACGGCGCCCATCGAGCCGCCCATGAAGGAGAAGTTCATCACGCCGAGGTTGAAGGGGATGCCCTCCAGCCGCGCGCTCCCGGTATAGATCGCGTCGGCATGGCCACCTTTCTTAGCGGCGGATTCCAGCCGGTTCGCGTAGTTCTCGAAATTGAGGGGATCGGTCGAACGGAGATTGTCGAAGAGCTCGCGCCAGGTGCCGGCGTCGCTCATCAGCTCGATGTATTCCTCGGCGGAAAACCGCCGATGGTCCCCACACTCGGGGCAGACATTGAAAGCCTTTTCGAAGCGCTCCCGGATATCTATGTGACCGCATTTCTCACACTTTTCCCACGCGTCCGGCGGAATCTCTAATCGTTCGCGCCGGGACGTGCGGGGTTTCCGCTCCTTCTTAAACCACGCCATAACAGACATAGGCCCTGTTAAGAGGGGGAGAATGGACTTACAAATGTTGCAGGGCCACCCAACCAGCGCCAGACCTTGACAGTTAAGTTGTTGTCATGCCTCAATATAGCCAGACATCCTCGAGTCCCAAGCGACTCGGAGCACCATCCCCAGGCCCAAGGCGCAAGCCAGCAGGAACGACCCGCCGTAGGAGAAGAACGGAAGTGGAATCCCCGTAATCGGCATGATGTTCACGGTCATGCCGACGTTCTCCCACACGTGGGTGAACAGCATGCCCAGAATGCCGAACACCAGCAGGCTGCTGAAAGGGTCCGAGGCCCGCCGCGCGATCCGCACCATGGTCATGAAGACCACCAGGAACAGCACCAGGGCGATGGTGACGCCGATGAACCCCAGCTCTTCTCCCACCACGGTGAAGGCGAAGTCGGTGCTTGGGGTGGGGAGGAAGGCCAGCCGTTTCTGGGGACCCTCCAACCACCCGTTGCCCATGAGCCCCCCCGAACCGATCGCGACCTTGGACTGAATGGCGTGGTAACCAGCCGCCTGGGGGTCGATCTCCGGGTTGAGGAAGGTCAGGAGCCGGTTCTGCTGGTAGGGCGCCAGCCGGTTCCACAGCGGCATCGCGATGAATCCCATGACCGCGTTGACCATCCAGATGAATACCGCCTCGAACACGAAGGGACGCCAGATCAGCAGCAGGACGGTGAGCAGCACCATCCAGGCGACCCAACTCCACGTGGTGAACGCCGCCAGCAGGCTCACTACCGGCGAGGCCAGCAGGATCAACAGGTAGGGTCGTACGCCGGCCCAGAACAGCATGGCAAAGAGAATTCCGATGAAGACCAGCGCGCTGCCCAGGTCGGGCTGTTTCAGCACCAGGAGGAACGGAATCCCGGCGATCAGGCACGGCACGATCAACTCCCGCATGCTGATCGGCGCCTCGCGCCGGCTGGAGAGATAGCGCGCCAGCATCAGAACGACGGCCACCTTGGCCAGCTCCGCGGGCTGGCCCAGTTGGTGACCGCCAATGGAGATCCAGCTCCTGGTCGATGCCGCGGTCCCCTGCCCGGTTCCGATCACCAGGGTGACAGCCAGGAGCAGAAGGGCGAAGGCATACACCCAGGGCGCCGCCCATTCCAGCAGGCGCGGGCTGGTGCGAAACATGACGTAGCAGGCGATCCCGCCGATGACCAGCCAGACCAGCTGCCGTTTCCACACCCCGATGGCCTGGGTGGGCACGTCGGTCTGCCCGGCGGAATAGAGGTTCAGCACGCCGAAGATGATCAGCAGCAGCAGGGTGATGACCAGCGTCCGGTCGATCGTGAGCCCCCTCATCAACGGCGTCTCCCAATGGGCGGGGCAGCCGGTTCGGGGCTGGGTACCGGCGGCCCGCTGTCCGGCCGGAGCTCGAGCGGACGCGGCGCCGAGTCCTCGGGGACCAATACCCGCAACGGAACCTTGAGCATGCTGTCGGGCCCGACCAGGAAGTACCGGGCAATCTGGCCCACGTAGGGAGCCACCATCGCTCCCCCGTGCTCGCCTTCGAGCGATTCCATGATCATGCCGATTACGATTTTCGGTTGCTCGGCAGGGGCGAAGCCCAGGAACCACCCGTGGTTCTTCCCGCTGGTGTTCTGCGCCGTCCCGGTCTTGCCGGCCAGCTGGAATTCGAGTTGCCGGCTTCGCGAGGCAGTGCCCGCCACCACGACCTGGATCAGGGCCCGCCGCAGATCGAGGGCCTGCCCTTCGGTGAGACCGTAGTTCCGGACGACCTGCTTGGAGGGCCGCTCCACGATGTACGGGGTGACTTCGACGCCGCCATTCGCCAGTCCCTGGTAGAACCGGGTCATCCCGATCACGCTCTGGGTATTCTCCCCCTGTCCGATCGCGAAGTTGAGGGTCGTCGCGTTGGTCCAGCCCCGGGGCCCGTAGCGGCGATCGAAATACGCGGTGGAGGACGGGAAGATGGGGGCGATCTCCGGGCCCAGGTCGATGCCGGTACGGTCTTCGAAGCCGAGCCGGATGCCCTCTTCCAGAATTGTCGGAAGCCCGACCCGAAGCCCCAGCTGGTAGAAATACACGTCGCAACTCTGGGCGATGGCTCCCAGGAGATCCAGTGAGCCGTGCCCCTCGCGCTTCCAGCAGCGGAAATACCGGTTGCCGAATTGCAGGCCGCCGCGGCAAGGGATTCCCATGTGGGAATTGATGGTGACTATGCCCTTCTTCAGTGCGATGACGGACATCGCCAGCTTGAAGGGGGACCCCGGCGGATAGCGGGCCTGGATCGCCCGGTTGAGCAGGGGACGGGCCGGATCGGTGGTGAGCTCCCTCCAGCGGGATCCGGAGATGCCCCCGATGAAGTCGTTAGGATCGAAGCTGGGCGCGGAGTACATCGCGAGGACCTGACCCTGGGGCGTCATCGCGACCACGGCGCCTCGGACCCCGACGGGCCAGATGCTGTCGATGAACTCCTGGAGCGGCAGGTCGATCGTGGTGCGGATGGCCCGGCCGGCGATCGGCGGCAAGGTGGGCGCCGCGCCCTCTTCCCGCACCATGCGTCCCCGGTTGTCCACTTCGATGTACCGGGTGCCCGGGGTTCCCCGCAGAATGGAATCGTATTGCTGCTCCAACCCTGCCCGTCCCACGATGCCTCCCAGCGCCGCGCCGGGAAACTTGTTCTGGCTCAGGTCACTCTCGGTGACCTCGCCGACATAGCCCACCACGTGGGCCACGGCGCTGCTATCGGGATACTGGCGCTTGGGCTCGGCCTGGATCACCAGACCGGGCAAGGCGCTCCGGTGCTCCTCCAGCTGGGCGACGACCTGGAAGGAGGCGTCTCCCAAGACCAGGGCGGGCTGGAACGGCGATGCCCGGTAGCGCTGCAGGACTTCCTCGATCTGGAAGGAATCGATGGGGACGATGCGCTGGAACTGGGTGAGCAGTGCGCTCAGCGAATCGCGGGAAGAAGCGAACAGCTTCACCGAGTAGCCCGGGACGTTTTCGGCGATGACCAGGCCGTTCCGGTCCAGGATGGCGCCGCGGGGAGCCGTGAGCGGGACGGCGCGCAACCGGTTGCCCTGGGCCCGGAGCTGGAAGCGCTCGTGTTGCACGATCTGAGTCCGGAAGAATGCCACGATCAGGACACCGAACAGCAGCACCAGCACCCAGCGGGCTGAGGCGGCCCGGCCCTGGAGCCGGGCGGGATGGAATTCGTTCATTCTTCCAGCCTGATGTCGAGCCAGTCCCTGAACGTCACCAGCACGAGGACACCGGCGAAAGCTGTGGTGAGGGCGCGCAATGGCGCCCAGACCCCCATTGTCGTGAGCAGGCCATCGCCGCCGCCACTTGCCACCACGACAATCAGGTCCCGCACCCAGAGCCCTCCAGCAAACACCGCCGCGTTCACGATCAGGTTATCCGCGAAGAACACCGCGCGGCCCCAGGCGGTGAGGTAGCCGACCACGGTATGGGCCAGTGCCCCGGCGCCAAATCGGGCCGGCACCAGCGAATCGGACACCAGGCCAACCAGGAACCCGGCAATGGCGGCGTCGCCGGGCCGGCTCCGGATGGCGTACACCAGGAGCGCCACCAGCAGGAAGTCGGGGGCGAACTTGAAATCGAAGAGGCGGGGACGAACATAGAAATGAAGCACCAGCAGGAACAGCATCACCAGCAGCAACCGGGTCCGCGCGACGCTCGCAGCGCTCATGGCAAGGCGCTGTCCCGGCGAAACGCGTTGCCCAGCGAGCTGTCGGTCTGGGCCGTCAGGATAATCACGTGGGAAATACTCATCGGATGGGAGGCGGGCCTGAGGAGATAGGTCCGCTCCCAGCCCGGTTCTTCCCGTAGCACGCCCATGACGGTGCCGATCGGAATACCCTGGGGGAACACCCCGCCCAGTCCCGATGCGACGACCCGCACGCCGGGCGTGATGGAATCGCGATAGGGCACTCCCCGGAGTTCCAGCAGGGTCTCGGACGTACTCGCGGCACTGGCCGGAGCCACGATGCCGAACACGTTGCCGTCCTCGGTAAAGGCGCCGGCCCGGAACTCCGGGTGGGCCCAGGTCATCGCGATGCTCCAGTTGGGTTCCACTGTCCGCACCACGCCGACCAGGCCATCGGCCGACAGCACCGGTGCGTAGGGCCGCACGCCGTCCCGCGATCCCGCGCTCAACAGGATGGTGCGCCCATCGGTCGGAAGCGGCTGGTGCAGCACCTCGGCGGCGATGTACGTCGTGCCCAGTCGAGCCTCGAGCCCGAGGAGGCCGCGGAGTTGCTGGTTTTCGGAGGTGAGAACGTTGAGCGAGCGTGCCGCGAGTGCGGCGGAGTCCCGTTCCGCCATGACCGCCAGGAACCGGCTCTGGCTGGTGCGGCCCTGTTCCGCGCTCTGTTGCAGCCAGAGGACCGGCTGGAGGACGGTTTCCCGGATCGTGCTGGTCACCCGCTCACTCCAGCGGGGGGAAGCAAAAAGCGCCGTCACCGAGAGGCCGACGCAGATGATGAAACTCAGGGTATCGCGGCGGTGAGTCGCCCGATCGGACGCGAACCCCATTTCAGGTAACCAGGACGCTGCGGTACTTCTCGAAATCGTCCAGGATGCGACCCGCCCCGCGGACCACACAGGTCAACGGATCTTCGTCCACGTGAATGGGCAGCCCGGTCTCCTGGGAGAGGAGCAGGTCGAGCCCGCGGATCAGAGCGCCACCACCGGTCATGATGATGCCGCGGTCCACGATGTCGCTGGCCAGCTCGGGCGGGGTGATTTCGAGCGCCCGGCGCACGGCGTCCACGATCTGCTGGATCGGCTCCTGGAGCGCTTCGCGGATTTCGCTGGAGTGGACTCGCACCGTCTTCGGGATGCCGGAGACCAGGTCGCGGCCCTTCACTTCCATCTCCCGCTCTTCCCCGACCGGGGCGGCGGACCCGATCTTGATCTTGATCGCCTCGGCGGTCGGCTCGCCGACCAGCAGGTTGTAGTTCTTCCGCATGAACTGCACGATCGCCTGGTCCAGCTCATCGCCCCCGGTCCGAATCGAGGTGTCGGACACGATGCCGGAGAGCGCGATGACCGCGATCTCGGTGGTGCCGCCGCCGATGTCGATCACCATGTTGCCGGTCGGAGTCTCCACCGGAAGCCCTACCCCGATCGCCGCGGCCATCGGCTCGGCGACCATCAGGACCTGCTTGGCTCCGGCGGTCTCGGCCGAGTCGCGTACGGCGCGGCGTTCGACCTCGGTGATGCCCGAGGGAACGCAGACGATCACCCGCGGCTTCACCTTGAAGACATGCTTGTCGATGATCGACTTGAGAAAATGCCGTAGCATTTTTTCAGTGACATCGAAATCCGCGATCACCCCATCCTTGAGCGGCCGCACCGCCAGGATGCCATCGGGCGTGCGCCCCAGCATCCGCTTGGCATCGAGCCCATAGCCTTTGGGACGGCCGGTGGCCTTCTCGATGGCCACCACCGACGGCTCATTCAGGACAATGCCCTCGCCTTTGACGTAGATCAGGGTATTGGCCGTGCCGAGATCCACCGCGATTTCATTCGCGGGGAGGAACGATCCCCATTTCAGGGAAGGAAATTTCACCGGCAGGTTGGTGAGTGCATATACTCACCTAAGGTAACAATTGACCTAAGTCTCTACAATACCGGGGAATAGCTTTGCCGTGGGCGAGATGGCGACGAGGCCGGTCGGAGGAGCGTCAAACTGTCAAAATTCTGATGTGAGTGACCGTTCACATTGATGAGTTCTAGTGACCGGTGCTGCCGAATCCACCCTCCCCCCGGTCACTCGATGGCAATTCGGCCACGACTTCAAAGCTCGCCTGCTCTACCCGGGCAAACACCATCTGGGCGATCCGCATTCCCCGGGTGATGGTGAAGGGCTCGGTCCCGAGGTTGATCAAGGCGACTTTCACCTCGCCGCGATAGTCGCTGTCTATGGTGGCGGGCGTGTTGGGAAGGGTGATGCCGTGCTTCAAGGCCAGGCCCGACCGGGGACGCAGCTGGCACTCGTACCCCTCGGGCAGCGCGATCCGGATCCCGGTGCTCACCAGACGGCGCTCCATCGGCGCCAGGCTGATTTCCTCCGCGCTGGACAAGTCGTATCCCGCCGAGCCTGGAGTGGCCTGCTGGGGCAACTCGACAGGGGCGTGGGGGAGTCGGGTGATGAGAACTTGAATGGGCATGGCGGTAGAGGGCGGTAATCGGCGGTAATGGGCGGTAGCAGCGGATCCTTTACCGCCTAATACCGCCTTCTACCGCCTATGACCGTCTTACAGAACCGAGTTGACGTCGACGAGCGGCAGCCCGAACGCTTCCGCCACGCCCGGATACACCACTTTCCCCTCGACCACGTTGAGACCGAGCCGGAGCGCGCTGTCCGCCTTGCAGGCCTTCTTCCAGCCATCGCGCGCCAGCTTGAGCCCATAGGGCAGCGTGGCATTGGTAAGGGCCAGCGTGCTGGTGCGCGGTACCCCGCCCGGCATGTTCGCGACGGCGTAGTGCAGGATCCCATCCACGAAATACGTGGGGTTCTCGTGGGTCGTGGGCTTGATGGTCTCGACGCAGCCACCCTGGTCCACCGCCACGTCCACGATCACCGAGCCAGGCTTCATGAGCTTCAGGTCGGCGCGCTTGACCAGGTGGGGCGCCTTGGCACCGGGCAGCAGCACCGCGCCGATCACCAGGTCAGCCCGCTTGATCGCATCGAGGATATTGTGCCGGTTGGAATACGCGGTATCCACGTTGGCCGGGAGCACGTCGTCGAGGTACCGGAGCCGGTCGAGCGAGATGTCGAGGATGGTGACATGGGCGCCGAGGCCCGCGGCCATCTTCGCGGCGTTGATGCCGACCACTCCACCGCCGATGATGACCACTTCGCCCGGGGCCACGCCGGGAACACCGCCCAGCAGGATGCCACTGCCGCCGAAGACCTTCTCCAGGTACTTGGCGCCTTCCTGCACCGCCATCCGGCCCGCCACTTCGGACATCGGGGTGAGCAGGGGCAGGTCGCCGCCCGGCGGCTGTACCGTCTCGTAAGCGATGGCGATGCAGTTCGACTTGATCACTGCCCGGGTGAGCTCTTCGGCCGCGGCAAAATGGAAGTAGGTGTAGATCAGCTGGCCGGCCCGCATCCGGGGCCACTCCACGGCGATCGGCTCCTTCACCTTCATGATCATGTCGGCCTTGGCCCAGACTTCATCGGCCGTCGCCAGGATCTTGCCGCCCACCGCGGTGTAGGCCTCATCGGCGAACCCGCTGCCCACCCCGCCGTCCTTTTCGACATAGACCGTGTGGCCCGCGCTTACCAGCGCGTCACACCCGGCCGGCACCAGCGCGATCCGGTTTTCGTTGGTCTTGATCTCCTTCGGAACCCCGATAATCATGGCAAGTCTCGCAGTGGAAACGTGAGAAGTGAGCAGTGAGAAGTGAGAAGGCCCTCATACCTCTCACTTCTCACTTCTTACGCTGTTACATGGGGTGGCTGGGGCCCAGCCGGAGCACCGTCTGCCGCTCCGCCGCAAAGAACTCCCGGGTCAATGCCTTGATGTCTTCGCTGCTTACCGCGTCGATGTCGGCCAGCACTTCATCGAGCGGGCGATACCGGTCGTGGTGCAGGGCCACCGCCGCCAGCCGGTTCATCCGGCTGATCGGATTCTCCAGCGACAGCATGATCTGACCTTTGAGCTGCTGCTTGCCCTCCGAGAGCTCCTGGTCGCCCAGGCCTTCAGCCGCCAGTATCTCGAATTCCCGTTGGATCGCCTCGGCGGCCTGGTCCGCGGTCGAGGGCTGGGTGCCGACGTACACTCCGGACAGCCCGGTGGACTGGTAGAGATTCTGGAAGGCGTAGACCGCGTACGCCAGTCCCAACTCTTCGCGCACCCGCTGGAACAGCCGGCTGGACATGCCGCCGCCGAACACGTTGGTGATGATCGCCAGGGCGAAGCGCCGGGGATCCCGGTACGGCATCGTGTCGGTGGCGTACACGATGTGGGTCTGGGCGGTGTCCCGCTCTTCGAAGAAGTTCCCTCCCCGCACCGCCGGGGCCGCGGGAATCGGGCCCCGGGCGGCGATCCGGTCGGACGACTCGAACCATCCTTCCTTATCCAGCAACTCCATCACCAGGTCGTGGTTCAGGCTCCCCGCCGCCGAAACGACACAGTTGCCCGGGTAGTATCCCGCGATATGCGCCGCGTGCAGGTCGTCCGACTGGAGGGCGGACACCGTGTCCGGTGTCCCCAGGATGGAATGGCCGTAGCCGTGCTCCGGCCACAGCTTCTCCGAGATCAGGTCGAACACCAGGTCGTCCGGGGTGTCCTCGACCATGTTGATCTCTTCCAGCACCACGTTGCGTTCCAGCTCCAGGTCACTCTGCCGGAGCAGCGGCCGACGAACCAGGTCGGTCAGCACGTCCACGGCACGGGGGAGGTCGTCATCCAGGACGTGGGCCTGGTAGTTGGTGTGGTCGCGGCCGGTGTAGGCGTCGAGGTTCCCGCCCCGCACCTCGAGCTCCAGCGCCAGCTGCTTGGCGCTCCTCCGCTCGGTGCCCTTGAACAGCATGTGTTCCAGCAGGTGGGAAATCCCCATCAGGGGACGCGGCTCGTGAGCGCTGGCTGAGCGGACCCAGACACCAATCGCTGCCGAGCGAATGCCCGGCAGCGTCTCGGTGAAAACGGTAAGGCCGTTCGGAGCCGTGGACTGCTTGAGGTTCTCGTCCAGCCGGTTGGTTTCCATCAAATGGAGATCCTTCACATGCCTCTGGCCTGAGGCTGACTGGGTACCGGATTGGAGCCCTGCCGAATCCAACGCAGAGGCGCAAAGTGCGCAGAGAATTTGCCGCCGAGCCCAAAACCAGGATCGGCCGTTTTCGCTTGATCAGCTGATAGGCATCAAAACGTTCGACCGGACTGGTTTTTCAGCGAGTTCTCCGCGCTCTCGGCGCCTCTGCGTTGGCAGTTGCTGCGCTCGGAAGCCGGTGCAATCTCAACGTCCCGCGAGTCCCTCCCTCTTGCTCACTCCTTGGGAATCAGCGCTTTGCGCGACAGCTTCATGCGCCCGCGGTCATCGACCTCGAGCAGCTTGACCTGCACGACGTCGCCCTTCTTGACCACGTCCTCGGTCTTCTCGGTACGGCCGTGCTGCAGCTCGCTGATATGGAGCAGGCCTTCCACGCCCGGCATGATCTCGACGAACGCGCCGAAGGGCGTGGTGCTCTTGACCGGCCCCTCGTAGGTCCGGCCCACTTCGGGCTCCGCCACCAGCGCGTCGACCATGGCCTTGGCCCGCTGGCCGGCCTCGCCGCCCACGGCGGAAATCGTGACCAGGCCGCTGTCCTCGATGCCGATCCGGGCACCGGTCTGGTCCTGGATACCGCGGATGGTCTTGCCCTTGGGTCCGATCACGTCGCCGATCCGGTCCGGCTTGATCATGAAGGTGATGATGCGCGGCGCGTAGAGCGACAGCTCGGCCCGGTGCGACTTCTGCACCTTGTTCATCTCGCCCAGGATGTGGAGCCGTCCCTTGCGGGCCTTCTCCAGCGCCTCTTCCATGATCTTGAGATCCATGCCTTCGATCTTGATGTCCATCTGGATCGAGGTGATGCCCTGGGTGGTGCCGGCGACCTTGAAGTCCATGTCGCCCAGGTGGTCTTCCGAACCGAGAATGTCGGTCAGGATGGCGACCTTCTTCCCTTCCTTGATCAGCCCCATCGCGACGCCGGCGCAGGCCGCCTTGATCGGCACCCCGGCATCCATCAGCGCCAGCGAGCCGCCGCAGACCGTCGCCATCGAGGACGAGCCGTTGGACTCGAGGATCTCGGAGACGATACGCAGGGTGTAGGGGAAGGTCTCGAAGTCCGGCAGCAGCGGCTGCAGGGCGCGTTCCGCCAGCGCGCCATGGCCGATTTCGCGCCGGCTGGTGCCCCGGATCGGCCGCACTTCGCCGGTCGAGTAGGGCGGGAAGTTGTAGTGCAGCATGAACGACTTGGTGGTCTCCCCGGCAACGTCGATGCTGTCGATCCGCTGCTCGTCGTCCTGGGTACCCAGGGTGACGGCGACCATCGCCTGGGTCTGGCCCCGGGTAAAGAGGGCCGAACCGTGAGTCCGGGGCAGAACGCTGACTTCGATGGTGATGGGCCGGATGGTGTCCAGGTCCCGCCCGTCCACCCGTTCACCCTTGTCGAGCACCTGGGCCCGCATCTTCGCGTACTCGATGTTCTCCAGCTCGTCGCCGATCGCCCGGGCGTCCTCGGGGAATTTTTCCATCAGGGCGGCGAGAACCTCGTCCCGCACCGCCTTCACCCCGGCGGCCCGCCCCGCCTTGTCCTTGTGATTGATCGCCTTGGCGATCGCGTCTTCGGCCTGCTTCTGCACCGCGGCGATGACGTCGACCTTGGGCTCAGCCTTCTTCCACTCCAGCTTGGCGACCTGGGCCTTGCTGATCACCTTGTTCTCCAGCGCGATCAGGTCCTTGATTCCCTTCTGGCCCACCTTCAAGGCCTCCAGCACCTCGGCCTCGGAGAGCTCCAGCGCACCGCCCTCGACCATCACGATCGAATCGGCGGAGCCGCTGATGGTCAGGTCGATGGTGGAGACTTCGAGCTGCTGGAAGGTCGGATTGAGAATCCAGTTGCCGTCCACCCGGCCCACCCGCACCGCGGCGATGGGGCCGTTCCACGGCGTCGCCGAGACACCCAGCGCGACCGAGGCGGCCATGACGCCCAGGACATCGGCGTCGTTCTCCTGGTCGGCCGACAGCACCGTCACGAAGACCTGGACTTCGTTCTTGAAGCCCTCGGGGAAGAGCGGCCGGATGGAACGGTCGATGACCCGTCCAGCCAGGATCTCCTTGTCCGAGGGGCGGCCCTCACGCTTGAGGAAGCCGCCCGGGATCTTGCCGGCGGCGTAGGTCTTCTCGCGATACTCGACCGTCAGCGGGAAGAACGGCAGGTTGGAGACGTTGGTGGAGAGGGTGACAGCGGCGAGCACTACAGTGTCGCCATACTGGACCAGGGCAGATCCGGCGGCTTGCCGGGCGAGACGGCCGGTTTCGATGCTGAGTTTCCGGCCTGCGAAGTCGTTTTCAATCCGTTGCACGGTCAAAACCTTTTGTGGTCAGGAGCACACCAAAACAAAGAGGGCGCCCCCAGTGCTCGTTCGGGGCGCCCGGACCGGCTGGCGCAAACTAGTGTCGGAGACCGAGCTGCTCAATCAGCGCGCGATAGGTCGGCAAGTCGCTGCGCTTGAGATAGGTCAGCAACCGCCTCCGGGAGCCAACCATCTTGAGCAGGCCGCGACGGCCGTGGTGATCTTTGGGATGGGTGCGGAAGTGGTCGGTGAGGGAATTGATTCGCTCAGTCAGCAAGGCGATCTGGACCCGGGTCGACCCGGTATCGTTTTCACTCTGCCCATGCGTCTTTACTACAACCCGCTTGTCAAAGCTCATTCTCCGAGTATCCTCATCTAATTGCGCGAGCATCATTTAGCAGCACTTTTCCAGAGCACGCAAAAATAACCTGCCCCTCGCTGGACGGGCAACCCCCGAGGACAGTTTTGACCACTCCCGCAACCGGTTCCGTATTCGGCGCCTATACCCTTGGGCAGCTGCTGGGGCATGGCGGGTTTGCCTGGGTGTATTCGGCCCGGCGAAGTGACGGTAAACCATTTGCTGTCAAGATCTTAAAGCCCAGGTATTCGTCCGACGAGGTCTTCCGGATGCGCTTTCGCAAGGAATCCGAGTTCGCCTCTCACCTCGCCCATCCCAACATCGTCCATATCGAGGAAGTCACCAACAACCCGGACCAGGTCTTTTTCGCCATGGACCTCTACCCGGATACCCTGGCGGCCCTGGTGGACCGGGGCGGCGCGGTGGCGGAACCGCAGCTGGCGGAGATCGCCGCCGACGTGGGGCGAGCCCTCAGCTTTGCGCACGAGCAGGGCATCGTCCATCGGGATATCAAGCCGGACAACGTGCTGATCGCGGAGGACGGACGGGCGGTGGTGACCGATTTCGGGATCGCCCGGGCCATCAGCGGCTACGTGGCGGCCACCGGCTTCAACATGACGATGGGAACTCCGAGCTACATCTCGCCGGAACAGGCCCAGGGGCGCCCGCTGGATGGCCGCTCCGACCTCTACTCGCTGGGCATCACCCTGTACCGGGCCGCCACCGGCCAGCTTCCCTTCCGCTCGACCGACTGGTTCGAGCTGGCCCGGATGCACGTGGAGTCCAAGCCCCAGCCGCCCCGCGACATCAAGCCCGACCTGACCCGCCGGATGGAGCGGGTGATTCTCAAGCTGCTCGCCAAGCACCCCGACGACCGGTACGCCAAGGCGGAGGACATGCTGGCTGACCTGGATGATGCGGGGGGGCGGACGCGGCGGACCAGCCAGATCGCCCTGCCAAACGACTACGTCACCCGGGATATGCCGCGGCCCCCGATTCCGGAGCGGCGGAAGTGGTGGAAACCGAAAACCTGAACGGCGTAAGAAGTAAGCGGTAAGAAGTGAGCGGGACCGGATACGCACATCCAATGGCGGCGTCCGGTCCCGCTTACCTCTTACTGCTTACCTCTTACTGCTTACCTCTTACGCGGTTCAGATCCCAAACAACTTCAGTATGTCGTTGGAAAACACGAACACCATCAGCAGCAGGATCGCAACCAACCCCACCATCGTCAGTCGCTCCCGCAACTTGAGGGAGAGCGGCCGCCGGATCACCGCCTCGGCCAGCAGGAAGAGAAACTGCCCGCCATCCAGCACCGGGATGGGCAGCAGGTTCAGGACGGCGAGGTTGACCGAGATGATCGCCATAAAGAACACAAACTCGGCAATGCCCAGCTGAAGACTCTGGCCCGCCATCTTTCCGATCGCCACCGGACCGCCCAGAGTCCGGGGAGAGATCAGGCCCCGCACCATGCCGCGGATGGAACGAAGAATCAGGGTGGAATAGTCGGCCATGTCGTGGAGCCCCTCGACGGCGGCCGCGGGCACCGAATAGCGGACGTACTCCACATCCTCCTTGAAGCCAATACCGATCTGCCCGACCTTGCGGGTTTCTTTCCCGACCTTCAAATCGACCACCCGCGGCGTAAGGACTGTGTCCCGCCGGCCGTGGCTGGTTCCCACCAGCAGTTGCAGCGGCTTGTCTCCGCTGGCCTGGATCCGGGTGACCATGTCGTACCATTGCGCGATCGAGTCACCGTTGATGGCGACGATGGTGTCCCCGAGCTGAATCCGGGCGTGTCCCGCCGGACTTCCCGATTCTACGTTGCCGACCACGGCCTTCTGGTAGTGGCCGAGGCTGCCCACGAGGGCCGCCCGGTCTTCCAGGGCGTCACCCGGAATGGGGGCGGTGATGTCTCCCTTGCCATCGATGCTGAACGTCAGACTGGGGCCGGGCGCTTCCCGGATCCGGTCGATGACGTCATTCCAGTTCGCCACGGGGACGCCGTTGATCGCCGTGATGCGATCGCCGGGCTCCAGTGCCCGGAATGGCTGGGCGGAGGGAGGCAGGCCGAGGGTATCGACAATCCCGACCCGGGTGGTGGAGACGATCTCCGCGCCCTTGGTCGCGATCAGGATGGTAAAGACCACCCAGGCGAACAGGATGTTCATGGTAACCCCGGCAAGGATCACGATCATCCGCTTCCAGATCGGTTTCGACTCGAAGAAGCGGTCCGGGGGAACCGGGGTCGTGGCACGGCCGCCCTCGAGCGCGCTGCTGGTGACCTCTTCCTCCCGGCTGGCCATCTTCACGTAGCCGCCGAGCGGCAGCCAGGAGATGACGTACTCGGTCTCGCCCCGCTTCCAGGTCAGCGCCTTGACCGGCGCCCCCAGCCCCAGCGAGAAACGATGGACGTAGATCCCGGCCCACTTGGCGGCGATGAAGTGCCCGGCCTCGTGCACGAAGACCAGGACGCCGAGGACGATGAGCAGCGCTGCGATTGCGATGAGCGTTGAATTCACGACAAGACCTCAGTGGCGCGCTGGCGGGCCCAGCGGTCCGCGTCAATCAGGGTTTCCAGGTCGGACGCGGGCTCGAGCCGGTGTTCACCCAATACGCGCTCGATCGCGTCCGCGATTCGTCCGAAAGTTATCCGGCCGGCCAGGAACCCGGCCACCGCGACCTCGTTGGCCGCGTTGAAGACCGCGGGAGCTGTCCCCCCCGCCCGGCCAGCCTGGACGCCGGCGCGAAAGGCGCGAAAGACATCATGGCGGACCGGCTCGAAGGTGAGCGGCCCCGCAGTCAGCGGATCGAAGCGGCGGGTTCCGGTGTCGGGCAGCCGCTCGGGATGGGTGAGGGCGTAGAGGATCGGCAGCTCCATGTTGGGAAATCCCAGCTGGGCGATCACGCTGCCGTCGCAGAACTCGGTAAACGCGTGGATGATGCTCTGGGGATGCACCACGACGTCGATCGCGTCGTAGGGCAATCCGAACAGGTGATGGGCCTCGATCACCTCCAGCGCCTTGTTGGCCAGGGTCGCGCTGTCCACCGTGACCTTGTTGCCCATCCGCCAGGTGGGATGCTTGAGCGCCTCTTCGACGCTGGCCTGCTCGACCTTATCCGCGGCCCATTCCCGGAACGGGCCGCCGGACGCGGTGAGAATGAGCCGCCTGAGTCCCACCTCGCGGCCGGCGGTACACTGCAGGACGGCGCTGTGCTCCGAATCCACCGGGATCAGCTCGCCGCCGCCTTCCCGGGCGGCGCGGGTCACCAGCTCGCCGCCCATCACCAGGGTTTCCTTGTTGGCCAGGGCTACCCGCTTTCCGGCGCGAAGCGCTTCCAGCGTGGCATCCAGGCCCGCGCTCCCTACCACCGCGTTGACGACGATGTCCACGTCGGGCCGAGTGGCGGCTTCGATCAGGCAACGCGCTCCGCGGGCGTAGGTTCCGTTGGTCGCAGCCCCGGGATTCACCAGGCCGACGAACGCGGGATGCCACTCGGCCGCCTGCGCTTCCAGCAGCGCCTGGTTCCTGGACGCGGTCAGCGCCACGACCCGGAAATGTTCGCGCTGGCGGCGCAGCACCTCGAGGGTGCTGGTGCCGATGGAGCCGGTGGAGCCGAGGATGGCGACGCCGCGCATGGACTACTGGATGCCGAGGAGCTTGTAGAGCGCCACGGCGGTCGGAAGGACGAAGTAGAGGGAATCGAACCGGTCTAGCACGCCACCGTGGCCGGGAATCAGGTTGCTGGAATCCTTGAGCCCAGCTTCGCGCTTGAAGAGCGACTCGGCAAGGTCACCCACCTGGCCGATCACCGACCACACGCCGGCGCAGACCAGCAGCTGCCAGATCGGGATGGTGAGACCGACCGGCTGGAACGCCAGCATGCCATAGAGCGGGGCCACCGCGATCCCGCCCACCACGCCGCAGATTGCCCCTGAGCGCGTTTTCCCCGGGCTCACGGTGGGGGCAAGCTTGGGTCCCTTGAAGATCCGCCCGCCGAACATGGCCGCGGTATCGCAGATCCAGGTCACGATGAGCGGGAAGAACACCAGCGCGGTTCCGGCCCCGGACTTGAGTCCGAAGCCGTCGTGGCGGATGACAACCAGGAAGGTAGGAAAGAGTCCCGCGTAGACCACGCCGAAGAGCGTGACGGCGACGGCGCTCAGCGGCTTGTCCTGGGGACCTCGTTTCCACAGCGCCCAGGCGAGCAGGCCCATGAGCCAGACGCAGCCGCCGTAGAGTCCTTCCAGCAGGACCCACCAGGTGTTGAACACCGAGCTCAACGCCATATAGGCCACCGGCGCGAAGGCCAGCACCGTGATCAGCCCGATCTCCACCGCCGGCTCGATCCGTTGCCGCCGCGCGATGTCGAACAGCTCGCGGGTCCCCAGCAGGCCCACCAGCGCCACCACCGCGACCAGGGGCCAGCCCCCAAACCAGATCAGGCCGAACGCGACCGGGATGGCGACGACGGCGAACCCAATCCGCCGGACCAGGTTGGAGTCCATCAGGCCAGCACGCGTCCGAAGCGGCGGTCGCGGCGTTGGAAATCGAGTATGGCGCGGAAGAGGTCCTGGCGGGTAAAGTCGGGCCAGAGGACGGGGGTCACCCAGATTTCGGAATACGCGAGCTGCCAGAGCAGGAAATTGGAGATCCGCATCTCACCCGAGGTGCGGATCAGGAGGTCGGGATCGGGCCACGGAGCGGTGTAGAGTTCGCGGGCCAGCGACTGCTCGTCGATGTCGGCCGGATCCAGCCGGCCTTCCGCCACGGACTCCGCGAGCTTCCGGGCGGCCCGGGTCAGCTCGGCCCGGGAACTGTAGGAAATGCAGATGTTGAGATCGAGGTTGGTCCCGGCGGCGGTTTCCTTCATGATCCGGTCGACCGCGGCGCGGGCACCGGGCGAGAGCCGGTCGAGGTCGCCCAGCATCCGGACCGCTACGCCCTGGGAGCGCAGCTCGTCCAGTTCCTTGGCGATGTACTCCTCGAGCAGCGCCATGAGCGCGTCGATCTCGTCGGGCGGCCGCTGCCAGTTTTCCTGGCTGAACGCGAAGAGGGTGAGCACCTCGACGCCGGCGGCGAGACCGCCTTCCACGACTTCGCGGACCGCCTTCATCCCGGCCTGGTGCCCGAAGGGCCGCGGCAGGGAACGGGCCTGCGCCCAGCGCCCATTGCCATCCATGATGATGGCGATGTGGGCCGGGATCGCGCCGTTGAGCTTTATCGTCTTGAGTAAGTCTTCTGTCATAGGGTACTGGGTACTGGGTACTGAGTACTGGGTGCTGGGTGACTTAGGATGGAACCGGTTCGGTGCGGATTCTGGTTCGCTGGTTTACCCAGTACCCAGTACTCGTCACCCAGTACGTTTCAGATCACCATGATTTCCGCTTCTTTGGCCTGAATCAGCTGGTCGATCTGCTTGATGTGGTCGTCGGTGGCCTTCTGGATGTCTTTCTCGCCCCGGGTCTTCTCGTCCTCGGAAATCTTGTCGATCTTCTTGATCTTGTGGAGCCCGTCGGTCCGGGCGTGGCGGACGGCGACCCGGCCTTCCTCCGCCAGCTTGTGGACCAGCTTGACCAGATCCTTGCGGCGTTCCTCGGTGAGCTGGGGAATCGGCACCCGGATGAGGCCGCCCTGGCTCGCGGGATTGAGGCCCAGGTCGGCGTCGCGGATCGCCTTTTCGATGGCGGGGGCCAGCGACTTGTCGAAGGGCTGGACGGTGAGCAGCCGGGGCTCGGGCGCGGCGACCATGCCGACCTGGTTGAGCGGGACGAGGCTCCCGTAGGCATCGACCTTGACCAGGTCCAGCAGCGCGGGCGACGCCTTGCCGCTCCGGATGTGGGCCAGCTCCTTCTTCGTGTTCTCCACCGCCTTGTGCATCAGGTCGCGGGCCTGCTTCAGCAGCTCCGGAATGGTGCTCATCGCACGATGGTCCCCACCCGCTCGCCCTGCAATACGCGGTGCACGGCGCCGGGAGTGTTGATGTTGAACACGATGATCGGGAGGTTGTGCCCCATGCAGAGGCCGAACGCGTTGGCGTCCATCACGGCGTAGCGCTTGACCAGCGCTTCCTGGAAGGTCAGCTCGGGAATGAACTTGGCCTGGGGGTCCTTGCGGGGATCGGCGGTGTAGATGCCTTCCACGTTGGTGCCCTTGAGGATCACCTCGGCCTCGATCTCCAGCGCGCGGAGCACCGCCGCGGTGTCGGTCGAGAAAAAGGGATTGCCGGTACCCGCCGCGAAGATCACCAGCCGGCCCTTCTCGAGGTGGCGGATGGCGCGGCGCCGGATGTAGGGCTCGGCCAGCGACTCCATGCGGATCGCGGTCATCACCCGGGTTTGCACACCTTTACGCTCCAGGATGTCCTGCACCGCGAGCGCGTTGATAACCGTCGCCAGCATGCCCATGTTGTCGGCGGCGACCCGGTCCACGCCTTCCTTGCTCGCGGTGCCGCCCCGCATGATGTTGCCCCCCCCGACCACGAGGCTCAGGCGGACTCCTGCGGCGTGCACCTGTTTGACCTCATCGGCCAGCGATTCCACGACCTTGTAGTCGAGGCCAAAGCCCTTCTCTCCAGCCAGCGCCTCGCCCGAAAGCTTGAGGAGCGCGGATGAGAAGGCCGCCGGCATCAGGCTTCCCCGATCTTGAAGCGGGCGAAGCGCCGCACGGTGATAGCCTCACCGATCTTGCCCGACGCTTCCTTGACCAGCGAGCCCACCGTCTTGGTGTCGTCCTTGACGAAGGGCTGCTCCAGCAGGGCGCGTTCGGCCACGAACTTCTTGAGCTTGCCCTCGACGATCTTGCTGCGCATCGCCTCGGGCTTGCCCTCGGCAGCGACCTGCTCTTCGGCGATCCGGCGTTCCCGGTCGAGCACCTCGGCCGGGATATCCTCGGGCCGCACCGCGAGCGGATCGGCGGAGGCGATGTGCAGGGCAATCTCGCGACCGAGCTCCCGGAAGGGATCGGTGCGAGCCACGAAATCGGTCTCGCAATTGAGTTCGAGCAGCACCCCGACCTGGTGGTTGTGGTGGATGTAGCTCAGGATCAGGCCCTGGGCGGCCTCCCGGCCGGCCCGCTTCTCCGCCTTGGCGATGCCCTTCTTGCGGAGCAGCTCAACGGCCTTCTCCATGTCGCCAGCGGACTCCTCCAGCGCCTTCTTGCAATCCATCATCCCCGCGCCGGTACGGCGGCGGAGCTCAGCTACGTCTTTCGGAGAAATCGTCACACTCGACATCGTTTGCTTCCTCTGGTCTGGATATTAAGACCGCCGCTCCTGGCCCCGAGGCCAACGAGCGGCGGCGAACCACGTAAACCGCCGGCCCTACCCTTCGGTTCCGCTCGCCGGGGCCGCCGCTTCCGCCCCGCCGCCTTCGCCTTCGCCCTTCATCCGTGCGGCGATCGCTTCCGGCTTGGGCCGCCGCTTGCGCCGGGGCCGCCGCTTCCGCCGTTCAGCCTCGGCGTCGCCCTCGGAGCCGGCGTCGGTGCTGTAAGTCTCCGCCTCGACATCCTCGACCACCTCGCGGGCGGGCACCTGGGCCCGGGCTTCCCGAATGGTGTCGCAGAGCGCCTTGGTGATGAGCGAGACCGCCCGGATCGCGTCGTCGTTGCCGGGAATCGGCACCGTGATCACGTCGGGATCGGCGTTGGTATCCACGATGGCGACCACCGGGATCCCCAGCTTGTTGGCCTCGGCGACGGCGATCTTCTCCTTCTTGGCATCCACCACGAAGAGCGCGCCGGGCAGCCGGGCCATGTTCTTGATGCCTTCGAGGTTCCGGGCCAGCTTCTCCCGTTCCCGCTCGAACAGCAGTTTTTCCTTCTTGGTGTAATTCTCGAAATCACCCTCGGCCGAGCCCTGCACCAGGTCACGGTAGCGGCGGATCTGCTTCTTGATGGTCTGGAAATTGGTGAGCATGCCGCCCAGCCACCGCTCGGTGACGTAGTAGGCGCTGCAGTCCTCCGCGTCGACCTGGACGATGGCCTTCAGCTGCTTCTTGGTGCAGACGAACAAGACGCCGTCGCCCCGGAGCACGACGCTCTTGAGCAGCTCCTGCGCCTTGACGATCTGACGCAGCGTCTTCTGAAGATCGATGATGTAGATCCCGGAGCGTTCGGCGAAGATGAAGCGCCGCATCTTGGGATTCCACCGCCGGGTCTGGTGGCCGAAGTGTACTCCTGCTTCGAGCAGGTCCTGCAGTTCTGGCTGAGCCATTCGTTTCTGTTCTGTCCTATCTGCGTTGGGGTTGGGACGTCCATCGCCTTCGACTCTTCGTTCAACCCCGCGGGGCACCCGAACGAAGATCCGGCGATGTGCGAGTTAGGTACTGGGTACTGCGTACTGGGTAGGCATGGGTAACTCAGTACCCAGTACCCGTCACCCAGTACCTCTTTGCTACCGCTTACTGAACTGGAACCGCTTCCGGGCGCCGGGGCGGCCGGCCTTCTTGCGTTCCACGGCGCGGGGATCACGGGTCAGCAACCCGTTGGCCCTGAGCTTGGCGCGATGGGTGGAATCCGCTTCGACCAGCGCGCGGGCGATGCCCAGCCGCAACGCGCCGGCCTGCCCGGTCTGCCCGCCGCCGTTCACGTGGGCCTTCACGTCGAAGGCGCCCAGGGTGTCGGTCGCGGTGAACGACTGCTGGATGTGCTGTACCAGCGAGGGACGGGGGAAATAATCTCCCAGCGTCCGGCCGTTCACGTCCCACTTGCCGGTTCCCGGCGTCAGGTACACGCGGGCCACACTGGTCTTGCGGCGGCCCACGGCCTGCCAGCGGAATTCGGGAGTCGGACTCATGCGGTCACCTTGATCTCGCTCGCGCGGGGCTGGGGCTGCTGTGCCTGGTGAGGATGCTCGGCCCCGGCGTACACCTTGAGTTTGCCCCTGAGATGCTGCTTGGACAGCGAGTTCTTGGGCAACATGCCGAAAACCGCTTTCCGGATGACCCGGTCCGGATGCTTGTCCAGCACTTCTTTCGCCGGGGTATGACTCTCGTGCCCCATGTACCCGCTGTGCGAGAAGTAGGTCTTCTGCTCCAGCTTGCGGCCGGTCAGCCGGATCTTGGAGGCGTTGATCACCACCACGAAATCGCCGCCATCCATATGCGGCGTGAAGGTCGGCTTGTGCTTGCCGCGAATCAGCTGCGCCACCTGGGTCGCCAAGCGGCCGAGGGGGACGCCCGCGGCGTCCACCACGTGCCAATCATGCTTGAGATCGCGCTTCTTTGCGGTAAAAGTCTTCATGAACCTGTGTTCTGTTGGGCGCCTGAAACGGTGTAAACTGGCACAGACTCCAAACATACCTAGCGCTTGGGGGTCCGGTCAAGCCAGAATAATTGAAGGGATTGAGGGGGTTGAAGGGAGTGAGGGGATTGAAAAGAATTGGACCGAAGTTCAATCCCTTCAATCCCATAATCCCGTCCATCCCCTCAATCCCTCGGGTTATCTTCAAATTCGACAAGGACTTGGCCTTTCTCGACCGGTTGGCCCGCCCGGACCAGCACTGCCTTGACCACGACCGGCGCGGCGGCCCGGAGTTCGTTCTGCATTTTCATGGCTTCCAGCACCACGATGCCTCGGCCCGGCTCCAGAGCGTCACCGGGTTCGACATCCACCCGCACGACCAGGCCCGGCATCGGCGCCTTGAGCACTCCCCCGCCCTTCTTCGCCTCGCCGCCCCCGGTGAGACTCCGGATGTGGCGGGTCCGCTCATCCATGACGGCCGCCTGCCAGGTCTCCCCCTGGAAAGCCATCTCCCAGTGCCCCGCCCCGCGATTGACGAACGGCAGGGTAAATGAGCGGGTGCCAATCAGGAGATGACGGAGCGGAGTCTCCGGAATCGCCGTGAGGTGGGCATGATGCTCCTCACCGTCCACGGTAACCCGGTCGCCGTCCACCAGGACCTCGAACTCGCGATCGCCCACCGATACGAAATACTTCATTGCAGGACCTTCCGAACAGCGTGCAGGGTGCAGGGTGCAGAGTGCAGAGGAACCAGCGGGCCTGGTGCAGGGTGCGGAGTGACAGGCCGGTCACCCTGCACGTTGCACCATGTACGCTGCTTACCCTGCACCCTGCACTCTGAACCCTGCACCGAGAAAGTCACTCGGCCTCTAGCACGGTGACCGTCTCGACGTGAGCGGTCTGGGGAAACAGATCGAAGCCCTGCACGCTGGTGGCTCGATAGCTCTCACCCAGCCGGGCCAGGTCGCGGGCCAGGGTCGCCGGATCGCAGGAGATGTAGACCATGCGACGGGGCTGCCGCTCGACGATCGCGGCGGTTACCCGGGCATCCATTCCGACCCGGGGAGGATTGGCCAGCACCAGGTCCGGAGCCCTCAGCCGGCCCATCACGTCCTCCGCCTTGCCCACTACGCAGCGCACCTGGGACTCGCCAAGGCCGAGCTGCTCCACCTGGCGGCCGGCCGCGGCCACCGCCCGAGGGTCCGACTCGACGGAGTCGACCGTCGCCCCGCGCCGCGCCAGCTCGATCGTGCTCTCGCCGACCCCGGCGAAGAGATCCCAGACCTGCCGGCCACGCACCTCCCCCAGTTGCCCCAGCGCGTAGCTCCGCACCAGGTCACCCATACTCGGGTTGACCTGCTCGAACACCGTCGCGGGATAGGTCGAATCGCCGAACAACACGCGGGCAGCGCCTCCTTCGGGGTGCCACCAGAGGACCGCATGCTCGCCACCCTGCACCAGCGCCTGTGCCAGTTCGGGCCCGGTATCCCAGACCCGGTCGCCGCGGCACTGGGCCACGACGTGCCGGCCGCCCGCGCGATCGAGCCGCAGCACGAGGTGGACGAGATCCTGCGGCAACCAACGCCGCAGCCGCTTAAGCACGGCCCACAGCCGCATGAGCGAGGGGTCGGTGATGAGACAGCGGTCAAGATCGAAGACCTCGGCGGGACGATCGTAGCGATGGAAACCGAGCTTCGATCCCCGACCCGGCGCCAGGGTGATCCGGGTCCGGTACTCCCAGTTCCGCTCTGCCGGAACGATTCCCGGATCGGGCAGGTCGAGCTTGCCCACCCGGCGCAGCGTTTCGCCGACGATCGACTGCTTGGCGGTTAACTGGGCCCCGGGCGCCAGGTGCTGCAGCTGGCAGCCACCACACGCGTCGCGGACATAGTGGGGACAGGGGGCCTCGATCCGATGGGGACCTGGCTCCACCACTCGAACCAGTTCGGCTCGAACAAAGCGCCGCGCCTCATGAACCAGCCGGATATCGACGAGATCGCCTGGCCCCGCGCGGGGGACGAACGCGGTCCTGCCATCCGGAAGCCGGGCGACACCGTCCCCTCCGGCCGCGATCCCCAGCACCCGAACCGGCGCAGTGACCGTACTGGCCGTCCGGCGCGTCCTCACCCGCGAGCGTTCCCCCATCAGCCGAGCGCCTCGCGCCGACCGACCCGGGCCCAGACACTGCGTGCATCCGACTCGGCGGCCACCGGCGGACGCCGAAGCATCCGGACCTCTGCTTCCGCCAAAGCCGCGGCGACCGCGGCCACCAGCTTGTGGTCGTCACTCATGGGGGCCTGGAGCAGATCGGTGCGACGCTCGAGGAATTGGGTGTCGAAACGGCCTTCTCGAAACTCCGGGTCGCGCATGAGGCGGCAGTGAAACGGCAGGTTGCTGAAGACTCCGACCAGCAAGAGCTCGCCCAGGGCCCGGAGCATCCTGGCGATCGCCTGCTCCCGGTCATTGCCCCAGACGATGAGTTTCCCGAGGAGCGAGTCGTAGAAGAGTGTGATCTCGTCTCCGGCGCCGATACCCCCGTCCCAGCGCACTCCAGGACCGGCCGGTGGCCGGAGGAAGGTGACCGTGCCGGTCGAGGGCAGGAATCCGTTGGCGGGATCCTCGCTCGTGATCCGGCATTCCAGCGCCCATCCGCGCGGGGCGAGAACGCCCGCCGCGGCGATCGACATCGGAAGCCCCCTGGCGATTCGGAGTTGTTCCCGCACCAGGTCCACGCCGTACACCATCTCCGTCACCGGGTGTTCCACCTGGATCCGGGTATTCATTTCGAGGAAATAGAACGAGCCGTCGGAGCCGAGCAGGAATTCGCAGGTGCCGGCGCTGCGGTATCCCACTGCCTTGGCCGCCGCGACGGCTGCTGCTCCCATCCGGGCCCGCAACTCGGCCGAGACCGCGGGAGAGGGCGCCTCTTCGACCACTTTCTGGTGGCGGCGCTGGATCGAGCATTCCCGCTCACCCAGGTGGATGGTGCGTTCGTGATCGGCCAGCACCTGGATTTCGATATGCCGGGGCCGCTCGATGTATTTCTCGATGTAGACGCTGCCGTCGCCGAACGCCTTGGCGGCCTCGGACGACGCCATCGCGAAGGCTGCCTCGAGGTCGTTCGGCTGGGTGACGATCCGCATGCCTCGGCCGCCGCCACCGGCGGCCGCCTTGATCAGGACCGGGTAACCGATGTCGCTGGCAATCGCGGCAAGGTCGGCCGGGTCCGCCGCGGCGACCGTGGTCCCCGGAACGATCGGCACGCCGGCCGCCTGCATGCGGCGCCGAGCTTCGGTCTTGTTGCCCATGGCGTGGATGGCCCCGGCCGACGGACCCACGAAGATCAGACCGGCGTCGGTGACGGCCTGGGCAAACGAGGCGCGCTCGGAGAGAAATCCATAGCCGGGATGTATCGCGTCGGCGCCGGTCTGCCGGGCTGCTTCAATCAGGAGGTCACCGCGGAGATAGCTCTCGCCGGGAGGCGGGGGGCCCAGGGGCACCGCGAAATCCGCGGCCTGCACGTGAAGGCTCTTCCGGTCAGCGACCGAGTAGACCGCCACGGCTTCGAGGCCCTCTTCATGGCAGGCGCGAATGATTCGCAAGGCGATTTCGCCTCGGTTTGCGACCAGGACGCGCTTCATCGGGCGGTAAGGCGGTAAGGCGGTAGGGCGGTAAGTAGAAACCGCCGTGGCCGGAAGATCACGGCAAGTACTTCAAATACAGCAGTTTGCTGCTGAGTTGATGGATGCGTCTCAGATTCGATTGCCATGATGCCCTATGAGAGATTGCAGGCGTGGCAGGTCAGTCACCGTTTGGTGCGGAGAATCTACCTGGCAACCCAGAAATGGCCAAAATCTGAGACGTACAGCCTCACTTCCCAAACCCGAAGGGCGGCTTTCTCGGTTCCAGTCAACATCGCCGAAGGGTCAGCAAAGCGCGGGAGTCGAGAACTCAGGCGTTTCCTGGATA
>DASYPP010000047.1:0-72304 GCA_036006525.1 Gemmatimonadales bacterium
GTTCCTGGGCCCGCCGTATGGCCTTCAGGTAATCCGGCTCGTCATTCGACACGACCAACACTCCATGCTGCAGGTAGGGGCAGCAGTATAAGCGGGGTGCGCGGTAGAGTAAAAGCACTAGTTTTCTGCACCTCAGATTCCGGGAGCTTCCGTGCGCAAGAATACCGACCTTGCCCTGCTGGTCATCCGGCTGATCCTGGCCGGCCTTCTCCTGCCCCATGGTTACCAGAAGCTCACCGGCTGGGCCGGCGCCCAGGGCTTCTTCGAGAGCCTGAGCCTTCCAGCGCCGAAGCTGGCCCTGATCTTCGCGGCGGTGGCGGAGGTCGGTGGTGGCGTGCTCATCCTGCTCGGTCTCTGGGTGGAAATCGCCGCAGTACTGGTGATGATCGATATGGTCGGCGCCATCGTCTTCGCGGTGAAAGGCGCCGCCTTCGACCTGCTCCGGGGCGGGACCGAGGTCACCATCTTCGCCCTGGCACTGGCGCTGCTCCTCGCGGGGGGCGGCCGGTACGGCCTCGGGCGCAAGGCTGCGGCACTGTGATTTATCTTGACGGGGGCAGTAACTTGATTGCCTTGAACCCGGAGATCGCTTTCTGACCAGTCTCTCTCCCGCCTCCAGCCCCGCGATTCCCGTGGATCCGATCCCCAACGCCCCGCTGGCCCAGCGAAGCATCGACACCATTCGAGTTCTCTCGATGGACGCGGTCCAGAAGGCCGATTCCGGGCACCCGGGAACGCCGATGGCGCTGGCCCCGGTGGCGTACGTTCTGTGGACCCGCTTCCTTCGCCACAATCCGGCGAACCCGGCGTGGCCTGATCGCGACCGCTTCGTGCTGTCCTGCGGCCACGCCTCTATGCTGCTGTACTCGCTGCTGCACCTGACCGGCTACGACGTCTCGATGGAAGACCTCAAGCAATTCCGCCAGCTGCATTCACGGACTCCGGGCCACCCGGAGCGGGGCTTTACGGCCGGCGTCGAGGTCACTACCGGACCGCTGGGCCAGGGCGTCGGCAATTCGGTCGGGCTGGCGATTGCGGAGCGGTTCCTCGCGGCCAGGTTCAATCGCGAAGGGCTGCCCGTGGTCCACCACCGGGTGTGGACCCTGGCCAGCGACGGGGACATGATGGAAGGCGTAGCCAGCGAGGCGGCGTCGATCGCCGGTCACCTCCAGCTGGGCAACCTCAAAGTCATCTACGACGACAACCACATCACTATTGACGGCCACACCGACATCGCGTTCAGCGAGGATGTCGGCAAGCGGTTTGAAGCCTATGGCTGGCGCGTGCTCCACGTGGACGACGGGAATGATCTCGCGGCGCTTACCCAGGCGCTGGAGACCGCTCGGCAGGAAACCCGGAAACCGGTCCTGATTCGGGTCCGCACCATCATTGCCTGGCCGGCTCCCACCAAGCGCGACACTCCGGAGGCGCACGGCGCACCACTGGGCGAGGAAGAAATCCGCCGTACCAAGGAGATCATGGGCTGGCAGGAGCCGCCGTTTACGGTTCCGGCCGACGTGCGCGAACACATGCTGGAGGTGAAGGATCGCGGAGAAGATCAGGAAACGGCGTGGAAGACGCTGATGGAGGAGTACAGCCGGGCGCAGCCCGGCCTAGCGAAAGAGTTTGGCAGCTGGATGGCCGGCGAGTTGCCCCAGGGCTGGATCGATGGGCTACCCGTGTTTTCGCCCAAGGACGGAAAGCTGGCAACCCGCCAGGCATCGCAGACCGTGCTCAACGCACTGGCGGCGATGATTCCCAACCTGATCGGCGGGTCGGCCGACCTTGCCACCAGTAACGGGACCATCATCAAGAACGGCGGTGACTTCGAGGCCAACAGCGTAGGCCAGAACCTGCACTTTGGAGTGCGGGAACACGGCATGGGGTCCTGCTGCAATGGAATTGCCGCCCACGGCGGGATTCGCCCCTTCGCCGGCACCTTCCTCATTTTCTTCGACTACATGAAGCCGGCGATCCGGCTCGCGGCGTTCTCGAAGTTGCCGGTGATCTTCATCGGCACCCACGATTCGATCGGCCTGGGCGAGGACGGCCCCACCCACCAGCCGATCGAGCAACTGGCAATGCTCCGGGCCATCCCCGACCTGGTCACCCTGCGCCCGGCCGATGCCACCGAGACCGTCGAAGCGTGGCGGATCGCGATGGAACGGAAGGAAGCGCCGACGGCCCTGGTGCTCACCCGGCAGAAACTACCGGTGCTGGACCGGACCCAGCTGGGCGCCGCGGCGGGTGTCCAGCGCGGCGGCTACGTGCTGTACGATCCGCCGGGAACGTTTCAGGCGATCCTGATGGCGACCGGCTCGGAAGTGCACCTCGCGCTCGAGTCGGCGAAAAAGCTGCTGGCGGCGGGGACCCGGGTGCGGGTAGTCTCGATTCCGTCCTGGGAATTGTTCGAGGCCCAGACGGCGGAGTACCGGGAGAGCGTGCTGCCCAGGGCCATGCCGGCCCGGGTGGCCATCGAGGCGGCGTCCGGGTTCGGCTGGGAGCGTTACCTGGGCCCGGGCGGGGCAATGATCGGCATGACCGGTTTTGGCGCATCCGCTCCGGCGGAAGCCCTGTTTCAGCACTTCGGCTTCACGCCCGAGCACGTCATCGAAACGGTGAAGAGCGTGATGGAGAAAACCCGATGAACAATCCACTGATCCGGTTGGGCGAGCTGGGCCAGAGCCCCTGGTACGACTTTATCACCCGGGACCTGATCCAGAGCGGCGAATTGAAAACACTGGTTGCCGAGAGCGGGCTCCAGGGCATGACCTCGAACCCGACCATTTTCGAGAAAGCCATCGCCGGCAGCGAGCTGTACGACGACGACATCCGCCGGCTCTCGCACGAAGGGCTCAGCACCCAGCAGATTTTCGACGCGCTTTCGGTCGCGGACGTGCAGGCGGCGTGCGACACGTTCCGTCCACTGTACGACGGGAGCGACGGAAGCCTGGGCCTGGTGTCGATCGAGGTCTCGCCCGACCTGGCGAACGACACAGCGGGAACCGTCATGGAGGCCCGACGGCTATGGAGCAAGGTGAACCGGCCCAACGTCATGGTGAAGATCCCGGGGACTCCGCAGGGATTACCCGCGATCTTTCAATGCCTGGCCGAGGGGATCAATATCAATATCACCCTGCTGTTCTCCAATACGCGCTACGAGCAGGTGATCGAGGCCTGGTTCAAGGCGATGGAAGAGCGGGTCGAGCTGGACCAGCCAATAGACCGGATCCAGTCGGTGGCCAGTTTCTTCGTGAGCCGAGTGGACGGCAAGGTCGATCCGCTGCTGGACGCCAAGGGTGACCCGGGCAGGCTCCGCGGCACCGCGGCGATCGCCAATGCCTGCCTGGCGTACGCGCTCTTCGAGCAGCGCTTTGCCGGGCCGCGCTGGGAGAAGCTCCGGGCCCGCGGCGCCAACCTGCAGCGGCCGCTCTGGGCTTCGACCAGCACCAAGGACAAGCGCTATCCCGACATTTATTACGTGGAAGCGTTGATCGCGGCCCACACCGTCAACACCCTGCCGCCCGCCACCTTCGCCGCATACAAGGATCACGGCCATCCCGAGGTTCGGATTTACGACGGCATCAAGCAGGCCCCGTCCCAGCTCCAGGCGCTCGCAGCCGCCGGGATCGATCTCGACAAGGTGACAGCCGAGCTGGAGGTGGAAGGCGTGGCGAGCTTCGCCAAGTCGTACAGTTCGCTGCTGTCCGGGCTGGAATCGAAGGTTGGTGCTCTGGCTGGTGCGTGAGGCTGGCACCTTGTTCCTTTAGGTTCGTCAATCGCGAAAACGCGAATTGAGCGAAAACGCGAAAGAAAAGCTGAAATAGTTCTTCGCGCTTTCGCTTTTTTCGCGCTTTCGTGATCGGCTTGCCGAATTGCTCAATAGCCTGATTGTCAACTCCGATAACAGACACAATTATGTGGCGCTTCCTGCGCAGCATCTCGCTGACCTGGTGGATCGTGATCTCGATGGTCGTGGGCGTCACCCTCGGCTACCTCGACAACGCGGTCTGGACCGAGACCAACCTGGCGTCGTGGTTGTCGCCGCTCTCCACGATCTTCCTCCGGATGATCAAGTCCATCGTGGTACCGCTCATCTTCGGCAGCCTGGTGGTCGGGGTCGCGGGGCACGGGGACGACATGAAGCGGGTCGGACGGCTGGCGCTCAAGTCGCTCATCTATTTCGAGATTGTGACCACGATCGCTCTGGCCGTCGGGCTGCTGGCGGTGAACCTGGTCAAGCCCGGCGTGGGTGTCGTATTGACCGGCTCGACCGACGCCGCCGCCCAGCTGACCGCCAGCAAGCCTACTCTCGCCAGCGTCCTCGAGCACACGGTGCCCCAAAGCTTCTTCGAGGCGGCTTCGAAAAACGAAGTGCTGCAGGTGGTCTTCTTTTCCATTCTCTTTGCCGTGGGCCTCTCCCAGGTCAAGGGCCGCAGCAAAGAGACCATGCTGCATTTCTGCGAGTCCCTCACCGACGTGATGTTCCGATTCACCAACATCGTGATGAAGTTCGCCCCGATCGGCATCGGGGCGGCGATCGCGGTGTCGATCGGCGGTAGCGGGCTGGGCGTGCTCAAGAATCTCGCGGCCCTGGTCCTGACACTGTACGGCGCGCTCATCGTTTTCCTTCTGGTCGCGCTGGTGCCGGTGACGATCATCGCCCGGGTCCCGGTGAAGAAATTCTGGCGCTACGTTCGGGAGCCATGGCTCATCGCGTTCTCCACCGCGAGCTCCGAGGCGGCGCTGCCGCTGGCCATGGAGAACATGGAGAAGATGGGCGTTCCGAAACGGATCATCGCGTTCGTCATCCCCACCGGCTACTCGTTCAACCTGGACGGCTCCACGCTGTACCTCGCGGTCGCCTCGGTGTTCGTGGCGCAGGCGGCCGGGGTGAACATGACCATCGGTCACCAGATTCTGATGATGCTGACCCTGATGCTGACCAGCAAGGGGGTGGCGGCGGTTCCCCGGGCATCGCTGGTCATCCTGGCGGCGACCCTGGAACAGTTCAAACTGCCGCTGGAGGGTGTGATCGTGATTTTCGCGGTCGATGCCCTGATGGACATGGCGAGAACGTCGGTGAACCTGCTGGGCAATTGCCTGGCGTCGGTGGTGATGGCGCGGTGGGAGGGCGATGCGGCGTTGATCGATTCGCCGGCCGAGGTGGCAGTCGTGCGCTGAGAAAAGGCACACGCTACCGCTTCAACACGGATAACCTACGATAACAAACGGATCGCATCGTCAGGCCCGGTTAATCCGTTCGTTTCAGTGTATTATCGGTGGTGAATGGCTTGGCGCAAGCGAATCTTCCGATCGAGCAGGGTCGATCGGCGCGTTTCGGCGTTTATCCGCGTTGCAGCGGTAGCGCCTCCAACCGCCGCAGTATCGAATCCCAACCCCCGGATTCTTCCGAGCCGAGAAGACCCACTGAACGCGCCGCCATGGCGATCACCTGCTCCGCCGAGTAACCCGCCGCCCGCAGCTCACGCACCCCGGTATCCCGGTTGGATTTGCTGAGCTTGGCGCCGTCGGGCCGGTACAAAAGTGGGTGGTGGAGAAAGGCGGGCGGGACCCGGCGCCCCAGCAGCCGGGCCAGCGCGATCTGCCTGCCGGTCGAGTTGAGCAGGTCCCGGCCTCGAATCACCAGCGAGATCTCCTGGTCCCGGTCGTCCACCGTCACCGCGAACTGGTAGGTCCAGTTTCCCCGCCGGTCCCTGATCAGCAGGTCGCCACATTGGTCGGCTGGTCGTTGGACCTGGGCACCCAGCAGGATATCGTCGAACCGCACCACGCTATCATCCAGCCGCACCCGCAAACTCAGCCCCGGCTCCCAGGCCAGATTTCGCTCCCGGCAGCGCCCATCGTAGCGCAATTCCTCGCCCGATGGAGGCTCGGCTTCCCCGGCCAACTCGCGGCGGGAACAGGAGCAGGCGTACACCAGGGGACCGAGCTGTTCCCGCGCCGCGTGGTAGCGGTCCGCGCGATCGCTTTGCCGAGTGAGGTCGCCATCGGGCGCCAGGCCGAGCCACTCGAGATCATTCCGGATGGCGGCTTCAAACTCGGGGCGTGCGCGTTGCCGGTCGTGGTCCTCGATGCGGAGCCGGACTGCGCCGCTGCCCAGCCTCGCTAGGCCCCACACATATACCGCGTTCGCGACATGTCCCAGGTGCAGAAACCCGGTTGGAGCCGGGGCAAATCGGGTGACCAGGGGACTCGGCAGCCGGGCAATACTCACGCATCAATCCTCATTCGGATGGACCGGGGGGACAGGCTTCGGCGTACTTCCGTATGTCGTTGCTTATTGCTAGTTTGCCTCTCCCGGGCGCCGTAGCCAAGTGGTAAGGCAGAGGTCTGCAAAACCTCCATTCGTCGGTTCGATTCCGACCGGCGCCTCTTCCCCGATGTGATCCTCGTCGCAGTGACATGATCGTGACCCAGAGCACGGAATCGGATGCCGAACCCGGTAAGTAATGGGCCCATGAAATCGCAACCACCGGCTCGCTCAACGACGGTCACGGCTGTCTTGCTGCTCTTGTGCCTCGCGACTTCGGCCGGAATCGCCCAGGTTCCCGACACCACCAAGAAGCCGACGGCGCGCGACTCGGCGATCGTCGACACGCTCAAGAAGGAAGCCCAGCAGCAAGTCCTGCGCAGCGCACATCAGATCAAGTGGTATGAAGCCGCCGGTGCCGTCGCCCTCATCGGGGCTTCCACCGTACTCGACCAGCCGATGCGCCGCTATACCCGGGAACACCGCACCCAGACGCTGACCGACCTCTCGAACGGATTCCGGCAGCAGGGCGAGCCGTACTATTACGCGGGGATCAGTCTCGGCGTCTGGGGCACGGGGGTGGTTTTTCATAGTGCGGCGATTCAGCGCGCCGGGCGGCGGTTGATCGTGACGGTCACCGCGGCCGGGCTCATGACCTATGCCACCAAGATGATTACGGGTCGATCCCGACCCAACGAGGATGTTGGAGCCTTCAGCTTTCACCCCTTCACCACCCTCAAGGATTCTGCGGGGATCGAGGCGCGAGGTTCGTTCCCTTCGGGCCATACCATGGCCGCCTTTGCCGTTGCCACTTCCTTGTCCGGTGACATCGACTGGTGGCCCGCGAGCGTGGTGCTGTACACCCTGGCCACGGGAACGGCGTACTCCCGGATCTATGACAACAGGCATTGGTTCAGCGACACGTTCGCCGGTGCCCTGCTCGGCTTCACCACGGCCAAGATCGTGAACGGTCATTGGAGGATCTTCCACCTGAAGCCCCCGGGGTGGCTGGTCACGCCCACCGGGGCTCCCGCCCTCCAGTGGAGGGTCCCCCTGCCGCCAATCCGCTATTGAGCCAATCAGTTATGCGTCTGATCTAGCCCCGAGGCCGCCCTCGGGGTATACTTCAGCGATATTGCCAGTCAGGTCCTGCCACTCTGGCTCCACCAAGGCTGTACCCCTCAGGCTCCTGCCAGCCCAGTACGAGGGTCGTCTTCCCGAGCACAGCCTTTTTTCACCCGCCCCTGGAGTAAGTGCATGCGCCGTTTACGCATCACGATCATCGATTTCACCTGCCGCGGCCCTACCAACACGATCTGGGCTCGCATCATGCACCCGAACTACGCCAGCATCATGCCCCAGGTCGTGGGCACCTGGTGTGAACAGGCGGGGCATGAGGTCAACTTCATCGCCTACACCGGATTCGAAGACCTGCAGAAAGAGGTGGCCGGCGACGCCGACCTGGTGTTCTTCAGCGCGTTCACCCAGGCCGCCCTGCTGACCTATGCCCTGAGCAGCCTCTACCGCAAGCGGGGCGCCGTCACCGTCCTGGGTGGCCCCCACGCCCGCTGCTACCCGCAGGACGCGGGCAAGTACTTCGACTACGTGCTGGGCTTCACCGACAAGGCGGTCATTGACGAAGTGCTCCGGGAGTGCGAGCAGCACCGGCCGGAAGGCCGGCAGATGTCCGCCAAGCAGCAGCCGGAGACCATCCCCGGCGTGAAGGAGCGGTGGCGGTTCATCGAGCAGACCATCGCCAAGGCGCCGTTCTTCAAGATCGTGCCGATGATCGGCAGCCTCGGTTGCCCCTACACCTGCGCCTTCTGCATCGACTCCACGGTGGACTTCCAGCCCCTGGGCTTCGACCAGATGCGCGAGGATCTTCGCTTCCTGCTCACCAAGATGAAGCGGCCGGTGGTCGGCTGGCATGACCCGAACTTCGGCGTTCGTTTCGACGACTACATGGGGGCGATCGAAGACGCGGTCCCTCCGGGCAGCATCGATTTCCTCGCCGAGAGCAGCCTCTCGCTGCTCAACGAAGCCCACCTGAAGCGACTGCAGAAGAACGGCTTCAAGGGAATCCTTCCGGGAATCGAGTCCTGGTACTCGCTGGGCAACAAGACGCGCACCGGCAAAGCGGCGGGCATGGAGAAAGTCCGCCAGGTGTCGGAGCACGTCAACATGATGCAGCGCTACATCCCGTTCATCCAGACCAATTTCGTGCTCGGCCTGGACATGGATCATGGCCCCGAGCCGTTCGAGCTCGGCAAGCGGTTCATTGACATGACGCCGGGCGCCTTCCCGGCCTACTCGCTGCTCTCCGCCTTCGGCCAGGCGGCGCCGCTCAATCTCGAGCTGCAGCGGAGCGGGCGGGTGCTGCCCTTCCCGTTCCACTTCATCAACAATTACCACTCGATGAACGTGAAGCCGTTGAACTACGGCTGGCGGGAGTTCTACAGCCACGCGATCGACCTCACCAAGTACTCCTTCGCCTGGCCCCGGATCTACAAGCGGTTCCGGGCCAACACCCAGATGTTGCCCCGCATGATGAACGCGCTCCGCGCGGTTTCGGCCGAGGGCTTCGGGCGGATCAAGTACTACTCCACGATCCGCAAACTGCTGGATACCGATATCACAGTGCGGCGCTACTTCGAGGGCGAATCCACCGACCTGCCGGAGTTCTACCACCAGCGGATCCGCAACGAACTGGGCGTGTTCTACGACGCGCTGCCGCCCGGCGCGATCTACCACGATCACCTGGCCTACCTGCATTCGCAGCCGTTGGTGAAACTGGCTTAGAGCTTATGGCTTATGGCGTATGGCGAAACGGCCCTCCCGCGATCCAGCGAGAGGGCCGTTTCAGTACTCATCTATTATCTGCAATACGCCATGCGCCAGATGCTAAAACGCGTCCGCCCAGTCCACGGCCGATTCCTTCTTACAGCGCTGGCAGGTGAGCACCGTGGGATGGCCATCGAACTCCTGGCGCTCCCGGCATTGGGGACATACGGCGTAAACCGGCAGTGGGGCCTGTCCCCCGAACGTCGGCCGCATGACGCCGGTGCGATTCACCACGCACCATTCCGCGGGCGGCTCGCTCCGCACTTCGACATCCACCCGGCTTACCCGCACCGGCCGGTTGTCTACCTGCACGACCACCACGTGGCCATCCGGCGTCTTCTCGACAATCGGATACCAGGCTCCGCGCCGGAGCGTGTCCGCGGTGCGGCTGGTGGAACGGGCCCAACCCAGGGAAGACATAAGGCGCTAAGAATAGCACGCCCGAGGCGGGGGCGGCTAGGGGTGTCCCCGGGTCAGGCTCCGAGCTATTCCCGCGCGAGAATCTCGTCGCGCGGCACCGGGTAGGTCGGGTATGCGACGTCACCGGCCCGGTCGAGCGGCAGCTGGCTGAGCAATCCATACCGGCGCAGGTCAATCCAGCGATGACCACCCTCATACAGCAGCGAGTACCGCTTCTCATACAGCAACGCGTCCAGTGCGGCGGCCGGCGTCGCGGGAACCGCGATCGGCGCCAATCCCCCGGAGTGCACCCGGATGTAATTGATATCGTCGGTCGCGGCGGCCAACTGGTTGAGACCGACATTCGCTTCGGCCCTGAGCAGAATGAGTTCCTCGTTCCGGATGATCGGAATGGGCGCCGACGGACTGCTGTAGCGCGTCCAGCCCAGGGCGGACGTCAGGTTATCGACCGTGGTCGAGGTACGGGGAATGGTCTTGTCGAGGAAGCGCTGATCCAGCGCGCCGCCCGGCTGGAGCTGCGCGTCGGTTTCCAGCGAGGGGTGCGCAAAGTTCTCCCCGGCGAGCGGGTTCTGAAACAGCGCGTTGGCGGTTTCCTTGGGACCGGTCCCGAAGCTGTGGTACGCGCCGGCGGCCAGATCGGCCGTAGCCGACGTATCGATGAAGGATGCCGCCAGCGAAGTCAGTGCGCCGGCAAAATCACCGGTATACACATTGACCCGGGCCCGGAGCGCACGGTTCACCAGGATGAAAGACGCCGGATCGTTGAATCCGTTGAACCCGTCGCTCAATGAGAACGGGAAGCTGCCTCCGCCGTTCTGGAGATCGACCTGTGCCGAGTCGAGCAGGGCGACGATGTACGCGTACGCCGCGGCATTGGTGACGAATGGCGCGGGAGCCGCGGTGGGGTCCGACTCCACGGCTATCGGAATGGAGTCCCCGGTGTGGGTGCTGACAACCAGGAGGAAATTCAGCGCCTTGATGGTGCGGGCAAACCCGCTCACCGCGTTCTGCTCCGCCGGCGTCAGGGCCGAGGCGGTGCCGATGACCGCGAGCAGGCTGTTGGCGCTGCGAATGGTGCGATACTGCTCGGCCCAGTGATCGCCGCCGAAGGCGTTGCTGCCGGCATCCAGGCCACCGGTAAGCAGCTCGCCGGTGAAGCGCGGATCGGAGCCGTCGAAGCGATAGGCCTCGCGACCCAGGATGCCGAGGTCGAGGGCAAAGTCCGCTGCGTCGACTTCGGACCCGATCAACAGGCCGGTTGCCGCGGCTGCCACTTCGTTCCTGGCCGGATTGTTCCCGATGGGATCCGGGCTGTTCGGATTGGCTATGTCAAAAGAGCATCCGGCGAGTGTCGCCAGCACCGCCGCTACCAGCATGGTGGTCTTCATGGATTGAGCTCTCCGTGAGATTTGGGGGTGAATGCCATTGGATGAGCGCATATCAGAACCCCAGATCGATTGAGAGGAAGAAGCTGCGGCTCGGGGGGAACGGAGCCACGTCGATATTCCGCGCGATCGCCTGGTTGCCGAAGTTGCTTACCTCAGGATCCAATCCCTCATAACCCGTGAAGCGCAGCAGATTCCGGGCGCTGAAGCTCACCCGCGCGTTCCGGATGGAGGACCCGAACAGGAATGCCACGGCGGTGACCGGTACATCGTAGGTCAGCGACACTTCGCGCAGCTTCACATACGACGCTTCCTGGACATACGCCTTGGTGTGCCCGGCCTGGAAGTCGGCCCGGCGAGCCGCGCCGCCGTCCGGCACGTCGCCCGCGTTATGCTGGATGTCGTAGAGGAACTGGGTCAGATTGATCACGTCCCCGCCCTGCTTCCAATCCAGCAGGGTGCCGATGGTAAACCGTTTCCAGCGGATGTCGTTGCTGAACGACATCTGGAAGTCCGGGGCGGCGTCGCCCACGATGCCGACCGTCGTGGGACTGGTGTTCCCCACGATCTGGGTAGCCGATTTCCCCTCTTCGATCCGGAACGCTCCGAGGGAGGTGCCGAAACCGCCGGTTTCGAATGCCGGGATCGGCAGACTGGTGATCTTGCTTCGATTGGCGAAGAAGCTGGTACCCAGGCGCCAGGTGAAATCCGGATGATCGACGGGGAAAACGTCGATCGCGACTTCGACCCCGCGATTCCGTAGCGTACCGCCCGAGTTGAATATCCGGCTCCCATACCCGGTGGAGGGCGCCAGGGTCTGGTCGAGCAGCAGATTGCTGATGCTCTTCTGATATACCGAGAAGCTGATCGTGGCCCGGCCGCCGGCCAGGTTGGCATCGAACCCGGTCTCGAATTCCTTCTGCACCTCCGGCTCGATATCCGCATCCCCCAGCCGGTTGCCCACCAGCACGCCAAACCGGCCGTTGATCAGCAGCGAGGTATCCGGGCTGAATTTCTGGCCGAAGAGCGGCTCATTGCCAGTCTGACCATACGCCGCGCGGAGTTTGATCTCGTCGAACAGGCCGACCGGATGAATCAACCGGTAGGAGACGGCCGCCTTGGGATAGAAGAAGTAATGGCTGGGATCACCGTTCGCGCTGCTGCGATCGGCGCGCAACCCGACAGTGAGCAGCAACCGCCGGTCCATCAGCAGCAACTCTTCCTGGCCGAAGAATCCGAGGTTGCGCACCTTCTCGATGCTTTCCGAGGGGTCCTGGCTCGCCGCCTGGCTGGGACTGGTCTGCCCGGTGAGCAGGGTGCGGCCCAGGATCCCGGTGATGTTGAGATCGCGGTCCTGGTACTGCATGCCGATGGACGTCGTCGCCTGATAACTGCCCGAGGCGGCCGTCATGGTGTGGGTGGCATTGGCGGCAAAGTTCAGATTCTGATTGGTGCTCTTGGTCAGGACCACGGTGCCCGGCTGGCCATCATTGGGCTCGAATTCCAGCTCCGGCGGCGAAAGGAAATCGTTCCGCTGGGTGAAGTAGTCGGCGCCGCCGACGAAGAGCAGATTGAGGGACTGCCGCTCGCTCTGGAGCAGCGCCACTCGAGCGGTCATCGTCCCGATGATCCGCCAGACATCCTCTTCATTCTTGAGCAGGTCGAAGGTCTGCAGTGGATTGCTGCGTTCGAAGGGATTGTCGGGGAACACGCCGTTCTTGGCCCGCAGGTCCACGAAGTTCGGGGTGAAGGGAAAGACCAGGTACGGGCTGGTGCCGCTGTTGTCGTTATTGGACAGACCCCGGTTGGAGCGGCTGTGAATCACGTTGGTGTTGACCGCGAAGCTGACCCGGTTGCTCAGGATCTGGTCCAGGTTGGCGCGGACCGCCTGTTTCCCGTAATCGGTATTGATCGCGATGCCCTCGTCGTTCTTTACCAGGGCGGAGACGTAATAGCGCGTGGCATCGCTGCCTCCGCTCACGCTGGCATCGGTCTCGGTGGAGAGTGGCTTGCGGCCGTAGAGAAACTCTTCGTTGTCAAAGGTGACGCCGGGCTGGAAATACTGCGCGGCCACGGCCGCACCAAAGACACCAGCGACCTCGGCAGAATCCCGGAAGTTGTGAAAGCCGAGCTTGTGGGAGATCCCGCTGATCCCGAAGCGCTGGGAAATGTTGAACTGCGGAGCGCCGACATGTCCCCGCTTGGTGGTAATGATCACCACGCCATTGGTCGCCCGGGCGCCATAGATCGCGGCGGCGGAGCCGCCCTTGAGGACTTCGATCCGCTCGATGTCGTTGGGGTTGAGATCGGCGATCCGGTTGACCGGGTTGTCCTGGTTGGACGCATTGCCGCCGGCCGCGGCCGCCGTGACCGCGTTCGCCCCGTTCGCAATCGCCGTATTGCTGATCACCACGCCGTCCACGACGTAGAGCGGGTCGACGCTGCCATTGATGGTGGAGACGCCGCGGAGACTGAGCTGCATGCCGCCGCCGGGCGCTCCCGAGTTCGCCTGGATGAGCGCCCCAGGGACCTTGCCCTGCAACGCGCCCTCCAGCGTCTGGGCCGGCGCCCGGCTCAGCTCGTCCGCGCTCACGGTGGCGACGGCATTGGGGAGGTTCTGCTTCTCGACTCCCGTGGCCTGGCCGGTGATCACGACCTCTTCCAGCCGGAAGATGTCGCGGCCCAGGGTGACCGTCACCTGATTCTGCCCCGGCCCGACCAGTACTTCCTGGCGGTGATATCCCAGTGCCCGGATCACCAGGGTAACCCCGGCATCAGGCACCCGGGCCAGGACGAAGCGGCCATTGTCCCGGGCCGTCACCCGGATAAGGGTCCCCCGGATGGCCACATCCGCATTGCCCACCGGTTCTCCGGTGGCGGAGTCCATCACGGTGCCGTTGATCACCCTCTCCTGCGCCGATGCCAGCCCCAGGGGGACGAGCAGCAGCCCGAAAAGCACCAACCAGGCGCGACGCATATGGTTCCTCCCCATGACAAAGATGAGAGCCACTGGCCGGATACTCGCGCCGACACCGAGGGAGCATCCCCGGAGGGGGATGCCGAGCGACTACCAGCTTGGGGTCAGGACGTTATGCGGAAGGCGGCCAGTTCCCTGAAATAGGGCTTGGACTGGATTCTGTCAACAGGGAAGTTGGACCGACCCTACGGGATGACCTGGACGCTGTCCACGTAGTAGTTAGTGGTCCCGAAGCATTGGGAGGGGACGCCGCGGTGTTCGGTGTAGTGCAGTTTGACCCGGCCGCCGATGGCGTCCGACAGGTGTTTGGCGGTGCTGTCGTCTCGCACGCTGAAGGTCCAGATCGTGGGCGCGACGCCCGGTACCGAGGTCATCGCGAGCTCGCCTTCCCAGGTCTTGCAGACGTATCCCTTGTGGGAAAACTTCTGCAGGATCCCCGCGCGAAATCCTTCCGAGTAACTCCAGTTGAGCACCAGCAGGGTATACAGCGCAAACAGGACGACCGGCGCCAGGACGATCGAGGCGAGGATCAGCTTGGTCCGGGTTCTCCATCCCCGCCGGGGCGGCAGGGGCGCGGGATCATTGGCGGGATTGATTGGCTCGGTCATGGCTTGGAAGATAAGATTTGCGACGACTGAGCGCGACCCGTCCTAGTCGGACCCGCGTACCGTGTGGATGTTGGTCGAGAAGGTGAGTCCCTTCCCCACCGCGATCACCCACCCGGCGCCCTCCACATCGGTCGCGAAGCGACGCGCCAGGTCAATGCGGATCGCCTCCACCCCGGACGCCCGGCTGGCGCCGAGCCGGAGACCGAGGCCCGCATCCCAGCCGGTCCGCCGGGGCGCACCATGATACCAGGCGCCGCCGTAGTCGACGAAGCCGGCCAGGCCGATCCCGAACAGCTGCCAGATCTCTTCCTTCACGACATAGCGGTATTCGGCCGTCGTGTAGAACGAGCGATCGCCAGTGAAGGCGTGGGAGCGAAAGGCCCGGGGTCCGGTGCCCAGGCCCATGTCGAACTCCTGGCCGGGCAGCGGTCGCTCGAGCCACCCTCCATCGGCATGGGCGATGAGCGTGTGCCGGGCGCCGGGTTGCAGCACCAGGGTGCCGCTCACCACCACCGATCCCGAATCCAGCCCGTTGGCGTCGTACAATCCATCGGCCAGGAGATCGGCGAAGAGGTAGCCCGCGCCAAAGGAGGTGCCCGTCTTTGCCTGCACCTGAGGGGCGAGACCATCACGCTGATAATTGAACGCCCGGGGAGCGGCGAGCACCCCGATCCGCACCAGGGTGCTCACGTCCACGTCCTCTTCCCGGCCGAAGCCCTGGTAGGAGCGGGTCAGCACGTATCGAGATCTCCGCCATTCCACGAAGGGACCCAGGGCGTAGGTCGCTTCGCTCGGGGATAAAAATGAGGACGCTGACTCGGGGCGGTAACGATCCTTGCGGGCCTGGGCCGTGATTCCGGCGCGCAGGTAGCCGCGCTCGGAAGCGCCCAGCGCGACGCCGCCTTCGACCCGCAACAACTGGTAGTCCCGCCGAATGCTGTCCGACGCGACGCGCTCGCCCTCGAAAAAGCGGAGCACCCGCTCGTTGCGATCGTCAAAGAGGAAGAGCAGGCTGTTCTGGGAAGCCTGGGAGTAGAACGGCTTGCCGACCAGCGCGGCGAAGCGCCGGCCATCGGAGCGATCCTGGAAAATGGTCTCCAGCCGGAGCTGGGGCCAGATGAACCGCGGCTGCAGGAAGCCGAAGGAGGTGCTGGTCCGGTCCGCCGAGTGGCGGTAGCGGATGGAAGCCTGGGTCGCCGTGCCCAGGACGTTGTCTTCGATGAAAGCGATGGTGTAATCCGCCTGGCCACCCGTGCTCTTGAACCGGTAGTCGGGGCGGGTGCTCCAGCCATCGGAGGTCTCGACCCGGAGCGTCAGGCCGGAATCTCCCCGCACCGTGTCTACCACCACCCGCCGGAAGATGCCCAGGGCCCGAAGGTTCCTCGCCGTTTCGGCGGCCGCCGCGGAGTCGTACGCCTGGCCGGGATGGAGCAGCACTTCGCGACGCACCACCGATTCGCGGGTCGCGATGTGCAGGCGGTTGGCCAGCCGGGTGAGCCAGTTGCGCGCCTCGGTGGAATCGAAGACATCGTTCCGGCGGATGGCCACCGCCTGGATGACCGGCGACGCCGAATCCCCCGGGGTTTGGGCCCCGGCGGACACGGGCAGCAGGAACAGCATGACGGCGGTGAGCCGGCGGAACGACAGACGGGCTCCAGAAGTGTAGGGCTGAGGAATTTAACGGGCCGGAGGTTATTGCGCCGTCACCCGTTTTCCTGGTTATCACGTCCACTGGAGCAGCAGCGATATTCCCCATTATGGGGGCGGAGGCCTCTTTCCGCCCCCGGACTCAGAGCAGCTCAGCGACGCTCGCGAGGATCCGTTCGGGGTTGATGCCGGAACCCTGGAGCTGGTCCTCCTGGTACTTGCCGGTGCGAACCAGGTACCCGGCATAGCCGGCCGCCTGGGCACCCGCGATGTCTCCCCGGAGATCATCGCCTATCATGACGATTTCGCTGCGGGGAATGCCGGCCGGGAGACTCATGCTCTCCACCGCTCCTTCAAAGAACGCTGCGCTCGGTTTTCCCGCGACCAGCGCCTTCACGCCCGCCGCGTCTTCCAGCAGGGCAACGAAGGGACCCGAGTCGAGGGTGAGGCCGCGTTCGGTCATCCAGTAGCGATCCCGGGAGAGGGCGATGAGCCGGGCGCCTTTCAGGAGAGCGGCGAATCCCTGCTGGAGGAGATCAAAGGACCACGCTTCGGCGAGGTCGCCGACCAGGACGGCGTCGGGTTCGCCAACCAATTCAAATCCTTCCAGGTCCTCAAGCGCCTGTTCTGGTACCAGCGGCAGGAGCCTGCGGCATCCCAGCGACCGCGCCAATTCCGCTCCGGCGAGAAGCGCGGTGAAGACCTCGTGGCTCTCCACCGGGAACCCGTAGCTTCCGAGCCTGGTGACGATGGCGGAGCGAGCCTTGGAGGTAGTGTTGGTGAGGAACCGGAAGGGAGTGCCCTGGGATTTGAGCCGCCGGATGAGGTCGACGGCGCCGGGAATGGCGGCGCTGTTCTGGTAGAGGGTGCCGTCGAGATCGAACAGGTACGCGGCTGGCATGGAACAAAGGTGCATGGGGCATGGCGGAAACAGGAAGGGCGCCGAGCAAGCTCGACGCCCCTGCTATCAATCAGTCAGTAAGGTCAGACCCGAGCGCTAGTACCGCCCCAGATAACTATCGATCTCCCACTTGCTCACCTGCAGGTTGTACTGCAGCACCTCCGCCTTCTTCGCCTCGATGAACCGCTCCGTGAGATGCTCGCCCAGCGCCGCCGTGATCACCGGGTCCTTCTCGAAGTACTCCAGCGCCTCGTGCAGATCCCGCGGCAGCTCGTCGATCTTGAACTTCCGCCGGTCCCGGTGGCTCATCTCGAAGATGTTCCGGTTCACCGGCTCCCGCGCGGTCATCTTCTTCTCGATTCCATCGAGGCCCGCGGCCAGCTGCACCGTCAGCGCCAGGTAGGGATTGGCGGACGGATCCGGCATCCGGAGCTCGCAGCGGGTGCCCAGCCCCCGCCGGTCCGGAATCCGGATCAGCGGCGAACGGTTCCGCATGCTCCACGCGACGTTGACCGGTGCCTCGTAACCCGGCACCAGCCGCTTGTAGCTGTTGATCAGGGGGTTGGTGATGGCGCAGAAACCCTGGGCGTGCTGCAGCAACCCTTCGATATACTGCAACGCGACCTTGGACAGTTTGCTCTCGGTCTTGGGATCGAAGAAGGCGTTGTCCTTCCCCTTGAACAGCGACTGGTGGGTGTGCATCCCGCTGCCGTTCTGGCCCTGGATCGGCTTGGGCATGAACGACGCCACGAAACCGTAGCGGTGCGCCACGTCGCGCACGATGAACTTGAAGGTCGCGATGTTGTCGGCCGTGGTCAGCGCGTCGGCGTACTTGAAATCGATCTCGTGCTGGCCCTCGGCCACCTCGTGGTGGGCCGCTTCTACTTCGAAGCCCATCATCTCCAGCTGCTCCACGATCACTCGCCGGATCTCCTCGCCCTTGTCCACCGGGGTGAGATCGAAATAGGCCCCGGAGTCATGGGTATTCGTGGTGGCCGCGCCCTCGGGATCCTTTTCGAACAGGAAGAACTCCGCCTCGCACCCCGCCATCATCGCATATCCCATCCGCCGCGCCTTTTCCACCTGCCGCTTCAGCGTCATCCGGGGACAGCCGGGGAAGGGCTTCTCGTCCGGGGTGTAGATATCGCAGAGCAACCGCGCTACCCGGCCGCCTTCATCCTCGTAGGGAAGGATCCGGAACGTGTCCAGCTCGGGCTTGAGCAGCATGTCGCTCTCTTCGATCCGGACGAACCCCTCGATCGACGAGCCGTCGAACATGATCTCCCCTTCCAGCGCCTTTTCAAACTGGCTCCGGGGGACCTCGACGTTCTTGTTGACGCCCAGGATGTCGGTGAATTGCAGCCGCAGAAAGTCGACCCCGAACTGGTTAGCCAGTTTCATGACGTCGGACTTCTTGCTGCCGGAGAGACTCTTGGGGAATTCGGTAATGCTCGGGCGGGGGCGGGCAGCCATCACGGCACTCCAGGGTCGGGGGGTGGAACAAGGAGGCGGCAATGTAATGGTGTCACCGGGAGATTGCAAAATCTGCAGGAAATCGGGAGTTTGTTGCCGGTTCCCAGGCTCGGTCACCGCGAAATGCGACAGATTGAATGCAGGAAGTGCAGTTCCTGGCGGGTCCCGCCTCCCGGCTCGCGAGCTGTCCAAAGCCCGGCTCCTGGAGCGACATAGGGCAGGCGGCGAACACCGCTCAACCTCTGAAACGGAGCTTTTCGATGCGATACATCCTGATGGACTACGTCCGCGAGGCCGGCTTCCCCCAGCTCACCGAGGCGGAAAAGGAATACTGGCTCGGCGCTTACCGGGCCTACGTGGAGGCGATGAAGAAGGACGGCATCCTGCTGAACAGCACCGGCCTCCAGCCCACCACGGCCGCGACGACGGTTCGGACCGTGGAAGGCAAGACTCAGGTGCTGGACGGCCCCTACGCCGACTCGAAGGAGCAGCTGGGTGGCTTTCACATCATCGAGGTGGCCGACCTGGATGCCGCCATCGGCTGGGCCGCCCGCTGTCCGACCGCCAGTCACGGCATCGTCGAGGTGCGCCCCCTCATGGACCGATCTGACGACCCCCAGGTCCAGCGCCTGATCGACGCCCGCCCTTGACCGGGCAGCGACACGACCCTTCCCACGACCGAAACGAGGAAATCCATGCGACGAATAGTGGTTTTCAACCTGGTATCGTTGGACGGTTACATTGCGGACCAGAACGGCGACATGAGCTGGGCCCACCGGCAGGACCCGGAGTGGAACACGTTCGTCACCGGGAACGCCAAGGGCGAAGGTGCGCTCTTGTTCGGCCGGGTCACTTACGAGATGATGGCGAGCTGGTGGCCCACGCCCCAGGCGATCCAGGCCATGCCCGCGGCCGCGGAGTGGATGAACCATGCGCCGAAGCTGGTCGTCTCGAAAACGCTCAAGAAGGCGACGTGGAACAACTCCACCCTGCTGAAAGGGGACCTGGTGCCGGCCCTGACGAAGTTGAAGAAGGAGTCGGGACCGGACTTCGTGGTCTTCGGGAGCGGGACCGTCATCGCGCAACTGGCCGAGCACGGGATGATCGACGAGTACCAGGTCGTGGTGAACCCCATCGTGCTGGGCCGGGGGAAGTCGATGTTCGACGGGGTCACCAGGCGAACGAACCTCAAGCTGACCCGGACCCGGATCTTCGGTAACGGGAACGCCCTGCTGTGCTACGAGCCGATGTAGTGGCGGATGAGGCCGGCGACGCCCGGGCTCGCGACACGGCGGACGCCGTCGCGCGGCGCAGCTACGGCAAGCTGATCGCCTTTCTCGGTGCCCGCACCCGGGACCTGGCCGAGGCGGAGGACGCCCTGTCGGAGGCGTTCGCGGCGGCGCTGGCCAGTTGGCCGCTCAAGGGGTGTCCGGCGAACCCCGAAGCCTGGCTGCTCACCGTCGCCCGCCGCAGACTGATCGACGGCGCCCGGCACAGCAGCCGGGGCGAGATCGCCACCGCACAGCTACAGATCGTCGCCGAGGGGCTCGACGCGGCCGCGGCGGATGGAATCCCCGACCGCCGCCTCGCCCTGATGTTCGCCTGCGCCCACCCGGCGATCGAAGCCGGGATCCGCGCGCCGCTGATGCTGCAGGTGGTGCTTGGGCTTGATGCCAAGGCCATCGCGTCGGCTTTCCTCACCTCGCCAGCCGCGATGGGGAAGCGACTGGTCAGGGCCAAGGACAAGCTGCGCCAGGCCGGCATTCCCTTCAGCGTCCCCGAGCGCGAGGAGCTTCCCGGCCGGCTCGACACCGTGCTGGACGCGATCTACGCCGCTTTTGCCGAAGGGTGGACCGACCCGGGTGGGACCGATACCGCCCGGCGCAACCTCACCGACGAAGCCCTGTTCCTTGCCCGGCTGGTGAGCGAACTGCTCCCCGAGGAGCCGGAGGCGCTGGGCCTGCTGGCCCTCATGCTGCACGCCGAAGCTCGCCGCTCCTCCCGGCGCAACGGGCAGGGTGAATACGTGCCGCTCGCCCAGCAGGATCCGGCAACGTGGGACTGGCAGATCATTGGTGTCGCGGAGGCGCTGCTGCAGCGCGCCAGCGCCCTGAGCTCCATCGGCCGCTACCAGTTGGAGGCCGCGCTGCAGTCCGCGCACGTCGCCCGCTGCCATGCCGGCCACACCAACTGGGCGGAGGTCGTGCAGCTTTACGACGCCCTGCTCGCACTCACCGGATCACCGGTGGTCGCCATCAATCGGGCGCTTGCCATAGCGGAGGTGCACGGCGCCCGGGCCGGACTGGAGGCCTTGCCCGAAGCCAGCGATCCACGACTCGCCGAGTACCAGCCCTTCTGGGCTGCGCGCGCGGAACTGCTCACCCGGACCGGCGCGATGGGGGAAGCCCGCAGCGCCTACGAGATCGCCATCGGTCTGGAGCGCGATCCCGCGGTTCGTCGCTTCCTGCAGCGGCGTCAGTCCGGGTTGGTATGAGTTTTTGGTGGGATTTGTAAGCGCGCGGGTTCTCTACCCCAGGCTCTCCAGCAGCTTCCATAACTCGGAGGGGCTGAACTCTCCGAACCGGTCATATACCGCCTGCTCGCTCCACTCCAGGAAGATCCACCCGGTGATCCGATGTCGGGCCCCGCTCACGAAATGCACCCGGCCCCGGGCATTGCCGCCCTGGCCGGTGGTTTCGAGGTAGACGCTCCACCGGGTCTCCCCACGAACCAGGTCGCCCAGGTGGCGGGCCCGCGGCGCATCGGGAAGCGGTACCTCTGGAGGGAGCTGAGGCTGGCCCATACTGCGCCTTTTTAGGGTTGTTGAAAGGTACGACGATCAAGGGAATGGGGGAATGAGGGATTGGGGGAACACCATTACCTTCCCTGCGTGCCAGCCCCCCTGACCTGCCCAGTCTGCGGCGCCGAGAGCGCCGGCGGCAACTTCTGTCCCGGGTGCGGAAGCCCGCTCGCCCAGCGGACCTGCACCGCCTGCAGCGCGGCGTTATCCCCCGGCGCGCGGTTCTGCCACCGCTGCGGTCACCCGGCCGCCGGCGTCATTCGCCGCCAGGCCGAGCGGCGGGCCTGGGCGGTGGCCGGCAGCCTGGCGACCATCCTGATCCTGGTCATCGTCTGGTTCATGGTCCGCGGAGCCAAACCCGCCGCCGCGCCCGACATGGCCAACGTCGGCTCGGCCAGCGGCGCCCTGGGAACCGGCCAGGCGCCCGACATCAGCAGCATGACTCCCGAAGAACGCTTCACCCGGCTCTTCGAGCGGGTCACCCGGGCCGCTGAGGGCGGGGATTCCGCCCAGGTCTCCGCCTTTGTGCCGATGGCGCTGGGTGCTTACAGCCAGTTGCCCGCGATCAACAATGATGACCGCTTTCACGCCGCCATGCTCTACTTCATGATCGGTGAGTTCCCCGGCACCCTCGCCCTGGCCGACACCATCCAGCAGAACATCCCGCGCCATCTCTTTGCTCCGGTTCTCCGGGGGACCGTCGCCGAGGCGCAAGGCGACAAGGCCGCCCTGGCCCGGAGCTACGCCGCCTTCCGGGCGAACTACGCGCTCGAGCAGCAGGCCGGACGCCAGGAGTACAGCGACCACCGGGAACTACTGGAACAATTCAAGCGCTCGGCGGACTCAGCCGCCCAACAGCGTGAGCAGTAAGAAGTGAGAAGTAAGAAGGAACCGACGGAATCTGAAATCAGGCTGTTGTCCTTCTCACTTCTTACTGCTTACCTCTTACGCAGGTGAAACCGATCCCAAGGCCAGATTGATGTCTCAAGTCATTCGAGTCGCCCATAGTCCCGATTCCGACGACGCCTTCATGTTCTACGCGCTGGCGGAAGGAAAGATCGAAACCGGGAATCTCCAGTACGTCCACGAGCTCTCCGACATCGAGAGCTTGAACCGGCGCGCCCTCACCGGCGACCTCGAGGTGACGGCGGTCTCGATCCACGCCTACGCCTACCTGCACCGCACCTACGCGCTGCTCAACAGCGGGTCCTCCATGGGCGATGGGTACGGGCCACGCCTGGTAGCGCCGGCGTCCCCGCCGGGTGATCCCCGCCAGGCCATCCGGGGCAAGCGCGTCGCGGTCCCCGGCCTGCTCACCACGGCGTACCTCGCGCTCAAGCTCTACCAGCCCGACTTCCAGGCGGTGGTGATCCCGTTCGACCAGATCGAGGACGCGGTGCGCCAGGGCAGAGCCGACGTGGGTCTCCTGATCCATGAAGGCCAGCTCACTTACGCCGATGACGGATTCCAGCTGTGGGAAGACCTGGGCGCCTGGTGGCTCCGCGAAACCGGGCTTCCGCTCCCCCTGGGCGGCAACGTGGTCCGGCGCGATTTGGGCGAGGCCGTGATCCAGCAAGTCGCCCGGGACCTCAAGGCCAGCATCGTTTACGCGCTGGAGCACCGCCGGCCGGCCCTGGAACATGCCCGGCAGTTCAACCGGGGGATCGGGGACGAGCGGACCGACACCTTCGTCGCCATGTATGTGAACCAGTGGACGGTGGATTATGGCCCCCGGGGCCGCCAGGCCGTCCAGGCCCTTTTGGACCGGGCCTGGGACGCGGGACTGGTCCCTGAGCAGGTAACCGTGGACTTTATCGGATAGGTGGGCTAGCTCATTGACGCATCGGAAGTTGGCCCGTACCTTCACGCTATGACCGAAGACCAGCACACCTCCATCATGGTAGTAGACGATGATGAGCCGATCCGGACCGCCCTGAAGAAGTACCTCACCCAGCAGGGGTTCGAGGTAAGCACGGCCGGAAGCGGGGACGAGGCCCTTAAGCTGCTCCAGAAGCAAAAGATCGCCTGCATCCTGCTGGACGTGAAAATGCCCGGCATCAGCGGTGTTGATCTGGTCCCCCGGATCATGGATATCGAGCCCAACGCGGCCGTCCTCATGCTGACCGGGGTCAACGATGCCACCAGCGCCGCGCTCTGTATGCAGCGGGGAGCAATGGACTACCTCACCAAGCCCATCGAACTCTCCGAGCTATCCCGGGCCATCAACAGCGCTCTCCGCAAGCGGGGCACCCAGCTGGAACAACAGAACCTGAACCAGTGGCTCAAGGAAGAAGTCGCGGTCCGGAGCTCCGAGGTCCGTAACGAGCGCGCCAAGCTGGAGCGGCTCTCGGTTGCCACGCTGGAAACGCTGGTCAACGCGCTGGAGGCAAAGGATCCGTACCTCCGGGGTCACTCGGCGCGGGTGGCGGACCTCTCCGCCATGATCGCCGCCGAGATGAAGCTGTCGGACGAGGTCATCGAACAGGTGCGGATGGCGGGACGGCTGCACGATATCGGCAAGATCGGCATCCGGGAGGAAATCCTGAACAAGGAAGGACCGCTCACGGCCCAGGAGTATGAGCAGGTGAAGCAGCACGTCACGATCGGCTCGCAGATCCTGGCCCCGCTCGCCCACCTGCGCGATATCATCGGGTACGTGCGGAGCCATCATGAACGATGGGACGGGGAGGGCTACCCCGACAGCCTGAGCGGGGAAACGATTCCGCTGGGCGCGCGGGTGCTTTGCACTTCGGAGATTTACGACGCTCTCACTACGTCCCGGCCCTACCAGGAGAAGATGTCGCCCGACCTGGCGGTGCAGCGCATGCGGGACCTGGTGGGAAGCGTGCTGGATCCGGCAGTGCACCGGGCGTTGGAGGCGGTGGTCGGCCGGCGCCAGGCCCTGGTCTTCCTCGATGAATCCAAGGAGTGACCCCCGGGAGTGGGGATTGCGACCCACCCCTCTGACAGGCGATGAACGGCCGCCGGTTGGGCGGCTTCATTATTTTTCAACCTCATTGGGGACAGGCCCTTAGGCACCTCGGAAGGATCGTCATGGCTCAGGTGATTCTGGTCATAGAGGATGATCTGGATCAGCGGAGATTATTAGAGCGGATCCTGAGCAGCGCGGGTTACCGGGTGTTCTCCGCCCCGGATGGCCAGGCCGGCATCGATGCTGCCGCCGCGGTCCGCCCCGCACTCATCATTCTCGACGTGATGATGCCGCGGATGAATGGCTATCAGGCTTGCCGCGCACTGCGGCAGAACCTTGCAACCGCGGCGACTCCGATCCTCATGTTCACCCACAAGCAAGAACCGGCGGACCAGTTCTGGGCCAGTGAAGTGGGCGCCAGCGCTTTTCTCAACAAGCCGGTGGATGCGGCCGAACTGCTCGCCGTCGTGTCCAGCCTGGCCGGACCCGCGTGAGTTTCCTCGACATCATCCTGATCGTGGCCGTCGGCCTCGCCGCCATCGGGCTGGTGGCGGTCCTGGTCTGGCTGGGCTATACCACTTACCTCACCCGGCTCGAGCACCGGCTGGCCGCGCGCAAGGGGATTTATCGCGACCTGGTCGCTGGACTCGCCACCCGGGACCGCGCACTACTGGAGCCGGTGCTGCACCAGGTGCGAACCGCGCGGGACTTCGACGCATTGGAAGCGGTGCTCGAGGAACAGGCCCGCGGCTCGGTGGAACGCCCCGAATGGCTGCTCGATGCGTACGATCGGCTCGACCTGGTGCAGAAGTACATCAGCAAGCTCCGCGACGCGAAGCAATGGCGGGAGCGCGCCTTCGCCGCCGAGCTGCTGGGCCGGGTCGGGAACGCCAAGGCGGTTCCTGTGCTCCTCGAAACCATCCAGGCGACCAAGGCTGAGGACGCCGACGTCCGAGAGATCGCCCTTCGCGCCCTGGCCCGTATCGCGGATCCCCGCGCGGTGGAGCCGCTTTCCGAGGCGTTGAAGCGGGCCGAAGTCTGGCTCGCGCCCCGCATCGCGGATATCCTGGCCCGCCACGGCGAGGCCGCGGTCGAGCCCATGATCGCGTTCCTCGAAGAGTCGTCCCAGCATCCGGCGCGAGCCTGGGCGGCGAACATCCTGGGCGAGGTTCGCGCCGCGCGGGCCTTCCCTGCCCTGGTCCGGGCCCTCGACGACCTGGATGACGAAGTCCGGGCCAAGGCCGCCGCCTCATTGGGAAAACTGGGCGACCGGCGCGCGGTGACCTACCTGCTGGACCACCTGCTGAGCGATCCCGCCCCGTTCGTCCGGGCCCGCATCGCCGGGGCGCTGGGCCAGTTCAACGAAGCCGAAGTCATCGACACCCTGGTGCGCGCCCTGGGTGATCCGGCATGGTGGGTCCGGATGCGCAGCGTCGAAGCGCTGGAGCAGATCGGCGCCGTGTCCGAGGGACCGCTCATGCTGGCCCTCGATGACACCGATCCCGAGATCCGGATCCGCGCGGCGGTGGCGCTGGAGCGGCTCGGCATTCCCAATCGGATCATCAGCCAGATCGAAGCGGGCACCGCCTCGAACGAGGCGATCGAAACGCTCACCAAGTTCGGTCTCGCCGGCGCCCGGGAGCTCCTGGCCGAGCAACTGCAGCATCGCTCTTCCAATGTCCGCGAAGCCGTGGTCAACGCCATCCTCCAGGCCGGCCGCCGCGACCTCGCCCTCGAGTTGATCCATACCGCGCTCACCGACCCGGAACCCGAGCTCCGCGCGCTTGCCTTTGACGCGCTCCGCAACCTGGGCATCCGCGACGCCGTCCCCTCCGCGCTCGATGGCCTGGGTGACACCGACCAGCACGTCCGGACCTCGGCCATGAAACTGGTGGGTGAACTGGGCGAGGCCGAAGTCGCCAACATGATCCGGCCCCGCTCGGCCGATCCGGAACCGATGGTACGGGCGGCAGCCGCCCGCGCGCTGGGCCAGATCCAGTCCAAGGAAGTGCAGCCCGAGCTGGCCCGCCTGCTCAAGGACCCGGTATCCGAGGTCCGGGCTGCCGCCGCCGATGGAGTCGGTGACGGCGGTGGCAACTGGGCCGTTCCAGATTTGTTGAAGCTGTTGGGCGACACGGATTCCCAGGTACGAGTAAGCGCGGCACGAGCGATGGGCCGGGTGGGAACCCCGGCGATCCTTCCCGCGCTGGTCCGGTCGTTTCAGACCGGGTCTCCCGAGTTGCGCCTGGTCATCGCCGATTCGGTGGCCCAGCTGGACCCGGAAGCGCTCCCCGGCCTGCTCGACATCCTGATGGAATTCGGCGACCCCGAGTCGCGCATCGCGGCGGTCGGCATTCTCGGCCGGACCAAGTCGCCCCGGTCGGTCGAATTGCTGGAGGTGGTCTGGCGCGACCCGGATCCCCGGGTGCGCGCGCTGGTACTCGAGGCGCTCACCGCCTCGGGCGATACCCGGGCCGCCCGGCTCATGGTCGAGGGCCTCGGCGATCCCGACGAATCGGTGCGGGGTCGGGCGATCGAAGGGCTCGCCCGGTTCGGCCACAAGGAGCCTGCGATTCTCGAGCTGCTCAAACACGATCCCTCGGCCGCGGTGCGCGAGCGGGCGACGATTGCCACCGGCCTGCTTCGGCTGGAAGGCGGGGAAGAGACGCTGCTGGAGGTCTGTCACTCCGACCAGCCCCTCAACGTGCGGGCGGCGGCGGCGCTCGGCATCGGCGCCTATGATCACGAGAGCATCGTTGCCCAGGTGCTCCAGATGGTGGACGAGGAGCCGGTGCGGGAATACCTGCGGGACCGGCTGCAGCATGATCCGGGATATCGCCAGATCCGGCAGCGGCTCAAGGAATCCCAGCAGGTCGAGCTGCGCGCGCTGGGCAGTCTCAACCGGGAGCAGATGGAGGCCTCCCTCGTGGAAGGCATGCGCGCGGTGCTGGATCCGCGGGAACGGGTCCGCCTGGTGTCGGCGATCCATGCTTTCCAGGGCGAGCGCAGCCGGCGGGCCCTGATGTACGCCGTGCGGAGCGACCCGAGCCCGGAGGTCCGCTCGGCCGCGCTCGCCGCGGTGGCCGGATTGCTGGACCCCGATGAACTGTCGCTTGCGGCGCGCCGGGCGGTCACCGATCCCCACGCCGCGGTGCGCCGGGTCGCGGTCACCCTGTTCGCCCGGATGACGCCGGAGCAGGCGATGCCGATGCTGATTCGCATGCTCCGCACCGAGGATGAGGACCCCGTGGTGCTCCAGGCCGCGGCCCGGCACGCTGAAGCGGCTTTCAATGTCTTCGTGGACCAGACGCTGGGCCATGGCGCCGGCAAGGAAGGGGTCGTGATCGCGCGGGTGGCTCGCTACATCTACCATCCCGATCTGGCCCGGCTGCTGGAAACTCTGGCCAAGAGTCCGGCGCCGGACGTGCGGCGGGAACTGGCGTTGGTGTGGCGGGACCGTCCCGAGCTGATCGCCGAGCCGGTGCTCGCCGGATTGAGCCTGGACCCCGACGCCACGGTCCGGCTGGCGTCGGCGCAGGCGTGGGCCGCCGCCAAGCGGTTTGACCGGCTGGCCGGGTTTTTCCAGGATCCCGAGCCGGAGATCCGCCGCCGGGCCGCGCTCGAGCTTCGCGCTTCCCCCGACGGTCCCGATCCAGCGCCGCTGCAGAACGATCCCGATGAGCGGGTGCGCGCCGCGGCATGGCTGGCCGAGCTGGTGCGGGGCCGCCGAACGGCGCCCCCGTCCGACGTGGGCCGGGAAACCGCGATCGCCACGCTGCGCGAGATCACCACCCCGGAGGACCTGCAGGCGACCGTGCGCACCAACCCGGACGCGGGGCAACGGCTCACCGCCGCCATCGCCCTCGCCGTACTGGGTGATCCACTGGCCCAGGAAATCGCCCGGACCGATCCGGTGGCCCAGGTGCGCGATGAAACCTCCCGGGCGCTGGAGCAGATCGGGGCGATGGTATGACCCCGCGGGAAACGCTGGCCCTGGTGCTGGGGCTTGTCGGTCTCGTGCTGCAGCCCCTGTTCCTGCTGTACTTCCTGATGTACAACACCTACACAATCGCCCTCATCCTGCTGTCGGCTCGCCAGGTCCGCCGCCGGGTGGCCGGGCACTTCATCGAAGACCTGGACCTGATCGACGCCCACGACTCGACCAAGCCGATCACCATGGTGGTGCCGGCGTACAATGAAGAAGTCACCATTGTCGATTCGATCACCAACCTGCTGCACGTGGACTACCCGCGCTTCGAAGTGGTCGTGGTGAACGACGGGTCGCAGGACCGGACCCTCGAGGTACTGAAGCAGGCCTTCCGGCTCCGGCGCACCGACCTTGCCTACCGTGACGCCATCGGCACCGCGCGGGTCCGTGCGACCTTCGAGGCGACGATCCCGCTCCCCAGGCATGTCACCAAGCTGGTGGTCATCGACAAGGAGAATGCCGGCAAGGCGGACGCGCTGAACGCGGGCATCAACGCCTCTACCGCGCCCTACTTCGTGTCGCTCGACGCCGACTCGATCCTGGACCAGCGGGCCCTGAAGGAGCTGATGCGGGTGATCCAGGAGGACCCCCGGGTGGTCGCCGTGGGCGGCCAGGTCGCCATCGCGAACGGCTGCGCCATCCGGAACGGCCGGGTGGTGAGCGTGGGACTGCCCAGCAACCCGCTGGCCCGCTTCCAGATGGTGGAGTATCTCCGGTCCTTCACCACCGGCCGCACCGGGCTCGACAAGCTGGACGCGATCCTGATTCTCTCCGGTGTCTTTGCGGTGTTCGAAAAAGAAACCGTGATCCGGGCGGGCGGCTACCTCACCCCCTTCGTCACCCATCGTATCGTGGAGGAGTACATCGGTTCCCGCGCGGCTACCGTGTGCGAGGACATGGAGATCATCGTCCGGCTGCACCGGTTCGTGCGCGACAAGATGAAGGACAAGCGCATCGCCTTCCTGCCCCACCCGGTGGCCTGGACCGAGGTCCCCGAGCGGCTCGATTCCCTGCGCAAACAGCGGGGCCGCTGGTATCGCGGCCTCCGGGAGTCGCTGCTCTATCATCGGGACATGCTGTTCCGGAAGAAGTACGGCCGGATCGGCTGGTTTGCGCTGCCCTCGTTCTGGCTCTTCGAATACTGGGGACCGGTGATCGAGATCGGCGGCTACCTCTTCGTGACGCTCTTCCTCATCATGGAGTACCTGCTGGGGATGAACTTCCTGAACGAGGCCTATGCCGTCGCGTTCTTCCTCGCTTCACTGGGATACGGGATCCTGGTGAACCTCTTCGCGGTGCTGGTGGGCGCCTGGCGCTTCCGGTTCGGGCTGGCCGACCGGCTGCAGCGCGGCCTGCTGCCCTTCAGCCGCAAACGCGACGTGCTCATCCTCCTGGTCTACTCGGTACTGGAGACGCTGCCGTTCAGCTATCGCCATATCACGCTCTACTGGCGGATGCGGGGATTGTGGGACGCCTGGCGGGGCAAGAAGACCTGGGAAAAATTTGCCCGGGTCGGCTTCCGGACCGAGCAGAGTTCCGCGACCGTGACGCCCCCGGTAGCGCAGCCGGGAGCCGCGCATGGCTGAGCCCAGCGAACTCCGCGTCCTGATCGTGGACGACGACCCGGCGATGGCGGCGCTGGCCCGGCAACTGATCAAGGGCCACGGCTATCCGGATCCCCGGGTGGTGACCTCGGGCAGCGAACTGCTGGCCAGCACCGAGCCGGCCGACATCATCCTGCTCGATCACCAGCTGCCCGATGGAACCGGGCTGGAGCTGCTGGCCGCCCTCAAGGGCCGGGCCGGCCATCCGTCCGTCATTCTCATCACCGGGAACGGAGACGAGACCCTGGCAGCCTCCGCCTTGCGGCTGGGCGCCGAGGACTACCTGGTCAAGGATGGCTCGCTGCCCAAGCTGCTGCCTCAGGTGATCGAGCGGGTGCGCCGGACCCGGGCGCTCCGGAGCACGCTGGTCGCCGCCGAAGCGGATCTGGTCCGGGCCGAACGGCTCGCGGCGATCGGCCAGCTGATGGTGACGCTGCATCACGAGATCAACAACCCGCTCATGTCGGCCACGGCGGAGCTGGAACTGCTCCTGGCCAAGACCACCGGAGTCGATCACGCCGCGCTGGAGAACATCCGGAATTCGCTGGGACGGATCCGGGATGTCCTCAAGAAGGTGGGAGACCTGAGCGACTCGCGGACCACCAACTACCTCAAGGACATCGGCATGCTGGACCTGGCGGCCGGGCAGCCGGCGTCAGCGGTGAAGCGGGGCGATGCGGTGCTCTGGGTGCACGATGAGAGCGTGGCCCGGGTGAGCGCGCTGTTGTTGCGCCATGCCGGATTCACTGCGCGCCGGGCCGGTGGCATCGAGGAGATGGTTCGGGAATCGGGGCAGCTCGGCGTCATGCTGCTGCTGATCGCCCAGCCCGTGGGAGCCGGCGCAAGGCCGATGGGAGGCTTCCGGCCGGAGAAGGATCGATTCTATACCCTGGTCGCGCTGGCGGAGGGCGATGGAGAGCCGGAGCGTAAGGCTGGGGCCGACGCCGTTATCCACCTGCCATTCGATCCGGGATCGTTCACCGAGGAGGTCTTGCGGGCGCTGGAGAAGTCGGCCGGCTGATACACGGTTGATGCTAGAACCCACCGACCAGGAGTCGCCAGAAGAGGAAGGCCCCGATCGCAAAGCCCACCAGGAACGGCCCCGCCGTTGTGACGAAGCGATTCCCGCTCTCATCCGACCGGGTTACTACGCCGGTGAGCGTGTCATGATCGACCCGGAGGTCATGCACCAGGTACACAGTCCTGGGACCAAATCTGAAATTCGAAAGACTCAGGGGGCGGCCGGCTGGGGTCAATCGGCCGGCGCATCCAGCCCGCACCGGCGGAAGACCCGGCGAGAAGAGACGCCATCAGCAAATGTGAAATGGGTCGCATCCCGTCTCCGTGTTGAGGACACCGGAAGCTGAAGCCGCCGCGTGGCGCGGGTGTGACCTGCGGTCAGGGACCTGGGAGGAAGTTTTCCCGGCTGCTGATTTCCATCTCCTCCCGCGTCGCCAGCCGCGGCAGGGTGGGATCGCTTTCCCGGGCAGGCGAATAGACCGGCAGGGTGTCCGGTGGCAGCAGGTGGCGGATCGAATTGGCATAGTACTCAAGCAGCGGGCGCTGCCGGGGCAGCAGGACCAGGGTCTCGCCCTGTGCGACCACCAGCCGCCGCATACTGAACATCCGCCAGGCCCGGTCCCACACTTCCTGAACGGGCAGCTCGCTTCGCACCACCTTGGCATTGAGCTCGCCCAGGTGGTCTCGCAGGTCGTCCATCCGCTCCAGCAGGCGGGAACGGGACACCGCGCTGCCACCGAAGGAGAGCAGCGCGGCCGCGGCGAGCGGAACCGGGGTCACCGGGACGACCGCGCCGATCCGCTCCATCGCCAGGTCCGCCAGCTGCTGCACCCGCGAGAGCCGCTGGTATTTCTCCAGTGAGAGGACGTCGTCCGGTTGGGTCTTGAGCCAGGCCCGGACCGAAATCGGCGTGCCGAAGTTCACCGCCGCCCGGCCGTAGCGCTGGAGCCGGCCCGAGAACAGGCGCAGCGTATTCCAGAACAGGTAGCTGACCACGCCGCCCAGCTGCCGGATCTTCGGCTCCGGCCGCCCGCCGACGATCCGCTCCCGGATCAGCGAACGATCTTCCAGCACCCGGTCGTAGTTGATGCCAACCGGCACCAGCCAGATATCCCGGTCAAACCCCGGTTCTCCCAGTGTCCGCACCATGTAATCGATGAGACCCAGCTTGGCCGGCCGGAGAGCGCCATCGCGGCTGAGGCCTCCCTCGGGGAAGATTCCCTGGGTGATTCCGTTGCGGGTGATGAGCTGGATGTAGCGTTCCAGCACCGCGTGATAGAGCGGCTCCCGGTAACGCCGCCGGATGAAGTAGCTGCCGAAGCTCTTGAAGACGTACTCCAGCGGCCAGGTCCGGGCCCATTCGCCCACGGCGTAGCTGATGCTCACCACCCGGGCCAGCACGTAGGCGACCACCACGTAGTCCGCGTTGCTGCGGTGGTTCATCACGTAGAGGACGACGTCGTTCCGGGGAATCGCGTCGAGCGCGGGCCGGTCCTGGTATTCGATCGAGGCCTTGTAGAGCAGGTTCAGCAGCAGGCGGGAGAGATTGTAGCCCAGCTTGTAGTAGGAGAGAACATTGAAGAACGGGACGATCTCGTCGATGTACTCTTCGACCTTCCCGAGAACCTTGTCCTGCGCCATCCCGTGCGCCACGCCGTGCGCCGCCGCGGCCTCGAGCACCACCGGGTCCCGCATCAATTCCGCCTTCACCACCTTCCGATCCACCAGCTTGTAGCGTTCGAGCCGGGCCCGGAAGCGGAGCACTTCGCGACGGGCGCTCTGGCGCAGCCATTGTCTGCCGAGCAGCACACCAGGCACGAGGAGGGCTGTTACACCAATCGAATAGAGAGCCCAGGAAGGCAGATCAGACAATGGGTGGCTCGTGTGGCTCGGAGAGCGTGCAGCGGCCTTGACGGTGCCAGGCTGCTTCGATGCGCATCAACGCAAAGGCGCCAAGACGCGAAGAAAGACAATCATCCTGTTTTTGCTTTGCGCCTCCGCGTCTTCGCGTTGATGCGGTTAGAAGCGCGATACCATGACGCGAGCCGACACACTCCAATCACCCCTGGCTGGCCACCTGCCCCGGGATCGATTCTCTCTTGGCCTGCTGGAACGCCATTCCCTTGAGCCGCGCGATCCGCTGGTTCATTGGCGGGTGAGAGGCAAGGAAGTCCGCCAGCTTTCCTTCCTTGTTGTTGAGGGCCCGGGCCGAGGGGTCCACGATGCAGAGGTGAGCGGCGCCCTGGGTGATGGACTTGGTGGGTTCCTTCGCGGCCTCCAGCTTTTCCAGCGCGGTGGCCAGCGCCTGCGGGTTCCGGGTGAATTGCGCCGAAGAGGCGTCGGCCAGGTATTCTCGCTTGCGGCTCACGGCCATCGCCAGGATCCGGGAGATGATCGGTGCCAGGATCAGGGTAATGACCCACAGCACCAGGATGAGAATCGCGAGCTGGTTGCCCCCGCCCTTCTTGCTGCCGCCACCGCGGCCGCCGCCGCTCGCGAGGGCGCGGCCTCCGCCCCGGCCCAGCATCCGGCCCATGCCGTCCGACATCAGCGCGATCGCGCCGACCATGGCGGCGAGCAGGGTCATCAGCCGCACGTCGAGGTTGCTGATATGCGCCATCTCGTGCGCGATCACCGCCTGGAGCTCATCCCGGTTGAGCGTGGTGAGCAGCCCCTCGGTGACCGCGATGTTGGCGTGCTGCTGGTCGAGCCCGGTGGCAAAGGCATTGGGATCGGAATCCGGAACCACCCAGATCCTGGGGCGCGGCAACCCGGAGGCGATGGCCATCTCTTCGACCACGTTGACCAGCTGCTTCTGCTCCGGCGTGGCCGGCTCGATGATCTCCCAGGCCCCGGCGGCCCACAATACCCGGGCCGGACCCTTCTTGAAGGAGTACCAGCAGATGCCCAGTCCCACGGCCGTCAGGATCAGGCCGATGATGGGAATGGTATGATGGTAGGACTGGGCCGGCGCATCCCGGGTCAGCAGATAAAAGCCCAGGTCGCCGCCGAAGCCGACCCAGGCAAAGAAGAGGATGAAACCAAAGACCAGCCAGCGGGTGCGCTTGCGGTTGGCGTCTTGTTGTGCGAAGAGATTGGGGGCAGTCATAGATGTGAGCAGTGAGCGGTAAGCAGTAAGCAGGACAGGCATCGACCATCCGGATCGTGAAACCGGTCCCGCTTACTTCTTACTGCTTACTGCTTACACGGTTTACATAGCCAGATCGACTTTGGGCACCGCGCGCTCCGCGGCATCCTCGATCTCCCAGAGTTCCGCGGGCACCGCCTTGGCCATGCCGGCTACCATGCTGGCCGGGAACTGCATCTGCCTGGTGTTGTACTGGGTCGCCGTATCGTTATACATCTGGCGCGCAAAACCGATCTTGTTCTCGGTGCTGGTCAGCTCTTCCTGCAGCTGGGCGACGTTGCCGGTCGCCTTGAGGTCGGGGTACGCCTCGGTCAGCGCGAACAGCCGTCCCAGAGCCTGGGTCAGCTCACCCTCCGCCTTGGCGGTCTGGCCCACGCCGGTGGCGTTGACCGCCTTGTTGCGGGCCGTGATCACCGCCTCCAGCGTGCTCTTCTCGAAATTCATCGCGCCCTTGACGGTGTTGACCAGGTTCGGAATCAGGTCGTGCCGGCGCTTGAGCTGGACATCGATCTGTTTCCAGGCGTTGGCCACCTGGTTCTTGAGCGCGATGAGCGCGTTGTAGGTGACCACGAACCACAGGGCGATGGCCACCAGGACGGCGATGACGATGTAGGGACCCATGCGAGCCTCGTTCAGGGAGTGGAATCGGCGTTGTCCGGTATGAGGCTGTGCAGGGCCCCCCGGAATGCCGCGAGTAAGGTCGCCTCATCCGGGGGATGGCGGAAGAGGGGATGGCGCTCGTCGATCAGGACCTCGATGCCGGGCCCCAGGGTTACCCGGCGGCAGGCGGTGACCCGGGCCTCGCTGGCGTCCTCGGCGTGGGCCCAGTCCTGGATGACCCGGCCCACCTTGCCCCGGGGCGCGCCGCTCTGAACCAGCGTAATCCGGGAAGGTCCCGGCAGGTTGGGGCCCAGGGCGGAAGCCACCCGGCGTTCCAGCACGTCCCCCGCCTGGTCGCCCAGGTCGCGGGTGATGGCGCCGAGGGTAGCGCCTTCCATCTGGCGCTGCTTGATCGCGAGGACCTGGAGCAGGTGGCGATAGGAATAGATCGCCGCGGTCCCGCGCCCTTCCGGCGGGCTGACCAGCCCCTGGGCGACATAGAACCGGATGGTGCGTTCACTGGGGCGGGCACGGGCGGAGACGTTGAGCGGAAAGACGCCGGAAGCTTCGAGGATGGCGCCGGCCAGCGCAGACAGGTCCCGAAGGCTCCAGGGCGCCAGGGCGCGATACTCCCGGAGCACTCGCAGCGGATCGGCCCCGGTGGTCCCGGGAAGCCGCGGCGCAGTCATCCCTGGCCGTTGCCGAGCTTGGGTTCGGACCGGCCGGATTCCCCAGGCAGCACCGCGAGGATCATCTGATGAAGCGTTTCGAAATTGAATGGCTTGTCGAGCAGGGGCCGGTGCTTCAATTCCTCCGACCAGTCCCGCGAGGCGCCATCGGGGTCGCCGCTCATCAGGATGATCCGGTCCCGCAATTCCGGCCAGCGCCGCACAATGGCGACGAAGAGGGCGTCGCCCGCCATGAGCGGCATCCGGATATCCAGGAGGATCGCGTCAAACCGGTCGTGCGCGAGCAGCTCGTAGGCGGAATCGCCGCTCCCGGCGGACACCGCGTCGTACCCGAAATGGCGCAGCGCGCGCTCCAGGGCGCGGCGCACTGCGAGTTCGTCGTCCACGATTAGCACACGGTACGTCATGATGCCGCCTGGCGCAGACTGGTGAAATAACGCTTGGTGACCAGGGCCAACGCCTCGTCGACCGTCAGGCTCAGCCGCAACTCGCCGGCCGTGACACCAAATACTTCCTTGAACTGGTTCTGCAGGCTGCGGGTCTTTCCGTACCCCAGCTTGAGCGCGACGTCCTCCACCGTGTATCCCGGGTCCTGGAGCAGCCGGTGCGCATAGAGCAACCGGGCGAGCACCAGGACCATGCGGGGCGAGGGCAGGCCCATTTTCGCGAACCAGCGTTCGCAGGTCCGCCGCTGCAGTCCCATCCGGTACGCCAGCGCCGTCACTGAGCCCGCATCGGGCGGCGCGTACAACATCGTCTCCAGCGTCTGCCGCACCCGGCCCGGCAATCCTTCCAGCAATCCCTCCAGCGCCTGGATCACTTTGCGAGAGGCGCTCTCTTCCAGCTCATCACGGAGCACCGCGCGAAGCGCCGCGGGTGAATCGTCGAACCGGGCGAAAATCACCCGGCGGATCCCGATCCGTCCCAGCTCCAGCAGCACACCCGCCGTCTCCGGAGAGAGCGTGGTGTAGAGCAGTACCGGCAGCGACGGAAATAAAAGCCGCAGCCGTTCGATCTCCCGGGTGCGCGGTGCGTCGCCAAACATCGGGTCCAGCACCGCCGCCTCGACCGGGCGCTGGCGGATCGTGTCTACGACGTCGCCCCACGAGGCGAGTCCGACGAAATCGTACAGTTTCGCGTCAGCTGTACGAAGCTGATGCAGTCGGACAGCGGGGACCATCGCCAGGAGGAGTTTCGAATGTCGCAAAAAGGGCCCTCGTTGTCGCAAAATGGGCCTAATTCGCCCACCCCGCGGCCGCGATGTTTGAACTGCCCCCACGAACTTACCGCCAAGGAGTCGACTGATGTCCACCACCAAGCGTATCGCCCTCGCCCTGCTCGTCGCCACGATGTTCGGAACCGCAGCCTGCGCGGACTCCACGGGTCCCAGGAATGATACGACCTGCACGGAGACCCAGGGCACCGGCGGACGGTGCCACTAAGGCGTCAGGCGTACGCTCCTGCGGCGACCAGTTCGCGCAGCCCGGCGGAAACCTCGGCAACGGCCGGAGCCATATCGATGGCTTCGGCCGCTGTGACTTTGAGGTCCTGCTCGTCGTGACACACTTCGAGATTCCGGAGCACACGGTCCACCCGGAAGTACCACTCGTTCAGCCGACGCTCCTCCGCCATTCCGAGGGCCTCGCGTAACACCGCGCGGGCCCGGCTGTCCTTGCCGAAACGGGCGAAGCCGATTCCAACCTTGTACCGGTAGTCGATCGCCATGCTGGGAGGCATCCGAGCTTCAAACGTCCGCGCCTCCTGGCGAAATCGCTCGAATGCGATCCGGTTGCCGACCGCGGATTCCATCTCCATCAGTTCGAGGCAGGTATTGGCCCGAATGATGAAGCTCGAATCGGAGCTCAGCACCATGTTATAGCATTGCCGCGCGGCGTCGTACGCGCCGACGGCGCGAAGCCCGATGCCCAGGTCGCCCAGCACCCGGGTCCGTTGCAACTCGTCTCGCAGCGAGAGGAGCGCACGGTACCGGGTGAGCAGCGCGTCGTGGAGATTGCCCTGCCGGTCCAGCACCACCGAAAGGTCGGAGAGCGCGCGCCCGTGTACGTCGGCCAGCTCCGGGGACCCGGTTTCCGCGACGACCAGCTCCAGGATCTCGCGCGAAGTCGGGAGATTGCCCTGGCCCCGGAGCACGTTGGCCTTGCCGATCCGGGCCAGCATCACGGTGCCGACATCCCGCGTCTCAACCCCGGCCTGTTCCGCCAGGTTGTAGGACAGGTTGGCCGGCTCCCAGCGCGCCAGCATCCGGTTCAGCCGGGCGACGAACAGCGCCATGGTCGCGGCATCCACCGGTGGAATCGCGTCCCGGTAGGTGCGGCCCCCCAGCCGCAGGATGTCGAGCGCTTCCTCGAATCGGCCTTCGTGCTCCAGGTAATAGGCATATGCCACCAGCGCCATGCGCAGGATGGCATCCCGGTGCTCCGGCTCGCTGCTCACCGAGTCCACGATACCGCGGGTGTGGGCCACCTCGGTTTCCTCGGTCGGCAGTTCGACCAGAAACTTCCGAGTGCTCTCCAGCTGCCAGCGGAAACCTTCGATGTCGTCGGGATTGTCGGTGATCGTGAGACGGCGGTCCACCAGGCGGGCAACCAGGTACGCGCCCAGCGCGATGCGGGCGGGAACATCGAGGCCTCGCTCCCGTTCGGCGCGGGCGCGGGTCAGGAACGGGGCAAAATCGAGATGGTCGGTGGAACTGTCGGAAGTAAAGAGTTCCAGAGCTGAAACCGCCACCTTGCCTCCCAGAGAATGAACCCCAACGGCACGAGCCCTACGGGCTAGTATGCCGTATGCGGTTCCGCCTAGCAAGACCTCTGGGGGTGAGGGACCTGCCTGGACTGCTCCATCGATCAGGTCCTCCATAATGGCAGGAAGCATGCCCCCTGGACGACTCCATCGCCATCCACCCAACCGCATACAGCCTATGGACCTGTCACCCGACGCAGGGTTGCAGCCGGTAACCGCTCGCGCTTTTGTGTTGCGTCCCGCATTCGTTGGATGCCGACCGGCGCATCACTCGACGTTAGACTGGGTCATGCAACGGGGCATGACGTTGATCGAACTGGCCATTGTGCTGGTGCTTATGGGACTCCTGGCCGGTGCGGCCGGACCCAGTGTCGCCGGCCTGCGAGACCGCTACTTCGTCACCAGCATGGCCAGCGCGGTGGCCAACGCCCACAACCGGGCTCGAATCCACGCAGTGATGACCGGTGCGGCCACCGAACTCGAAGTGCGGGCCGATTCGTTGATCGTGCGCAGTATGACCGGAAGTGACACCACGCTGGTCTGGGCGGCGCCGGGCCCGGCGAGCCAGGGCATCACCCTGGGCGGCGCTCCCCGGGTCCTGCAGTTCGCGCCCACCGGCGTCACCATGGGCTTCGCCAACGCCACCTTCGTTCTGACCCGCGGGAGCGGCCACCGCCAGGTTGTCGTGTCACGGCTGGGGCGGGTCCGCGTGCTGCCCTGAACCCGGCCTCGGTGGTTTGTTGACGGCACCATCCAGGTTGGGGGGTCCGGAGGCCGGTCTGGCTCCGGACCATTTTCTTGCTGTCACCCTCCACGCTTCATTTCCGTCCCGACGTTCTCCAATCCGTACTTCCGGAGTTTCGCAAGCATCGTCGATCGGGCAATCCCCAGGATCCGCGCCGCCTGTCGCCGGTTGCCGTGAGTGTGCCGCAGGGTCAGAGCGATGTGGCGCCGCTCCGCCTCCTCGAGAGAGTCGGGCGGATGGGACCCCGAAGGGTTCAACGCCTCCTGCAACCGGGGCAGGTCCAGTCCGGGCAACCGCAGGTCGAGGGCGAGAAAATCGAGACCCGGCGTAGCGAGCGCTTCTGCCGCTTCCCCCGGTGTCGCCGCGGTCACCAGCACATGGCCGGCCGAGCGCAGGATCTCCTCAACCCCTCGGCGCCGCGTGACGTCCGGGACCAGGCTCAGGGTGTGGAACGGAGGCATCCCCTAAGATAGGCGTTTTTCTGCTTACCGGCGGCGGGGATTTGGTACCAACTTTTTGGGCCCGGGATCCCATCTTGTCGCCATGCTGACGCTGACCAGGCTGGATGGCGTGGTGGACCTGAACCGGCTGGAGATCGGAGCCCCGGTGAGCGAACCGCTCCTGGTCTGGGACGTGGAGCAACGCTCGGCGGGAACCCAGCCGTTCGTGGTCCTCACACTCGGCAACTGCAAAGGCAGGCTCCAGAGCGCGCCGTTCTGGCCCGAAGACCTGCCCAAGCTGGAAGGTATCGAGCGGGGCGCCGTCGTCAGCGTCCACGGGGAGATCGCGACCTACCGGGAACGGCGGCAGCTGAAGGTTGCCCAGATCCGGCCGCTCCCCCGAGACGGCGTGGCGTGGCCGGCCCTGATGCCGTCGGTTGGAGATACCAGAACGTATTGGGACCAGCTGGATCAGTGGCGCCACGGCACGAGCGCACCCCGGCTTCGCTCCGTGCTCGACCTATTCTATGAGGACTCGGAGTTTCGCCAGGCTTATGGTGAGTGCCCCGCCAGCTTGAGCGGGCATCACGCCAGGCTGGGAGGGCTGCTGCAACACACCTGCGAAGTCGCCCGGATCGGTCTCTGCCTCGCGGAAACCACGGGAGCGGATCGGGACCTGGTCCTGGCCGGCGCGCTGCTCCATGACATCGGCAAGCTGGAGAGCTATACCTGGAGCGGCACCTTTGCCATGACCGACCGGGGTTCCCTTTGCGGTCACGTCGTGCTGGGATCGCTCATGCTGGCAGCTCGGCTGGGCGCGGCCCCACCAACCCTTTGCTCCGGCCCGGAGCACAACCTGCTGCACCACCTGATCCTGTCACACCACGGATTGCTGGAACACGGCGCGCCCGTCACCCCGATGACGCTGGAAGCCGAGGTGCTCCATTTCGCCGATAACGCGAGCGCCCGGACGGGCAGCATGGGCGAGGCGCTGGAGGACCCGCAGAATTTTTCGGGAACGGACCCGGTGAGCGCCAGGCCGGTGTGGCAACTGGATCGGCGGCGGGTGTACCGGGGAAAATCGGATTGGGGGAGAAAATAGAACGACCGCCTAACCCTCAGATTAGGCGGCCGTCCCCACATTGACTACCCGAGGTCGGAGCATCTGCTGCCGTTCTTCTCTCAGTGCCTTCGGATGGCTGAAGCGCCACTCGGTAAGGCTGGCTGAGGCCTCGGCTTCCATCCCCAGGCCGGATGGCCAAATCCCACCTGGTTCGTCATTGTGAGCGCTGCGATTCCGGTCGAGTCGCGGACCGACCTATCGCACGGCACCCCGAGGCGCAGGATCGGAGCGGATGAAGCACGCGACTGGCTTCATCTGTTCCAGCCGGAGTGATCACCGGGATCGACAGCCACCTGAGCCCTTGGTTGCGTCGGCAGCTTCCCCCGAAATCCCGCTGGAACACGCCAAACGCTCTTCTGAGAAACGCGGGGTTTCAAAGCGATCTCGTCTGACGGTGAGCCAAAGATAGGGTCCGCTGGTGAACTCGCAAGTGCCTGTCTTTATTCGGTTTAGCTCACTTCGCGTGGATGATTTGTGGATTGCTAACTCGTGCCGGAACGCATGATTAGCAGGCCTCTCCACAATCGTGTGGAGAATGTGTATCAGCGTCCCGAAGCGTTTTGTGGGGAAAATGTTGATTAGTTCGCGCGACCGCTGGCGAAGGGATTGGGTCCTTCTCCGGCTCCGTATGGCCGCACGGTGATCCCGAGGCTGGCGAGGAAGGCTTCGGCGGCGCGTTCGAACTTCTTGCCCACCATCACCGCGTCGGAAGCGCTGCGAGACCCGGCATCCCGGATCGACGCGGCCCGCGCCAAGTCGGCGTACTGGTCGAACTCGGTCACACACTGAGAGAGCGCAAGGCGCAACTCGCCCTGGGCCTTGGAGACGTCATTGCGCGCCCGCAGGGATGCGCGGACCGCATACGGGCTTTCCAGCAGGTCCTGCCGGGCCGAATCAACCCCGCGGAGCGCGGTGGAGCAGGCGGTGCGCACCGCACGAGTGCGGGAGAGCAGCAGCGCGTCGCTGGCGGTCCGGATATCCCGGGTCAGCCGTGACGACGCGGCATCGATGGCCCTCAGGGTGTCGCGGAATACCAGGTACTCATCGCGCATCCGGGTCGACACCGAATCCAGCTTCGGATCGGGCTTGATGAATCCGCCCGCCTGGGCTGAGATGGAACCGGTTGCCAGCGCGAGCAGAACGGCGGAAACCGCTAGGACTCTAAGCCGACTTCTATGTAGCGATAAGATGGTTCATCCTCCTTCGACGAAAACAGGCACCCGGCTGAGCTCGCCGCAAACCAGCCGGCCACCAGCAGGCGGGGGGCATCGAGTTCCTGGACGATTGGGGCGAGCCAGCGCCGCATGTGGCGCAACTCGGGGGGCCGGCGGCCCATCAGCGCGAGAATGGCGCCGATACCGGACGTGGCCCGGAGAAAATGGGCCAGGCCGTGCGCCCGCTGGGTGAACTCCACCACCTTGACCCCGGGCTCGTCGAAAATGACCGCGCCTTCAAAGACGTCCATCGGCGGAGCATCGAGCCGGGGACCCAGGTAGAGATAGCGGCGACCGTTGGCGGTCTTCCGCTCGATCACCGCTGCAGCGGTCTCGCTGGTGAGCCGCGCGGCGTGCAGCAGGTCATCGTCGTGGAGCGCCCCTACCGCGTTGGTCCATTCCAGGGCCGCCAGCGCGGTTTCCATGGGACACCCCATGGTATCATCGAACGCGATCATCCGCGGTGCTTCGCCTGCCCGCATAAAGAAATGGGCGAGCGCTTCCGGGCGTTCCAGGAAGGTACGGATGACCAGGGTGGAGGGCGCAGACGGTTCGGCCATAGGATCTGAAAGCTAGCTCTGAAACAGGGAGACTGGTACTGGGTGCTGCGTACTGGGCACTGGGCCACCAATGCAGTTTTTCGCAGTACCCAGTACCCGTCACCAGTACCTTCTTTATGGCGTAAGTTCTGACTTGTTCTCCACTTTCACGATCCACAGCCCCGAGTTGATGTCCGGTACGTAGATGTATCCGTTCCGGTAGATAGCGCCCCAGGCGTTGGCCGAGTTGGCCACGAAACCGTTCTTGTCTCCCGTATTCACGTGCGCGATCTCGCGACCCTGGTTGAGCAGGTCGCCCCGCATTTCTCCGGATACGTCGAGCACCCGCAGCCCGCCCTGGTAATCCCCCAGGTACAACGTGTCCCCCGCGACCCAGACGTTGTGAACCCCGCCATCCTTGGGCTCGTACCACGCGACTTCCCTCGGGTTGGCGAGGTCCGATACGTCGATCACGTGGAGCCGGCCATAGGCGCGGCCCAGTCCGATAACTCCACCGCCGACCGGCTTGGCGGAGAAGACTTCATCGCCGGCGAACACGTAGCGCCCCGCACGCCACGCGGTATGGGTGCCGCGGATGAACCCGGGGCCGCCCACCGCTTCGACATCGCGATACAACGAGTTCAGGTCGTACTTGAACTGGCTCACCAGCTGGGGTGATTCGGGGCTGCCGCCCTTCACTCCGTTGCCGACATCCAGGATCACCAGTCCATCATTCCAGTACGAGAGGTAGGCCAGGCCATCCTGCACGTCGATGTCGTGCAGCATGCGGCCCGCCTCGGTGCGGGTAACTTCCCAGCGCGCCACCTGCCGCGGGTGATAGGGGTCCCGGATGTCGATGACCCGCATCGAGCCGGTGGCGTCATCGGTGAGGTAGACATATCCGTGGTAGATGAAGGTGCTGTGCACCCCGCCGGTCACCGTTTCGGTGAATTCGGCGATCGGCTTGGGGTGGGCCGGGTCCTCGAACGAGAGAATGACGATGCCGTTCTTCCGAGTAGAGGCGCCTTCCCTGGTGAGGACGCCGTACTTGCCGTCCTCGGTAGTCATCACGTCGTTGATAACCCTGGCGTCCACGACGACACTATCGGTAATCGCCGGGGCCGCCGGGTTGCTCAGGTCGATCGCGTAGAGCCGGTCGCCGATAGTGCTGATATACCCATGCTTCCCGTCGGGATGCAGCCAGAACTCCGCCGCATTCATCTTGAGCGGGACCCGCCCCACCACCGTGGCGGGTCGCACCGCGTCACGCGGGTTGACGGTGACGACGGCTTCGGCCGAGCGGTCCCCGACCCTGGCGACGACCCGGTAGGTGCCGGGCAGATCGGCGACGAACGCGCCGTCGGCATCGACGGAGGCAGTGCCGGGACTCAGCAGCCACTGGGGCCGCACCTCACCGACCGCGTGTCCCGCGGCGTCTTTTGCGGCCAGGGAAAGCCGCACCACGTCGCCGGTGCGCGCGGTGCTGGTCGCCGGAGCGATGGCGAGTGAACGAATCGGGTTCACGCTCACCACGATCGTCCGGGACGCGCTAGCCTGGCCCGCCCGCGCGGTCAGGGTGGCACGGCCCGCCGTTCGCGCGGTAAGACTGCCGTCGTTGTTCACGCTCGCTACCGCCGGCCGATCGGAGCGCCAGGCCACCGGGTCGTAGCGGCGGTCGCCGTTGGCCGCCATGACAGTCGCGGTGAGCGGAATGGTTTGTCCGGTGTAGATCCGCTCCACCCGGGGCTCGATTTCAATCCGGGCGGCAGGTGGTGAAAGGACCGTCACCCGGGCCACCGCGACGACTGGCCGGCCGCCGGCCAGCGGGCGCACCGACACTCCCACATTGATCGTACCGGAGGAACCCCCGGTCACCAGACCGGTGGAGTCCACCTTCCCCTCGAAAAACCCGCCCGAGGTAGCCCAGCTCACCCGCACGTTCTTGTACTCGGCGCCCGAGGAGTCGTAGGCGACGGCGGTCAGCCGGATGGTGTCGTTGGCGACCACCGCTGCTTCCGCCGGCTGGATTACCACTCGGGCGATCGGCGAACGGGGCATGACCGGCGCTGCCGGCGTGGGGGGCGATTGCTGGAGCAGGGCCAGCACGGCGATAACAATCATGGCGGACTCGGGGACCGGGTGGCTGGGTTGAGGGTCTGGGAACTTGAGCAGGGCAATCTATTGACAAAACCCCTGGGGAGCCAGAAGTTAAACCCATGGCAGCATTGGAATTCCGAATCTCATCCCCAGATACCGTCTGGTAGTCAGTGGCCGCCCGGAGTTCCCCTCCGGCCGGCTTTTTTGATTCTAGCCGAAGCCGGCTAGGCAATTCGGAGCTTCGCGCTCCCTTTCAGAAGAGGTTTCGCGATGGCGAAGGGAACAGTGAAGTGGTTCAATGATGCCAAGGGGTTCGGGTTCATCGCGCAGGAAGGCGGCAAAGACGTGTTTGTGCATCACACGGCCATCCTGGCCGAGGGATTCCGTTCGCTGGCCGAGGGAGACGCCGTGGAATTCGACATTGTCGAAGGCCCCAAGGGTCTTCAGGCGTCAAACGTCCGCAAGGTCTGACGCGCATCGCGGCATCTTCACCGCAGTCACGAAGTCACCCGATCCAGCGACGTTTCCGGTCCCCAGCCGGCACCGTCGCTGTTTCGCTCCTGAGCCTTTGCATCGCTTCCGCGCTCTGCTTCGCCCAGGCCCCTCCCGGAGCCGAGCGGCTGAGGTTCGGGGGATTTCGGGCGGGCGACTCGCTCCCCCGCGTGGTCGCTACGCTGCAGGGACACCGGGGCCAGCGGCTCCGCTGCCTTCGATCCCACGCCGACAGCACGGTGCAGGAGTGTCGCAGCAGCTACAGCGACAGCGTGAGCCGGCGCCCGGTCGAGGTGTGGCTCAGCGCCATCGGTGACAAGGCCGCCATTCTCACCCTCAAGACCGAGGGCAGCCCGGCTTTGCTGGAGCTCTGGCGCGCCGACCTCTCCCGACGATATGGCCAGGTAGAGACCCGGGTCCAGGGATCTCAAAGGATGATGCAGTGGGTCAGGCAGGGCCGGATGATACGGCTGACCTGGCGCACCGACCGCTGGGCCCCGGCCATCTCGGTGAGCCTGGTGGACGGCCATATCCTTGACGCCTGGGGAGAAAAACGGGAATAGGAAGTAGGAAGGGGCGCGCGGCGGTACGCCCCTACTACCGCGCCTGCGGCAAAAGGGCGATTTTCTCTGGTCTCCACGAACTCGATCACAATCGGAGGACGGATGGGCCGGTTTACGGCGGCAGGGCTGCTTACTCTGGGGTTGACGATCGCGGGATGCGGGGGCGACACGCGTCCCATCCTGATCGGCTGGGGTGGCGGGCCGCTCAACGATTCCACCGTCGCTCCCTCGTTGCATACCGCCGAACTGGCCATCGCGGAGATCAATGCGGCCGGAGGGATCCATGGCCGGCCGCTCCGGCTGGTGATCCTGGAGGACGGCGGCGAGCCGGACTCCGCGGTGCGGGTCGCCACCAGGCTGGTCGATTCCGGGGTGGTCGCGGTGATCGGGCACATCTACTCCAGCACCACGCTGGCTGCGGCGCCGGTGTACAACAATCCCCACAACCCGGTCGTCCAGATCTCCCCGTCCGCCACCTCGCCGCTCATCACGCAGGCCGGACCCTACACCTTCAGAGTCTGCCCCAGCGACCTCCAGTATGGTGGCGCCCTGGCCCACTTCGTCCAGCAGAGCCTGAGGCTGACCCGCGGCGCCGTACTCTACGTCAACAACGACTATGGCCGCGGAGTGCGCCGCACGTTTGAGCGAGAGTTCTCCCTGCTGAGCGGAGAAGTCACCGAGGTGGACCCATTCCTGGAGGCGAACCCCGAGGTCGGCGCCTATCTGGAGCGGGTGACACAGGGACAGGGCGCGGAGTTCCTGATTCTCGCCGCGAATATTGACGAGGGAACCAAGGTGCTCCAGGCGATCCGGGACCGAGGATACAAGGGGCCGGTCCTGGGGGGAGACGGGCTGGATGGGATCGAGGATGCCGGTACCATCGGCGAAGGAGTGTATGTCGCGACGGTCTACCTGCCGAGCCAGAACACCGAGCGCAATCGCAAGTTTCTCTCCGCCTACCGGGAGAAATTTCCCCTGGGCAATCCGGTCGATTATTCGGCCGCCGCCACCTACGATATCGTGTACCTGCTGCGCGACGCGATGCTTCGGGGCGGCACCGGCCGCAAGGACCTGCGGGACGCCGTCGCTGCCGTGGGCCAGTCTGAACCGGCCTTCGACGGGCTCACCGGCTCCATTGCCTTCGATGAAAATGGGGACGTGCCCAGGCTCAATATCCAGGTCGGCGTGATTCGCAATGGGACTCTGCGGCCCGCGGGTGAACAGTGAAATTCCTCCCGGGGCTGACCCAGCGGTTCACTTTCGTCATGAGCCTGATGCTGATCCTGGTCATCCTGGTCGGCTGGCTCAGCGTCACCTCAATCCGTTCCCAGGGGGAGATCGCCGACCGTGAGCTCCGGAACCTGGCCGAAGAGGGAGACGTCGGCAGCGCGCTCGTGGCCTCGGTCATGAACGAGATCCGCGCCGCGCAGCAATACCTGCTCTCGCCGTCCCTGGAGTTGCGGTATGAGTTCATCTCCAGTGGCGACTCGGCCTACGCGGCGCAACGGCGCTTCGGCGACCTGACCAGTCTGAGCGACGACGACCGGGTCACCCTCAATCGGATCGCGGATCGGCAGGCGGAGCTCGAGGTGGCATACGCCGAGGCCCATGCCCTCGAGGATATCGGCCGGCCGGATGCGGCGCTGGCCCAGGCCCGCGCCGCCCATTCGCCGGCGGACAGCCTGATTGAAAGCGTTCGCGCACTGACCACAGGCCAGGCCCGCCTCGCCGTAGAGCGCGCCAATATCATGCGCCAGCGATCCCGCCGCGTTCAGTACATCCTGATCGGGACCATCGTGCTGATCATGGCTGCCGGCGTGTTCGCGATCCTGTATACCCGAAGCTCGGTCAACGTGCCGCTTCGCCGGCTGGTGGCCGCCGCTGAGCGGTTCGGAGCCGGTGATCTCCGCCCGGCCCAGCTCGGCGAGATGCCGACCGAGCTCAACTTGCTCGCGCTGACGCTGGACGGCACCGGCGCCAGGCTCAGGACCGTGGTCTCCGAGGTCATCAAGGAGGCGGAGCAGATCGGCAGCAGCGCGGGCCAGTTCTCGGCGATGAGCCAGGAGCTGGCGGCCAGCGGGAACGAGATCTCGACCGCTATGGTCAAGGTCTCCACCAGCGCCGAGAGCCAGGTGCGCGGGATGGACAAGGCGGGCAAGGCACTGGGCGAATTACGCCAGGCCGCAAGCACCACCGGCGAGGCTGCCAACCGGGTGGTGCAGGTTGGAGAAAACATCCGGCGGGTCGCGGCCCAGCACCAGGGCGACGTGGACGCCGCGCGCCGGACCCTGCTGGATGTTCGTGAGGTCGTGCGGACTTCGATGGGGCAGGTCCGGCAGCTGGCCCAGCTTTCCGCCTCGATCACCGCTTTCATCGATCTCATCAAGCAGATCTCGTCCCAGACCAACTTGCTGGCCCTGAACGCCGCGATCGAAGCGGCTCGGGCCGGCGAACAGGGCCGCGGGTTCGCGGTGGTCGCCGAAGAGGTGCGAAACCTCGCCGACTCGAGCGCCCGGGCCGCGGAAGACGTGACCAAGACGGTGCAGATTCTCCTGAACCAGGTGCGGGAAACCTCAACGACGATGGAAGTGGGATCCGGCAAGGTAGAGGGAATCGAGCACGTGGCGGAGGCCGCGGCGCGCGGGCTCCAGGAGATCGCGCTCGCCGTGAAGGAGATTCAGAACGCGGCGGCGCAGGTCGAAGACGAAGCGACCCTGAACCGGACGATCGTCGACGAACTGACCACCACCACGTCACAGGCGGCCAGCGCGGCGAGCGAGCACGCCACCTCGAGCGAATCGGTTACCGCCGCCGCCGAACAGCAGAACGCCGCCACGGAGGAAATGGCGGCGGCGGCGAGTGAACTGCTGGCTGGGGCGAATCGATTGGCGGCTCTGGTGGCGGATTTCAGGACCTAGTCTTACCGCCTTCTACCGGCCTTAACCGCTTTCTTGGCAGGCTTGGCCCGGGGCTTCACCTTGGTGCGGTGCTTCGTGGCTTTGACCCGCTCGGCCGCCTTTTCCAGCTTCCGGCGCTGAGCCGCCTGGACCTCAGCGAGTACCCGCTCACCCTCTTCATTCCCGACCAATCCCCGGCGTACCGAGTACTTGATCAGCTCCTCGGCATCGGAAAGCGCGAATTCGCTGAGCCGTGCCGCCGCGCGAATCACGTTGACGAGCGCATCTGCCACCGGACTGCGCAGGACATTGGCTATTCCCGGCAGGGTTTCGAGCAGCGTCGAGATCTGGGAACCACCGAGGTCCGTCATCGGCGGCAACGTAAAAGAGCCCCCCGATGGAGTCAAGCGGACCGACTCCGTGGAGGGCTCCGGCCTGGTTTTGACGACGCCGCGTAATTTGTTATGTATCAATGGTTTCAGTCATTTCCGATTGCAGTAGTCAGATTTCATACCGAATGAACAGCGAAGCTCCCCAGCCGGTGATATTGTGGTTCGAGCCATCGGTAAACTCGTACTTCCCGAAGTCGAACCGGGCCGCCGGGGAGATGGTGATCTTCTCGCCCATCGGAATCTGGAGGGCTGCCCCACCGCCGAACAGGCTGCCACTGCCCTGGTCCGGTGACCAGAACCGGGCTTCGAGTAGCGGCTCCAGCCGCATGTTCCGACCCATGGGCCAGGATCCGCTGGCACCCAGCGAGAAGATGTTTTCCTGGTTGGTCGACCCGGCTCCCCCGGCCTTCTGGCGGTAGAAGTCCCAGGCATACCCGGTCAGGGTGCCGTTCCCGGCCAGGAAGGACAGGGACAACTCCCCGATGTAGCGATTGCCGGGCTGGTAGGTCCCATTGCCCCCGCCCGACAAATTGGCGAAGTCGTCGTTGCCGAAGGTGCTGAACGTGAACCCGGCCGCCAGCCTGGATGTGCCGAGGGTGCGGTCAGCCGCCACCTTGATACGGCCTTCGGTTCCCGGAGAGTACGTGAGGTTGTCGTCGGTGAACGGGGTGTACTCTCCGCTCATACGAAGACTTCCCGCCAGGCCCAGGTTCCAGGACCCGGCCGTCGTGGCAACCGCCAGTCCGCCGGTGACGGAGAGTCCGGTGCGATAGGAATTCACCGGGAAGGACAGAAAGTTGGCGGCGGCAACGCCGAGGACACCGGACTCCGCGGTCGTCTGCTTCTTGCCGGTCGGCAGATTCACCATCACCGTGGCGACCAGTGCGTCGCGCCCGAACACGTACGACCCGCGGACCTGGGTATCGGTCAGACCCGATACCGTGGTGGCCGCACCGCTCACTTCGCTCCGGGTCGAGGCGAAGTAGGTGCCGACATCCACCGACAGCCGCTCATTTACCGGCATGACCAGCGCGATCGGAAACGCGAATTGCCGGGTGTTGGGACCGGCGTCCACCGAGTAACCTCGGGCCGAAATGCCGGTGATAAAGGAGGTCGAGGTCACCAGCTGATCGTCCTGCGCCTGGGCGCCGCGCGCAGCTGCCAGCGCGACCACGAGAGCCAGGGCGGCTCGAGTCGAAGTTCTCATGGGCGGGTGATGATAATGATGATCTGGCCCGTGAGGCCGCCGGTCCGCGGATCATCGGTCTGGATCGCTTCGGGGAGCGGCGGCCGCTGGAGCGGCGGTTGGCCGCCGACCTGGCCGGTGATCAGCCCACCGTGACTGGGAATCGACCCGGTGATCACGTTACGCAGGGTGACGACTCGCGGGGCCGGCGTGCCCGGCTGCTGGGGACGGTCCGAGCCGGTGGGAACGCCACCCTGGATCCCGGCCAGCTGGGCTGGCGTGGTTCCGATCGCCGCGGCCATCCGCTGGTTCTGGGCCTGCTTGTCTTTCGCGGTCCGGAAGTTGGGATCCCGTGCGACGGCCGCGCTGAACTGCTCGGCAGCGGCCTGGTAGTCACCCCGGTCTTCGGCTTCCAACCCGCGGCTATACGCCAGGAAGGCCTGGAGGTCGGCGGTGGGCCGCTCGCTGATGGCGCGGCGTTCGGCGGCGGACAGCGTGATCCCCATTTTCTGCAGTAACTGGAGGACCACGGTTTTTTCCACTTCAAAGAGCTGCTGCAGCCGGTCGGTTGCCGCACCCGTGGCAGTCACCGAGGCATTGGTGGCGTTCACCACGTTGGCATCGAGCCGCAGCTGGCTTCCATTCCCCGGCTGGTCCTGCAGGGTGCCCTGGACTACGCTCGCGGCCCGAAGCATCCGGCCTGACCGCGCCCCAGTGGCCGTCTGGACCCGGCCGGAATCGGTCAGCTGCATTTCATCGAGCAGGGCCTGAACCCGTTCCCGCTCCAGCAGCCGCAACCGGGCGACTTTGCTCAGGTCGGTCACGATCAACTGGGACAGACCTCGCTCCAGTGGCCGCAGCTCTTCGTTGGCGCCCCGATAGCGGAAAGGGAAGACCGCGATGGTGTTCTCGACCGGGGCTGACTGGGTGAGTACCGCTTCCTGGGCCAATGCGTTGCGGGCATCCTGCTGCAGCTCTTTCCTGGTGAGCAAGGTCAGCCGAGCGGTCAGTTCCTCCCGCTGGCCGGAGGTAATGCGCATGGCGCCGGCGCGGCCATAGCTGACCCGGGCCGAGTCGAGATTACCCAGCTCCTCGTAGGAGAGCCCGAGATAAACCGCCGCGGCGTAGGAAGTGGGCTCCACGACCAGTGTAGCGCGGAGTGCATCCCGGGCCTTGGTGTAATCCTTGGCATCGAAGTAGGCGATGCCGAGCCGGGTAAGCACCGACGCATCGTTGGGCCGCTGCTGCCTGGCCGCCTCGAGCGCGGGAATGTCGGCAGGCGTCGGGGCGGGCGTCTGTACTGAATGGGCACATCCCGAGACGACCGCGGCGAAACCCGCCAACGCGAGCGCACGCATCCTGATCATAGGGTCCTGGAACGAGAAAGGAGGTCCCGGCAATGTACCGGCCGCTCCCCGGCTCGGCAACCAGCCGGACTAAGGGGATAGGAGCTTGAGGGTTACTGCAATTTGGAGGCTACTTGATCTCCAACTCCAGGTCCTCGTCGTAGGCCCGGTGGGGAAGGCAGAAAATCCGGTATTTTCCCTTCGGAACTGACCGTGGAATCACGATTTCGTAGCTGTCGTTCTGGCGCATCAGGGGCCCGCGAAGGTCCCCGACCCGCCGGGGGAGCGCCCGGTTCCAGGCCTCGTGAACCGCGGGGGTCATCCCCTGGGGATCGACGCCAAGAGCATGGGGTGCCCCGCTCTCCGCGTGGAAGACCAGGGTGTCTCCGGGACTCGCCGTAAGGTCGTCCGGGGACATCTCATGGCTGACATTCTCGCCTCCGGTCAGGTCAATGCGATGGGAGCGGACGGCCGGAGCCGGGCCGGCCCCGAGACCGAGGCAAAGGACTGCGGAAACCGCGAAAAGCTTTATGATGGTTACCCCCGAGGATTTGCCGAAGCCTGAAAAGCCGGATAGATTCGAATCGGGAAGCAAACTGCCGGAATGCAGGCGGCTTCCGGGAAGGTCAGGGCCGGTGGGTCGACGCGGCATCAAGGAGTATCGGGCAGCCGAAGCTCTCACGCTGATCGCGACAGATCGCGACCACAAACCTCTGGTCTGCCCCAGTTGCGGCAGCACCGAAATCGAACGGACTCCCAGGCGCCTGCCGCGCGGCGCGCCCGACCTGGGACGGATTACCCTGCACTGCTCGTCCTGCGGACGCTCTGCCGTCTATCTCGCCGTCACCAACCCGGGCGGCCAACCCCAGACCGAGGGATCGAAGGAATAAGGTCGAGGTGTTCAGTCCGGCGTCGTGAACAACCGTCCCCACCGTATCGCCGTCAGGAATCTTAGCGGCTTGTAGCTGTTCTTGTCGTAGCTGTAATACACGATGAGCGGCGTCCCCCGGACATTGAGACGGGGAAGAAATCCCCAGTAGCGTCCGTCGTAGGAACTGTCCCGGTTGTCGCCCATCATGAAGAACGAGTCCCGGGGCACCACGATCGGCCCCCAGTCATGGAGATCGGGTTGGTAGGTGGCCGGGTCCCGGTTGACCAGATACCGGGCCTGCCATTGCCGCATCTTGGCCCGCTGGAAGGGATCCTCGCTCTTGGCGGGATCCGACTTCACCGCGTAGGGCTCTTCCATCTTCTTGCCGTTGATGTAGAGCTCGCCATTCTCCATCGAGAGGGTGTCCCCCGGCATGCCGATCAGCCGCTTGACGATCTTCATTCCCTCCTGCTCGACCGAGTCGAACACCAGGATGTCGCCTCGTTTGGGTTCCCGGATCGCGGGAAGGTGCTTCCCGGTGAACGGGACCTCGGCGCCGTAGAGCGCCTTGTTCACGAAGAGGAAATCGCCTACCAGCAGGGTGTTCTCCATGCTTCCGGACGGAATCCGGAACGCCTCGATCAGGAAGGTCCGGAGCACCAGCCACACCACGAGCGCAATCGCGATGGACTTGGTCCAGTCCCACAACCAGGCGCTGAAGGAGCGATGGGGCGGCTCCACCCGGGGTTGGGGCTCGGCGACAGGCTCGGTTTTCTTCTTGGCCATCATGAATCCTTTGATTTACTCGACCCAATCCGCAATAAACAGATTGGTTTCGCCTTCAACCTTGAAGTTACGATTGGATGCCCAGACGAGTTTCCGGGCATCGGGGCTGAACATGGGAAAACCGTCGAATGTCCCGGCCGTGGTGATCTTGGTGAGCCCGGTCCCGTCCAGGTTCACCAGGTACAGGTCGAAGTTTCCGCTCCGCGGGGTCTCATAGTTCGACGAAAAGATGATCCGCTTGCCATCGGGATGGAAGGAGGGAGCGAAATTCGCACCCCCCAGGTGAGTGATCTGCCGGGGGTTGCTGCCGTCGGCGTTGGCGACCCAGAGTTCCACTCGGGAAGGCCGGACCAGGCGCTGGCCGAGCAGGGCCAGGTAGTCGGCCGAGTCGGCCGCGGTGCCGGGATAGCCGGCGCGCCACACGATGGTCTTGCCGTCCGGTGAGAATACCGCACCGCCATCGTAGCCCACCCGGCGGGTGATCCGCCGGACATTGCTGCCGTCGACGTTCATGGTGTACAGATCGAGATCGCCGTCGCGGGTGCTGGTGAAGATGATGGTCTTCCCGTCCGGCGAGAGGGTGCCCTCGGCGTTGTAGGCGCCATTGTCGGTCAGCTGGCGAAGGTCGCTCCCGTCGGGCTTCGAGGTATAGATCTCGAGGTGACCGACCGGCCACACGTATCCATGGGAGCGGTCGGGGACGGGGGGGCAATCGGGTGAGTTCTTGAAGGTCGAGCTGTAGAAGATCCGCCGGTCATTGTCGTAGAAATAGCCGCAGGTGGTCCGGCCCAGGCCGTTGGAGACCCGGTGCACGCCGGTCCCATCGATATTCATGATGTATTCCTGGTCGCAGGCCACGTTCACCTGCTCCTGGCGCTGGAAAATCAGCTGCTTGCCGGACGCGGAGAAATAGGATTCGGCGTTGTTCCCGCCGAAAGTCAATTGCTTGATGCTACCGAGGTGGCTCTCCCCCGGCTCCGACGGTATCGGCACGGCCGGAGACGGCTGGCGAGAACAACCGGCTAGTATCGCACTGACGAGCCACAGCTTTCCGAACTTCATTGGTCCACCCTTTCAAAAACTGCACGGTTTATCATTTGAGTTCTTTAATGGACGCCAGCACCTCTGCCGCGTGCCCTTTCGGCTTCACCTTCTCGAACACCCGGGCAATCGTGCCATCCGGCCCGATGAGAAAGGTGGTGCGGAGAATTCCCTTGTATTTCCTGCCATACATCGATTTGTCCCCCCACGCGCCATAGGCATCGGCCACCGCGTGGTCCTCGTCCGTCAGCAGGGGGAAAGGCAGCTTGAACTTGGCCCGGAACTTCTTGTGGTCGGCGAGCCCGTCGGGAGATACGCCGAGTACCACCGCGCCGGTTTTCTGAACATCGGCCCAGCTGTCCCGGAACTCACAGGCCTCGACGGTACACCCGGGCGTGTCGTCCTTGGGATAGAAATACAGCACTACCGGCTTTCCCTTGAGACCGGAGAGCGACACCGTTTCGCCGCTGTCGGAAGGGAGAGAGAAGGCGGGCGCCTTGGAGCCAGTCTTAAGCGACATTGAAGGTTGATGATTGAAGATTGACGATTGACATCAGTTGCCTTCCACCACTTCAAGATCGGCAACCAGCGGTTTCCTCACCCGGCGAATCGGGGCGTTGGCGTGCTGGCGAAGCGAGCGGTCCAGGAAGTTCCAGGTGACGAATCCATCCTCGCTCGCCGGTTCCAGCAGATACGCGGCCAGCACACCCAGGCGTTGGGTGACCGGCACGTAAAATGAGCCGGCCCGGGCGCTGTCCGCCGCCTGGGGAGACCAGTGGCCTTCGACGGTCACCGCCCGATGGCCTTCAAACACAAAGCGGGCGGATGTGATGGTGTCCACGCTGAAGGTCTCGACGTCGCCGCGCCAGGGAGTGCGCAGCCGCTCCACCACGATCCCCTGGGCCAGCAGCAGATTCACCAGGTCGGGGAAGGCAGGCGGGACGAGATAGCCGGCTGGCAGCGCCTCTCTCCGAAGTGCGGTGAAGCGATCGAACACCGGCATCCGGATGGTGCGGTACACCCCGGTGCGGCGGCGGTGGGCGAACGGCCCGGCCCCGTCATCCGCCGGTTCGGTGATTTCCGCGATCACGTCCTGCACGGTGGGCGGCGCCATGACCGATCGCACGGTGACCGAGTCCGGCCGAAAGTCATTGGACGCGAGCGACAGTGCCTGGACCCGGACCGATTGTTCCGCGAGCAGGCTCAGGATTTCCCGCACAAAGTTGTAGGTCACCGATATGCGGTCACCGAACGGCGCATTGCTGTAGGCTTCGCTCAGAATTGAGAACCGGCCTCGCAGGCCCATCAGGTTGGTGCCGAAGCGGGGCCGGGGGTCGTAGGTCTCCCACCCCTGGATCAGCGAATCGGGCGTCTGGTTCCGGAAGTTGCCGTACCAGAAAGTCTCCTGGTGATGGCGCTGCCGCATCCGCTCCCGGATGGTGGGAAGAAAACGGTCGCGAACGTAATCGTTGGCCGGCGGGCTGTTGGGATTGAGCCCGGGCGAATAGGTCAGCAAGTAACCATGATAGCTGCCATTCGTGGTATGCAGGTCAATGAAGACATCCGGATCCCAGCGCTCGATCAGGGCCAGCGAGGCGCGGGTCTCCGGCGCTTCCTGCTTCACGTAGTCGCGGTTCAGGTCGTAGCCTTGGCCATTGGCGCGCTCCCCGACCGGGGACGGGCCGTTCTGCCCGGGACGGTTCACGTCGCCCGGGGCGAAATGATCGTTCCCGTCCGCATTGTAAATCGGCACCACCAGCAGGATGACGCTGTCCAGCAGCGGCTTCAACGGACCCACCGTCAGGTCCCGGAGCAGCATCTGGGCAGCCTCCTTCCCCTCCACCTCGCCGGCGTGAATGTTGGCCTGGAGATAAACGATCGGTTTCCCGCTTCGATGGGCCGCCGCCGGGCCGTCCACCATGGGGCGGGCGGCGAGCAGTACCGGGACCTGGCGCCCTTCGGGGCTCAGGGTCAGCGTCCAGGCGCGCAGGTCGGGGGTTCGCCGCTCGAGGCTGTCGAGAAAGGCGAGCACCTGCTGCTGGGACGAGGTTTCGCGGTTGCTGGTTCGCTCAGGGGTGGTGACCTGGGCAACGGCGGGCGAGCTCAAGACGAGCAGGAACAGGGCGACACGCAAGATGGACATGGCGCGAGCAATATAATCCCTAGTTCCCATCGATCCCTTCAATCCGTATCCGTGTTTCCAGCACATCCGGCTCCTCATCGATCAATTGGAAACGGGTTTCCGGAATGAGGCTCAAGCCGCCGCGCCGAGGCAGCGTGCGGTCGGCTGCGGACAGGTTGCGCCAGGTGGAGGCCACCCGCGGATCGCGCAGCACCTGCCCGGGATCGGCGGCACTCAGCAGCAGGGTGAGGGTGGCGCGGGGATCGCGGAGGGCCGCGTTCAGCGCCCGCACCATGGCGTACCCCAGCACGTGGGGGTCATCCTCCGTCAGGCTCAGTCGCTTCTCTGCTTCCCCGAAGCGGAGGAGTGGATACCGCTCCGACAGCGGCTGCATGATCTGCTCCGCCGCCCACTCGGCGAGTCCTTCGGCCTGGAACGGGTTCAACTGGTTGAGCCGGATCGATCCTCCGGCGGCCGGGAACACCATGGCAGAATCCCGGAGGTGCTCGTGCAGCAGGTGCTGCCACTCATGCACCAGGGTTGCCAGCGCCAGCAATGGCTCGTAACTGGGATCGAGCAGGATCAGGTCGCGCGGCTCCAGGAAACCGTTAAACGACTCCGCCGCGGCCTGGCCGACCGCGGTAAGGCGATAGCGCTGTCCGGGAAGCTCGAGGTACGAGTTCCCCGGCGACGAAGGCAGCCGGTGAATCGCGGCCACCAGGCTGGGCCCTTCATGCCGCGCCAACCATTCTTCCGCCGGCGCATTCAGCGGCTGGACCAGGTGATGCACCATGGCGCTGTCTACCCCGACCCGGGCGGACCCTTCGGGATAGCCGTAGCTCCGGGACCGGATCTCGGGAACCGCGGCCGGTCGCTTCCAGAACGCCGTTACCCGGTCCGCGATCGACATCCGGGAATCGAAGACTGGTTGCTCGAGCAGCAGCCGGAGCACCGCGACATACCACTGGGCCGCGCTCTCATAACCGTCCAGCAGCGCCAGCACCGCGTTCTTCGACTCCGGATCCGGAGTGCGCATCTGTTGCAGCGTGGCGCGGAAAGCGAGCGAATCAATCGTCCGCAGCGCGAACAGCCGGTATAGCGCGAGGGGAATGTCCGCGAGCTCCGGCGGGGGAGAGGCCGGCAATAAACCCGCGGCCGCGAGCGCAGGCCGGGCGGATTCCCAGGTGACGGTGCGAAGGGTCTGCCGTGCCCGCGCCAGTGCGACATCGTGGATGTCCACCTGCCAGGCGCCGGTCGGCCGGAAGAGGTAGTCGAATCGCGCGGCAACGATTTCGTCGGCGATATTCTGTCTGACCTGTTCCAGGACGGCGACCGCCGATTTCAACATTTCGTCGCGGCGATACAGCCCCATCGCACGAAAAAGGCCGACCGTGCCCAGGCTGTCGGGGGTCAGGGGGGCGAGTCCGGCTCCCAATGCCAACTCGACGTAGCTGGCGCGCAGTGTCTGGGGGGTAATGCCCTGGGCCTGGATGGCGGCGAGCCAGCGGCCAGGAATCCGGAACCGGGATTGGCTGGAGCCCCACACCACCTGGCGAAGCCGAAAGGCGGGAGGCGAGGGATAGAACTCATCGCCGGGATCGAGCCGGATACCGGCGACCGCATACTCGTCACGGTTCAGCCGTAATGTTCCCTGGAGCGCGTCGGCGACGGGCTTGAGGTCCAGCACCAGCCGCACGGCGGGAGCCTCGGCGTGAAGAGCGCCCCCTGGCTGGGGCACCAGTCTCGTCAGGGTGATGGTAGATGAATCGGGGCGCTCGAGAAGAATCGAACCTCGCCACGACGAACCGGTCGAGTCGAGCACCAGCTCGGCGAGCATCGGGCGGCTCGATTCCAGCGAAAGGCGCCAGCGGCCCACTAACTGCGCACTCAGGAGTGAGGGAATCCAGATCAACAAAAAAACCAATGTGGGAATGTGGGACTGTGGGAATGTGGGAACAGTTCCGGTTGCGCGGCTGGTTTGTTCCCACATTCTGTTATTCCCACATTCCGGCATTCTCACATGTCCTGCCATTCCTTCGTGATCTGCTCGATGTCCCGCCATTCGCGGGAGATCTGTTCCACCAGGTCGGCGGTGTCGGCGGGCGCGTGGAGCCGAGTGGCGATATCGGCCAGCGCGATGATGCCGATCAGGCGGCGGCCGTCCACCACGGGAAGCCGGCGCACCTGGGAGCGGGCCATGGTTTCCAGCGCCCGCTGGATGTCGTCCTCGGGGGCGCAGGTGATAGGGTTGGGGGACATCACGTCGCGCACCGAGGTGGTCGCGGGGTCGCGGCGGCCAGCGATCACCTTGATCGTCAGGTCGCGATCGGTGATGATGCCGACCAGCACCATGCTGTCCCGGTTTTCGACCACCGGCACCGAGCCGACATTGCGGGCCCGCATCAACTGGGCGACTTCCAGCGCCGTCTGGTCCGGCTGACAGCTGGCCGGATCCGGCGTCATGATGTCGCGACAGAGATGGGGCACGATGACTACTCCGGCTTTTTGACTTCGCTCGAATCCGGCCGGGCCACGCCGCGCTCCACCACCGTCGCGGTGACTGGCATACCATCCTGCAGCATGGCAAGGCCGCCCACCACAACCTGGTCCCCCGCGTCCAGTCCGCTTCTGATCTCTACAAACCCCGGCATGCGAACGCCGAGCCCGACCTGGCTCCGCGAGGCTTTGCCGTCTCTCACCACCCATACGAAGTTGCCGCCCTGGATCGGGAGGATCGATTCCTCGGGCACCAGCACCGCGTTAGCGCGCACATCGGTGGCCAGCCGGGCTTCGATGAACATGCCGGCCTGGAGCTGGCGCTGATTGTTGGGCACCAGTGCCTTGATCAGGATGGTTCGGGCCGGGAGCTGGACGATGGGATCTACGAAATCCACGACGCCAGTGAATTCCTTGTTACCCAGGGCCGCGACCCGGAACGTCACCCGTTGGCCGAGTTTCAGACGCTCGGCGTAGCGTTCGGGAACCTGGAAGACGGCGCGCTGAGGGTTCACCGTCTGCAAGGCAACGAGCCGGGAACTGGTGGTGACATAGTCACCGAAACTCACGAACCGCTGGCCCACGACGCCGCTGAACGGCGCCCGCACCGTGGTGCGATCCAACCGGATCTTGAGCAGGTCCACCTGGGCGCGAGTGCTGCGCTCATTGGCCTCGGCCTGTTCCAGGTCGGCGGCCGATGAGGCGTTCTGACCCTGGAGATCGCGGGTCCGCTTCAGGGCCTGCGCGGCCAGGTCCCAGTCGGCCTGGGACCGCTCCAGCGTGGCCTTCAACTCCTGGTCGTCGATCTTGAACAGCGCCGCCCCTTTCCCGACCGCCTGCCCTTCCCGCACCGTAATGTCGACAATCCGGCCTTCAATGTCGGGGCGAAGCTCGATGGCCTGAATCGCCTCGACCTGGCCGGTGGCCGCGATGGCGTCCACCACGGTGTCCTTCCGGGCGACCGCCACTTCCACCGGCAGGGCGAATCCACCGGGCCCGGCGGCTGCCGCCTTTTTCTTGCAGCCGACCGACACCACTGCCAACGCAAGAACGCCAAGTCGCCAAGAGTTCAATAGACTCACTCGCAGGAATCGGTTGGTCATCTTTGCGCCTTTGCGCCTTTGCGTTTGCGGTTGCTGAAAACTCATGGAAGCACTCGATCTTCGAACAACCGGCGGCCTACGATTGCTTCGAGACCCGCCAACGCGAGCCGGACGGAGAAACGGGACTGCACCAGCACCGCTTCAGCCTCGGCGAGGGCTACCTGGCCGCTCAGCAGGTCCAGGATGGTAGAAGCCCCGGCCCGATAGCGGACCTCCTGGACCCGGTAGTTCTCCCGGGCCACCAGCACGCCGGTCTGCTGCAGGGCCACGGTGGCGCGTGCAGTGGTATACGCCTCGTACGCCTGGGTCACGTCGGCCAGCGCGGCCCGCTCGAGGTCGGTCCGAATCGCCTGCGCCACATTGCGGTCAACTCGCGCCTGGCTCACGGCGATTTCCCGCTGGCCATTGTTCCAGATCGGAATCGAGACACCGAAGTCGATGGCTGATACCGTGCGAGCGTTGGGAAAGAGCTGGGTGTCGAACCTGGTATGGGAACCGGTGACCGTGAAGGTCGGCAGGTAGTCGCTTTGCCGGCTTCGCAGGACGGCATTCGCGCTCCGCTCGGCCGCTCGCGCCACCCGGTACTGGGGACCCTGCTCCACGGCCAGGTCGACCGCGTCGCTCAACGTGATCGGCAACTCGGAAGCGGGGACGCTGTCCACCGGAGCCGCGCTCACCGGCCCGCTGATTCCGATCCGCCGCCCGAGCTGGAGCCGGGCAACCCGGAGCGCCGATTCCTGGCGCAGCTGCTCCACCTGGGAGCGGGTCAACTCCAGAAACAGCTCGAGCGAGTCGCTCTGGACAGCGGCGCCTGACAACACCCGGGCCCGCGCGACCTGGAAGGCCTCACTGGCCCGCCGTACCCGATCGCCGGAGAGCTTGGCGAGCTCCTCGTTGGCCAGCACGTCGTAAAAGTCGGCTTCGGTGAGCAGCGCGGCGGTGAAGCGGGCCTCCATGCTGCCGGCTTCCGCTTCGTCGAGCGCGGCCCGGCTCCTGGATAGCTCAGCGAACTTTCGGACGCTGAAGATTTCGTAGCGCGCCGTGGCCTGAAAGTTGGTCGAGGTGGACTGCAATCCGCCGGTGCCGATGTTGAAGAACGGCACCGAGTACTTGGTATAATCGAGCGATATCGTGAGCGAGGGCAGGATGAAGGCGCCGAGCGCGGCGCGACGCCCCCACTCGGCGGTGCCCACCCGGCCCAGGGCCGACACGTAGTTGGGGTCCAGCTGACTGGCGCGAGCAAGCGCCTCGTTCAGGGTCACCCGGGGCACGGTGTCCTGGGAGGGCGCGCTCGGCGCGGCGACCTGGAGTACCAGCAGTAGTGCAAACATCAGTGCGCCTCCGCGCCGACCGGCAAGCGCTCTTCGGCCTTCGCCTCGCGCGGCTTGCGCCGGGCCAGCCGGTCGAGGAGAACATATCCCACCGGGACCAGGAACAGCGTTAGAACGGTGGACAGGAACACGCCACCGACAATGCCGTACCCCAGGGGCCGGCGACTCATGGAACCGGCGCCCAGTCCCAGCGCAATGGGGAGCGCGCCCATGATGGTGGCGAACGATGTCATGAGAATGGGGCGGAGCCGGATCCGTCCCGCTTCCAGCATCGCCTCGACCAGTCCCAGGCCCCGGTCCTGCAGCTGGTTGGCGTACTCCACCAGCAGAATCGAGTTCTTGGTCACGATGCCGATCAGGAGAATGAACCCGATCTCGCTGTACAGGTTGAGGGTGGACCCGGCCAGCTTGAGGGTCACCAGCGCGCCCGTGACAGCGAGCGGCACGGCGAGCAGCACGGTGAAGGGGTGGACCAGGGACTCGAACTGCGACGCCAGGACCATGAAGACGACGACGAGCGCCAGGATGAAGGCAATGATGAGTGAGTTCCCGCTCTCGACCTGTTCCCGGGCTTCGCCCTGGAGGGCGGTCGAGCTGCCCTGCGGCAGTACCTGGGTGGCCGCCGCTCGCATCGAGTCGATGGCTTCACCCAGGCTGAAGCCGGGGGCGAGGCCCGCGGAGATGGTGAAGGACCGCACCCGGTCGAAGTGATTGAGTTGCTGCGGTCCGACTCCTTCGCTCACGTGGGCGACGGCGTCCATCTGCACCAGCTCACCGTCGCGTCCCTTGAGATACAAGCCGCTCATGTCCGAGGGTGTGGACCGTTCCTCGGGGCGCAGCTGCACCATGACCTTGTACAACTTGTTGGCGCGGGTGAAGGTGCTGACCTCACGGCCGCCCAGCATGGTCTGCAGGGTCGACGCGATATCCCGCACCGGAACCCCCAGGTCCTCCGCCCGGTCCCGGTCAAAAGTGACAGTCAACTCCGGCTTGTTCACCTTCGGGTTCAGCTGGAGGTTCACCAGCCCATGGATTCCCTGGGCCCGCTGCATCAGCGCCTGGACTCCAGCGGTCAGCTTGTCGTAATCCGGGTTCTGGACCACGAACTCGAGTTGCGATCCAAAACCGTTCCCGATGGCGGGGGGATTGTTGGCGAAGGCCATCACGCCCGGCACGCCGAAGAACTGGGGCTGCACCTCGTTGATGACGTCCTGCACCTTGCGTTTTCGCTTGCTCCAGTCGGAGAGCCGCACGAACGCAATGCCCTGGCTCACCGGGCCGAAGCCGCCCACCAGCTCGAAGTAGCCCTCCACGTCCTTGGTGTGGGCCAGGATGGCTTCAAGGCGCTTCATGTAACTGTCGGTGTAAGCGACCGTGGAACCTTCGGGCGCGATGGCCACCACGATGAAGAACCCGCGATCTTCCGCCGGGATGAATTCGTGCTTCAGGCTGCGGAAAGTGACAACCGCGATGGCGATCATCGCTCCAGCGCCGAGCAGCACCACCAGGCGATGACGCAGGGCCCAGCCGAGGCTCCTGGCGTACCCGTTGGAAATGGCCTCGAATCCCCGCTCAAACGCCCTGAAGATGGGCCCGTGCTGTTTGGGCACCCTCAGGATCTTCGCACTCAGCATTGGAGTGAGCGTCAGGGCAACGAGTCCTGAGATGATGACCGACCCGGCCAGCGCAATGCCGAATTCGTTGAAGAGCCGGCCGGTAGAACCCTTGAGAAAGGCCAGGGGAGTGAACACCGCCACCAGGCAAATCGTGGTGGCCAGCACCGCAAAGGCGATTTCGCGGGTCCCGTTGATCGCCGCGGTCGTGGGGTCCTCCCCCAGCTCCTCCTGGTGCCGGTAGGCGTTTTCCAGCACGATGATCGCGTCATCCACCACGATGCCGATGGCGAGGGTCAGCGCGAGCAGCGTGAAGTTGTTGATGGAGAATCCCAGGGCGTACATGATCGCGAAGGTCGCGACCACGGAAGCCGGGATGGCCAGGCCGGGAATGATCGTGGCCCGAAGGTTCCTGAGGAAGACAAAGATGATGATCACGACCAGGATGCCGGCAATGATCAGGGTATTGATGGCCTCCTTGATCGAGTGGCGCACGAAGACCGACTGGTCGTATGCCACGTCCAGCTTCACCCCGGGAGGCAACAACTGCTGAATGGCCGGCAGGGCCTGGTAGATCTGGTCGGCCACCTGGATGATGTTGGCCTTGGACTGGCGCACAACGCCGATGGCGACCGCGGGCCGGCTGTTATATCGGAGGGTGGTGCGGATATCCTCGGCGCCGAGCTCCACGTTGCCCAGGTCCCGGAGGCGAACCATTTGACCGTGCTGGTTATCTACCACGAGCTGGGAGAACTCGTCGGGGGTCTTGAGCTCACCCAGGGACCGGACCGAGAACTCGCGCTGCAGGGATTCGATCCGACCCGAGGGGATCTCCACGCTCCGGCTCTGGATGGCGTTCTCGACGTCCTGCACCGTCAGGCCCCTTGCCGCAAGCTGAGACGCTTCCAGCCAGACCCGCATCGAGTAGCGCCGCTCGCCGAAGATCAGGGCCTGCCCCACTCCGGAGAGCGATTGGAGCCGGCTCTTCACCGTCCGGTCGCCGATGTCCGACAGTTGCAGCAGGTCGTAGTTGTCGCCGGAGAGCGCCAGCCAGAAGAAGGGCTGCGCGTCGGCCTCCTGCTTGCTCACCACCGGTTCGAGCACTTCGCGTGGCAACCGGCCCCGGACCCGGGAGACCTTGTCCCGCACATCCTGGGCGGCCGATTCGACGTCCCGGTCCAGGTTGAATTCCAGGGTGATGTTGCTGACCTGCTCGGCGCTGGAGCTGGTCAGGGTCCGGAGACCCTGGACCGTGCTCAGCTCTTCCTCCAGGATATCGGTGACCGCCGACTCCACCACCTGGGGATTGGCCCCCGGGAGCACGGTACTGACCGATACGATGGGAGGATCGATGTCCGGGAATTCCCGGACGGAAAGCTGCAGGTACCCCAGCACTCCGAACAGCACCAGGGCGACGCTCATCATGCTGGCGAAGACCGGCCGGGCAATAGCGGTATCTGAGATTTTCATAATGGAACCAGCCTACGGGAACGGGGCCCGAAAGGTTTATCGGAAGGGGAAAGAATCTAACATGCTATAGTCGTCCGGGGTGCCCGGTATTAGACTCCGAGCATGAGTCTCAAGCTCTCCTCCCGGCAGCAGGCGCAGCTGGGCTTTCTGGACACGGCCTTTTCCAAGGTCCAGCGGGTACAAAGCCTGATCGAGAAAATGGCCACGCCGTCCGAGGCGGAGACGGCGACGAGGAGTCTGGCGCGCTTCGTCGACGAGATCAAGTCGGGTGCGTCGGGTATGGGCCTGTCCCGGGTAGCGGAATCGGCGGCCAATATCGGCAGCATCGCCCGGCGATCGGGAGCCATACCCGAGAAATTGCGGAGTTTGCGGGAAGGATTGGCGGGCTTGAAAAACAACTGGGAAGGGGCACGAAAGGCAGCCAGCACGCCGGAAAAAGAATCCAGCGAGGTGGAGTAGCCGTAGAGGCTCAGGCTGCTCCGGCCCGGGCCTTCCGCTTTTCGATCATCTTGTCGATGATGGGACCCGAGAGCAGCACGATCATCCCGTTGACCAAACCGCCGATCAAGAGCGAGACATACGTCAGCGCCCCCAGGATCAGGGTCGCGCCGATTCCGGCGAAAAGCAGGTAGAGCAGGTGAATCACGATCAGGCTCCGGTTGGCGGAGGACAGCGGTAGATTAGTGTCTCCGGGCAAGTTCCACAAGATCGATCTTCAATCCTCAATCCTTCATCTATTATCGAGGGTACCATGCGTTTGCACCTGCCTTTGATCCTCCTCACGCTGGCTGCCGGACCGGCCCTGGCCCAGCAACACGACGACGACCACGCGGTGGCCGGGAGCGGCGTCCTTCCTGCGGGCTGGATGGCCCGTACCGACGGTGGCCGGCCCATGACCGCCCTCAAGTTCGACGTCATGACCCCCGGCTGGCACCTCACGACGGGACCCGCGGTCATTCTCTATCGCGACGCGGACAAGGTCGACGGCCTGGTGCATGCCATCACCACGATCAACGTGTTCCCCGCGTCGGGTCACGCCGAAGGCTTCGGCCTCTTCCTGGGCGGCCAGAATCTCCAGGCTGACAACCAGAGCTACACCTATTTCCTGATCCGGGGCGACGGCATGTACCTGGTGAAGCGGCGCACCGGAGCCACGACCTCAACCGTGGTGGACTGGACCGCGTCCGACGCCATCAAGAAGGCGAGCGCCGACGGTCCGGTAGCCAACGAGATCAGCCTCCAGACCAGCCCCGATTCCGTCGCCTTCATGGTGAACGGGACAACGGTTGCCACCCTGCCATCCAGCCAGCTGGACACCAAGGGAATTGTGGGTCTCCGGGTGAATCACAACCTGAACCTGCACGTGTCGTCGCTGGGAGTGCATCCCTTGCACTAGGCGGTCGGGGCGGACGAGACGGTCAGGGCGGACAACAAAGGCTGGCATTCAAAGTGGATGTCAGCCTTTTTCTTGACCGCCTCGACCGCCTTTGACCGTCTTGTCCGCCTCGACTTGGGAGGACAGCCCTTCTTGCGCCGCGGTGCCCACCGCCCCGTCCGCCTCGCGGGCCACGCGCTCCAGGCCGCGGATGGCATTGGGGTGCCCCGCGGCCACCAGGGATTCGACTGCGATAAGGCGTTGCGCCGTCGGGCGGCCCCCGCTCTTGAGCAGGGCTTTCCGGTCGAGCGCCATCGCGACCAGCGCCCCGGCCGCTTCGGCCGAATCAATCCGGCCCAGGGCGAGCACCAGCTCCCGCCAGGTTGCCGCATCCTTCTCCGACTCCAGCGCCACCAGGAGCGGCATCGCCAGTCCGTTGGAGTTCCGGTCGGCGATGGCGTGCGCCGCGCTTGCGCGGACCCCGGGAGATTGGTCACTGAGCGCCTTCCGGAGCGGCTCGATCACGCCGTGTTCACGGAATCGGGCCAGCGCCTGGACCACGGACTGACGGACCCTGGGATCGGGATGCTCGGCGAGCCGGCGCAGCGGCCGGATCGCATCGACTACTCCAATCCTGCCGAGCAGGTCCACCCCGTGACAAATGGTATGGACGTTGGAACTTTCCAGCAGCGGCAGCAGGAGGAAGTACGCTTCCGGCTTCTGGGCAAGAAAGTCATATAGAAACCGCCGGGGACCGACCGCCTCGGCGCTCGCCACGTGCTCGATCGCCAGTTCGATGGCGTCGGGCCCGCCTTCCCGCAGCACCTCCAGCACCCGGCGCTGTTCTTCGTTGGCCTTGAGTGCATAGACAATCAGCTCGCTCAATACCTTCCGGTTGAAGAGCCGGCGCAGACTGAGCTGATAGCCCCGTCGTTCGTGCTCGGGGAAGCGAAACGCGAGAGATACCAGGGCCTGGGCGGCGTGCAACGCTTCGGCCCAGTAGGACTGCGCGGCTGCGGCCTGGAAGGCGCGAGCCAGGTTCTGGGATTCGTCCACCGGGCCGGTGACCGTGCGGGTGCGTCCGGAGGGAGTTTCGGTGCCGGCATTAGATGAGTCCAGAACGGAAAAGAACCCCTGCGGAGCCGACGGGTACCGGGGACCGGTGGGTGCCGACTCCGGCAACAACTCGATAACGATATCCGGCGAGCCGATCAGCGGCGCCTGGTCCTGGGCCAGGGCGCGGGCGACGAACAGCACGTCGCTGGGCGAGGCTCCGGCTTCAAAGTGAATGACTTCGACCCGGCGGGAAAGCAGTCGGCCCTTCAGGGTAGTGTCGTCGGGCAGATCGGAGGACTCGAACCCGGTCTCCAGGCGCAGGGTACCGGTTCGGAGGACGGTCATCGCCTGGCGCAGCGCTTCCTTCTGGGCGGGGACATTGGCCGGTTCCAGCCGCAGCAGCAGCACCAACCGGCCGAACGGATCGGCAAACTGAGCCACGCGGCCGGGGTTGAAGGGAAGTGTCAAGCAACCGGCCTGGGTAAGGGTTGATGGCTGGCCCATCTGGCGCTTCTGCACCAGAGTGCACATAGTGTACCATCCGGACCCCCACCAATCCTACATCCTGGAGAGGCCATGCGTCGCTTCCTGGCGTTCGTCACAGTGCCCGTGCTCACCCTCGCCCTGGTCACAGTCCGCCCCGCCTCCGCGCAGGTCAGCTACGGCGCGGACCTCGGTGTCTATAGTGCTTATATATGGCGCGGCCTGAGCCTCACCAACCGGCCGGTAATCCAACCGGACCTCTGGCTGTCCGTTCCGGTTGGCGGCAACGCAAGCATCACCGTCGGCGGATGGTCCAGTATCGACATCGGCAAGTATGACGACCCGAACGACGACATCAGCGAAGGCGGCGGCCATGCCGGGCCCGACCTGACCGAGTTCGACTGGTACGGCGAATTCGGCACCTCGTTCGGCAGCGCGTCGCTTACCCTCGGCGTTACCGGGTATGTCTATCCCAACGATTTTGGACTCACCAGTACCAGCAACACGATTGAAATTTATGGCCAGATCGGTCTGTCCAACGTACTCTCGCCCAGCCTCTCGGCCTATTACGACGTCGACAAGATCAAGGGACTGTACCTGGAAGGCTCGATCAGTCACGATCTCGCGATCTCGCCGTCGTTCACTCTGACGCTGGGCGCCCTCGCCGGACTGAGCGCGGGACAAGGCTGCGAACCGGACAGCACCGACAACTGCACGGTGGTCAGCAACTTCTTCGACAACGGCCTGACTCACATCGACCTCTCCGCAGCTACCTCGTTCACCGCGGGGAGCTTTTCGATTTCGCCGGTGTTCCACTTCCAGATCAGCCAGGACGAGTTCACCAAGTTCAACTCGCCGACCAAGTTTGATAAGGGATCAAAGATCTGGTTCGGGGTGTCGTTCGGCTGGGCGGGTGGCGGAGGCGACGAGGCAACCGCGGAATAGATTGAGGAGATTGAGGGGATTGAATGGATTGGTCCAGTCCCCTCAATCCCTTCAATCCCTTCAATCTCAAATCTCTTTGAATGTATCCTCCAGCCGGTTCAGCATCTCCTGCAACAGCTTCTCATCGATGCCGAGCGCCGGCTCCAGCCGGATGACCCGGGCGTTGGAGTAAGTGCCCGCCACCAGCACGCCCCGCTTGAACAATCCGGACGCAACCTTCCAGCCGATTTCCTGGGCATGGAACTCCATACCGATGAGCAGGCCCCGGCCTCGCACCTCCTTCAGCACCTGGGGATAGCGGCGCTTGAGGTCGTTGAGGGCGGCGAGCACCAGCACGCCCTTGGTCGCGGCCTGGCCGGGGAGATCTTCCGACAAGGTGACCTCCAGCGCCGCCATGCCCGCCGCGCACGCCAGCGGGTTTCCACCGAACGTGGTGGAATGGATGATCGGGTTGGGGATCATCACTTCCCAGACCTTGGCGCTCGCGATGAACGCGGAGAGAGGCATTACGCCGCCGCCCAGCGACTTGCCCAGGCACATGATGTCGGGGACGACGTTCCAGTGGTCCACGCCCCAGAGTTTGCCGGTGCGGCCCATGCCGGTCTGCACTTCGTCGGCGATGAGCAGGGCGCCGTATTTCGTACATAACTCCCGGGCCCGGGGGAAATAGTCATCGGGGGGAACCACGGCGCCGGCCTCGCCTTGCACCGGCTCCAGCACCACGCCGGCGATCCGGGTCCCGACGGCATCGGCCCTGACGAACTCCTGCTCCAGCGCGTTCGCGTCGCCGAAGGGCACGAACAGCACGTCCTGCAATCCCTGCTGGAACGGCTCCCGGAACATGGCCTTGCCCATGAGTGAGAGCGATCCCAGGGATTTGCCGTGGAAGCCGGAGAGTGTCGAGATGAAGGTATGCCGCTTGGTGTAGAGCCGGGCCAGCTTGATGGCGCCTTCGACCGCGTCAGTCCCGTTGTTGATGAAGAAGGAGTTCTGCAGGTCTCCCGGCGTGGCCTCGGCTAGCAGCTTGCCCAGTGCACCGCGCCATGGCTCCAGCAGCTCCTGGCTGTTCAAGGCCATGCGCTGCATCTGGGTGATCACGGCGTGCACGATCTTCGGATGGTTCACCCCGGCGCTGAAGATGCCGTAACCGCCCAGGCAATCGATGTATTCGCGGTCCAGGATGTCCTTGAGGATGGAACCCTGCCCCGACCATTCGATGGCCGCGAACTGGCCGGCTTCCGTCACCGACTTGCGATAGGTGATGAAGCCGCGGTTGTAATAGGTAGCGTAATTTTCGACGGTCTCAGCGATGAAGGCTTGCTTCTCTTCCAGTGACAACGCAGGGGCTTCCAGCAGTTTCAGGTACCGGCGGGCGTGCGCGAGGACTTCAGGGGTCGGCAGTCGCAATTAATCGGCGCTCCAGTCTTTCTCGAGGCGGCAACAGGCGGTAGTGGGCGGTAGTGGGCGGTATAAGGCGGTAAACACATACCACCTATTACCGCCCTTTACCGTCTATTACCGCCTTTTACGATTTGATTTCCGTCCAGATCTGATCCCACAACTGCGTGTCGGCGCCCAGGTCCACCTGGTACTCGAGCCGGGTGAGTTCTTCGGTCGAGGGATAGGGTACCGGGGTGGCGAGGACCGCCTTGGCGTTGGGCGAGCCGTATCCGGTGAAATTGGAAATCGCCGAGGCGACTTCGGGTCGCATGATGTAATTCATGAATTCATGCGCGGCCCGGGGGTGCTGCGAGGACTTGGGGATCACCAGCGAGTCGGACCAGATGGTGCAGCCTTCCTTGGGCAGCACGTACCCCAGGTTGGGCTGCGAGACCTTGGCCTGGCTGGTGTCGCCGTTCCACAGCTGGGCGATGTGAACGTCGCCGGCGATCAGCTGGTCCTTGACCGGTGCCGAGATGTAGGCCTTGAGATGGGCCTTGGCTGCGATGGCGTCGGCCTTCGCTTCCTGCAGCTCGGTGGGGTTCCGCGAATTCAGGGAATGTCCCTTGAAGCGGAGGAAGGCGCCGATCACTTCGCGCCCGTCGTCCATCATGGTCATTTTCTTGTGATACTGGGCATTCTGGAAGACGGCCCAGCTGTCCGGCGCCGGCGTCACCTTGTCGGTCCGGTAGGCGATGCCCGTGGTTCCCCACTGCCATGGCACCGTGTAGCGATTGCCGGGATCGGTCGCCAGGTCCCGGAAAATGGGAGACATGTTGACGCTGTTGGTGAGGTACTTGGGGTTGATCGGCTGGATCAGGTTGGTGGCGGTGAGCACCGGGATGATGTAGCCGGAGGGCACCACCAGGTCGTACCCGGCCGCGCCGGCCTGCAGCTTGGCCACCATCTCCTCGTTGCTCTCATAGGTATCGTAGGTGACCTTCACCCCGAATTCCTTCTCGAAGTTGGGCACCGTGTCTTCCGCGATATAGTCCGACCAGTTGTAGATGTTGAGCTCTTTCTCGATCGGGCCCAGGTCGGCCATCGCCGTAGTACTGTCGGCGCCGGGAGTCTTGTCGCCTTCTTTCTTGGCGCACGAGGCCAGCACCATCCCGATGGTGCTCAGGCTCAACCCCAGCGCCATGCCACGGGTGACGAACTCACGGCGGCTCACGCCTCCACTCATGACCTCATTCACCAGCTTCTCCGCTTCTTTCTTTGTGCTCACAAGTCCTCCTGGAAGGCGGTAAGGCGGTCAGGCGGTCAGTGATCCAGCAGATCTCGTAATCGAAACCAGGCTCCCGCCAGCGGCAAGAACCAGGGACGGCCATTGTACAGCGGGATAGCGGGAAAGTCCAATCCGGCAATGGGGGGCGGGTCCCCTCCCGCCATATACTCACCCATTCGATGGCCGAGGTAAAGGGACATGGCCACACCGTGTCCGCCATAGCAGCAGGCGTAGGCTATTCCGTTCAGGCGCCCGGCGTGGGGCACCTGGTCCCGGGCAAATCCCAGCGTGCCGGACCAGCTGAAATCGACCGGGGTCTCCGCCAGCTCCGGGAAAATCACGACCATGTCCCGGCGGAGACGCGCCGCGGCCGCCGCGGTCGAGATGGGAGAAAAGGCGGCCCGCCCCCCGAACAGCAGCCGGCCGTCGCCCGACAGGCGATAGTAGTGCAGCAGGTGGCGGCAATCACTCACGACCCGGCCCTGGGGGATGAGCCGTCGCTGGAGACCGCGCTCCAGTGGCGCAGTCGCGATGATGTGACTGCCGACCGGGATCACCCGGCGGCGGAGCGCCGGATCCGGCGGTCGGTAGCCGTTAGTGGCGACCAGGACGTCGTCCGCGGTGAGCCTTCCCCGAGTGGTCTCGATCGTAAATCGGCCCCCGGTCCGGCTGACGGCCGTCACCCGGGTGTCCTCGGCTACCGTCGCTCCCGCGTCGAGCGCTGCGCGCCGCACCCCGGCCAGCAACAGTGCGGGCTGCACCGACCCGGCGCGGGGATCCAGCGCTCCTCCGACGTAACGCGCCGATCCGACTTCCTCGCCGATCCGGTCGACGCCCAGCATGGTGGTCGGATAACGGCAGCGCAGCTCCAGGAGTTCACAAGTCCGTTCGAGGTCCTCCAGCTGCCGCCGCGACTCCGCCGCGGCCAGGTACCCGGCCCGGCGATAGTCGCACTCGATGGCTTCCTCCGCGATCAGCGATTCCACGAAAGTCATGGCGTGAAGTGATTCTTCGAACAGCTCCAGGGCCCGGGTGAAGCCCAGCTGGCGAATGAGGCCGGACAACTCCCGCTTGTAGCCGGGCAGGACGAAGCCGCCGTTCCGGGTGCTGGCCCCCGCCCCGGCCGTCTCGGCCTCGATGACCAGGGCTTTAGCGCCCCGGCGCGCGAGCGCCCGCGCCGCGGCAAGCCCGGTGTAGCCGGCGCCGACGATGGCGATGTCGGCGTGGGCGGGGAGCGGGTAGGTCGGGCCCCCGTGCCCGACTGGCTCCGGGCCTCCGTGCCCGACTGTAGAGACGTCAGCTTGATCCGCCGTCCAGAAAACCCCTGGAATGATTTGAGCCTCCGTTGATGCATTGGTGTGAATCTGAACGAATCAGCCAACGGAGCCGTCATGAAAAAACACGCACTGGAGGCGTATCGCCGGCATCTGCCTCATTGGCGCGCCCCAGAGAGTACCTATATGGTGAACTGGTGCCTTAAGACAAGGCAGCCGGATCTCTCCGGGCCTGAGCGTTCAATAGTGACTTCAGCGATTCGTCATTTCGAGGACGATCGCTATGGCTTGCACGCATTCGTCGTCATGAACGATCACGCACATGTCATCGTAACACCTCGGACCGATCATGACCTGGAAGACATAGTGCGGTCATGGAAGTCATTCACGGCCAATCGAATGCAGCGAGTCTTCGGGCGTGTTGGTGTGATATGGCAGGACGAGTACTACGACAGGATTCTTCGAAATGCGCGTGATTACCAGGAAAAGGTTCGCTACATCCTGGAAAATCCGGCCCGGCGCTGGCCCCGGTTGATCAAGTATCCGTGGGTGGGGTTAGGCAAAGCTGG
>DASYPP010000048.1:0-5470 GCA_036006525.1 Gemmatimonadales bacterium
ACCCGCGCAGGCTGCTGCCCCGCCAAGGGCGTCGTGAGCGACAGGAGGAGACACGCGAGGAGAAGCGGTTTCATCCCCGCACCGCCTCGCCAGGCCGCAACGGAACCACCTGGGGCGCGTCGAGCCAATGCGCGACGCCCAGCGGCCATTGGAATACCGGCTCGAGGATCTCCCGCCGAAACACTTCCTGGGGGATGCCCTCGGCGACGGCCTTCCCCGCCGACAGGACCAGCATCCGGGTGGCGTAGCGCGCCGCCAGGTTCATGTGGTGGGTAATGACCAACGCGCCCAAGCCCTCGCTCACCAGCTGACGAATCAACTCGAACACTTCCATCTCGTGCCGGACGTCGAGCGCCGTGGTGGGCTCGTCCAGCAACAGCCCCACTGGCGCCTGGGCGAGAGCGCGGGCCACGCGGACCCGCTGCCACTCGCCACCGGAAAGCTCGCTCACCCGGCGCGTGCGGAAATCCCAGAGGTCGCACCGGCGGAGGGCCACTTCCACCTGGCGGCGGTCTTCGGTTCCAATCGGCGCCCAGGGACCCAGCGATGCGTACCGGCCCAGCATGACCGCTTCCTCAACCCGGAGCGGATAGAGCAATTCTTCCCGCTGGGCCACGACACCGATGCGCCGGGCAAAGTCTCCCCGCCGCCAACCGCCGAGGGGCCGGCCCTCCAGCCTCACCTCGCCGGATTCCAGTGGAGCGAGGCCCACCATTCCCCGGAGCAGCGTGGTCTTCCCGCTTCCATTGGGGCCGACCACCGCGACCAGCTCGCCCGGGCCAATCCCGCAGCTTACCCCATCCAGCGCGGCGGGACCCTGGGGCGAATACCGGATCCGGAGATCGAGCGCCTGGAGGATCACGCCAGTGTCCTCCTGAGCAGCAGCGCGAACACCGGTACGCCGATCAGGGCCGTGACGATTCCGACCGGCAACTCGGCCGGGCGCACGATGGTCCGGGCCACCGCGTCGGCCAGGACCAGGAAGCATCCGCTCACCAGGAAGGTGAACGGCAACATGGTCCTGTGGAGCGGGCCCCAGATTCTTCGTACCGCATGGGGAACCACCAGGCCGACGAACCCGATGATGCCGCAGGTGGCCACGCCGGCCGCGGTGAGCAGCGCCGTCGTCAGATAGATGATGACCCGGGTGCGCTCGACATTGCTGCCCAGGTGGTGCGCAGTCTCTTCACCCAGGACCAGGAGGTCCAGGGAGCGGGCACTCAGGAAGAGCAGAGTCAGCGGGATGATCGCGTAGAAGAGGAAGATGCCCAGCGCTTCCCAGGAGGACCGGCTGAGCCCGCCCAGCAGCCAGAGAAACACATTGCGCAACTGAACCGCGTCGGAGAGCACGATGATGGCGCTCATCAGGGCGGTGGCAAAAGCGCCGACCACTACGCCGGCCAGCAACAGCACCCGGGGGTCGAGCCGGCGGCCCTCCACCTGGCTCAGTCGGTACACCAGCGCCACCGCGGCAAGGGCCCCGGCAAAGGCGGCGATGGGCACCGCCCAGGAACTGGCCAGCTTGAGTCCGATCGCGACCACCGCGCCGAGTCCGGCGCCACCGGAGAGCCCGAGCAGGTACGGTTCGGCGAGCGGATTGCGCACCAGCGCCTGGAGAGCCGCCCCGCAGACGCCGAGGCTCCCGCCCACCAGGAAAGCGAGAAACACTCGCGGGAGTCTCAGGTTGCGAATGATCTCCGCGCTCGGGGCGGACGGGTCCACCACTCCGCGCCACAACGCGACCGGCGTGAGCGGAACCGCCCCGGCCAGCATTCCGGCCAGCAGGCAGCCCGCGGCAATCAGCACGGCGAGCCCGCCACGTTTCACGGCCGCAACTCTTTGAACCGGGCAACCAGCTCGAGAATCGCATCGGGTGCGCGAGGGCTGGGCCGGCTGAATGCCGAGCTGGTGACATGGATGAAGTGCTGTTCCCGCACCGCGGGGACCGTGCGCCATTCGGGGCGGGACGCGATCGCCGGCGGCCCGTCAACGCTCACCAGGAGCGCATCGGGATTGCGCTCCACGACGGCCTCGATGCTGATCTGCGCCGAGGGAGCGGAAAGATCCTGGAAAATGTTCACCCCGCCCGCGCGGGTAACCATCTCGCTCAGAAAGCTGCCCGCGCCGATGGCCATGGGCGGCTGGTCCCAGGAGACGATCAGAATCCGGAGGGGAGTGGAATCCCGTGGTACCGAGACCTGGTTCAGCCGGCGGATAAATACCGCGGTCAGGGAGTCGGCGCTGGCCTGTCTACCGGTGACTTTCCCCAGCGCGCGGGCCACCCGCGGTACGTCGACCAGCCGGTCCACCGAGAACTGAAGCGTGGGCACGCCAAGCCCGCGGAGCTGTTCCGCGGCGGCGGCGTTCGATCCGGAGCGATACATGACGACCAGGTCGGGCTTTCGGGCCATCACCGCTTCAAGATTGGGGCTGATTCCGTCACCTACGTCCGGCACCGAGGCGGCCTGGGCGGGGTAGTCGCACCAATGGGTGCGGCCCACCAACACCGCTCCGTCGCCGATGGCAAAGAGGATTTCGGTGGTGGCGGGAATGAGGGAGACCACGCGGCGGGCCGGATGGGCGAAGCGAACGGTGTCTCCAGCATCGTCCACCACGACCAGGTTGCCGCTGTTGGCACCGGTCCTGGTGCACGCGGCAAGCAATACGAGACCGATCCAGTAACGCAAACACCCTCCTCCGGCACATCGGAGAAGGGCGTGGAACCACCGGAAGAAGGCGGTCGGACGCCACCGTTCCCTCCCCCGAGGGCCTGCTGGTGGCGCGGTACGAAGAGGTCTCCTGGCTCCGGGCGTTCCGTTCGCCTTCCCGGTTTCCCAGTGGCGATGTGAACGGAAGAATCTGCCCGTTACAGTGGCGGGGCCGCGCCGGATTTGCACCGGCTTCCGAGCATCCGCGTCCGCGAAATTGTGCTGGCTAGTCTAGGGGCTTGTCCGCCGCGCCGCAAGGTGCCGGGCCAGCTCGGCCCTGAGCTGCTCGCGATCCGTGACGTAACGCTGCCACTCTTCCGGACTGACCTCCGTCTCCCGTCCCGAGTACCGGGCTTCGAGGGCGGCGATGCGGTCAGTCAGGTTCTCGAGCGACACCGGTGCCTTCCGCGACCGGAGGCGCCACAGGGCGAAGATCAAACCCGCACCGACGAGACCGACCATCCCGGGCAGCAGCCAGCGGGGCACCTCGCCCGCGGCCCGGCCGAACGAGACGCGCAGCATGCTATTCGCCCGGGGAACTCCGACCCAGCGGCGGAAACTCTCGCCCTCGATGGTCTGGGTGTCCACCATCGCCATCGCCGGGTTGATCACGTGGGCGTTCAGGTCCTGGGCCAGCACGTTGGTCGCCACGCTGTCGTCGGGAAACGGCACCTTCAGGTCGCTGCCCGCGGGTAGCACGTACTCGACGGTGACCTGCTTCTCACCCGGCGCCAGCGGCGCGTAGATGATCAGCGAGTCTCCCTTGATCCGGGCGGCGTCGGCGGAGAAATCCGCCTCGCCGACCCGGGCACCCAGCACGCCGGCTGGCACGAAACCGGTCCAGGTCGGTGTCAGCGAATCGACTCCGACCCGGGTCTTTTCCCCCCGGTTGGTCAAGACCAGGAGATCCAGTACCGGCCGGGACCCATCGGGCGATGCCTCCCGGATCACGAAGTACCGGGCCGCCAGTCTGACCGGCGCGGTTGTCGACGTGTCCGACACGATCAGGACAACGGCGGAGTCGCCCTTGCCCTCGCTGTTGGTTACCGGCGCCGAGAAGTACTCGATGCCGGCATAGTTGGTCGAGACCAGGAAAATCTCGGTCGTGTCGCTCCGGACCCGGAAGTGAAAGCGGCCGGCGGCATCGGAAACCGTGGAATCCACCGGACCCTGGTGAGCCCGGCCGATACCGTGCAGGATGAGGCGACTGCCGGGAACCGGCGTTGAATCACCGGCCACGACGCGCAGCACCCGGCCGGAGGCGGTAGTGGTTTGCTGGGCGGCGAGGGAGGTGCTGCTGAGGAAAGCCAAGCTGCAGGCGAGGAATACGCCCCGTACGTTACGCCCGGTCACGGGCTGAACTTGCCGAAATCCTGGGGATCCATTTTCTCCAGATAGTTCTTGAGGCGCTCGGCATCGAGGTTGGCGTCCTCGCCTTCCGGCGCCTCGATGGTGCGCTGGTCCAGCAGCTGTTCCGCGGTGAAGATCGGCGCGTTCAGCCGGAGCGCGAGGGCGATACTGTCGGACGGCCGGGCATCTACCTGGAAGACGTGCTCACCGCGGCTCATCAGCAGCTCGGCGAAATAGGTATTGTCCTTGACGTCGTGGATGGTCACCCGGCGGAGCTCGGCGCCCAGGCCCATTACGATCTGCTTCAGGAGGTCGTGCGTCATCGGGCGCAGCGCCTTGACTCCCTGCATCTCCATGGCGATCGCGCTGGCTTCCGCCGGGCCGATCCAGATGGGCAGGACCCGTTCTCCATCCTTCTCGCGCAATATGACCACCGGCGTATTGGTGGCACGATCCACGCCCAAATGAGCGACTGTCACCTCAATCATTTCGCCTCCAGCGCCCGGTCAGCAGTGAGCAGTAAGCAGTAGCGGAACAGCCAAGCCGCATCCGGGATGTAACATCCATCATCCTACTGAACGGGTAATTGCTACTGCCCATAAACGCAAAGAGTCCGGACCACGTTCCAGGGATCCGGACTCCTGTCCCGCTTACTGCTTACCGCTTACCTCTTGCCGATTTAGGTCCCGGCGTCCCAGCTGGCCAGGTAGGTCTGCTGCTCCGGGGTCAGGGTGTCGATGCTGATCCCCATGGCTTGCAGCTTGAGACGCGCGATCTCCTGGTCCACCGAGGTGGGAAGCCGGTGGACGGCCTTGCTCAGGCTCCCGGCCTGCTTGGCGATCACCTCGGCGGCCAGGGCCTGGTTGGCGAACGACATGTCCATGACGCTGGCCGGGTGCCCTTCGGCCGCCGCCAGGTTGATCAACCGCCCTTCGCCCAGCACCATGATGCGGCGTCCCTTCACCAGAAACTCTTCGACCATGTTCCGCACCATCCGCCGCTCGCTGGCGATCCGGGCCAGGCCGTCGAGATCCAGCTCGACGTTGAAATGGCCCGAATTGGCGACGATGGCGCCGTCCTTCATGGCTCCGAAATGCTCGGGCCGCACGACGTGGATATTTCCCGTCAACGTAATGAAGAGATCGCCGAGCGGTGACGCCTCGGCCATGGTCCGGACTTCGAATCCGTCCATCCGGGCTTCCAGCGCCACCAGCGGGTTCACTTCGGTGACGATGACGTGGGCCCCGGCCCCACGCGCCCGGCTGGCGACACCGCGTCCACACCAGCCATAGCCGGCCACGACCACGGTGCTGCCGGCCAGCAGGATGTTGGTTGCCCGAACGATGCCATCCAGCGTGGACTGACCAGTCCCATAGCGGTTATCGAACATGTGCTTGGTGTTCGAATCGTTG
>DASYPP010000049.1:0-5885 GCA_036006525.1 Gemmatimonadales bacterium
TTCACCATGACCTCGGAGTAGTGCGAATCGCCGTTCCGAACCATGTCGGTGACGTAGCCGGTCTTGATGGCATCGAGACCCAGTGAATGGTAGAGCGCGAAGGCGCTGTCCAGCTGCCGTTCGTAGTTGTCGATCCCGCCGGAGGTCTCGTTGTGCACGATCAGCCGCACCCCTTTTGCATGGGCGTAGCGAGCGACTTCGGCAAGATTGTAATCCGGATAGGCCTGGGTGAAGGAAAAGGCGTCACGGTTCTTGATCCAGTCTCCGTCCCACCCGGTGTTCCATCCTTCGACCAGCACTCCCCCGAAGCCATTGGCCGCGGCGAAATCGATGTAGCGTTTCGCATTGGCGGTCGTGGCGCCGTGGTGTGGCCCGGAGCTCCAGGTCTGAACGCCGAGGTGCATCCCCCACCAGATCCCCACGTATTTCATCGGGTGGATCCAGTCAGTCCCGCCGATCGCATTGGGTGGATTGAGATTGAGGCCGAGCAACGAGGGAGAGAGATCGGTGACGCGATCCGCCACCTGGATGGTGCGCCACGGCGTCACGAAGGGAGTGCCGCCGGAGACCCTGGTTCCATCGGCCATGGGGGCGAGCGCGGCATGCAGCGTCCGGCCCTCCATCCGCGGACCTTTCAGGAACATCCGGGCGTAGTGATCGAGATTCGCCTCATGGATCACCATGAAGGTGTGGCCGTCGGTGAATTCCAGCGTGAGCGGCGTCTGCACGCTGTCCAGGGTGCTCACCGGTGCGGACGAATACAGCTCCTCGGAGCGGTCCATCCGCGGGCGATCGGAGGGGATCCACCAGGCCCGGGCGTTATCGGCCAGGGCGAACTCGGTCAGCTCATCGGTGATCGCATACGAGCTGAATCCGGGGTGATCCATGAACTCATAGCGGAATCCGATACCGTCGTTGAAGGCGCGGATTCGCAGGGTGAAGCGCCGGTTGGGCGCCGCGATCTCTTCGACCGAGACCGCCAGCTCGTTGTAGTGGTCGTGGACCCGGGCCACCTCGCCCCAGGGCTGGGTCCACCACTCGTCGTGGGAGTCGCGGGTGGTGTCGGTGACGCGGAGGCTGTCCCGGAGCCGGGGGGCGTCTTTGAACTCGAAGCCCAGGGTGGAGGGCAGGATCAGGTTTCGGGCGTCTCGAGTGAGGCGGTAGGTCAGCCGTCCCTGGCTGACCTCGACGGTAACCTGGTTGCGGGTGTCGGGGGAGGCGACGGTGACCTGGGCCCAAAGCGCCGGGACAGGCGTTGCCACGATTGCGGCGGCGAGACAGGGCCCAAGAAGCCCAAATAGACGGCGCATGGTGATTCCGATCAGTCTGGTGTCAAGTCCTGCAGTGAACGACAACCTACGACCGCCGGGAGCCGTTCGCCAGCGCACCCTTGCGCTCCGGGCCCGCGGCCCCGAATATGTGTTGCGCGTATCCCATCATCGACCGTTCTCCCAGGACCACCGACCGTGCAACAGATCCACCTCGGCGCGATCGACTACGCGATCCTGATCGTCTATTTCGGCTTCGTGCTCGGTATCGGCTGGTTCCTCCGCCGCTACATCAAGAGCAGCGAGGACTTCTTCCTCTCCGGCCGCTCCATCCCGACCTGGATCGCCGGGCTGGCGTTCCTCTCGGCCAACCTGGGCGCCCAGGAAGTGATCGGCATGGGCGCTTCGGGCGCCAAGTACGGGATGATGACCAGCCATTTCTACTGGGTCGGCGCCATCCCCGCCATGGTCTTCGTCGGCATCTTCATGATGCCGTTTTACTATGGCTCCCGGGCCCGGTCGGTCCCGGAATATCTCAAGCTCCGGTTCGACGAGAAGACCCGCGGCTTCAACGCGATGACCTTCGCCGTGATGACGGTGTTCTCCTCCGGCATCTCGATGTACGCCCTCGCCAAGCTCCTCGAGCTGGTGCTGGGATGGAACTTCCACACCAGCGTGGTTCTCTCCGCCATCATCGTGCTGGCCTACATCTTCCTGGGCGGGCTCACCTCGGCAATCTACAACGAGGTGCTGCAGTTTTTCCTTATCGTGCTGGGCTTCCTCCCCCTGGTGCTGCTCGGACTCAAGGACCTGGGCGGCTGGTCCGGCCTCAAGGAGAAGCTGATCCCGGTTGCGACCAGCGCGGGCTACGCCCCCGGGGCCTGGTCCGACTCGTGGCGCCACCTCGGCTCCGCCAGCGCCAACCCGATGGGAGTCGAGTGGTTTGGCATGGTCATGGGGCTGGGGTTCGTGCTGTCGTTCGGCTACTGGTGTACCGACTTCCTGGTGATCCAGCGCGCCATGGCCGCGAAATCCATGAATGCGGCACGCCGCACCCCGCTGATCGCCGCCATCCCCAAGATGCTCTTCCCCGCCCTGGTCATCGTGCCGGGCATGATCGCCATCGCGCTGCACAACAGCCGGGGCGGCCTGCTGCCGCTCGGCGCCGACGGTCTGCCCAATTACAACCTGGCCGTGCCTACTCTGCTGGCCCACTACCTGCCCACCGGGCTGCTGGGCCTGGGGCTCACCGCCCTCATGGCATCGTTCATGTCCGGCATGGCCGGCAACGTCACCGCGTTCAACACGGTGTGGACCTACGATATCTACCAGTCGTACATCAAGCCCGGACAGAGCGACAAGCACTACCTCCGCATGGGCCACTTTGCCACGGTGTTCGGAATCCTGTTGAGCGTAGCCGCGGCATACGCGACGACCCGCTTCAACAACATCATGGACATGCTGCAGCTGGTCTTCGCCTTCGTCAACGCGCCCTTGTTCGCGACCTTCCTGCTGGGCATGTTCTGGCGCCGGTCCACCGGGCACGGGGCGTTCTGGGGCCTCCTGATCGGCACCGCGGCCGCCGCCGCTCACCACGGCCTCACGCTGCCGCATGGCGGGACGCCCGGGCTCAAAGGCGGCTTCCTGGGAACTGTGCTGCACACCTACCCGAGCGAAATGGCGCAGAACTTCTGGACCGCCATCGTCGCGTGGACGGTCTGCTTCCTGGCCACGATCGTCATTTCGCTCATAACCCGGCCCAACAAGACGGACGAAGACCTGAAGGGGCTGGTCTACTCCCTGACGCCCCGCCAGGTGGATCACGAGCTGGCCTGGTACCGGCGGCCCGCGCTCCTCGGCGTCATCGTGCTGGGGATGACCCTCGTGCTCAACATCATCTTCTGGTGATCGCGCCATGAACCTCGACCTGCGATTCCCCATCGGGGGCATGTTCACCATCGTCGGCGCGCTGCTCACCGCCTTCGGGTTGATCTCCGACCACGCGATCTATGCCAAATCGCTCGGCATCAACGTCAATCTGTGGTGGGGACTGGTCCTCCTCGCGTTCGGCCTGGTGATGCTCTGGTTGGCGATCCGGGCCGGAGCCAAAGGGGCAAAGCAGGCGTGAGACTGCAACGCAGGACAGGTAGCGCGCTCCATGGGAGAAGGCGTTCCGCTGCATCCTGGATGGCGTCGACGTACTGGGGATCCAGGACAGGTTCAACTGGGCGCCGAGCGTTACGCTGGCGCACCCGAGCGCGGCCTGGCATATTGGAAGACCGCTCTGATCCTCGCACCGAAGGATAGCAGATGCGTCGCGGATACTGGATCGTGATCCCCGGATTGCTCATCCTGGGTTCCGGATGCGGGCACGGCCAGAGGGAGGAGGTCGTTACCCCGGCGAGCGCCCCCGTAAGCGTCGAGGTGACGAACGGCTTCGCGCTTCCCGTCGAGATCTTCGTCGTGGGTGGCGGAACCACACATCGGCTGGGCACCGTGCATCCAGGAATGGGAGCCCACTTCGTGATCCCGCCGAGCATGATCGGTGGCGGAACCCTGGAGCTACTGGCCACCGCCACAAGTACTCGCCAGGTGGGCCGGTCGGCTCAGCTCCTCCTGGCTCCGGGGTCGGTGGTGGATTTCCAGGTGGCGAACCCGTTGTTCAACAGCACGGCCACAATACGACCCTAGCGCACGTCGATCTCCGAGGTGGCGGAAAACATTTCCTCGTTGAAGCCGAAAGAGCGCTAGTGAACCACGCTGGATGAGCAGGCAAGCGTGACCCACTCCACTTCTACACCATAGCTGCCCGGCGTGGCGGAGACGCCTGGTTCAGGACGCAACGACAGCTGCAGTCGCTCCAGGTGGTCGAGCCGCAAGTGGTCACCGTGACCGCCCCGCCCCGTCGCCGGTCCCACCCAGTAGTTCCACTCGCCAGGGAATCCCTCAGGCAGCAGCACACCACGGCCGATGGAAAAGGCCGTGAGCGGGATCGCGGGCTCGCTCCAGGTGCTGTCCACCGGCACCGCTGTGGTCCAGCTGGTGCCGTCGTCTTCCATCAGGGTGACGTGCAGAAGCTGGTGCGGCCCCAGGCCGCGCAGGCGAAGATGCAGTGCGCTGGCATCGGTGATTGTCCCCTGTCTCGCCCTGATACGATCCGCGATCACGAGTGAGGAGGTGTAGTCGTCCCCCGCTGGTCCCCCGCCCCGAGCTGGCAGCTCCATGTGAAAGATCGGCTTGCCGGTGATGGCGGACGCCGCCAGGCGGAAAAGCCCGCTCCGGCCCGCGTCGCCGATCCGGCTGAACGCGAGCAGACGCGAGTCTTCTCCCGGGCTGAACAGTGCCAGTGGTGCCGAGCGATCGACAACGTCCAGCTTCCACGACTCTCGCCCGTAGTAGTTCCAGTCCCAGGGCTTCTGGTGGAGCCCTTCCGGGAACGTGATCACGGAGTCTCCGCGAAAGACGGCGATCACGAATTGGTGAGGACCCTCGCGTAGCTCGGCGGCTGGGACGGTAGCGGCAACTTCATATCCGCGGGACGGTCTCATCGGGTAAGCATGATACCAGTCCCCAGCCGCTAGGCGCAGAAACAGCTTGACCGAATCGGGCTGCCAGAAATCGACTACCCGAGCGCGGAAAACGGCATCGCGTCCGCTGAGATACTCTGACGGAGCCAGCGATTGGACCGACAATGGGAGCGAATCGAGGGGCGGTGCGTGGAACTCGGCAAAACCGACGTGGCCCACGTAGGCCGGTAGCGTCGCGATGTCCACGGCGCCGGCCGCACTCAACACGTAAACACCCGGCTTGACCGTGAAGCTCTCCCCTGAAGCATCCAGGCTGGGCGAGCTCGGCGAGGTCGTCACCGGCGTCACCGTAAACGAGCGACCCAGGTCCGGGAGGAAGATCTTCATTGGCCAGGCGCGGCTGATCGCTCGAGTCACGACCTTGTCGGGGCTCATGGGCTCGAACGGATCTCGCACCGGCACGGCGTCGGGATAGACCTCGAGCCGCCAGACACCGGGGCGGACCTTGTCGAGGAAATAGATCCCTTCCCCTCCGTAAGAGACTACCTGAGAGGAGCCATACCCTGCGATCCGGGTGAGAGTCGAAGGGTCCGGTGGGATGGTCTGAGTAGTCCCCGCATACATGAACACATCTCGGGCCACCAGCTCACTCAAGTTACTGTCGGCCGAGATCCGGAAGTCGCCGAACCTGGTGTTCTCCGGGTAGCCGCCGTACGAGCGCATCCGGGGCAACCGGTGCATCGCTTCCGCCGCGATGATGGCGCTCATCGCCTTCCTCGGCGTGTACACCAGGTTCAGGTAATGGGTCTGCCAGCCCATGTTCCGCGATGCCGTCTCCAGCATGTCATAGGCGAACATGGCGGCAAACTGGGCGCCCACCGCGCGAAAGGTCCGCGCCATGGCAGGATACATGGTGCCGTTTCGGGTGTCGGGGCTGTCGAACTCGTAGACGATGCGCGGCATCCGGGCCAGCTCGGGCCGCAGCATGTCGGGATAGGCATCGGTCCCGCGGAGGTAATTCCCTTCCAGCTCGTGACCCGACACCAGGCCGGTCGGATACCAGCCGAACGTCAGGCCTTGCACCTTCGAC
>DASYPP010000050.1:0-14285 GCA_036006525.1 Gemmatimonadales bacterium
GGCCTCCCTCTCGCCCTATGATGAGGCCGCTTTCCGGAAGATCCTGTCGCTGCTGGAACGCACCGGCGACCGGTCGGGCGTGATCAAGGCTTACGACGAGTTCGCCGCTCGATTGCGCGACGCGTACGAAATCGATCCCTCGCCGGAAACCCGGGACTACGTCGCCGGGTTGCGGACCCGGGAGAACGCACCCCGCCCCGCCGCGCCGAACCCGGCGTCCCCGCCTCCCGATCTGCCCCACGGGCTCGATCCGCGCTCCATCGCCGTGCTGCCCTTTACCGTGCGGGGCAACAGCGAGCTGGCCTACCTCGGCGAAGGCATGGTTGACCTGTTGAGCACCAAGCTCGAAGGCGCCGGCGACCTCAAGACCATCGATCCCCGCTCGCTGTTGAGCGCGCTCGCGCACCGGGGCGAGGCATCGGTGACGCCGGAAACCGGCCGGGCCATCGGGCACCGCTTCGGCGCCGGTGGATACCTGCTGGGGAGTGTGGTAGCGGCAGGCGGGCGGTTGGAGATGAGCGCATCACTCTTTCAGACCGACGGTCCCGACGTGGTGACGGCGGAAGCGCGGGGTGAAGCGGAGAGCGACATCTTCGACATGGTGGACGAGTTGGCCCGCCAACTGCTGGCCGGGCGGAGCCGGGCGCCGCGCGGGCGCCTCACCCGGCTTGCCGCGCTCACCACCGGCAGCCTGCCTGCCTTGAAAGCCTACCTGCGGGGTGAGCACGATCTCCGCCAGGTAAAGTACCTCGCGGCGATGGACGGGTTCCAGCAGGCCACCTCCGCCGATCCGGACTTTGCGCTCGCCTATTACCGGATGGCGGCCGCGACCGCGGCGAGCGCCATGCCGGAACTGGCGCGGGAAGCCGCGGCCCGGGCCAACTCCCTCCGGGAGCGGCTCGCGCCCCGCGACCGTATTCTGCTCGACGCCCAGCGGGCCTGGCTCGCCGGGGCAACAGCGGAAGCCGAGAGCCTCTACCAGGCCACGGTCACCAACTATCCCGATGACCTCGAAGCCTGGTTCCTCCTGGGCGATCTCCGATTCCACTCCAATCCGCTCCGGGGCCGCTCGGTGGTCGAGGCCAAGCCGGCCTTCGAGCGCACGCTCGCGCTGGATCCCGACCATGTCACCGCGCTGGTGCACCTGGTGCGAATCGCGGCGCTGGAGGGCAACGAGATCGAGCGGGACCGGCTGATCGGGCGGGTGATCGGGTTGAGCCCCGACGGCGATCGCGCCATGCCCATGGAGGCATTACGCGCCTTTGCGCGGCGGGATCGCAAGGCGATAGAGACGGTGACCGCGAGATTGCTGGAAGCACGGCCGCTGGTCGCTGGGGTCGCGTTCGCCGATATCGCGCTGTACTCGGGGAACCTGGCCGGCGCCGAGGAGCTGGGGCGCGCGTTCATGAAGACGCTTCGCGATGGCGAGCTTCGCGCGCTGGGACACATCGTGCTGGCCCACGTGCTGGGAGCCCAGGGCCGGTGGCGCGAGGCGCGGACCGAGTTGCTCGCCGCGGAACCGCTGGCAGCGGCCTGGGCGCTCGAAGTCCGGGTACTGTTCTCCGCCCTGCCTTTCGTACCGGTGGAACCGGCCGACCTCGCGGCCGACCGGGCCGCCCTCGAGGCCTGGGACGCCACCGGTATCGATCCGCATCACCACCTGGCCTTTGCGGCGCACAATGGCGTGCACCCGCACCTGCGTGAATACCTGCGGGGCCTGCTGGCCCTCCGGGCCGGGGATGGACCCGCGGCCGATGGAGCGTTGCTCGCGCTCAGGAACCTGGAACAACCGGTGACCAGCTCCGGCTTCATCGACAACCTGATCCTGAGCCTCACGGCTGCGCTCGCATTCTCCAGGGGGGACCCCGCCGCGGCGCTCCGCGCCCTGGAGAGCATGTGGGTCGAGGTATGGTTCCAGCTGACGGTCGCGTCGCCGTTTTTCTCCCAGGCGTACGATCGCTATCTGCGGGGTGAGGTGCTGCGGGCGCTGGGCCGGGAGAACGAGGCGGTGCGCTGGTGGGCGACCATCGCGCAGCGCTCGCCCTATGAGCTGGTGTACCGGGCCCCTGCCGAGGAGCGGCTCAGGAGCGGGTGACCACAATCACACCGGCTGAATCGCTCACCCGCTAAGCTGAGTCGTCCTCTTCTCGGGGTAGTTCATGCGGAGCAAGGCGAGCATCGGCGGCCATCCCATCCATCCGACCCTGATCTCCTTTCCCCTTGCCTTTCTCGCCGGTGGATTCGTCGCCGACTTCCTCGGCGTCCTTTCGGCACGACCTTTTCTGTGGTTCATCGGGTACTACCTGGTCATTGCCGGCATCGGCATGGCGCTGCTCGCGGCCGTTCCCGGGCTTATCGACTACTTCTTCACGGTGCCGCCCCAGAGCTCGGCCAAGGCCCGGGCCACCCGCCACATGGTCGTGATGCTATCCACCGTGGCCCTGTTCGCCATCAGCTGGATGCTGCGGAAGGCCTCTCCCGACGCTCCGACCACTGTATCGCTGGCGCTGGAAGCGGTTGGTGCCGGGCTGCTCGGGATCGGTGGCTGGCTCGGCGGAACCCTGGTGACCCGCAACCTGATCAGCGTGGATCACATGTATGCCAACGCCGGAGGCTGGAACGAGGCGTACTTCGAGGAATCCAGCGATCCGCTGGCGGTGGCCCAGGCGAATGAGCTCAAGATCAACCAGATGAAGCTGCTGCACGTGGGCGCTCGGCGCATCGTGCTGGGCCGGACCGAGGACGGTTACGTCGCGTTCGATGACAGCTGCACCCACCGGGGCGGATCGCTGGCGGCCGGCGTGCTGATCTGCGGAACGGTGCAGTGCCTCTGGCACGGCTCCCAGTTTGACGTGGCGACCGGCAAGTCCGTAGCGGGACCGGCCAAGAAGGCCATTTCGACTTATGAGATCAAAGAGAAAGACGGCAAGATCATGCTGACGTTGTAACCTTGAGCCCGATTTCATCGAGGAACTTGGTGCCGGTATTGGGTTCGCCGCGCCGGTTGCGAGCAACCGTGAGCACCAACCGGTCCTTGGCCCGCGTCATCCCGACGTAAAGCAGCCGCCTCGCCTCTTCGATCTCCGACAACCGGTTCTGCTGCAGCGCGGATCCCGGCATCTCGTTGTCTTCGACTCCGATCACGTAGACCCGCGAGAACTCCAATCCCTTGGTCGCATGCAGGGTGAGTAGGTTAACGCGATTGGGCACCGTTTCCACCGCATTCGAGGTCGAAAGAGCGATTCGGTCCAGTAGCGCCTGAATCGCCTGATCGAGGTCGGTCCCCTGGCTGGCCGCGATCAGCGCGCCCAGCCGGGACACAGCCCGGGGGTAACGTTGTTCTGGGGTCCGCTCGGCCCGCAACCGGACCATCAGGCTGAATCCGCCCAACAGGTCGATCACCGCCTCCGTGGTGGGATGCCCTTCCGAGCGCTCGGCGGTATACGCGTCCAGGCTTTCCCCGTATCGTCCCAGGGTGTTCCGTCGGGCCGCTTCGAAGAACACGCCACGCTCCCCTGCCGCGCTTTCTTGCTCGCCCACCTCCAAGGCCAGCGCGAGACCCAGGTCGTCGAGCAAACCGACCTGGGCGACTTTCCGGGAGCGGACCGCGCGGGCCTCATTCAGGTGGCGGTAAACCTCGGCCAGGGCCACGGCGTCGTCCAGCGCGTGATGCGACCGTCCGGTTTCTACCCCGAACCGGGTCGCAAGGTCGGCCAGCCGGGCGCTCTGATCGAACAGCGAATGGGCCAGCACGAGGCTATCGTAGAACACCAGGTCCGAGATACCCGGCAGATCCGCGGCCAGACGGCGTAGTACCGGGATGTCGAATTTCAATCCGTTGTGGGCGACGAGGAGGTCGTCGCCGGCAAACTCCCGGAAGCGGACCCACACCTCGCTGAACGGTGGCGCGCTCGCCACGTCGGCATCGGTATAGCCATGGACCTCGGTGGCCTTGACCGAAATGGACCGTCCTGGCCGCACCAGCGCGTGGAAACGTTCCACCACTACGTTATCGCGAACCCGGGCTGCGCCGATTTCCACGATCTCACAGGCATCGATGTCGAGGTCGGTCGTTTCCAGGTCGAACGTGACGTAGTTCCCGGCCGCGGATTCCCACCCTTCGCTTTCCAGCACCTGCAGCGCCTTGAACAGCCGAAGCGGCAATCCGGGCGCCGCCCGCGAATCGAGCACCGCATCCCGGACCGGAGGGTCGGTGGGCAGCGCGGTCGTGATGAGCGTGAATCCGGCCTTCATGACCATGCGCCGAAGCGGGATCTCCAGCCCGCCCGACGGCGCGATCCACAACCGGCCGCCATCGCGCCGCACCCGGCCCAGCTCCCGGGCCAGCTCCCGAGCGCCGGGAAACAGCCTGGGGTCGGTCAATAGTCCAGCATCACGTTCCAGCTGGTTGGTGAATTCACCGGTGCCCTGGGTGAGCACGGCGTCTACCAGGGCCGAGAGCGAGTTATGGGACCGGCGCAGGGCCAGCAGGTTCTCCACGGCATAGATAAACCGCCACGCCTTTTTCCGCTCCGGATGCCGATTGAGCGCCAGGATTCGCAGTCCGGCGAGCAGGCCGCCATCGGGGAACCGGCTTCGCACTTCGTCCAGCAGCAGCTCCGGCAGGACCAGGTCGGCCAAGGCATCGAGGCTGACCGGATCATCAGGGGCAAGCATGACCCGCAGCGATGCCAGTACCTGAGAGATGACCGGGTCATCGCTGATCGCCCGGCCGCTGCTCAGCCGGCAGGGAATCCCCGCCGCCAGCAGCCGGGCTTCGAGCAGGTCTCCCGATTCATGACGACGATACAGGATTCCGTACTCTCCCCAGGGCAGGCCCGACTCCGCGTGGTCCTTCTGGAGATCCGCGATCAGCGCCTCGGCTTCCTCCTGCTCATCGGCGAAGACCCAGGCCTCGACCTGGTGCTCGGTTGCCCGGTCGGCCGTGATCGTCTTGCTGAAGAGGCGGGGGTTCTTCTCGATGAGCCGTCGCGCGGCGGCGAAGATGGCGACCGAGCAGCGGCAGTTCCGGTCCAGCACGATCGGCTCGCGGATCCCGAAATCCTGTTGCAGCCGCATCAGGACCTGCGGGTCGGCGGAAGCCCAGCTGAAAATGGACTGCTCGTCGTCGCCCACGGCGAAGATGTTGCGATGCTTCACCGCCAGGGCCCGGAGCACGTGGTATTGCAGCGGGTTCAGGTCCTGGCACTCGTCCACCAGGAGGTAGTCCCACTTCGCGGCGAATTCTTCGGCAATTTCCGGATAGCGCTTGAAGAGCTGGGCCGTGAGCGCCACCAGGTCGTCGAAATCCACCATGTTGGAGTCGTGCAGCCGCTCCATGTAGCGGTGGTACAGCTCCAGATCTCCCGGGGTGGGCGCGATGCCCTGGAAGCGGAGCTTGCCAAAGGTGTTGAGGAGACCGCCCCGGCGCTTTTCGGGCACCCGGAGCCGGGCCAGAATTGCCTGCTGGTAGCGATCGTCAGCCACGCCAAAACCGGCCTGGAGCCCGACTTCCGAGCCCCGCTCGCGCAAGATCGCCAGGCAGAGGGAATGAATGGTTCCCCGGGTCAGGTCCTCAGCGGTCCGATCGAGGCTTGCCGAGAGCCGAGTGCTGATCTCCTCGGCGGCTTTGTTGGTGAAGGTGACGGCACAGAGGCGTTCCGGCTTGAAGCCGCGGATATTGATCAGGTGCTCGACCCGGGCCACCAGGCATGAGGTCTTGCCCGCTCCCGGCCCGGCGATGACCAGCACAGGACCCAGTTCGGCATCGACCGCGGACCGCTGTTTTTCTGAGGGGAAGGCCATTTGCAGGAAGCTAACAAGTAAGCAGTGAGCAGTAAGAAGTAAGCGGGACTAGAGGGAAGTTCCATTCCAGTGGATGGCCACTGTGCCCGGATCAGGTCCCGCTTACTTCTTACTGCTCACTGCTCACGCTGTTACGGTCCAGTCTCGACTCCTCCCGGTAGGGCAGCACATCGACGATCTCTCCGCGCAGCTGCCGCTCCTGCATGTCCTTCCAGAAGTTCACCTCGAGCAGGTCCGCATGGCGGGAAAGAAACGCCTCGCCCAGCGGTCCGGGAAACACGAAGAAAGGCCGGAATTCCTCGGGAAATACGTCGCGCTCGCCGACCGAAAACCACGGCTCGGCGGACATTTCCCGGAGCGGATCGTCGGTCTGGGGAATTGCGCGGAAGTTGCACTCGGTCAGCAGGCAGAGCTCGTCATAGTCATAGAAGATCACCCGGTCATTCCGGGTTACCCCGAAGTTCTTGAGCAGCATGTCGCCGGTGAAGATGTTGGCCGCGGCCAGCTCCCGGATCGCGCAGCCGTAGTCGACGATCGCGTCGCGGGCCGGGCCGGCCGCGGCGTGCTTCAGGTAGATATTGAGCGGGGTGACCCGCCGTTCGGTGTAGAGATGCCGGATGATGACCCGCTCCCCCTCCACCCGCACTGAACTGGCGGCCGCGGTGAGCAGCTCGTCAAGCAAGGCCGGCGCGAAGCGAGCCCGGTCGAACTCCAGGTGCTCGAACTCCTGGGCATCGGCCAGCCGTCCCACCCGGTCGTGCACGAAGACCAGGTCGTAGCGGGCACGGACCGTTTCCCGGCTGGTGCTCTTGGGAGCACCGAACCGGTCCCGGATGATCTTGAACACCGCATTGAAGGCGGGGAGGGCGAAGACGGTCATCACCAGCCCCGGCTCACCCTCCGCGATATCGAACCGGTCGTCGGTGGTCTCCAGGTGCCGCATCAGGTTGCGGTAGAACACCGTCTTGCCGTGCTTGTTGAAGCCGATGGCGGTGTACAGCTCGTCCACCGGCTTCCGCGGCATGATCGAACGCAGCACGCTGATGGTGAGATGGGGGCGTTCGATATCCACGTGGAAGTAGGACCGGGTAAAGCTGAAGACGATGCTGACCTCGTTGGGGTGCATCAGCACGGCATCGGTCACGATGCCCTCCTCGGGATGCAGGAACGCGAAGACCAGCGGCAGCAGGGCCTCGCCCACCCGCATCCGCCCAACCACGTAGGCCGCCGTGCCGCGATAGAATACCGGCGGCAGGATCTCGATCGCCTCCAGGCGGCCGGGATGATTGGCCAGCTCCCGGTCGATGGCCCGTGCCGAGACCAGGGCGTCCCGGCTCAGGTCGTCGTACTCGGGCCGGAAGGGCAGGCTGGAAAAAATATCGGTGACGATATCGGCGGTGGGCCGCCCGCCCTTGAAGGTCCAGAGTCCGGCCTGATCGCCCCCGCCCCGCGCATCAGGGTCCCGGATAAAGTCGAGGTATTCGATGTTGGGATCCACCCCGACGGTGGTGAAGATTCGCCGGGTAATGGAATTGAAGAACGTACCGCTCAGCTCGGTATCCAGCCGGCCCTGGCTCAACCGCGCGTGCACCGCCTTGATCTCCCGCCACACGAAGGCATTCCGGACCTGGGCTTCCAGCAGCGCCATGAGCGCGGCCACCGTGTCGTCGACCACGGCACGGTACAGCGTCAGCCGCTCCACCGCGTCCTCCTGGGCCTGGCGCCATTCCCGGTTCTCGAACCGGAGCCGGGCGCGCCGGGTGATCGCGGTGAAGCGCGCCTCGTATTCCAGGAAAGCCTGGTGGATCGCGGTCGCCGCCTGGTGGGCGAGAGACACTGTCGACATGGGTCTTGAAAACTAACGACTTTGGGGAAACCGGTTTAGGTTTGGCGCTCACCTTAACGTCACGCCCAGCCATGCCCCCCAAGTTCGATTCGCTCTCCCCGCCCGCAGGCGAAACCATCACCATGCAGAACGGCCGGCTCCAGGTGCCGGACCGTCCCGTCATCCCGTTTATCGAAGGAGACGGCACCGGCCCCGATATCTGGCGCGCGGCGAAGCTGGTCTTTGACGGCGCGGTGGCGCGGGCCTACGGCGGGAAACGCCGGATCGTGTGGTTCGAGGTGCTGGCGGGCGAGAAATCGAAGAACCAGCTCGACAACTGGCTGCCGGACGATACGCTGCGGGCGATCGACCACTACCTGGTCGCGATCAAGGGGCCGCTCACCACCCCGGTCGGCGGCGGTTTCCGCTCGCTCAACGTGACCTTGCGGCAGAAGCTGGATCTCTACGCCTGCGTCCGCCCGGTGCGCTGGTTTCGCGGCGTGCCCTCCCCGGTCAAGCGGCCGGAGGAGGTGGACATGGTCATCTTCCGGGAAAACACCGAGGACATCTACGCCGGCATCGAGTACAAGGCGGGCAGCAACGAGGTGAAGAAGCTGATCGATTTCCTGGATAAGGAAATGGGGGTCCATTCCATCCGCTTCCCCGCCACCAGCGCGATCGGCATCAAGCCGATCTCCGAAGAGGGCACCAAGCGGCTGGTGCGCTCGGCGATCGAGTACGCGGTGCGGATCGGGCTGGAATCGGTCACCCTGGTCCACAAAGGCAACATCATGAAGTTCACCGAGGGCGGATTCCGGGACTGGGGCTACGAAGTCGCCCGCCAGGAGTTCGGCGCCCAGCCGATCAACGGCGGGCCCTGGTGCAAGCTGCCCAACGGCATCGTCATCAAGGACGTCATCGCCGACGCCTTCCTGCAGCAGATCCTGCTCCGCCCCGCCGAGTATGACGTGATCGCCACCATGAACCTGAACGGTGACTACATCTCCGATGCGCTGGCCGCCCAGGTAGGCGGCATCGGTATCGCGCCGGGTGCCAACATCAACTACCTCACCGGCCACGCGATCTTCGAGGCCACCCACGGCACGGCCCCCAAGTACGCCGGCCAGGACAAGGTGAATCCCGGCTCGGTGATTCTCTCGGGGGAAATGATGTTCCGGTACCTGGGGTGGAACGAGGCGGCGGACCTGATTGTCGCCTCACTGGAGAAGACGATCAGCCAGAAGCGGGTGACCTATGATTTCGAGCGGTTGATGGAAGGTGCGACGATCCTGAAGACCAGCGAGTTCGCCAAGGCGATGGTAGACAACATGTGACAAGTGACAGGTGACAGGGACCGAAAGCAAACGGCCCCACCAGATCGCAGGGGCCGTTAAGTCGCAGGGCAGTTACTTGTCACTTGTCACTACTTACTTGTCACTCATTCCATTTAATCGGGAAGCCGCGGACGTCGACATGGATGAATGGACCGTGATTGCGTCGGGCCCGGTACAGCCCCAACCCACCGATCAGGCGTTGGAAGGCTGAGGTCTCACCCACCTGCTCGACAATGTCGGCCAGGAAGTCCGCGTCGCCCTTGTTGATCCGTCGGTCGCCGTTCAAGTCGTCCATCTGCCCGTCCCCGTCCTCATCGATGAAGATGTCCGCCGCGTCGCCATAGAGGTGGCGGCTGAACCGGGTCCGGTTGCCGATCGATCGATTGTAAAACGGGGTGCGGTAGCCGCTCATCACCTTGAAGGTGGACACGTGGATGCCGCGGGCCTGGACCGAATCGAGCAGCAGCTCGAGCTTGATCAGCAGCCGCTCCTGGAGCACCAGGAACTTGGGGTAGCTGCTGGACTGCTTGGCGACGAACTGGCCCAGGGTGAAATGGGGAGCGACCGGCGTGGCCTGGTTGGCCGCGGTAACCTCGACAAAACCCTGGGGAACCGCGTACGTGGCTTCATGGATCGCGAGGCCGGTCTGCTGGTAGCGACCGATCCGGTACCCATCGAGGGTCTCGGTCCGGCGATAGGGCACCAGCACAAAAGCATTCAGCGTGATGGTGTCGCCCGAAATATGGTCGATGACCTTGATCGGGAAGAGCCCATGGACGGCTGGAGCGGTCCAGGTCCAGCCATCCGGGGCCGATGACTCCAGCGTCCCCTGGTCGGCCACGACTTCAAATGCCCCGGCGGAATCCTTGGCCACCTGCAGCAGCACCTGTTCGCCGGGCATGAGGAAGAGGCCGAATACCCGGTAGGGGATGGTTTCTCCCTTGACCCGGACCGAGAACGACGCGGTTTCCGCGTCACGCGTGCTGTTGATGGAGACCGGTCGAACCGCGAACGGAAGGCTTAACGGAGCAGCGACACGACCCGGCATGGGGCGAGCGAGCGCAAAAAGCAGCACGAAAACCAGGCTAAAAGCCGTCCCGAGGAAGGCGAAGGCCTTCCATCCACGCAGAATTCCCACGAGAGCACTCTCCAAAAACTGGTCAGACAGGAAGCGGCGGCAATATAACCCGGGGGGAGCCACCTGCAATAGTACCAATTGGTTACCTTCAGGAACCGTACGATTGGCTTACAGCGCCCACGACATCGAGGCATTCACCATCGAGCAATCCACGGGCCATGCTCATGACTCTCTTATCGGTACTCCGCCCCAGAACATGAATCCCGGTCCTCACCAATCCATACCGCCGGCCCTGACCGAGTTCGCCCGGCTCTTCAACCGCGGCGACTACTGGGAAAGCCACGAGATTCTCGAGGCGGTCTGGAAAGCAAGCCGGAGCGATTTCTACCATGGGCTGATCCTGCTGGCCAGCGCGTTCGTGCATGGGGAGCGGAAGAATCGCCACGGGGTACTGGCTCAACTCGATAAGGCAGAGGCGGTCCTGCGACGCTTTCGGCCGCACTTTCTCGGCGTTGACCTAGACAAGACGCTCGGGCTGGCCGAAGGGTTGCGCGCCCGGGCCGAGGCCGGTTTGACCGACCGGGGGGAGCCAGCCCGGCTGACCCTGGATCCCGGATTGGTGCGGGGGGATGAGCCGGAGCTAAGCTTCAAGCCATGACCGGTCTCGAGAACATCATCAAGCGGTTCCAGGGCGCCGACCGGGACACCCGGCTCGAGCTGCTGCTCGATTTCGCCAACCGGCTGCCGCCGCTCCCCGAGAAGTACCGCGAGGCGGTCGCCCAGGGGGTCAACCGGGTCCACGAGTGCCAGACTCCGGTCTACCTTTTCATGGAACCGGTGAACGGCAGTGTCGAGATCCATGCCGACGTCCCGCGGGAGGCCCCCACGGTGCGCGGCTTCCTCTCCCTGCTCATCAAGGGCCTGAAAGGCGCGACACCGGACGAAGTGGTCGCGCTGCCCGGCGACCTCCTCGACCGGCTTCAATTGTCGGAGCTGCTGGGGATGACGCGGATGCAGGGACTATCGGCCGTAGTCCAACGAATCAAAGGCATGGCCAAAAACGTGAGCAGTAAGCAGTAAGCGGGACCGGCAACGAGCTTCAAGACCAGTCCCGCTCACTGCTTACCGCTTACTGCTTACCCGTTACGGCTTTTCTATCGGGACTCTCACCGAATTGCCCCACTCGGTCCACGACCCGTCGTAATTCCGCACCTTGTCGAACCCCAGCAGATAGGTCAGCGCGAACCAGGAGTGGGACGACCGCTCCCCGATCCGGCAGTACGCAATGACGTCATCGCCTGGCTTGAGGCCGTTCTCCTCCTGGTAGATCGTCCGCAGCTCCGCGGCCGGCCGGAAGGTATGGTTGTCGGGATTGATCGCCCGGCCCCACGGGATGCTCCGGGCGCCAGGTATGTGCCCACCGCGGAGCGCGCCCTCGTTGGGATAGTCGGGCATGTGCATCCGCTCGCCGCGAAACTCCTCGGGGCTCCGGACATCCACCAGGCCCTTTTTTCCCTTGACGTGCTCCAGCACCTGGTCGCGGAAGGCGCGGATCCGGGAATCGTCGCGGCCGGCGACCGTGATGTTGCCGGCCGGATACTTCGACACCTCGGTGGTCATCGGGCGGCCTTCCTTCTCCCAGAGCGCGCGGCCGCCGTCCATGATCCTGAGCCGGTCCAGTCCGAAGAGCCGGAAGACCCAGAGCGCATAGGTCGCCCACCAGTTGTTCTTGTCCCCGTAAAAGACCACCGTGGTATCCTGGTCCACGCCGAGGGAGCGCAGCAACGCCTGCATCTTGCCGCTATCGAGATAATCCCGGGTGAGCTGATCGTTCAGCTGGGTCACCCAGTCGATCTTGACCGCGCCCGGGACGTGTCCGGTGTCGTAGAGCAGGATGTCTTCGTTCGATTCGACCAGCCGCACCTTGGGATCCTTCAGGTGATCCGCCACCCACTGGGTCGAGACCAGCACCTCGGGGTGGGCATAGCCGCGCTGTTCGATCGGGGTCACTGGAATCGCCTTCACTTCAGCCATACTGTCTCCTCCTTGCCTGGTTCTCAGTGGGCCAGTGGGCCGGCGGGCAGGTGGGAATTACCCACAGTCCCACCTGCCCACTTGCCACCTCTTATTTCAGTCGCGCAATGTAGTTCATTCCCGCCGCCGTCACCGCCGTGGCAGCCCGGTCGATCGCCGTCGTGGTCGCCGGCGCGGGCCCGCCGATGTCGATGTCCTTGGCCGCCCGGATCGCACCGGCGTACCACTCGGTCCAGGCCGTCAGGATCTGTACTTCCTGATCAAGCTTGCCGCCCTGGCCCAGCGCGGCGCGGGAGAGCGCGAACTCGGCGGCCAGCCGGTCCAGCGCCGCCCGCTCGGTCTCATCCACGATGGCCTGGGCGGTACCGCTGTCGGGGGACGCGAGGACCGCGGCCACGGTCCCGGCGCAGACCCCGACATTGGCCATGGTCTCCGGCGAGACCTTGTCGAGCCGGTCGTTGTCGGTATGGTAGAACTGATCGGTGAAGTGCCAGAGCAGGAGACCCGGCTTCCCGGCATCGAGAAACGCCTGGTGGTCGCTGCCGCCCTCGAACGGATTGGAGCCCACCACCCAGTGAGTCACCGCCGCCTGGTCGCGGCAGCGGTTCAGGACGAAGTCGTTGAGATAGTGGGGCGTCATCTGCTCGAGGGTCAGCGTCTCACCGCCCCACTCGGTGTGGTGATCCTCGCCCCGGGTCCAGATCGCCGAAGGGTCGGGCATTTTCTCGATCAGGAAGGTGCCGCCGGTGAGCTGGGTGTTTTCGCCCACCATGTCGAGCGATACCCCCCAGTGCACACCCCGGGTGCGGTTGGGGTTCTCCTGGAGGAACCGGGCAGTCGCGTTGATCTCATCGCCCCAGATGAAGGTCACGGTGCGGAGCGGATTCCACTCGCCATCGATTACCAGCTGGCCCAGGCTCCGCGCAATCTCCGCCAGCGTTCCCACGCCGGAGGCGTTGTCGTTGGCGCCCGGTTCCTGGACGTGCGCGCTGAAGACGAACCGTTCGTCGGGGGCGGTGGTTCCCCGGATTTCGGCGACCAGGGTCAGCTCTTCGGAGGGATAGATCCGGGTCCGGGTTTCCACTTTGAGCCGCACCGGGCCCGTGACCAAAGCCTTGCGGAGCGATTCACGCGCGGCGTAGGAAAGGAAGATGCCCCAGGGCATCCGGGTCGAATCGAGGGGAATCGCGCCGAACTGGATCGAGCTGGCATTCACTTCCGGCCTGGTATAGGCCGGCATCGCGTATCCCATCACCCCGATCGCGCCGCGATTGACCACCGCCTCGCGGAACAGCCGGCCCAGGCCGCCTTCGCCGTAGACGATCTTCCCGCTCACGTCCTTCCCCTCGAAATCCTCCGGGAGCCCGGCCCCCACGGCCACCACCTCGGCCTCGACACCGCCCCGGGGCGTCGACCAGGAATTGATCGCCAGCATGTTGCGATTCTTCGCGAAGCTGAGGAGCGGCGTGGGCTGGCCGACGATGGAGACGGTGGCGTTCTCCGGCTCCCAGGCGGGATGGGTCATCGGGCGCCGCTCCAGGCGGTAAACCAGGCGGTCGGCGGCCCGGGCCCGGTCCGCGAGCACGAAGCCGGCCCGCTCCAGCTGGCTGGCGACCTGGGTGATGCTGCTGTTATAACCGGCATTCCCCGGCACCCGCCAGAAGCGCTCCACGAACGCCACTGTCTCCAGCGCCTTGTCTCCGGAGACGACCTGGCGCAGGCTGGTTTCAATGCGCTGGATGCCTGGGGGAGCCGCGCGAGGGTCGTCCTGCGCCAGGAGGGATCGAAAGGGAAATGCGAGGACAGCCAAAACAACTACCCGCAAGGCCTGGGAGGTCATCCGGGTAAGATAAAACCATTCGCCGTTCGACTGATGCGGAATCGTTCAGGCCTCGGACGGCGCGGTGGGCATTTCGCCGGTGACATCGGCAGCGGCAATCTCCTGGATCTCTTCAACCGCCGGCGTCACCGGCTTGAGATATCCCTCCATGGCGGCCGTCAGCGGCAGGGTGGCGAGGACCAGCAGCGCCGAAATCCAGAACGGAACTCCGATGCCGAGGTGGTCCATCATCACCCCGGCGGCGATGGGAAAGACCACCCGGGAGATGCCGCCGAAGGTGTGCTGCACCCCCATGTACAGGCCGCGCTCGTTGCCGGGAACCACCCGGGACAGGAGGCCGGTCACGCAGGGGAACAGAAATGCGGTTCC
>DASYPP010000051.1:0-8665 GCA_036006525.1 Gemmatimonadales bacterium
GAGCATCGAGGGTATCCGATGAGCCCGGCCATTTGACGCGCGTACATCGCTCCTTCAAGGTTCAGTCATTTAAGTCATCGTCATCTCACCGCTCCGGTCCCATGGCCGGGGCTTTCTTGTAGTCCGCATCTGAAAGGACACGCGCGCTTATGAGACGGCTCCTTTGTTTGGTTGGCGTCCTCCTGCTGGCATGGTGGATTGTGCCGCTTCGCGCCCAGGGGCCCACGGGGACCATCCGTGGCCGGGTCACCGATTCCTCCGGGCAACGACCGGTGCATGGTGCGACGATCACGGTCGGCGGCAAGAGTGCGGTGACCCAGGCCGACGGCCGCTATTACCTCCCCGACGTTCCCGCGGGCACCAACACCCTGAACGCCCGGATGATCGGCTACGCGCCGTTGACCCGGACCATCGAGGTCGTGAGCGGGCAGACCAACGACGTGGACCTGAGCATGACCGCCCAGGCGGTGAACCTGGCCGAGATCGTGGTGGTCGGCTACGGTGAGCAGTCGGCGGGCAACATCACCGGCGCCGTCACCCAGGTCTCGGCTGACGAGTTCAACACCGGGCGCGTCGTCACCCCGACGGAACTCATTCAGAACAAGGTTGCCGGCGTGCAGGTGATCGAGAACAACGAGCCGGGCGGCGGCACCTCGATCCGGATCCGGGGCGCCACCTCGACGACCGCGAGCAGCGATCCACTCGTCGTGGTTGACGGTGTGCCGCTGGGCGGGGTTTCCACCGGGCGCGACCCCCTCAACTTCATCAACAGCGAAGACATCGAGAGCATTACGGTTCTCCGGGACGCGTCGGCCGCCGCGATCTATGGCACCAACGCCGCCAACGGCGTCGTGCTGATCACGACCAAGCGGGGAAGCGGAACTCCCAGAATCGAGTACAGCGGGAGCGTGTCGTCTTCTTCCGTCACTCGGCTTCCGACCATGTTGAACGCGGCCCAGTTCCGGGCCGCGGTCAACCAGTATGCCCCGACCAAGGTGTCGCAGTTAGGGAATGCCAACACCGACTGGTTCGACCAGGTGGACCGGAATGCTGTCGGTCAGGAGCAGAACATCGCCATTTCCGGGTCCACACCCTCCAACAGTTACCGAATTTCGGCGAATTACCTCGATCAGAACGGCATTATCCTGGGCTCTAACACCCAGCGAATCAGCCTCGGGGTGAATTACAACCAGCTGCTCTTCAAGGACCGGTTGAACCTGCGTTTCAGCATCAGGGGCTCCCGCGCCAAGGACCAGTTTACACCGGGTGGAGTGCTCTCTAACGCCGCCCAGATGGGACCGACCCAGCCGGTCCATGATTCCGCCAGCGCGACCGGTTTCGCTAACTGGGCGCCGAACATCCAGTCAGCGAGCAACCCGGTGGAAATCCTCCAGTTGTCAAAGAACGAGGGCACGACGCTTCGCAGCGTCGGCAACGTGCAGGCCGGGTACAGCATACCGTACATCAACGGACTGACGGCCAACATCAACGTGGGCTACGATGTGACCAAGGCCAGCCGGGTGAGCTTCACCCCGAGCGTCCTGCACTCCCAGTTGACCGCCAGTCCTTATGGCAACTACTTCCGTCAGGATCCCACCCAGACGAACGGCGTCATCGAGCCGTACCTGAACTACGTATTGCCGCGCAACCTGGGTCCGGGTACGCTCGATCTTACGGCGGGCTACTCATTCTCGCGTACCCACTCGGAGTTTCCGACGATCTCCGCGGACAGCCTGACCAGCAATCTCCTCGGGATCAGCGGCATCCCTTCGACCAAGATCAACGGCACCCAGTTCATTGCGGACAGCAAGCTGATCTCATTCTTTGGGCGGGCCAACTACAATATCCGGGATCGCTACCTCCTGAATCTGAGTCTCCGCCGCGACGGTTCCTCCCGATTCGGGCCCGGCAACCAGTGGGGGACCTTCCCCTCGGTGGCGGCGGCGTGGCGCATCTCGGAGGAGTCGTTCATGCCCCACTTCATGGGCCTCTCGGACATGAAGGTTCGGGCATCCTGGGCCCGCACCGGCAACCAGTCATTTGCCGACTTCCTGTGGTCCCCCTCCTATACGGTGGGTGACGGGGAGGCGCAGTATTGGATGGGCAACGGATTCGTCAGCACGATCCGCCCCAGCGCCGTCGACCCGAACATCAAGTGGGAAGCGACCCGCTCCTTCGACGTCGGCCTCGACTTCGGGTTCAACAATCAGCGCTTCACTGGTGCGATCGACTGGTACGACAAGAAAACCACCGACCTCATATTCAACGTGCCGGCGCCTTCCGGTACCGTCCCGGGGGATTTTATCACCACCAATCTGGGCAGCATGCGGAACCGGGGCATCGAGTTCAGCCTGAGCGCGCAGGTGCTCCAGGGCTCCCCGGGAGGCAGCGGGCTCCGGTGGACGGCCGACTTGACCGCTTCGCACAATAGCAACGAGCTGCTCACCATCACTCCGTTCGGCGGCGCTTCGCAGCAGATCCTGACCGGCGGCATCGCGGGCGGGGTCGGCCAGACCATCCAGGTCTTGAAGCCGGGGTCGCCGATCAATTCGTTCTTCGTGTACAAGCAGCGATATGCCAACGGGAAGCCGATCGAAGGGAGCTATGAGGACCTGAACGGAGACGGTATCATCAACCAGAGTGATCTCCGGCCCTTCCACGATCCGGCTCCGAAATGGATCCTGGGCCACTCCTCGTACCTGGCGTACGGGAAGTTCGACTTCAGCTTCACCCTTCGGGCGTACCTGGGCAACTACGTCTACAACAACGTCGCGGCCAACCTCGGCACCTACGGCGAACTCAACCGCGGCTCACCGTACAACCTCCACACCTCGGTTCTCGAAACCGGCTTCACCACGGCGCAGTATTTCTCGGACTTCTACGTGGAAAAAGCGTCTTTCCTTCGCATGGATAACCTGACGGTTGGGTATTCGTTCAATCTCCGGGGCCAGTCGGCGAGACTCTTCGGTACCCTGCAGAACGCCTTTACGATCACCGGCTACAGCGGCGTCGATCCGGCCGCCGGACTGAACGGCATTGATAACAACCTTTATCCGCGCTCGCGCACGCTGACCGGCGGCCTGGCTCTCCGGTTCTAGGCGGGTATCCATGAACTCGAACACTCGAGAAGGGATGGAGTCCATGAAACGCAATTTCCGTAGCACGCTTATCGGTGCCGCCAGCCTGCTGACCCTGGGTCTGGCCGCCTGCACCGACCCGACGACGGAGCCTACGAGCACGGTGGGCGAGGAGAGGATTTTTGCCGATCCGGGATCGTATCAGGCCTTCCTGGCCAAGATCTACGCGGGCCTCTCGGTCACCGGGCAACAGGGCCCGGCGGGGGACAAGGACATCTCCACCATTAGCGACGAAGGCTTTTCGCAGTACATGCGGCTCTACTGGGAACACCAGGAGTTGCCGAGCGATGAAGCCGTCCTCGCCTGGAACGACGGGTCGGTCCAGGATTTCAACGGCATGGTCTGGGGGTCGAACAACGACTTCCTGGGAGGAATGTTTGCCCGGATCTACCTCCAGATAACCTGGGCGAACCTTTTCCTGGAGCAGACCGAGGATGCCAAGCTGACTGAGCGGGGGAATGTCAGCCCGCAGCTCAAGACCCAGATCCAGCAGTTCCGTGCCGAGGCCCGGTTCCTCCGGGCGCTGAGCTACTGGCACGGGCTTGACCTGTTCGGCCCGATTCCGATAGTGACCAAGAACGCCCCCATCCCGCCGAAGCAGAACACCCGGCAGGAGGTCTACGACTTCATCGTGAGCGAGCTCATCGCCATCCAGCCTGATCTGCCCTTGGCGGGTCCGGGTAACTACGGGCGAGCCACCCAGGAAGCGGTGTCTATGCTGCTGGCCCACGTTTACCTGAACGCGGAGGTTTACACCGGCGCGCCCCACTATACCGAGGCGATGAACGCGGCGTCCGATGCCATCGCGGGGCCGTTCAGCCTGGATCCCAGCTACCAGCACCTGTTCCAGGCGGACAACAACACCTCCCCGGAGATCATCTTCCCGGTGGTGCAGGACGGTCTTCATACCCAGAGCTACGGGGGCGTCACCTTCCTCATCCACGCTTCCTGCGGCGGTTCCATGGATCCCGCGGTGTACGGCGTCGACGGCTGCTGGTGGGGACTGCGCCTTAAGCCGGAGGCCTATAACCTCGTGGTTGCCGATCCACGGGCTTCGTATCTCTACTCTACTGGGCAGACGGTGGCGATTACCAGCCTCACCAACTTCAACGAAGGGATCGCCGCGCCCAAGTTCACCAACATTACATCGCTCGGCGTAAACGGTTCCAATTCCTCGTTCCCGGACACGGACTTCCCGATGTTCCGACTGGCCGACGCCTACTTGATCTACGCCGAGGCCGCGGTGCGTACCAACACCAACCTGGGGCAGGCGCTGACCTACGTGAACCAGATTCGCGAGCGTGCGTACGGGAACACCAGCGGTGACATCACGGCGCCCGAGCTCACGCTGCAGTTCATCCTGGACGAGCGGGGGCGGGAATTGCTGTGGGAAGCTCAACGCCGCTCCGATCTGATCCGATTCGGCTTGTTTACGGGAGGGACCTACCTCTGGGCGTGGAAGGGCAACGTGCAGGGTGGCCAGGCTACAGATGCACACCTGAATCTGTATCCGATTCCCGCGACCCAGCTCTCGGCGAATCCGAATCTGAAGCAGAACCCGGGCTACTAGACCTGGCGCTGGATTCCATGGATCGTCTCAACACAGCTCCGCCGCCGTCCTGGCGACGGAGCTGTGGGTTTTTTCTGCCTTGGATTGCAGTTGCCGTGCTGGGGGCGGGCGGGATTTCCTGCGGCAGCGGGACCGAGACTCCTCCCACCATCGGCAATCCTCCCCCCGAGCGTCCGACCCTTCCAGCCACCTATCGCGCCAGCGGACACATGGCCGCCGGCGACGTGTTCGTGCACCTTTTCGACTGGAAGTGGACCGACATCGCCAACGAATGTGAGAACGTGCTGGGTCCCGCCGGCTTCGCCGCGGTCCAGGTCTCGCCGCCCCAGGAACACAGCATTGTCCCCACCCACGACTGGAGCGAGCGCTACCAGCCGGTGAGTTACAGCATCGCGAAGAGCCGCTCGGGGACCGGCACCGAGTTCGCGGACATGGTGACCCGGTGCAAGGCGGCCGGCGTGGGCATCATCGTGGACGCGGTGATCAACCACATGACCAACTACCCCAGCCCCGGCGTCGGCAGCAACGGGACGGCGTACTCCAAGTACGATTACCCCGGACTCTACAACTCCGCTGATTTTCACACCCCCTGCGCCATCACCAACTATCAGAGCGCAGCCAATGTGCAGGATTGCGAGCTGTTCTCCCTGCCCGATCTGAAGACGGAAAAGCCGTCGGTCCGGCAGTCGATCGCCGATTACCTGATCATGCTGGTGGGGCTGGGCGTGGAGGGATTCCGGATCGACGCCGCGAAGCACATCCAGCAGGTAGACCTGGACGCCATCATCGCCCTGGTCAACCAGGCCGCGGTGGGGCAGGGAAAGCCCCGGCCGTACTTCTACCTCGAAGTGGTGGGCGGGAACGGTGAGGCGGTCCGCCCGCCGGACTACTTCGGGGAGGGCTACAGCTCGGGAGGCGCCGCGGACATCACGGAGTTCACCTTCACCGGCGTGGGAGACAAGTTCACCAACCTGGGCGGCCAGCATATCTCCCAGCTCAATCCCAACGGCACCCAGGGCAATCAGTTCTCGCCCCTGGCCTGGGGACTGATCCCGTCGGATAAGGCGGTCGTGTTCCTGCAGAACCACGATACCCAGCACAACTGCGGCCTGGGCTACAAGAACGGGAACATCTTCCGGCTGGCCAATGTGTGGATGCTGGCGGAACCCTACGGCTATCCCTCCATTCTCTCGAGCTTCGCGTTCACCTGCCCGAGCGGGAATTCCATGGGTCCCCCGTCCGATGGCAACGGCAACACGCTCGACCTGGTTTGTGCGTCGAGCCTGGAAACCGCGACCATCGGCCAGTGGGTCTGCGAGCACCGCGATCCATACATCCTGACCATGGTAGGCTTCCGCAAAGTCGTCGCCGGCAGCGACGTCAACCACTGGTGGGACAACGGCGCCAATGCCATCGCTTTCTCCCGCGGTGACAAGGGCTTCGTCGCCATCAACCGGGAGAGTACCTCGCTCATGGATAGCGTGGGCACGGGCCTAGCCCCGGGGACCTATTGCGACCGGATCACCGGCGGCCTGGTGGGCGGGGTTTGCGCGGGTGCCACGGTGATCGTCGACTCGGCCGGTGGGGTCCAGCTCAACGTCGCCCCGCTTGCCGCCATTGCGATCGACATCACTACCCGGATGTAGAGCGTGCAGTCCCCCCCCATAGCGCACAGTCAAGTCTTGCCACATCCAACGCTAAGACGCCAAGGCGCAAAGAAAACATGGTTATCGTTTCTTAGCGGCTTGGCGCCTTTGCGTTGAAGCAGTTGCGGTTGCTGATTTCCTGGTGACTTTTCAATGGTAGCCCAGATGCGATATTCTCTCGCCCCGGCGGCAGCTCTCCTCACCTTTGCGGCGGTCGCCCGGCCCGCTCCGGCCCAGGAGCGGGACACATCCTGGGTCGCGCGCAGTGCCCTCTATGAAGTCTTCGTGCAGGATTTCTCGCCCCAGGGGACCTTTCGCGGGGTAATCGACGGCCTGGAGCGGATCCAGGCCTCGGGTGCCAACGTGGTGTGGGTGATGCCCATCCAGCCTATCGGGGTGGTGAACCGCAAGGGCGTCCTCGGCTCCCCATATGCGGCGCTTGACTACCGCGCCATCAACCCGGCGCTGGGCACCGCCGATGACTTCAAGGCGCTGGTGCAGGCGGCGCACGCCCGCGGGATGAAGGTTATTCTCGATTGGGTTCCCGATCATACCTCCCCCGACAATTCCTGGGTTCGCGAGCACCCGGACTACTATGTCCACAACGACCAGGGCGAACCCAGCGTGCCGCGCGATGCCGCCGGCAAGCTGACCGACTGGACCGATGTCGTGCAGCTGGACTACAAGAACCCCGCGCTGCGCCGGGCCATGATCGACCTCATGAGCTACTGGCTGACGGAGTACGGACTCGACGGGTTCCGGGTGGACGTCGCCGGGTTCATCCCGACCGATTTCTGGCGCGAGGCGATCCCGGCGCTCAGGGCGGCCGTCCCGCGCCGGATCCTCCTGCTCGCCGAGTGGGGTGATCCGGAGTGGAACCGGGCCGGGTTCGACCTGATCTACTCCTGGGACTCGTACCGGCGGCTGAAGGCGGTGTGGAAAGGAGCCCCGGCTTCGGTTTTCGTCGATAGCGAAGTGGTCGAGATGCGGGCGATGGCGCCGGGTGGCATGAAGATGCGCTTTACGACCAATCATGATGAAACCGCCTGGGACAATCCGCCGGTAGCCATCTTCGGTCGCGGGGCAGGGGCGCGCGCCGCCTTTGTCGCCGCGGCGCTGCTTCCCGGCCGTCCGCTGCTCTACAACGGGCAGGAAGTCGAGAGCCCGCAGAAACTCCCCCTCTTCGACAAGGAAGCGGTGGTTTGGGACCAGCCGAATGCGGAGCAGGCCCGCACATTCTACCGTCGAGTCATAGAACTGGCCTGCACCGAACCCGCGCTCATCGCGGGCGACTTCGTGGTCGTCGCGACCAACGCTCCCAACGATGTGATCGCGTATCGGCGCGGCGGCCTGGTGGTCCTGGTCAACCCGCGGCCCCGCGAGATAAACGTCACGGTCACCGGTATCGAGGTGAAGCACGCACGGGACCTGCTCTCCAACCGGGTCCTGCAAAGCAATCGGGTCACCATGCCGGGGTATGGAGCGATGGTGCTCCGGTGGGGCGGCCATTGAAGACGCTGGTTCTGGGCCTGGCAGTACTGTCGTTGGCGGCGAGTCCCGGCGCCGCGCAGCGGCAGCGCGTCTCCATGGACCCGGGCTGGCGGTTCACTCTGGGTGACGCGGCCGGCGCCGAGCAGCCGAAATTCGATGACCGGCAATGGCGCGCCCTGGACCTGCCGCACGACTGGAGCGTCGAAGGGACGCCGGCCGAGAATGCACCGGGTGGCGGCCGGGTCGGCTATTTCCCCACCGGCACCGGCTGGTACCGCAAAACGTTTCGGATGCCCGCGGGGAGCGGCGGACACCGGGCGTGGCTCGAGTTCGACGGCATCTACATGAACAGCGACGTCTGGATCAACGGCGTCCTCCTGGGCCGCCGGCCCTACGGTTATATCAGTTTTGCGTACGATGTTACCGAACACCTGGTGCCCGGCGTCAACCTGATCGCGGTACGGGTGGACAACTCGCGCCAGCCCAATTCCCGCTATTACAGCGGCAGCGGCATCTACCGCCACGTCTGGCTCACCATCGTGGATCCGCTGCACGTGGGCCACTGGGGCACGTATATCACCACGCCGCGGGCCGACTATGCGGGCGCCGACGTGGTAGTACGCTCTCGAGTGGAAAATGACCGCACGGCGCCCCGCCGAGGGGTGCTCCGTTCGGTGGCACTGGACGGCGCGGGCCGAGAGGTGGCGCGAACCGAAACGCCGTTCTCGCTGGCGGCCGGACAGAAGCTCGAGGTGGAGCAGCGCATGCAGGTCGCAGCGCCTCGGCTGTGGGCGGTGGAAACACCGTCCCTGTACACGCTT
>DASYPP010000052.1:0-34314 GCA_036006525.1 Gemmatimonadales bacterium
CCGGATCGCGTACATCGCCAACGAGCACGGGAACACAGAGCTTCGAGTACTGACGCTCCCCGGTTCCGCCGTCGTCACGGTCCATGCCGACCGGCGCCACTACAGGGAGCCGATGGGGACGCTCCGTCTCCGAATCGTGGATGCGACGACTGGGCTGCCGTTGCCCGCCAGGGTATCGCTCACGACGCCGGAGGGACTGAGCCTGGCCCCGGACAGTGCGTGGCGCCAGGCTGATGACGGTTTTGTCCGAAGCGAACGACACTTTGAGTACGGTTACTTCCACACGAGCGGGAGTGCCAGCCTCAAGGCGCCCGCCGGCCGGGTGATGATCGAGATCTCCCACGGGCCGGAGTTCCGGGTGTGGCGGGACACGGTCGCGGTCGCCATTGACAGCACGATGAGCGTCCGGGTTCCACTCACCCGGATCGCCGCCCTGGCCCGAACCGGCTGGACCAGCGGCGACCTCCACGTCCACATGAACTACGGCGGCCACTATCGGGCTACTCCGGCAACATTGGCGTTGCAGGCGCGAGCCGAAGGTCTAAGCGTGGTCGAGAACCTGATCGTCAACAAGGAAGGACGAGTTCCGGACATCGGCTACTTCACCGGCCATCCCGACCCGGTCTCGCGGCCGGATCTCCTTATCGTGCACGACCAGGAGTATCACACCTCGTACTGGGGCCACACCGGCATCCTGGGACTTACCGATCACCTGATTCTGCCGGGCTATGCGGCGTACGTGAACACCCCCGCGGCGAGCCTGTATCCGGACAACGCGGCGGTGAGCGACCTGGCCCACCAGCTGGGAGCCCTGTTCGGTTACGTCCACCCGTTCGATGAATACCCCGATCCAGCGAACAAGGCGGTTCCAATCAATACCGAACTGCCGGTCGACGTCGCCCTGGGCAAGGTGGACTATTACGAGGTGATGGGCTTCAGCGATCACCTGGCGAGTGCCCGGGTGTGGTACCAGCTGCTGAACAGCGGGTTCAGGATCCCGGCTGGCGCCGGCACTGACGCGATGACCAACTATGCCTCGCTCCGGGGACCGGTGGGAACCGCCCGGGTGTATGTCCACTCCGGACTGTCGCTCAACCATCGACACTGGCTCGACTCACTCAAGGCCGGGCGGACCTTCGTCACCAACGGGCCGCTGCTCGGCTTCTCGACCGGGCGAAGCGGCATCGGCGGCGAGATTCGCCTCGCTGAACCCGGCACGATCAGGTTCCATGTCACCCTGACGTCCATCGTCCCGGTGGATCACCTGGAAATCGTGAACAACGGGGCCGTGGTTGCCACGGTTCCCCTCAAGGGGGAGCGCACTCGCGCTGATACCACCATCACCGTGCCGGTCAATGGCAGTGGGTGGTACGCGCTCCGCGGCTGGAGCGACAAACCGGCCGATCCGATTCTCGACCTGTACCCCTTCTCGCATACCAGCCCGATTTACGTCCTGGTCCAGGGTCAGCCCATCCGGTCCCGGGAATCAGCCGAGTATTTCCTGGCGTGGATTGGGAGGCTCGAGGAAGGTGTACTCGCCAGCGCGGCCTGGAATAATCAGGCGGAGCGTGATTCGGTGCTGTCGCATATTAGGGAAGCCAGGTCGGTATTTCAGGGCCGGAGATAGAGTGCCGTTGTCGCCCAATTCGCACCGCGAGTCCGCCCACCGCGAGAGCGCGAAAGTGCGAACCCATCGAATCAACTGATCACACTATGACCAAGACTTGTTCTTTCGCGTTGTCGCTCTTTCGCGTTTTCGCGATTGCTGTTGCTTTTGTGGCGGCGACCGCGTCAGGCTTGCCGGCCCAGCAACTCACAGCGATCCGCGCCGGCCGCTTTTTTGACGTCGCCAAAGGCCAGGTTCTCCAGAATCAGGTCATCCTCATTCGAAATGATCGCGTCATCGCTATTCAGGATGGCAGCGCGCCGATTCCTGCCGGGGCTCGTCTGATTGACCTCTACAATTCGTCGGTCTTGCCCGGCCTCATCGACTGCCATACCCACCTGATCGGCGATCTCCAATCCTCCGACGTTCTCGCCCCCCTCAAGACCACGGCCGAGCAGGATTTCGCTTCGGGCGTGGCCAATGCCCGGATCACGCTTTTCGCCGGGTTTACCACGGTGCGGGACGTGGGGACCTATCGCGGATTCCTGGACATCGCGCTCAGGGACTCGATCGCGAGCGGTGCGGTGCCGGGGCCACGGATGCTGGTGGCCGGCGCTTACGTGACGGTGCGCGGTGGCGGCGGTGAAGTCACCGGGGATACCGCGGTCGCGATTCCGGCCGACATGCGCCGCGGGGTTGCCAACGGAGTAGCCGAGGTGCGGCAGCGGGTGAACGAAATCCTGGACCATGGGGCGGATTGGATCAAGGTGATCGCCACCGGCGCCGTGCTGACCCAGGGAACCGATCCGGGCCAGTCGGAGTACTCCGAGGCGGAGATCCGAGCCGCGGTGGAAGAAGCCGCGAAGCGGGGCAAATGGGTGGCCGCACACGCGCATGGGGCCGAAGGCATCAAGCGAGCGGTGCGGGCCGGGGTGCGGAGCATCGAGCACGGCTCGTTGATGGACGATGAAGGAATCCGGATGATGGCGGACCGGGGCACCTGGCTGGTGGCCGACATCTTCAACGGCGATTACATCGCCGAGGAAGGGCGGAAGCAAGGGTGGCCGGCCGACATTCTCCGGAAGAACGACGAGACCACGGAGACTCAGCGCGTCGCCTTTCGGAAGGCGCTGGCCGCGGGGGTGCATATCGCCTACGGCACCGACAGCGGGGTGTATCCCCACGCCATGGCCACCGCGCAGCTACCCTACATGGTCCGCTACGGGATGACGCCGATGCAGGCGATTCAATCCGCCACGATCAGTGCGGCCCGACTGCTGGGCATGGAAGACCGGATTGGATCGCTGGCGCCCGGCAAGCAGGCGGATCTCATCGCGGTGCCGGGAGACCTGGAGGCAGAGCTGCAAGCGTTGGCCGGGTTGGGCTCAGGCCAATACCGGGTGATCGAGGTGCCGTTCGTGATGCAGGATGGCGTGGTGGTGAAGGATGGGGCCCACCGGTGAGAGATGCGATAGAGGGCACGGAGAACTACAACATCCAACGCAGAGCCGCAGAGAACGCTGAGGTTACGCTGAGAAACACTTTCAATAAACCACAGTTGTTGGAGTCGACAATCAGGTCATTTAGAATGCTGTTCTCCGCTGGCACTCAGCGTTCTCTGCGACTCTGCGTTGGATTTGGCAAAGCTTCATGACGACGTCAATGCTCGCGAACACATACGGTGTTACCCCCAAATGATGACAATGGTATTTCGTAAGCGGCTCATGCTGGTGCTCGTCGTCGTCATCCTTCAAGTCTCCGCTGTCCGGGCCCAGACCAGGGGGCTCACCACGGATGATTATCGCCGTTTCCGGTCGATCCAGAGTATCGAGGCCTCTCCCGACGGCAAACTGGCGGTCGTGGGAATCGCGACAGTCGATACGGTCGCCGACGCGTACACTTCCGATCTCTGGCTGCTCAACCCGGCAACCGGCGACTTCCGGCAACTCACCCGTACCGACGCCAGCGAGTCGGATCCCCGGTTTTCGCCTGACGGACAGCGGATCGGGTTCCTTTTCAGCGGCGAGGACCATACCCTGGTCTACGGGTGTCCGCTCGCCGGCGGAGCGGCCGCACCACTTTTCGATTTCGACGGCGACGTTGAAGCGTTCGCCTGGTTTCCCGACGGCAAACGCATCGCGTTCACCGCCGCCGACCCGATACCGGAAGACTCAGCGGACCAGTCAAGCCAGTTCCACCAGTACACCCGCACCTATTACAAGGTGAACGGCAGCGGTTTTCTCGATGGCCGGTACAGCCATCTCTGGATCGCCGACCTTGCCACCGGGGCGGTGCGCCGGATTTCGGGCGGCGACTACGACTACGAGTCTCCGGCCGTCTCTCCCGATGGACGCTGGATCGCGTTCGTCAGCAACCGTTCGACGGACAAGGACGAGAATCGCAACAGCGATGTTTTTCTGATCCCGGCGGACAGCGGCGCGCTGGTGCAGGTCTCTCGTGAGCCGGGAACCGCTGATCACCCGGCCTGGTCTCCCGACGGGCACACCCTGGCCTGGCTGGAGCAGACCACCCGCAACAACTACGGCGGGCACGCGTACCTGTGGACCGCCGGCATCCGCGGCTCCGAAGTGACTACGGCGCGGAACCTGACGCTCGGGATGGATCGCAGCGTCACCGAAGGGTCCTACGAAGAAGGCGGCGCGCCCTACCCCCGTTGGTCCCGCGACGGCACGACGCTTTACGTGGCGATCGAAGACAAGGCGCGGGTACATGCCTATGCTGTCGACGCCGCGAGCGGAACTGCCAGGCTGCTGGTCGGCGGAGACCGGCTGGTCGAGTTCGTTACCCCGGTCGACGGTGGACTCGTTCTCGGAATGACCGACCCGTCGCATCTCGACGATATCTATTTCACCGACGCCGGACTCACCGCATTGCGTCAGCTGACCCACCTCAACGACGACTGGTTCAAGAACATCAAGGTGCTGCCGACCGAGCGCTTCGTTTTCCGGAGCGCGGACGGCGAGCCGATCGAAGGCTTCGTGGTGAAGCCCGCCGGCTGGGTGCCCGGCAAGCGCTATCCCACGATCCTCGGCATCCACGGCGGTCCCCAGTGGTTCTACCCGGTTTCCTATCACCCGGCATTCCAGATCATGGCGGGCCGGGGGTACCTCGCGGTGTACATCAATCCGCGGGGAAGCACCGGCTACGGCATGCGGTTCCTGGACCTGGTCGGCGGGCGCTACGCCCACGCCGACGACCAGGACTTCATGACCGCGCTCGATACCCTGATCTCGCGGGGCTGGGCCGACTCCAGCCAACTCTTCCTCTACGGCAACTCGTATGGGGGGATTGCGACCAACTGGCTGATTACCCAGACCCATCGCTTCCGGGCCGCGGCCAGCGGCTCCGGAGTCTCGGACTACACGGCGTCTTTCGGGGTGGATGACGACCACATCGAGTGGATCGAGGCCATGGGCGGGACTCCGTGGGAGGTGCCGGAGAATTACCGCAAGCAGTCACCGATGACGTACATCACCCAGGTGACGACCCCGACCATCTTTCTCCATGGCGGCCAGGACTACATCTGCCCCACCGGCGAATCGGAGCGGATGTACCTGGCGCTCAGGCTGCTTGGGGTGGATTCAAAGCTGGTGATCTTCCCCGACGAGAATCACAATTTCGACGCGCGGGCAAGTTCCTATCCCGAGCGCTCCCGGCTGGTGCTGGAGTGGTTCGATCAGCACCGCGGCAGGTAGGCGCGGCGAGGAGAAGTGTCACGGCCGGTCGATCGTCAGCAGAGGAACCAGGTTCCTGAATTGGTAGGTCGCTCCGCAGTCCGGGGTTGGCTGCACGCAGGTAATCGTTACCCGCCGGGGATAGCCACGGTCCTCGTCGAACGTGGCATCAACCGCGATCGTCCCGGACCCGGAATGGTGCTGGGTATTCGCTTCGATCAAGTCAAACAATTGGGATACCGTCGGCCAGGCGTCGAATGGAGGCGGGTAAGTGATCAGGCCGTCCAGGCTCTGGGCGGACACCACGTCCCCCTGGAGAACCTCGAGGCGGGTGAACCCGGCGGGATAGTTCAGCTGGCCTTGAAAATGAAACTCGATTTCGTAGTTCTCGATGCCCGACCGGTTCCATTTATCTCGAGCCACGGCCAGCTCAAACGGGCTCACGTTCGGGTCGCTGTTGCACCCGGCAAGAATCAAGAGAGCCAGCGTTCCGAAACGAATCGGATTCAGGTCGAGCATAAGAGGCCTCGCATCCCCAGGGGTTTCTGTCCACTGACCCTGAAACATGCTCCAGGGTCACTTCCGGCCGTCCCAGGCATTGCAACCTAACGATTTGTCCTTGGTTGCTGCGCGCCCGGTGAAACGACCTCAACCCGCTATCTTCCTCCTTGGCGGGAATCGAAACTGGTGATCTTCCCCCGAGAACCACAACTTCGACGCGCGGGCCCGCTCCTATCCGGAGCGCTCCAGGCTGGTGCTGGAAATGATTCGATCAACACTCGCAGTCCTGCTGCTCCTGCTTGGTGGCTGCCGCCACCGGGACCCGGAAGGCACGCCCGCGCCCGCGGACGCTCCGAAGGAGGACGTCACGCTCCTAGTTCGGAATCACCACTGGCTGGACATCAACATCTACATGATGCATGGGAACGTGCGGCAGCGGTTGGGCACGGTGACCGGCGCGTCGGAAAAAAGCTTCACTATTCCCTGGGCGCGGCTGACCGGCCAGAGCGGCCTGCAGTTGATCGCGGATCCGGTGGGCCAGAGCGGGGTGCTGACCGAGGAGGTGAACGCCGTGCGACCCGGGTCGGTCGTGGAATGGACGATCGAGAGCGCGCTGCGGCAATCCAGTATTGCGGTCTTCTAGAGCGCTGAAGGTGCCAAAATACTGAGGGGACGCCGGTTCGGCGTCCCCTCAGGTTTTCCAGCGGCTATTCCACTATGGATTGCGGTCGAGACACCCCTGGGAGTTCGGATTGTTCAATTCCTCCACCGGAATCGGCAGGTTCACGTCGGTGCCGTACACACCACCCTTGAGATACGCCCCCACCGGAAAGACCGTGTCGGCGGCACGTCCGTACTGGCGGATCAGCCGGCGCATGTCGCCCAGGCGATGACCGGTTGAGAAGAGCCAGAAGGCCCGCTCGCTGAAGAGCATGTCTTCCGCCTCGGTGGTCGTCGCGGGAACCGGCAACGGCGACAGTGACACCAGCGCCCTAAGGTTGTTCAAGATCGTCCGCATGCCGCTGGTGCTGCCGGCCTGGAGCTGCGCCTCGGCTTCGATCAGCCGCGCCTCGATGCCATCGGCCACCGGCACGTCGGCCTGGGGATCGGGAAACTTGAGCAGGGTGAACTGGGGTGTCGTGTTGTCGAGGCCAGTGGTGCCTTCGTCACGGTACGGTACCCGCGGGTCGTTGGCGCTCAGGTAGGCAAGACCGTTCCCGCCTTCCGCGTCCGGAATGGACCAGAGGAAGCCGTCGGTGTATCCGAAGATTGCATTGCGCAGGCTGGCCGGGCTGTCGTTGTGCTCCGACAGAAACACAAAATCGCTGGGGACGCTTCCGACGGCGGCGGCGGCGGCGGCAAACTGGCCGAGGTCGAGGAGGGCGCGCCCCTTGCCTACCGCAGCCAGGTCAGTCAGCTCGCCGGTGACCGCGGGATGGGCGATCGCGGAGTCGAACTGTGCGATCGCCCGGTTCAGGAGCTGGGTGGTCGTCTCCGGGTTGCCGAAAATGAGACTGTCGCCGTGAACTTTGCTCACCGGCACTCCGGAACAGTAATCCTCCGCGAAATAGACATAGGTGAATCCGGCGAGGTTCTGCATTTCGGGGATCAGCGGATCCGTGTCGGGATCCACGCCGAACTTGCGGAGCGACTCACCGGCATCTTCCGCCGCGGCGCGAGCCCTGTGCAGATACAGGAAAATCGCTGAAAGCGAGCTATTGAGGGTACTGACCCTGAGCTGGTCGACCTCCTGCTCGGTGGGCGGTGTGGTGGACAACACGAATTCATCCGCCATGAGGCCACTCAGGAGAATCTCCCCTTCGGTGACTCCTTCATCGAGGTCCCCGTCGCCGTCCTTGGCAAGGGAAAACTGGGACCGGGCTCCCTTGGCCTTGGCGATGGCGCCATCCGGGTTGTCGAGGTTGCCCGGATCCACGATATCGGGCTGCTGGGTATCGAGCAGGCCGCATGCGGTCACCAGGGCAACGGCGGTCGCCGCGGCGAGGAAGCGCGGCCTGGACAGTATCGAGTGCATGCTAGGCATGAGATATCCCGGTCAGAAGCCGACGTTGACGCGCGCCAGCCAGTACCGCACCTGGGGCTGGGACTCGAAATCACTGGTCGAGAAATTATCCTGTCCGAAGGCGTTCACCTCGGGGTCCACCCCGGAATAGTCGGTGATGGTCATGAGGTTCCTGCCCGACAGGGTGATGCTCAGCCGGTCGGCCCGGAAGGCGTGGGCCCAGGAGTCGGGCGCGTTGTAGGTGATCGACACCTCCCGAAGCTTGATGAACCAGCCGGGCTCGAAGAAAGCAAATTCGCTGTTGCCGTAGGTGTAAGCGGCGATGGCCTTGGCCTGCTCTTCCAGCGGCGCCTTGCGATCCACCAGACCGCGGCAGTTGAGCACGGGTGTGCAGCGGAAGTTCTCGATCGAGTTATCCACCACGTGCCCGCCGCGATAGTCGAACTGCCCGCCCAGCCGGAGCCGGCCGTGGAAGATCGTCACGCCGCTGTTGAGCGAGAACTCCCGGGTGGGGAGCGCATTCCCCATGAACACCGCGGTATCACCCAGGGTCACCTCGGTGCCGTCGATGATGCCGTCACCGTTGGCGTCGTTAAAGCCGAGCAGGGGCCGGGACCAGAATCCACCGAGAGGATAGCCTTCCTGGTGACGCTGATAGAACCCGACGGAGATGGTTCCCACCCCGTTCCCCAGCGAGACCAGCTTGTTGCTGGTGAAGGAACCGCTCAGATCGAGGTCCCACACCAGGCCCGGCTTATCGATGAGCCGGGTGCTCAGGCCGATCTCGACGCCGCGGTTTCTCACCTCGCCAAGATTGAAAAACTGGTCGGACGAAGAACCGAGGGAACCCGCCAGCGGCCGCCGGAGCAGCAGGTCCGTGGTCTTCTTGTTATACACCGTCAGCTCGAGGCTGACCCGGCCGTTGAACAGGGCGGCGTCGATGCCACCCTCGATTTCCCGTGACCGCTCCGGCTTGAGGTTCGGGTTGCCCAGGCTGGTCAACTCGACGCCGGTCTCCGCGACGCCGGTCTTCTTTCCGGCGATCGGCGAGAAGAAGCGACGGGCGTCGGTGGTGCCGGGCTGCTGGCCCGACACGCCGAACGCGGCCCGGATGCGCAGGGTGCTCAGGAACCCGACATGGAAGAACGGCTCCTCGGAGAGCAGCCATGACGCGCTGAACTTGGGATAGACCGTCGCATTAAAGTTCTTGCCGAACGCGCTGTTGTCGTCCAGCCGGATGGCGCCGGTGACAAAGAGCCGGTCCCGGAGGGATACCTCCTCTTCGAGATAGCTACCCAGGGTGCGGGACTCGATGGTCTGCTCGCTGCTCTCGGTGGTCGCAGCGTTGCTGATTGTCGTCGAGCCGGGCACCAAACCAATACCGGTGGCGAAGGTGCCGGTGGAGAGATCACGGTAGAACTGGGCGCCGACCGACGTCTTGGATCCCATGTGGGGATTCAACGCAAAGCGGGCGGTCGCGCCGAGGTCGACGCTGGTCTGGGATATCTGGAAGCGGTTGTCGTGGCGGAGGCCCTCGCGGTTCTGGAGGTAGTCAGCCACCTGGCCGGTCGGGAAGAACTGGACATCGTTCCGGTTCACCACGTCGTACCCGAAGGTGGCACGGGTGCTGAGCCAGTTGTTGGGCCGCCAGTTGTGGGTGATGCCGCCGGTAAACCGCTCGGTGCCCTGGGTCGCCAGCTCGGCAAAGAGCTCGGCCGGAATGTAGTACCAGCCGCGATTGATATCGGGCGGGAAACCGCTGGCCTCGCCGCTGCCGGTTATAGTGAGGAAGCTGTTGTCGTTCTCGACAAAGCGGGCGTCGCTGGAGATGTATCCCGCCGACACCGCGATGTCCGAGTTGGATGTCAGGTTGGCGCCGACGTTGGCTCGGACGCTCACCCGGGTCAGCGCGTTGGGGCGAATCTGGTTCTCCGGTACACTGCCGAGGAGTTTGCGAACCGAGTCCTCTTCGAACTTGGGAAGCCGGAAGACGCCATCCTCGCTCTCGTACTGGCCCGAGACGTAGTAGTTCATGAACTCGTTGCCGCCGGAGAGGTTTCCTCCGTAGACCTGGCGGAGCCCGGCCTTGAGCGGCCGGGTGGCCGGATCCTCCAGCGGGCTGTACACGCTGATCGAGGTCTGGGTGCAGAGGCCATCGAGCTCGAATTGCAGGATGCAGAACCCGTCGTAGTCCACGCCGGTCGCGGTGGTATCGCGGCCGTTGTAATTGAGCGGGTAAGTGTTGTTATCGGTAACCGCGCCAAGCTCGGTGAAGAGGTTGAAACGGGTCCGGCCGGAGCGGCCCCGCTTGGTGGTGATCCGGACCACTCCGTTGGAGGCCTGGATCCCGTACAGGGTGGCGGCAGCCGGCCCCTTCACGATCTCGATCGACTCGATGTCGTCCGGGTTCAGGTCGTTGATCCGGGAGGGATTGTTGCCGTTGCCGGACCCGAAGCCGCCGACATCGAGGGTGCTCGAGGTCGCGCTGCTCTCCATCCGAATCCCGTCCACGTAGAACAGCGGCTCGTTCGACAGCGAGATGCTGTTGGAGCCGCGAATCCGGATCCGGGTGCCCTCCCCGGTGGTGCCGGCGCTCTTGAGGACCTGGACGCCGGGCGCCCGGCCCGAGATCAGGTTGCCGAACTCGGTGATCGGGGATTCCTGCGCGACCGTCGCCGCGTCGATCGTGGAGACCGCGTTGGCGACTTCGAGCTTGCGCTGTTCGCCGGTCGCGGTGACCACGATCTCGTCCAGGGTAATCGGCGCGCTGACCAGACTGAAGTTGAGCGCGGCGGTCTCGTTGGAACCCACCGTGACCGTATCCGTCTTCGATTGGTAGCCGATCGCGAATACCCGGATCTCGTAGTGCGCGGGTGTGACGTTGCGGAAGGTGTAACGTCCCTCGCCGTTGGCGGTTTCGACATAGGAGGTCCCGACGATCAGCAGTCGAGCCGCGGCGATCGGGGTGCCGGTCTGGTCGGATACCTGGCCGCTGATCCGTCCGGCCTGCGCGGCGGCGCTGCTCAGTCCCGCGAGGGCGAGAAGCAGACTGAGTGCGCCGGTCCGACGAAGGAAGCCTTGCGGCATACGGAGTCCCTCACCGAATTGGATGATGGAATGGCGCCGGTGACCTGGCGACGTCGAGGGGAACAACGGGGGTTTTTTCATTGAGGAACTGGCACTGGGGAAGCATGCCTTTCCCAATCTGCGGAACTCCCCGGGCCTTGTCAAAGATTATGCGCCGGCGTTTCACATTGTGAACGCAAGGGGACTACGGATGGGTGCTCGATGTCGCCGCCGCTCCCAGTTCCTTCCACAAGAACGCGTAGATCGAGGCGTACATCAGCGCTTCCTGCTCCGGCGTGACGCCGGCCCCGTGACCGCCCTCGGTATTCTCGAACAGGTAGGTGCGATAGCCCATGGATTGCATCCTGGCCTGCATCTTCCTCGCATGGACCGGCCCCACCCGGTCATCGTGCGTGGTGGTGGTGAACAGTACCGGCGGGTAGTGTCGGCCGGGGAAGACGTTCTGGTACGGCGAATAGCGGGAGATGTATGCCCAGTCCTCGGGTTTGTCGGGGTCGCCGTACTCGTCGATCCAGCTGGCGCCGGCCTGGAGCTTGGTGTAACCCCGCATGTCCAGCAACGGGACCGCGGAGACCGCGGCCCCGAACAGGTCGGGCCGCTGGGTGAAGGCCACGCCGATCAACAGGCCGCCGTTGCTGCCACCCTCGATCCCCAGCCGCGTGGGATTGGTCACTTTCCGCGCGATGAGATCCTCGGCCACCGCGAGGAAATCGTCATACGCCCGCTGCCGGTTCTCCTTCTGCGCCGCCCGGTGCCACGATGGGCCGAACTCGCCGCCGCCCCGGATGTTGGCAAGGACGAACACCCCGCCTCGTTCCAGCCAGGACGTGCCCATCAGGCCGCTGTAGTATGGGAGGCTGGATATCTGAAACCCGCCATATGCATTGAGCAATGTCGGGTTGTTTCCATCCATCGCCATGCCGGTTCGATGCACAATGAAATAGGGAATCCGGGTGCCGTCCTTCGAACGGGCTTCGAACTGGTGCACCTCGAGGCCCCTCGCGTCGAACATGGGAGGCAATTGCCTGATCTGCTGGATGCCTCCGTCTTCGGCCACCTGGAACAGACTGGTAGGCTGGAGGAAGCTCTGATAGGTGACGAAGTACCGGTCGCTGGTGGGATCCAGTCCCGAGACTCCCACGTCTCCGAGCTCCGGCGCCGGAACCCGGCTGCCGGACCAGCGACCATCCTGGTAGCGAAACCGGTGCAGCTCGCTGTGCACGTTGTCCAGCAGCGAGACCAGCACGTTGCTTCTGGTGCTGGTCACCGAGTTGATGACGATGCGATCATTGGGCGCGAAGATCGCCTGAAAGTTGCGGCTGCCGGCGCGGAATGCCTGATACCCGATGCCCAGCAGGGCGCCTTCGGGATAGGTATGCCCGCCGACCGTCCAGCTCGACCGGAGGTACACGACCAGCTGATCGCCCACGAACGAGGGGTCGGCGTCCATCGGGATCTCGAGCAGCACCGCCTTGCCGTTCTCGACCAGGAAGATCTTGGTCTGGAAGAAGGTGACGCCATTGGCGATCAGTGGAATCATCCGTCCTTGCACGTAGGCCGAGCCGGCCCATGCGCCCACGTCGGCTTCCTTCCCCTCGTAGACTGTCACCGCGGACGATAGCGGGCTTCCCCGGTGCCACAGCTTGACCACCCGGGGATAGCCCGACGTCGTCAGGCTTCCCGGCCCAAAGTCGCTGCTGATGAGCAGGGTGTTCTGGTCCACCCACCCGATCGCGCTCTTGGCCTCGGGTACCAGGAAGCCGCCCTCGACGAACCGTTTGTCCACCGCGTCGAACTCGCGGACTTCGGACGCGTCCCCCCCGCCCCTGGAGAGCGAGATGAGGCAATGCCGGTACTCGGGGGGCAGGCAGTCCGTTCCCGCGTAGGCCCAGGTCACCCCTTCCCGGGCCGCGAGCGAATCGATATCCAGCACCAATTCCCACACCGGAGAAGGCGTCGAGTAGGATTCGATGGTCGTGCGCCGGTAGATGCCGCGCGGATGGGTGCTGTCCTGCCAGAAGTTGTAGATGTACCGGCCCCGCTGGGTCGGATAGGCGAGGCGATCCTTGGAGTTGAGGACGCCCAGGATTCGGGTGTAGAGCGTGTCAAAGCCGGGGTACGTCCGGAGGGCGCCGAGCGTGGCCTGGTTCTGCGCGGTGACCCAGGCGAGCACACTATCGCCCTGGATGTCAGAGAGCCAGGCGTTTGAGTCGGAATCCGATTGGGCCCGTCCGGTCCGCACGATGAGCAGGGCGGACAGAACGACAAGGGCAAGGCGGAAGAGACGCATATGCGGTCCGGTGAGGGCAAAGATGAAATACAGCGCTGGCTTTGTTCTGGCTAGATGTCCCTGACGGAATACATGGCGGCATCGCACACCGGGCGATACCCGATTCGATGGTAGATGGCGTTGGACGTCGGATTCGCGAGGTCGGTGTACAGACAGCAATAGCGATTACTCTGGAGCATCCTGGTGCTCAAGGCCGCCACGCACGCGGTGGCGTAGCCCCGCCCGCGGAGCGACCGGGGGGTGTATACCAGGACGATACGCACCCCGTTGGGGGTCTGCCCGGTCCAGCCCGCCATGGACACCGCCTCTCCATCCTCCCATAGGTAGAGCAGTCCCCGGGGGAGTCGGTCCCGCACAATCTCGCCGGCATCACCGTGGTCTCCTGCTTCGACCATGAATTCGGCTACCCATCCGGTCACCAGGTCCAGGTCGTTCATGTCCGCTGGCCGCAGCCGCCCATGCGGCAGGTTAGCCAGGGGCGCGACCGCACGAAGCTCATGGATCCGCTGGCCCATCGAGAGATGCGACCGGGCCCCGAATCGGGCCGCGAGCAGGTCTGCAAAGGCGCCGGCGGTTGGCTCGGGCCCGGACAAGTACCGCACCTCGGGGCATGCATCGGCGATGTCGGAGGCGAGTAGTGGCAGCCCGGCCGGGTGGGCCGCACGGGTGATTCCCACTCTGTTGGGGACACTGGAGAAGGCGCAGACACTGATCTTCCCGCCTTCCTGGACCGCGGCAAAATACGCTGCGGAAGTGCCGGGCCCGCTCTCCCGGGCCAGGTCCCCGGCGATTCCCAGGATGAGGCTGTTCTCGGCCTCAGCCGCTAATAGAAAGGGCTGTGCTGACTCGAGGAAGGCGGCGGCGGTGAGGTACCTCTGCAGCTTCATGCCTCCTAATCTGCTACCATTTCGGCGCCCACATCAACCCCACCTGGGGCACCCAGTCGTCAGCCTTGGATGAAATGCCCAGGGTATTGTCGAACTTGAGGAAGACCGAGTTGCTGAGCCGCAGGTCAAACCCCTGCACCGTTACCCATTCGTCCAATGAGCCGGTTTCGCCTCCTTCAAAATCCAGGAAGAGGCGAAAATTCGGCGAGATTCGCTTCAGGTATTCCACGCTCAGCTCACCCAGGTCCAGCTTCTTCTCTTCGTGGTTGTACTCCAGGTTGATCCGGGCTGTCAGGGTGCCGAAGCCGAATCCCTTGATGAAGCCGACCCCGGGCTTGATGTCCCAATAATTCTCGGAGATCAGGAACTTGGCGCGCTGGGTGCGGGCCACGAACTCGGAATACAGGAAGAACTCGGGCCAGCGTGAGGTCTCACGAATCGCCCGGCCCCGGACCTGGGCTTCGATATCGGTAAGGCCGGATTCCTGGATCTTTCCCGGGGGGAGAAACCCGTCGCTGGGCGACTTGGTCAACTCCGCGCTGATATGAGCCATCTCAAACTCCAGCGCGAGCCAGTCGTTCACTCCATAACCCAGAAAGATTTGCTCCGCGGTTGAGTGGAACTTCCCCCGGTAATCGATTTCAGGGCCCAGCCCGAATTCCCGGGGCTGATACTCGCGGTTGTTGTCACGCAGGTATTCGAAGAAGGGGAACACCACCAGCTCGCCCGGGTGGATGTAGGTGGAGAACATTGAAGAGGAGATGGCGTCGCCCCGATCCTTCAACCAGCGCGGAAGGGAGTCCTGGGCCCGCGCCGTCCGGCTCAGGCTTGCCACTCCAGTCACCAGCGCCAGGCCGACCATGGACGTGAGTCTACGAACAGCGGTCATCCGGGTCGCTCCTGGCCAGGTGGGGAACGGCGGAATACGATCTCGAGTGGGAACAGACCATGCGGCAGGTTTGTGACACTTCATGACCCAACGGTCGCCGGCTACAGCGTCAGGATCTGACCCGCCCCCCGCCGGGTTGCCTCTCGATAAACCAGGTTTGCTCCAACCAGGTCCTCCACCGCGTGTCCCATCGACTTGTAGACCGTGATCTCCTCGTCGGACCGGCGGCCAGGCTTCCGGCCGGAAATCACTTCGCCTAACTCGGTCCCCCGGTCCGGACCATACCCGGCCAGTTCCGCGCAACCTACCGGCGCGGGCTCGAAGGCCCGCCGGGTCTCCACGAACAATTGTCCGTGCTCTATAGACTCGGCCGGCAATTCTCCACCGGGCGCTGCATACCCAATCGACGTGAGATGAGTTCCCGGACTGAGCCAGTCCCACTGGATGACTGGAGTGCTGGAGTCGGTGCAGAGGCAGACGACGTCGGCGCCGCGAACCGCTTCCTCGTTGCTGGAGACGGATCGGGGATGGGGGAAGTTGGCGGAAAGTTTCCGGGCATCTCCCGACGGTGATGCAATCCGGATGTCTTCAAACCCGCGAACCCGCAGAATTGCGGCCAGGTGGGCCTGGGCCTGCCGGCCGGCACCAATGATCGCCAGGGTACGAGTCTGCTGCCGTGCCAGGAACTTCACGGAAAGCGCGGCCGCGGCGGCAGTGCGCATCGTGGTGATGTACCGGGCGTCCATCATGGCGACCGGTGCACCGCTGTCCTGGTCGAAGAGGCTGACCAGCGCAGGATGACCATCCTGGTTCACCCCGGCGACCTCCCGGAACACGGTGACCATCTTGATGGCGACATGATTGCCGGGCTGCCAGGCGGGCATGGTCAGCAGGAATCCCTTGCCGGGGATCGCGACTTCACTGCGGTTGGGCGCGACGGCCCTGCCTTCGCTCAATGCCACGAACCCTTCGGCCAGCGCGTCCAGCAGCTGGTCGAGGTTGAGCAGGGCGCGCACGTCTTCGTCGTTCAGGAACAGCAGCTTCATCCGCCTATTATCGCACCCGGTGGGTGATCCCGCTACGGCGCCACGAACCAGGCGAGCGCCGCCCGCAACTGGTCGGGGCGCACCGTGTGGGGTCCCTCGAACTCGTGGTACTCCACGACGTACCCCGCCTGCTTGAGCATCGGAACGATTCGGCGGCTGGTGGAGTTGATTGGAAGGATCCGGTCGTCGGTTCCGTGGGCGATGAAGATTCGCGGGCTTCCGCGCCGCCCGGCGGGGGCGAGGTATCCGGGTGAAAAGGCGATGAGCGCGCTGAGGAGATCGCCGTTTCCCACGCCGAGGGAGAGGGCGTAGGTCGCCCCGTCGGAGAAGCCGCCCAGCGCGATGTGTTTGGGGTCGATGTTGCCGCGGCGAAAGACCAGGGTGAGGGCGGAATCGAGCAACGCCACGTCCGGACCGAAGCCCTCCATCATCAGGTCCCAGGTCCGGCCCCGAGAATTGGGCATCAGCAGGACGAGTCCCATGCTGTCGGCAAGCGCGAACAGGGTGGAAGACCGGGTCCACAGCTCGGCGCTCTGGGTTGCACCATGGAGCAGCACCAGGAGTGGCGCCGGGTGATTGGGCCGGTAGCCAGCGGGAATGTAGAGGTAGGTGTCGCGCGTGGCGGAGAGCCCGAGCGCGGTGAGACCGGGCGCTACCCGACCGTCCGGAACCCCGGGGCGGGCCTCGAGATGGGCCGCGCCGGACTGGGCGCGTCCCACTTCGGCGGGCGAGAGAACGACGGCGACCGCCAGCAGGAGGCGCGCCCAGGTCATGGAGTCTCCCCGTACTCAGGATGAGCGAAAAGCAGCCTCCGCCAGCTCTTCGACGTGATCGCGCACATCGGCGGGCCAATTCTCCACTACTTGATCGAACCGGGCCCGGTTTCCGGAGTAAAGGCATCGTATGGCTTCCTCGAAGCCCGGGTGGTTGCCGGCCATGGTCACCATGAAACGGTACGCGGCGTCCTGCGCCTGGCGCATCCGATCGCGGCCGGCATTGGTTCGTTTTGCCTCGTCCACCAGCCGGCGCAAGGCGACTGAAGCTCCGCCGGGCTGCTGATTGAGCCAATCCCAATGCCGAGGGAGCAGGGTAACTTCGCGGGCGACGACGCCCAGCTTGGGACGGCCTCGACCGCGCTGCTCGGGCGAGCTGCCCAGACGCTGGCGCACCTCCTCGGGTGACCCGCGAAGGTCCACCTCGAGCTGATCACTTGTCGTACTATCGAAGATCAGCACCGGCGCCCGTTCGCCCCGGTCCACGACCGTTTTCGCCTCCAGGGCAACCTCGGCCAAATCGCCAGACGCGATAAGGCGAAACCCTTCAAAGGCGATGCAGGGGGTCTTGGCGGAGAGGGTCATTTCGGGGCACTCCATATATAGAGAAGATGGTATTATTACCCGGATGTTATTAAATGTCAATATTACCCGGGCTTTAATTGGCCAAGGCGTAGGTCTAAGGCGTGAGGCGGGAGGCGTGAGGCGTCAGAGGCAGGCCGTCAGAGAACTCGTGTTTGGCGTTCATTCTTCGGTGGCAAGCCGCACTCGAACTCCCTACTTTCCCGCCATGGCAAACACTTCTGCTCCCACGCTTCCCTCGATCGCCGAGATGGAACGGGCCCGGACCGGCCGGGATCCATCGTACGACGGTATCTTCTGGCTGGGCGTCAAGACTACCGGAATCTTCTGCAAACCGTCCTGTCCGGCGAAGAGCCCGTTGGCGAAGAACGTCGAGTATTACTCATCGATCAAGGCGGCCGTGTTCGCCGGGTTCCGGCCTTGCAAGCGCTGCCGGCCACTCGAGGCTCCAGGCACCAATCCCGAATGGGTGGAGAAACTTCTGGCCCGGCTTCAAGCCGCGCCTGAAGAACGGATCCAGGACGGCGACCTGCGCAAGATCGGCATCGACCCGGCCCGGGCTCGGCGCTATTTCCAGAAACACTATGGGATGACTTTCCACGCCTTTGCCCGGGGCTGGCGGCTCCGCGGGGCGTTCCAACTTTTGAAGAAGGGGGCTCAATTGGACCAGGTTGCTTTGGGCCATGGTTTTGAATCACACAGCGGGTTCCGCGACGCGTTCTCGCGCCTGGTGGGAACTCCACCCGGCAAGAGCCGCGGTTCCGACGTCGTTACCGTGAGCTGGATCGAGAGTCCACTCGGCCCCCTGGTTTGCGCCGCGACGGATGCGGGTGTCTGCCTCCTCGAGTTCAGCGACCGCCGTAAACTGGAGACCCAGTTCGAAACCCTGCGTCATCGCTTCGGGGCGATTCTTCCCGGGAACCACCCGTGGCTGGACCAGCTGCGCTCAGAGCTCGGAGAATACTTCGCCGGGAAGCGGCGGGAGTTCACGGTTCCGCTGGTCTATCCGGGGACGCCCTTCCAGATGAAGGTCTGGGACGCCCTGCGCGAGATCGGGTACGGAGAGACCCGGAGCTACGAGCAGATGGCATGGTCGGTTGGAGCGCCCCGGGCCAGCCGCGCGGTGGGCACTGCCAATGGACAGAACCGGATCGCGATCGTAATCCCCTGCCACCGGGTGGTGAACAAGGGCGGCAAGCTGGGCGGGTATGGTGGCGGACTGTGGCGGAAACAATTGCTGCTGAACCTGGAGCGAGGCGGCCAAATCGAGTTGCCGATGGCCGGTCAACCCACGGGCTGAATCAGGGAAGTGTCTTCCGAAACAACCAGGAAAGCTTCACGAAGAGAGTGCGCGCGTTGCGCTGCCAGCCCGGCTCCCGAATGCCGCTGAACGGACTGTAGCCTTCGTGGTTCAGGTCGTCATCATAACCCAGGTACACCGCCGTACCCGGGTTTGGCGTCCAGGCCGCAAGGAACTGGGTCCGCAGGTTCGAGCGCGAGGAGCGATAGTCGGCCCTCAGCCGGAGAAAGGTGAAGGACCCAAGCTGAAGTACGGTCTCTCCAGACCAGAGATTCTCCCGGTAGGCGAAGCGTCCGGTGTCCTCCCGTCTCAGCTGGCTCCTGGTATAACTGGCGTCCACCCGGATCGCCGAGACCGGTGTCCACGCCACCGTCAGCGAGGCGTCGAACGTGGCGCCGGGACCGGGGTCCAGGGGAGCGTTCGGATCGGCCAGCGCCGCCGGACTGACCCGGGGGAACCGGGGACCGTCTCCAAAGTCGTAGTCGAAGGTATCCCAGGACCAATCCAGGCTTTCCTCGATGGTCCAACGCCGGTCCGGCGTAGAGCTGCCGGTGATCGCGAACCCGCGATAGAGCGTCTCCCGGCTCGGCGCACCGAAGAAGGCCCCGGCCTGGCCGGGCCCGCGCTTGGGACCGAACTCCTCTTCGAAAATCCGGTTGTAGTCGAGATAGGGGCCGATCGTTACCGTCGTCAACCGGGGAAAGTTCAGGGCGAGCCGGGGCCAGAGAAAGCCGTAGGTGGGACGGCCCTGCCAATCGAACTGAACCAGAACAGTGTGGGCCGCGCTCCAGGACATAAGCGTGGCATCGGCGTGCTGCTCGCTGTTCCAGCGGGTCTCCAGGCTCCAGACATTGGTGTTGACCTGGGCGGTGAATCCCACCTCGCTTACATAGTCGGGGCTCCGCCCGCTACCGGTAAGGATCGTGTTGAAGTGGCGGCCGGTCCGGCGCAGCGACAGGTAGTAGCCGAGACCGGTTCCATCGCGCAGGACATCCTGGTTGGTCTCCGGATCGTAGAAGCTTCGCCGCGCCCAGGTGCCGGTCAGCTGGGCGGTGGCAACCAGCCGGGGATTCGGGGCGAGCCGGACGTCCACTCCGCCGGTGACGTTGTCGCGATCCACAAAGTGATACCCGGTGCCGAGCAACCCTACCGTCGAGCCTGCGCCGGTCTCCCGTCGCGCCCGCAGGACGGCGATGCTACTGTTGTGGCCGCCCAGCCGGTCGATCTGGGATTGGAGGCTGGAGTCGCGCCGCTCGAGATCGCTGAAGGACCCGGGCGCTTCGTCGCTTGCCAGCAACAGCCCGAACGCGGTGCTGCCGCGGGTGCCGGTCAGTTTCACCGCCGCCATCGGATCCACGATGGTCCTGGTGTGGACCACCGAGATCGGAGTCTGAAACAGGTCGAGTCCCTCGAGAAAGAAGGGACGTTTTTCGGGGAATTTGGTGGGGAAGCGCTGGTTCGCGAGGACGATGGGGGCATCGGCCTCGACCTGGGCGAAGTCGGGATTGACGGCAACATCCAGGGAGACGCCGGATGAGAGGCCCATTCTCCCGGAGAGGCCGACATCGGGATTCAGGGCCTGGTCCCGAAAAGCGTCCGGACCCCCGCTAGCCGCTCCCGGGGTTCGTTCGCCGGCCCAGAGCCCGGTCACGGAAGGAATGAGCTCAACCGAGCGACGCGCCGGCAACTGATCGATACCGGACAGCGTTCCGGCCCGGGCGAGAAAGGCCGCGTCCCCCCGCACCAGCGGCATCCAGGAATCCAGCTCGTTGTTCAGATGGCGGATACGTCGCTGGACCTGCAGGTGCCACGATTGACCGGGGGAAGCTGAGAATCGCAACGAGCTGAGCGGGATCTCCGCTTCGACCGACCATCCGGTTGCCGTTACCCGTCCCCGCGACTGCATCACCAGGTCCACGCTGTAGTCGGGCAGTTCGGTCCCCTCCGTGTATACCCCGTCTTGCTGGATTCCCAGTGGGTTGAAGGCCAGGACGTAGGCCCGTTTCCGATCTCCAAAGGTGTCCAGGAAGAGCGTGATGATGTCGTCGTTCAGGATCGCATCCCGGGCCGCGATCGTGGCGCGCACCTGGGCCGAATCGTCGGTCGCGACCAGTCCGATATAGATCGACCTGGCATCGAACCCGATCATGACCACCGTGGGATGGGTGGGGGCAGTGTTATCGCCGGGCTCGGTCTGGATGAATCCCTCCAGCCGGGCGGCGGTTTGCCAGGCCGGTTCGTCGAGGATGCCATCGATAACGGGGGGGGCATCAAAGCGGCCGAGGTGGACCACGCCGCGAGTGGTTGCGGACACCGCCGATGTCGCGCTGCTACCCTGGCCGAAGAGGCTGCCGGGCAGCAGGAGGCAGCAAAGCAGGAGGATGCGAGTCGGAGACATCAGCGGAACTGGGAAAGGGAGATACTGGACTCATCGATGAAGACGGCCGGCTCCTCCCAGGGATGGCTGGGAACCAACCCGGAGGTGACCACGCGCTCGAGCAGCGCCGGATCACGAGGGATGATGAACTCGAGCCGTACCGACGCGACCCGAGAGATCTGCCCGGGAGTTCCCGACGTCGGGTTCGATCCCGGCAGCGGACGATATTGTTCAACCCCCTCAGCTGACCACCACGCGGAGTCGTCATACTGGCCATACTGGAGTGGAACGATGCCACGGATTCCGGTGAGGAGGGTCTCCAGGCGGTCGGGGGGCACGAAGGTCGTGATGCGATAGACCGGCGTGAAGACCATGGCACGTTCCAGTTTGACGCGGTTGGTGTAACTATCTACGTTGCAATAGGCAGTTACCATCCTAGGCCCGGGACGGTAACCTGTCAAGTCGTGTATGGTGGTTACTGCTCTGGAGCCTGAAATGAATTTCAGCTCGACCGGTGAGCCGTTTCGGTATGTAGGCGGAAGGGTTTGCCTGGACTTCATCGACACGGTCAGCGGCCGGCTCCCCAATCCGCGGAGCGGCCGGCGCGACTACGTCGACCAGGTTGAGATCGAGCGGCTGGTGGATTTCGGCGACCTGCTTTCCTGGGCCAGGGGAGCGAATCTGCTGACCAAGGCCGAGCTGGCCGACCTGGAAGTGGAGGCCAGCAAGGCGCCGGCGTCAGCCACCCGGGTACTGAACCGGGCGCGCGGGCTCCGCGAGGCGATGTACCGGGTGTTCAAGGCCGCCATCGAAGGATGGCACCCCGAGCCGGCGGACATGGAGATACTGAACCGGGAGCTGGGGATGGCCCGCTCTCAGGAGCGGCTGATCAGGACCAGTGAGGGGTTTGGGTGGAGTTGGAGCGGGTCCAATGAAGCGGGGCTGGATCGGGTGCTCTATCCGATCCTCCGGTCGGCGGCCGAACTACTCACCAGCGACGAGCTCGATCGGGTGGCCCAGTGCGGTGGGGAGGATTGCCACTGGCTCTTCCTCGATACCAGCCGGAATCGGAGCCGGCGCTGGTGCATGATGGCCGAGTGCGGCAATCGGGCCAAGGTCCGCCGCTTCCGGGAACGGCAATGACCTAATCTGGAAGCCGGTGACCCTGGTACACCGTCACCGGGGATCCATCCGCCACGAAAGCCGAAGCCGGCACCCCGCTGAGTGCGGGCCCAAAGTCCGGTCCGTACATCTTCTCTACGTCACAATCCAACTGTGACGAGTGCGCATTCCATACTTGCCACCGGGGATGATCCACTCGGTATTCCATGGTCCCGCCATCGCGCTGCCTGGTATAGCCCCAATAGTGCTCGGTAATGAACTCCGCCTCGCTATCGGGTTCGAGTGGTTGAGGCGGCCCCGACGTTCTCGCCTCGATGGTGTACCAGCGATGCTGCCGCCAGCGGTACCGTGCCAGCCCGTCCCCACCTGATTCGGCGGTTACCATGTCGACCTGGTTTCGCATAGGGAGCGCGATGTAGGGTTCGTTATACCCGATTCGCGCCACGGCCGCGATGATTTTGCGAGGAACCACCTCGCGGATGAAGACGACACCTCGCCGCCAGCCTGCTTCAACCCGGCGACGGACATAAAACCGCAGGTTGATTTCGTCGAAGTTGCGATGGAACGGAATGGAAACGCCAAGGACCCGGGTGTCGAGGAAGCGGAAACCGACGAGGCTCACCAGGGTGCGGCCCTTCCAGAGATCCAGCTCGGTTCCCCGGGGGATCAGCCGGGTGAGGACGCTCGGTTCGATGTCATAGTTCAGCATGACGAGGTGACGCCATGCCGCGGTGAGGAAGGGGCGAGGGTTCATCCGCTTTCGAATCAATTGTAACGATCAGTTCACAATCTTCTTTCGGGCTTGCTTCACGACTGACCGACGTGCAAAGTATCCGACTCACTTCTCATATCGGTTGAGTCCGCCCATGTCTGATGAATCGGAACCCATTGAGCTGGTGTTGACGCCTGAGCAACAGGACGTCATCAAGCGGCTGTCGGGGAAGCAGGCCAAGGTCCTCCAGCTCGATCTCAGTCCGGGGGAAGGAGCCGAAGGATCGGGCAAGATTCTTCAATTCCGCTGGCGGCTGTCTGACTCGACAGGAATTCCGCGCCAGCTGTGGGATTCAAACAAGGGGTCGAAAACGGACTAGCTGACCCTAGGGCAGGACTACCGTTCCGACCGACGTGTTGGCTCCCGCAGTCACCGATATGTTAATGACGACGTTGCGGGACAGGCCTGACCCGGTGGGCGGATCCACCGCCACGATGTACGTCTCTCCCGCATGGGCGGGAAACTGGTCCCACCACGCGCTCCGGGTGACGTAGCTGAACTTGAACTGACCGTTGGCGTTGGTCCTGGTCGTCCCCATCACCGGCCAGGTGTTCTCCGGATCGCTGGGATCGCCCAGGTAAAGCCGGAGCGACGCATCCTCGACCGCTGCCCCGCCCGTCTGCTTGACGAGTCCCGAAATCGATCCGGTAAGATTGGCATCCGCCGCCCTGAGCACCGGCGAGAAGATGAACCCGCTGTCGGTGCTGGTGGGATCGATCTCCTGCGGCGTGATGAAGGCCTTCCCCACGTCGTAATCGATCACGACCGTCCCACCGGTATCCGGCACCAGGATATTCTCGTGAATCAGGGCATTGAGCACGGGGCGTCCCGCGCTCGACTGCCAGGCGATCCCCGGCGTCGAGCTGCCGGTCAGCACCCGCCCATCCTTGAGCGTGATGCTGGACGAATCGGTATCGATGACCATCCGCACCGCGGTGATCACCCCTTCGGACAGGGAGACCGACCCCAGCTGGTCAGTCAGCCCATTCTGCAGGGCCAGGAGGTTGATCAACCGGTGCGGGGTAGCGAGGGTCTCGAACGTGCCGCTGCCCGAGGTATCCGGGCTGAGCGAGCCCGAGACACTCACGACATAGAGATCCACCCGCTCGACCCGGTCATACGGAAACGGATCGTCGGTCAGCAGGGTGAGGGTCGGATCGTTACCACCGCCGACCAGTGGACCAGTGTCAGTGCCGCAGGCCGGCAGCAGGAGCGTTGCTATCAGGGCCGTAGAATTCAGGAACCGCATGGAGTCTCCGTTTGAAACGGATGTCAGCCCAGGGATGTTGTCCTGAACTCTAACACAAAAAACCGCCCGGCGACGGCCGGGCGGGGTTTCCAGTCCAGTTCCCTTATCTCCGCTTCGCTGACGTCTCGGCTCGAGGGCTGGCTGGAGTCTTCACGAAGATGACCTGGTCGTCTCCCGCCGCGTAGAAATCCGGAACCTTGGCCGCGATCCGGTAGCCGCGTCCCATGTAGAAGGCACGGGTCGGACCGTACTCACGCCGTCCGCTGGTCTCTACCACGATGAGCCGAGCCTGGTCTGCGAGGCGCCGTTCCATCTCGGCGACGAGAAGGGATCCCACCCCGGCACCCTGGACTGAGGGATCCACGGCAACCCAGTACATGTCATAGGTGCCAAGGGTGCAGGGTGTGGGTCCCCAGCAGATCCACCCGACCAGGCGCCCGTCCAGCTCGGCACCCAGCGTGGTGTAGTCCCTCTGCTCCGGCTTGAACGAGGTGTCCAGGACTTCGAGGGCGATCTCGATTTCGTCCGGGCGGAAGAGCGGGATGGCGCGGGAGAACGCTTCGATCGCTCCCCGGTCCGCCGGGGTGAGGGGACGAAGGAGGGCCTGCCGCGTCGCCGTTGCGGTCATGGTCACGCGGTTCCCGCGGCGGGGACGTCGGCGCTGCTTACCAGCTCGACTGGTTTCCGGGCGGCGGCCCGCTCCAGGGTCTCCCGAATCACTTCCTGGAGCAGCCTGCCATAGTCCCAGCCAATGGCCCGGGCCATCCGGGCCAGGCCGGCATTCTCCGACAGGTCAGGATTGGGATTCACTTCGAGCACGAAGGGCTCGCCGGAGGAATCCACCCGGAGGTCCACCCGGCCGTATCCCTCGCCTTCACACATCAGCTCCCAGGCCTCGCGGCCAATCTTCTCCAGCTTCCGGGCCAGCTCGGGCGTGATGTCGGCGGGACACACCGGGACCGAACCCAGGTCCTCGGGGCTACCCTCATCCCACTTGCTGGCATAGGTCAGGATGGGCCAGCTGCCTTCCGGCATGTTCTCGAAAGTGATCTCGGCGATCGGCAGCATGGTCTTGCCGATGAAGCCGACGTTGAACTCACGGCCGGCCACGTACTCCTGCACCAGCACGCTCTCCCATTGTTCCGCCATGAGCGCGATCCGGGTCTTCAGGCTCTTCCGGCTGGTGCACACCGCCCCGGCGTCGATGCCGAGGGAGGCATCTTCCGCCGCCGGCTTCACGATGACAGGGAGCTCGAGGTGGGTCGGCACTTTGTTGCGGCGGGCCAGGGCAAACCGGGGAACCGGGATACCATTGGCGGCCAGCAGGGTGTTGGAGACGTGCTTCCGGTGGCAGACCGAGGTGGCCCAGGGGCGGCAGCCGGTGTACGGGGTGCCGGCCAGCTCCAGCGTGCCGACGACCCAATCCTCGTATTTGGAATGGCCGTCCAGGCCTTCGCACAGGTTGAAGACCACGTCGGCCTGGCGGACCTTGTTGATGTAGCGCCAGTCGTTGAGCCGGATGGGGACCACGCTGGTCTCGTAGCCGACCTGGCGCAGGTGGGCCTGCACCGAGCGGACGCCCTCGACCGCCGCGACCACGTCCTTCTGTTCCCAGTGCTCGCCACCCGGATCGAACAGGATCGCCACCTTCATCAGGCGACCTCGGCCAGGAGCGGACGGCCGCTGATCCGTTGCCAGGCCAGGTCGGCCGCGGTCCGGATCAGCTCCTCGTAGGTGAGGCCGGCCGCGCGCGCGGCCTTGGGGAAGCAGGAGTTGTCCCGCGGGTCGGGAAGGATGCCGGGGAGCGGATTCAGCTCCACCAGCATCGGCTCGCCGGCCGCGTCACAGCGGATGTCCACCCGGCCCCAGTCGCGGCACTCCAGGACCCGGTATGCCGAGAGCGCGACGTTGCGCACCGACGCGGCCAGTTTCCGGGGAATGGCGGCCGGGCACTCGAACATCTTGAGCGGCGACTCGATGCTGTCCCAGATCCACTTGGCTTCGTAGCCGTAGATCGGTGGAGCGCCTTCGGGCAGCTCGTCGAACTTCATGCCCACGATCGGGAGGCAGCGGGCGCTTTCGCCGGTGCCGAGGATCGCCACCGTGAACTCCGCGCCGGGCAGATAGGTCTCGGCCAGGACCGGCTCCTGGTAGGTGCCGAGCAGGTAGTCGGTCTGGCGGACCAGGGCCTTCCGGTCGGCACACAGGCTCTTCACACTGACGCCTTTGCCGGACCCCTCGAAGGCCGGTTTCACGAACACCGGGAAGGGGAGGTCGCAGTTCCGGGCGTCGGTCCGGGTGTCGAGCATCCTGAAAGGCGCGGTCGGCACCCCATGATGCTGGAGGATCTCCTTGGTCCGCCCCTTGTGCAGGGCCAAGCCCAGGGTCAACGGATCGGAGCCGAGGTAGGGAATGTTCAGGAACTCGCAGATCGCGGGGACGTGCCCCTCGCGATTCACCCCGTACAGTCCCTCGGCGATGTTGAAGACGAAATCGGGCTTGGCGGCCGAGAGCTTCCTGGGGAAATCGGCGTTGGCTTCCAGTCGAATCACCTCGCCCAGCGGACGCAGCGCCTTGGCGACCGCGTCGATGGTGCCAGGCTCGTCCCATTCCGCGTAGAGATCGGGCTGGTCGAGGTCGTATCTGAGAGAGCGATAGGAAGCTTCGGAGGGAGCTGCGGACTCAAGATTCACCCCGGACTTCTTTGCCGGAGCACTTGGCTTGAGGTTGTAGGCCAATCCTATTCGGATTCCCAAACGGTCCTCTTACGATGAGTCGCCTCACTGCGCGAGGCGCGCGAACCGCACTCAAATTCGTCCAAAAAATCTGCTGACTTGAATGTTCGACATCTAAGGTAAGAAATAGTTGACCAACACACAATAGATTTTCTTAGCAAACCCCGCACCAACCAGCGGTTAGAAGTGAGAAGTAAGAAGTGAGAGGGGGCCTTCTCACCGCTCACTTCTCACTTCTTACGCCTTTTTCCGGTCGAAAGTCTGGAAGGAGTACGGGTACTGGTTGCGGTCGTCGGCAGGGTGTTTCTCCTCTGTGGCAAGCGTCCAGTCGGCAGGATTGAAGGGAGGGAAGTAGACGTCGCCGGGGATGGCGGCTTGAACCCGGGTGAGCTCCAGCCGGTCGGCGACCGGCAGCGCGGCCTCGAAGACCCGGGCGCCGCCGATGACGAACACCTCACCATCGTCTTTTGCCAGCTTCAATGCATCCTCCATGCTGGGAACCACCGTGACGCCGGCCGGCCGGAAATCCTTCGAACCCGAGATCACCAGGTTTTTCCGGTCCGGAAGGGGGCGACCCACCGATTCGTAGGTCTTCCGACCCATGATGACGGTGTGCCCGGTGGTGAGCCGCTTGAAACGGCGGAGGTCGGCGGGGAGATACCAGGGCAGGGTGTTGGAACGGCCGATGACCCCGCCATCCGCTACCGCCGCGATCAGGATCAGTTTCATACGGCGATAGGAGCCGGAATCCGGGGGTGGGGATCGTACCCCACCAGTTCGAAGTCCTGGTACCGGAAGTCGGAGAGCGAGGTGATCGCCGGGTTCAGCCGCAGGGTGGGGAGGGGTCGAGGCTCGCGCTCCAGTTGGAGCCGGACCAGGTCGTGGTGGTTGGAGTAGAGGTGGGCATCGCCCAGGGTGAGAATGAACTCCCCCGGCTCGAGGCCGGTGACCTGGGCGACCATCATCGTCAGCAGAGCGTAGGAGGCAATGTTGAAGGGGACGCCGAGGAACACGTCCGCACTCCGCTGGTAAAGCTGGCAAGAGAGGTGGCCGTCCACGACGTAGAACTGGAAGAGGGCATGGCAGGGCGCCAGGGCCATTTGCGGAATGTCGGCCACGTTCCAGGCGCTCACGATGAGGCGGCGGGAGTCCGGGTTCGCCTTGATCTGCCGCACCACCTCCGCGATCTGGTCGATGTGGCGGCCGTCGGGCGCCGGCCAGGATCGCCACTGGTAACCGTAGACCGGGCCCAGCTCGCCGTTGGCATCGGCCCATTCATCCCAGATTGTCACGCCGTTGTCACGGAGGTACTGGACGTTGGTCTCGCCTCTCAGGAACCAGAGCAACTCGTAGATGATCGACTTGAGGTGGAGCTTTTTGGTGGTGAGGAGGGGGAACCCGGCGGCCAGGTCGAAGCGCATCTGGTAACCGAATACGCTGAGCGTGCCGGTCCCGGTCCGGTCGGACTTGGGCCGGCCGGTGTCCATGATATGGCGCATCAGGTCGAGATACTGCTTCATAGGCCCCCCACTGGGATTCTGTAAGCAGTAAGCGGTGAGCAGTAAGCGGGACCGGTATCCACCATCGAGTGCGCGTTTCCAGTCCCGCTTACCGCTTACTGCTTACCTCTTACGCTTTTGAGTCGGCAATGGCCAGCCGGTCCCGGGTGTAGTCCCCCCGTTTTTCGATCTCCCGGAGCGCCAGTTCGATATCGGCCGGGATCGGCGCGGCGCCGACCCCGACCTTCAAGTGCTGCAACGGGTCCGTGGGGTGGGGCAGGGGAAGCTTGACGCCGGGATTCAGGATCCCCGCCGGGTCGAACGCTTCCTTTACCCGCTGAAACAGGTCCACGATCTCATGCCCGTAGAGCCGGCGCAAGGCGCCGGCCCGGATCCGGCCGTCGCTGTGCTCGCCGCTGGTGGTCCCGCCCAGCTTGATGAGTCCCGCGGTCACGGCGTCGTAGAGCTCCGAGACGTCGCTCGCCCAGCCGGGCTGGTCCACGTCGGGCAGCACGTTGACGTGGATGTTGCCGTCGCCGGCATGGCCAAAAATAACAACCGGGAGCCCCAGCCGCGCCGCTTCCCCGCGAACCAGGACGATGTATTCCGCCATCCGGTCCACCGGCACGCAACCGTCCTCGATGACCTGGAGCGAGCGGTGCCCGCCCGGGAGGTCGGCGATGATGGGACTCGCCGCGTGGCGCAGCTCCCAGAGCCGGGTCTCGTCCTCGGGAGTCCCACCGGTCGAAATGTCGATCGCCATGCCCTTCACCCGCCGCACCGCATCGCCCACGGTTCCCCGCACCGCCTTTTCGGTCGCCCCCTCGAACTCGAGGAGCAGAATGCTCTCCGTGCCGGCCGGCGCGGCGTCGGGACGAGTGGTGCGGACCAGGTCGAGGAAGGTCCGGTCGAGCAGCTCGAGGGCGGAGGGGTTGAGCGGAAGGAGCGCGGCGACCGCGTCGGCCAGGAGGCCCAGGTCGGCCAGCGCGATCCGAAGGCCCGCCGTGGCTGCCGGAAGGGGATCGAGCCGCCAGTCGATGTGGGTGACGATGCCCAGCGTGCCTTCGGCGCCGATCACGAGGTCCAGCAGGTCACCGGACTCGAGGAACGCGTCGAGGGCGTAGCCGGAGGAATTCTTGCGAGTCCGGGGGAAGTGGGCGCGGATGTGATCCGCCGCGAGCGCGATTTCCGGCACCACGTCCCGCTGAAACCGATCGATGGGAGGAACGCCGGGTGGCGCCTCGCCCCGCCGGAGCGTGATGATGTCGCCCTCGGCCGTCACCAACTCCAGTCCCTGTACCCAACGCCGCACGCTCCCGTAACGCACCGTCCTGGCGCCCGAGGCGTTGGTGGAGACCATGCCGCCCAGGGTGGCGAACCGGCTGCTGGAAGGATCCGGCGGCAGCCGGAGGCCGTGGGGAGCTGCAGCGTCCTCCAGCTCGGCGGCGCGCACCCTCGCGCTGGTTCGGGCCCGCCTGGTCGCCGGGTTTACCTCCAGCGTGCGGGGAGCGATGCGGGTGAGGTCGACCATGACCCCGTCTCCCACGTTGCTGCCGGTGACTGAACTCCCTGCGCCCCGCGGCACCAGCGGAGTAGCGGACTCCCCGGCCCAGCGCACCAGGGCCACCAGCTCCTCGATACTCTCCGGCAGGGCGACCCCTTGGGGGACAATCCGATAGATGCCGGCGCCTTCCGAGTAGGCGGCGCGGCTCCGGAGGTCATCGCGATATCGAGAGGGAGGAAGCGGCGGGGGCATCCCCCGAAAGTAATGGGGAAGCGAGGGGGGCGATTCTACCGGATCAAGGCCTGGCGCACCTGCTGGACCTCCGGAGCGAGTGCGGGATCCGCCTGGGAGCGCAAGGCGAGATAGTGCTGATAGGCCGTCTTCGCGCCCTCGGTGTCTCCGGTCAACGCCGCGAGCCGGCCTTCTTCCTTGAGAAGGGTCGAGAGGCCGGCGAGACCTTCGTAGAAGTACACTCGCCGGCGGACCGCGGCCAGCGCGCCGGGGAGGTCGCCATCGGCCTCATGCAGACGGGCCGACGTCAGGTTGGCCACCAGCACGATATACGAAGTGACCTCCGAGGTGGATGTAGTAAGAGAGTCGAGACTGCCAAGTGCTGCCTTTCGATTTGGACTCTCGCGCCGGGCCGCCAGATCGGCCTCCAACACCGCGCCACATAACGGGATGAACTTGGGAACATCAGGAGCCTGAGCGATCCGAGCCTTGATTCTTCTGATGGCTTCGTCCACGCCGGTCGTCTCGCCATGCGCGATATGCCAGAGCCCGATCGTGCACTGATCAACCGCTGGCGAGTTGTCGGCGTAGCTCCCGGTTGGGCTGGCGGCGGCCGCGGTGGCCCGTTGAGCGACGGCCTTCGCCGCACCCACGCTGTCGCCGTCCCAGTACAGGGCCTCGACTACCTGGAAGAAAGCATCCACCGGGAGTCCCTGTGGCTGTTCGGCCCGAGTGGCGGCCGCTGCTTTCAGCTGGCCCCGGTTGAGAAAGAACTGTCGGGCGAGCACCGAGATCCGGAAGACTTCCCCCTGGTTGCGCGGCTGCGATTGCAGCACCTCGATGGCGCGGGCGGCATCGTCCATGGCGATCCCGTCCAGCTGTGCGGTACCAGCAATGCGGGCCAGCAGGTCCGAGCTCAGGTTCTCCAGCTTGGCCATGACCTGGTGATGCAAGGTGGTATCACCGACCGCGACGGCCAGCCGCCAGCGGATGTAGTCGGCGTTATCTCCCATCGAGTCAGCGGACAGATACAAGGCGCCGATGCGGCGGGCTTCGGCCGTATCGTGCGCCATCGCGGCCAGCTCGAGCAAGTGTTCCAGCGACGGGGCAAAGGCGGAGTCGCCTTCCAGCGACCGGCGAAAAGCAGTACGGGCACGCTGCATTGCGGCCGGCTTGCCCAGAAGGGCCCCCTCGTGGAACAGCATCTCTCCCAGCTGATACGACGCCTCCCAGCGGTCCGGCATCGAATCGACCAGCTGTTCCCAGTCTGCAAAGGTCTCGGGGAGAGTCGTCTCCCGCGGATAGTGTGGACCCAGTAGTGTCGTGAGGAACTTCCGGTCCACCGGGTTCAGCCGATCGCGCTGGGCCCATGCCAGATCCAGGCCGTTTTCGTCGCCGTTGCCTGTCAGTCGCTGCGTGGTCCCAAGGGCAAGCGCGGCGAGCGCGAAGGTCGAGTCCTCCTCCAGTGTCCGGCTGAAATCGCTGGCAGCTTCGCGATATTGTCCCCGGCGGTATTTCTGGAGTCCGGAAAGGTAGGGCCGGAGTGCCGAGAGCTTTCCGGTGGTGAGCTCCTGGAGGTTGCGCTGATTCTGGCTGCCATTCCCGATCAAGATTCTGGCGGCGAGTTGGTCGAGCAGGGACAGGAGGCTGTCGGGTGAACCGGGGACTTCGGCACGAAGGATCTCCTCACCGCTGGGAACCGCCAGCAAGGACGCGCTGAGAATGACCCGGCTCCGGTCGCCGAGAATCCGGCCCAGCAAGACCTGGCCGGCGCCCAGATCACGGGCCAACCGCACCGCCGCATCCGGTGACACCTGCCCATCCTTCGCCGAATGCCGCCAAGCCCGCTCCGCCGCCGCCGGATACACCGCGTGCAGGCCGCCACCTTCTCCCGAGAGCCTGGTGTACAGCAGCTCGACGACACCATCGGAAGAGACGAGGGAGGTGTCCAAGGCGCCGGAGACCGTGAACGGAAGAACCACGACCGCCGCCGGATCCAACCTGCTGGAGCCCTGGGACGCCTTGGTCCCGCGCAGGTAGGCGACCACTCCAACAGCGCCGAGCAACAAAAGACCGAGGCCGACTCCCAGCCGGGTTCGTCTGGTCAGCCGGCTCCCAGGGCGCTGCCAGCCACCGGTTAACTCCGGCTGGACCAGCGCTTCGCTGAACTCGGCTACGCTCGCGAAGCGATCGGCCGGAAGCTTCTGCAGAGACCGTTCGATCGCCCGTTCGACGTGCGGCGGGACGTTGCTGCGAGTTGATCTAAGGGATGGCACGCCGTTGGTGCTGTGCTGCGCGAGGATCGAGAGGTATGTCGGCCCGGTGAACGGGGGATTTCCCGAGAGCATTTCATAGAGCAGGCAGGCCAGGCTGTAGAGATCGCTGCGGCCGTCGATCTCCTTGCCCAGGGCCTGCTCCGGGCTCATGTAGGACGCGGTGCCGATCGCCATGCCGGTCTGGGTGAGGCGGGACTGGCTGCCGTCGGCCACGGCCCGGGCAATGCCAAAATCGGCGATGAGCGCCTCATGCCCGGACAACAGGATGTTTTCCGGCTTGATATCGCGGTGTACGATGCCGTGCTCGTGGGCATACACCAGGCCGGCGGCGACATCGCGGATCAATCGCAGCGACTCCTCGACCGGGAGCTGGGTTTCCCGGTCCAGCCGATGGCGCAGGGACTCACCTTCGACAAACGGCATCACGTAGTAGAGCAGGCCGTCGGCTTCGCCGGAGTCGTACAGGGGCAGGATATGGGGATGAACCAGGCCGGCCGCGATGGTGATTTCCCGGAGGAAGCGATCGACGCCAATGATCGCCGAGAGATCCGGATTGAGGACCTTGATGGCCACCCGCCGCTGATGCCGGGGATCGGCGGCGAGGTATACCGTCGCCATACCGCCCCGCCCGATCTCGTTCAGTACTTCATAGCGATCCGCCAGCGCCGCGGTGACCCGCTTCAGCAGGTCAGCCATGGTCCCAACCCTCGGCTTCAAACATCGGCAGGCAGGATTCCAGGGGCCGCTCCAGGTCAGCGATCAGGGTGGCAAGCCCCATTGAGCCCCGGAACAGGCTGTGACGGTAGGCTGTCGGGCTTTCCGACCGGGCCTGGCTCTGTTCGACCGCCCGCGCGGCGAGTTCGTGGGCGCGCTCCAGCCAGGCGCGAGTGCCAGTGTACTTGTAGAGCGCGAGGAGCGCGAACCCCCTTCCGGTGTGACCGCAACAGAGATCCCATGCTTCGGCCGGACTTTCCCAGGCATCCCATCCGGCTTTCTCCGCGAGGTCCTGATACCTCGTTTTCCCATGGAGCCGGTCTGCCTGCAGCCAGAGAAAGACGAACCCCGCGCTGCCGTTGCACCACCCCGGCATGCGGCGCAGTGTCGGAGACTGATCGGAGTTGCCGTCCACCCAGGGCCAGAACGCTCCTCGGCCCGAGAACTGGGCGCATCCCGCAAGGTATTGCAGCCAGTCTTCGACCGTGCCGGGGACTGCGCGGTTAAGCGATTGGCACCAGCCCATGATCGCGTAGAGCACGCCGGCCCAGCCGTGCGCCACGCCGAGGTTGGCGTGACGACTGCGTCCCGCGACAGGCTCGTGCCGCTTCAGATGCAGGAGGAGATGATCCAGCGTTTTATCTCCCAGTGCAACCAGGGCGGAAGCATCTACCTGGGATCGATCATGGATGCCGGCATACAGTTGGGCAGAGGCCAGCAGGGTGCCCGCTTGTCCCAGTACCAGGTCGGGATTCCGGGTGGGTCGCTGCGAGGCGTGAACGAAGTTCCCGATCGCCACGGCTTGACCATAGGCATCGCCTCTTCCCCGGGCGATCGCGGCGTCAACCCAGTGGACTCCCGCGGGACAGTGATACGGAGATACCCGGCCGATGACGCGGGGCGTGATCCCCTGGTCCGGATTGCACCAGGCTTCGGCCCGGTTCAGATCGCCGGCCGCCCGCGCGCGCCAGAGATCCGCGGTGGACAAGAGCGTCGGGTCTCCCTGAATACAGGCCAGGCGGTACAGACCATAGGCAACGCCGGCGGCGCCCAGGTTGGCCGACGCGGTTGGCGAAAAGGAGAATCCGGCTGTCAGCAGCGAACCCTCGGGACCGACCTCCTGGAGCACCTGACCCAGGTAGTGCTGGAGCGAACC
>DASYPP010000053.1:0-34919 GCA_036006525.1 Gemmatimonadales bacterium
GCTCTGGAGCTCGATAAGCACGAGGTCGTGGAGGCGGAGAACGGCAAGGTGGGGGTGCGCAGGTGGCGGGAGAACCGGCCCGACCTGGTCATCACCGACATCCTGATGCCGGAGAAGGACGGCTATGAGACCCTCTTCGAGCTGCTGAGCATCGACCCCAATGTAAAGGTCATCGCCATGACGGCCGGGGGCTGGCGGGAGACGCTGGACCGACTGTGGGACGCCCAGCTGCACGGTGCCTCACGGACCATCCCCAAACCCTTCACTCTCAGCGAGATGCGCCGCATCGTGGCCGAGGTCCTGGCCAGCTAGCGCGGTTCCCCACGCCCCCTCCCGCCGACCCATAAGTCCCCCAGAGATTTCGACTTGCATCCCGTTTCCGGCCTGTCTATATTGGTCAGCTAGCCAAAAAACCGGGCCTAAGGAGTACCACGTGAAGGTACGTTCGAGCGTCAAGCCAATCTGCGAACACTGCAAGGTGATCAAACGCCAGGGCGTGGTCCGGATTATCTGCAAGCGCAACCCCAAACACAAACAGCGGCAGGGCTAAGATGGCGCGTATCGCTGGCGTGGATCTGCCGCGCGAAAAAAGGGTGGAGATTGCCCTCACCTATATCTACGGAATCGGTCGGCCCACCAGCGGCCGGATTCTTACCGAGACCGGGGTGAGCCCGGATGCCCGGGTCCGGGACCTCTCGGATTCCGAAGTGGCCCGGCTTCGCCAGTACATCGAGCGCAGTCTCAAGGTAGAAGGCGCGCTGCGCACTGAAGTCGCGATGAACATCAAGCGATTGATGGACATCGGCAGTTATCGCGGGATCCGGCACCGCCGGGGTCTCCCGGTTCGCGGGCAGCGGACCCATACCAATGCACGGACCAAAAAGGGTCCGCGCCGGGCCATCGCAGGCAAGAAGAAGGCGACCAAGAAGTAACCTATGACAGCTCCGACTACTCCTCCGGCCAAAGCCGCCGGTCCCAAGCGTTCCAAGCGTATCGTCGAGTCCGAGGGCATCGCCCACATCTCGGCCACGTTCAACAACCTGCTCATTACCATCACCGACACCAAGGGCAACACGGTTTCCTGGGGCTCGGCCGGCAAGGCAGGGTTCAAGGGCTCCAAGAAGTCGACGCCGTTCGCCGCCACCGTGGCCGCCGAGAACTGCGCCCGGGAAGCGATGAACCTCGGCGTGCGCCGGGTCCATGTCCGGGTGCAGGGTCCGGGCAGCGGCCGCGAGTCGGCCATCCAGGCCATCGCATCGGCTGGTATTCGCGTGGTCTCCATTCGCGATGTCACCCCGATTCCGCACAACGGCTGCCGTCCGCCGAAGAAGCGGAGGGTCTGAGTCATGTCGCGCTACATCGGACCCAGCTGCCGCCTGTGCCGCCGCGAAGGCGTGAAGTTGTTCCTCAAGGGCGCCAAGTGCCTCACCGACAAGTGCCCGGTGGAGCGCCGCCCCTATCCTGCCGGCCAGCATGGCCAGAGTGGTGGCCGCAGCCGGAAGGCCTCGGAGTACGCCAAGCAGTTGCGGGAAAAGCAGAAGGTGAAGCGGATGTATGGTCTTTCCGAGGGCCAGTTCCGCAACCTCTTCGAGCAGGTCACCAGTCTCCCCGGCGTGAAGGGCACTAACCTGCTCGTCGCCCTGGAGACCCGGCTCGACAACGTCGTCTATCGCATGGGTTTCTCGAGCAGCCGCAAGGATGCCCGGCAGTTCATCCGGCACGGGCACATCCAGGTCAACGGCCACAAGGTGAACATCCCCTCGTTCAAGGTTCTGCCCGGCATGGAAGTACGGGTGGATCCGGCCAGTAAGGACCTGCTCCGGGTGAAGGTCGCCCAGGAACTGCAGTCCCGTGGAGCCCAGGTATCCTGGCTCTCGGTCGATGCGGACAAGGCAGCCGGCAGGCTGACTGAACGCCCGACTCGCGAAGCCATTCCCATTAACGCCCAGGAACAGCTCATCGTGGAGCTGTACTCGAAGTGACCATGAGCATTGATCTGACTGGCCTGGTTCGGCCGCACCTGGTGGAAAAGGTGCCGTCCGAAAACCCGAATTTCGCCGAGTTCCGCCTCCAGCCCCTGGAGCGGGGATTCGGCTACACGCTGGGCAACTCGCTCCGCCGCCTTCTCCTGTCGTCCCTCCGGGGAACGGCGGTGTGGGGTTTCCGGCTGGACGGCGTGGTGCACGAGCACCAGACGGTGCCCGGCGTCCTGGAAGACGTCCACCAGATTATTCAGCGCCTGAAGGCGCTGACCCTGGTGCTGGCCGAAGATGTTGACGAGGCGACCCTCAAGATCAAGCGCGAAAGCGCCGGTCCGGTGTACGCCCGCGACATCCAGCCCAACGCCTCGGTCCGGGTCGTTAACCCCGATCACCTGCTGTTCACCCTGCAGGACGACCGGGAAATCGGCGGCGAGCTCTATGTGAACAAGGGCCGCGGCTACGTCGAGTCCGAGCTGCACGTGATCGATCGCTCGCTCCCGGTGGACCTGGTCCGTATCGACGCGATCTACAACCCGGTTCGCCGCGCCAACTTCGTGGTGGCCGAGACCCGGGTAGGACAGCGCACAGACTATGACCGGCTGGTCGTCACTGTCGAGACCAACGGGACTATCACGCCGGAAGACGCGGTGGCCTATGCTGCGGCGCTCGCCCAGGAGCACTTCCGCTATTTCGTGGAATTCGGGCGGGTCCCCACCATGCGGGCGGACCGGGCCGGTGCCAGCACCGTCGGTGGCAGCCAGCTCAAGGACCGGCTGGCGCGGCCGATCGATGATTTCGGTCTTTCGGTGCGCTCGCTCAACTCGCTCAAGAACTCCAACATCCGCACCCTCGCCGACCTGGTGCAGTATCCCGAAGAGGACCTGCTCAAGGTGAAGAACGTGGGCGAGAAGGCGCTCTCCGAAATCGCCGACCTGCTCCGGCGTGAAGGGCTCAACTTCGGGATGTTGTTCGAAGAGGCCGAGGGAGACTACCGGATCGCCAAGGCGGGAACTCCGCCTGCGACGCAGGCCAGTGACGACATGGCCGAGGAAGGCTGATGCGGCACAACGCCAAGGGCCGGCAGCTTTCCCGGACCAGCACGCACCGTCGCGCCACGCTCAACAACATGGCGGCCAGCCTCTTTCAGCACGGCGGGATCACTACGACCGAGGCGAAGGCGAAAGAGCTGCGTCCGTTCGCGGAGAAGTTGATCACCCTGGCTCGCCGGGGCGACCTCCATTCCATGCGCCTGGTGGAGCGGAAGATCAAGGATCGCGATATTCTCAAGAAGCTGTTTGCCGAGATCGGCCCCCGCTTCGCGGCCCGCCCCGGTGGCTACACCCGCATTCTCAAGATGGGCCACCGGGTCGGCGATGGAGCCGACGTGGCCAAGATCGAGTTACTGTCCGAGTGACGGCGATCCACGGAGATACCGGAAGCGCCAAAGGGGACCCGAGGGTCCCCTTTTTCATGTCCCACAAGCGCGCACGCTGTGCGCGCCTTCGGGCGCCCCTACGAGGCCTTCTTCACCTTGTTACTCTTGATGCACTGGGTGCAGACGCGAACTCGCTTGATGGCGCCATTCGCCTGGACCCGAACGGTCTGGAGATTGGGATACCAGCGCCGGTTGGTCCGGTTGTTCGCGTGGCTCACATTGTGGCCGGTGATCGGCCCTTTGCCACACAGGGTGCAGACGCGCGCCATACGATCCTGCCTCAGGAAAGAAGTCCGAACTCGTTATCGGAAAGAGACTTGAAACCTAACCTTCTGACGGCCCCAATTCAACCGTCCCGGAGTCCCCAATGCCGCGGGCGCTGATCACCGGGATTACCGGCCAGGACGGGTCCTACCTGGCCGAGTTGCTGCTGGCCAAGGGCTACGAGGTGGTCGGGGTGGTCCGCCGGACCAGCCACCACAGCTACGAGCGGATCGAGCCCATCCTCGACCGGATCCAGGTGGTAGCCGCCGACCTGCTGGACCAGCACTCGCTTACCGTGGTCATCGGGGACACCAGGCCGGACGAGGTCTACAACCTCGCGGCCCAGTCCTACGTCCCCACCTCCTGGAGCCAGCCGGTCCTCACCGGTGAGTTCACCGCGCTGGGGGTCACCCGGATCCTCGAGGCCATCCGGCTGGCCCACCCCAAGGCGCGGTTCTACCAGGCCAGCTCCTCCGAGATGTTCGGCAAGGCGACCGAGACCCCGCAGCGCGAAGGTACGCCCTTCTATCCCCGGTCGCCCTACGGCGTCGCGAAGGTATACGGACACTGGATCACGGTGAACTACCGGGAGTCCTACAATCTCTTCGCGGTGAGCGGGATTCTCTTCAATCACGAGTCGCCCCGGCGCGGGGTAGAATTCGTCACCCGGAAGGTCACCCAGGCCGCGGCGCGCATCAAACTGGGCAAGGCGAAGGAACTCAGGCTCGGCAACCTCGATGCCCGGCGCGACTGGGGTTATGCCGGAGACTACGTCGAAGCCATGTGGCGCATGCTCCAGCAGAAGGACCCGCGGGACTACGTGATCGGCACCGGTAAGACCCACTCGGTGCGGGAGCTGGTCGAGGTGGCGTTCGGCCACCTGGGGCTGGATTGGCAGAAGCACGTGGTCATCGATCCGTCGTTTGTGCGCCCCGCCGAAGTGGACCTGCTGCTGGCCGATGCCTCGAAGGCGAAGAACGAGCTGGGCTGGTCCCCCAAAGTGGGATTCGAGGAGCTGGTGAAGATGATGGTGGACGCCGATCTCGAGCGGCTCGGGACATGAATATCCTGGTGACCGGGGCGACCGGCTTCGTTGGGAAGCGCCTGGTCCAGCGGCTGACCGAACTCGGTCATGAGGTTCAGGGGACATACGAGAAGGAAGGGCCGAAAGAGTACAAACCCCTCGAGTTGACGGACGAGGCTTCGATCAAGCGGGCGGTTGACGGTTCGTGGCAATGGGTCATACATCTCGCGGCCGTGTCGGGAACCAAAGAGGCGAAGGCGGACCCCGCAAAGGCGTGGAACGTCAACGTAGTAGGCACGAAGTGGCTGATCACCGCACTGGGCAAGTTGCGAACTCGCCCCTCCGTCCTGCTGGTGTCCAGCTCGGACGTGTACGGTGAAGGGAACCGGAGGCGGAGTGTCGAAACCGATCGGCTGGCGCCTCGTTCCCTCTATGCGTCAACCAAGGCGGCCGGCGAACTTGCTGCTACCTGTGCCGCCCGGGAAACCAGCACGAACCTGATCATCGCCCGACCGTGGCCCCATACCGGCCCGGGTCAACAGGATGACCGGTTGTTGACCCGATGGATAGATGAATTGAGCGCGAAAGACCCGAGGCCCATGGGAGATCCCAAGACGGTCCGGGACTATATGCATGTGGACGATGTGGTGAACGCCTACTGCGCGCTGGTCGAGACCAGCCCTCGCGGCGGGATCTACAATGTCGCCAGCGGGAAGGGTGAGACCTTTGGAGATCTGTTCGCAAAGGTTTGCGAAATCATGGGTGTGAAGTCCGCGTTGATTCCTTATGGTGATGGTGGCCAGGCCGAAGCGGCCATGTATTCCGTGGGCAATCCGGCAAAGATCCAGGAGGACACCGGCTGGAAACCGCAGAAATCGGCCTATGATGCTGCGGAAGACCTGATCAAGAATCGGAAACATGCCGAAACGCACTGACCTCTCTTCGATCCTCCTCATCGGCTCCGGCCCGATCATCATCGGGCAGGGCGCCGAGTTCGACTATTCGGGCACCCAGGCGGTGCGGGCCCTCAAGGAAGAGGGTTACCGGGTGATCCTGGTGAACTCGAATCCGGCCACCATCATGACCGATCCGGAGCTGGCCGACCGGACCTACATCGAGCCGGTCACTCCGGAATGGGTGGCGCGGGTGATCGAGCGAGAGCGGCCCGACGCCTTGCTGCCCACCATGGGCGGTCAGACCGCGCTCAACGTGGCGATGGCGCTGGAGCAGGACGGCACGCTCAAGAAGTTCAACGTGGAGCTGATCGGCGCGAACGCGCGGTCCATCCGGATCGCCGAAGACCGGGAAGAGTTTGCCAAGGCGATGTACCGCCTCGGACTGGCGACGCCCCAGGGCCGGACGGTGCACGATATCCAGGAGGCGCTGTCCGTGGTGGAGCGGACCGCCTATCCCGCCATCATCCGGCCCTCGTTCACCCTGGGCGGCACCGGGGGCGGGATCGCGTACAACCGGGAGGAGTTCGAGGAGATGGTCCGCCGCGGCCTCGAGCTGTCGCCGGTCGGGTCGGTGCTGATCGAGCGCAGCGTGCTGGGCTGGAAAGAGTTCGAGCTCGAGGTCATGCGGGACAGCGCCGACAACGTGGTGATCGTCTGCTCGATCGAGAACCTGGACCCCATGGGGGTCCACACCGGGGACTCGATCACCGTGGCGCCCAGCATGACGCTCACCGACCGGGAGTACCAGAAGATGCGGGATGCCGCCATCCGGATCATCCGCGAGGTCGGCGTCAACGCGGGCGGCTGCAATATCCAGTTCGCGGTGGACCCGGCGACCGGCGAGCAGCTGGTGATCGAGATGAACCCGCGGGTGTCCCGCTCCTCAGCGCTCGCCTCCAAGGCGACCGGGTTTCCCATCGCCCGGATCGGGACCAAGCTCGCGGTCGGCTACCGGCTGGACGAGCTGCCCAACGACATCACCAAGACCACGCCGGCCTCGTTCGAGCCGGTACTGGATTATGTCGTCGTCAAGATTCCCCGCTTCGCGTTCGAGAAGTTCCCCGCCGCCAACCCCCGGCTCACCACCCAGATGAAATCGGTGGGCGAGGTGATGGCGATCGGCCGCACCTTCAAGGAAGCCCTGCAGAAAGGCCTCCGTGGCCTGGAGACCGACCGTCACGGGTGGACTATCGGCCAGACGCTGCTCGACGACCGGCTTCCCGACGGCGATCTCGAGTCCCTCCGCGCCGGGCTCCGAACGCCGACGCCGGAACGCATCTACCAGATCAAGCGTGCCTTCCTCGCCGGCCTCTCCGTCGAGGAGGTCGCCCGGCTGAGCTCGATCGATCCGTGGTTCCTCGGGCAGATGCGGGAACTGGTGGATGCGGAGGCTGAATGGACGGCAGGACGGCAGGACGGCAAGCCAGCCACTGCCGGCCTGATGCTTGGCATGAAGCGGCTGGGGTTCTCCGACCGCCAGCTGGGTGATCTGATCGGCAAAGCCGAGGACGCGATCCGGGAGGAACGCCACGCCCTCGGCATTCGCCCGGCCTACAAGACGGTGGACACCTGCGCCGGCGAATTTCCCAGCGCCACGCCCTATCTCTACTCGTCCTACGACTCGGAGAGCGAGGCGCCGAATTCCGATCGCCAGACGGTGATCATCCTGGGAAGCGGCCCCAACCGGATCGGGCAGGGGGTGGAATTCGACTACTGCTGCGTGCGCGCGGTGATGGGCTTCCGCGAAATGGGCTACCGCACCGTCATGGTCAATTCCAACCCGGAAACCGTCTCCACCGACTATGACATCTCCGACACGCTGTACTTCGAGCCGTTGACGCTGGAAGACGTGCTGGAGATCGCCGCGGTGGAACGGCCCTACGGCGTCGTGGTGCAGCTGGGCGGACAGACGCCGCTCAAGCTGGCCCGGGGCCTGGAGAAGGCGGGCGTGCCGATCCTGGGGACCACGCCGGACGCGATCGACCTCGCCGAGGACCGCGGTCGTTTCGAGGCGCTGGCCCGGGAACTGGGAGTCGCGCAGCCGCCCAGCGGTGCCGCCGAGTCCCTGTCCGAGGCCCTCGCGGTGGCCCGGCGGATCGGCTACCCGGTGCTGGTCCGCCCGTCCTACGTGCTGGGCGGGCGCGGCATGCGAATCGTCTACGACGAGCCCTCGCTCCAGGAGTACTTCGCCAGCGCGATCCGGGTCGCTCCGGGCCATCCGGTCCTGATCGACAGCTTCCTGGAAGACGCCTTTGAAGCGGACGTGGATGCCATCGCCGACGGCACCCACTGCATCATCGGCGGCGTCATGCAGCACATCGAGGATGCCGGCATCCACTCCGGCGATTCCGCCTGCGTGCTTCCCCCGTACCTCATCACTGATGTGCAGGTGGAGCAGATGCGGGAGTACACCCGCGCCTTCGCGATCCGGCTGAAGGTGGTCGGGCTGATCAACGTCCAGTACGCCATCAAGAACGGCGTGGTCTACGTGCTCGAGGTCAATCCGCGCGGGTCCCGCACGGTGCCATTCGTCTCCAAGACCACCGGGGTCCAGTTGGCGGGCTTGTCGGCGGCGGTCATGATGGGCAGGACCCTGGAAGAACTGGGTCTCCACGACGACGTCCTGCAACCGTATGTCGCGGTCAAGGAAGCGGTGTTCCCCTTCAACAAGCTGCCGGGCGGGGACCTCATCCTGGGGCCCGAGATGCGCTCCACCGGCGAGGTGATGGGCATCGCCGATTCGTTCGGGATGGCGTTCGCCAAGTCCCAGATCAGCGCGGATGGGTCACTGCCGCTGGAGGGGGCAATCTTCGTGACGGTGAATGATCACGACAAGCCCACGGTCACGCCGATCGCCCGTCGCTTCCATGAAATGGGGTTCAAGATCTACGCGACTGCCGGCACCGCGAAGCACCTCCGGGCGCGCGGCATTCCCGCCGAGCCGGTGCTCAAGGTCTACGAGGGCAGGCCCAACGCGATCGACCTCATGGTCTCGGGCCGGATTCACCTGTTGATCAATACCCCGCTGGGCAAGCTCACCCAGCAGGATGACTACTCGATCCGCCAGGCTGCCCTGCAGCAGCGGGTGCCATACACCACGACGCTGTCCGCCGCTTCCGCCGCCTCGGACGCCATCATCGCGCTGCGGAGCCGGGTCCGCTCGGTCTGCTCGCTGCAGGAATGGCACGCGCTGGCGCGGGAGAGCGTGACGGAAGTGGCCGGGTGAACGCTCGGGATTCCGGGTTCGCCGGGGCGCTCCGGAGCCGAGTGCAGGGCGCCGTCAAGGAAGCCGAACCGCTGGCGCGCTACTCGACCTATCGCATCGGCGGACCCGCCACCGTGCTGATGGCGACCAGCGCGGCCGACGTTTCGGTGGCGCTGGAGACCTGCCTGGATTCCGGAGTTCCCTGGTTCGCGCTGGGACTGGGTTCCAATATCCTGCTTCCCGATGAAGGGATGGACGCGCTGGTGATCCGGATCGGGAAGGGCATGGACCGGATTCAGAACGACGGGGCGCACTGGAAGATCGGGGCGGGGCTGCCGGCCCCGCTGGCCGCTCGGCGGACCGCCGAGGCGGGATGGGCCGGCCTTCATGTCATGGTGGGAGTGCCGGGGAGCGTGGGCGGCGGGGTCTACATGAACGCCGGTTGCCACGGCGCCGAATGGTCCGAGGTGATTCAATCGGTGACCGTGGCCCGGGCCTCAGGCGATGTCACGGTCCTTTCCCGCTCGGAGATTCCGTTCCGCTACCGGCAGAGCGGGCTGGACCATTGTGTCGTGCTGGAGACCGAGGTCGAGCTCCGGCCCGAATCGGCGGAGCGGCTCACCGAAGAGGTGAATCACCTGTTTCGCTGGCGCCAGGAAGGTACCCCGTTCAACCAGCCCTGCTGTGGCAGCACCTTCAAGAATCCCGATCGGTCTCCGGCCGGTGAGAGCGGAAAACCGATGACCGCGGGTCAGCTGATCGAGGCGGTTGGATTGAAAGGGCAGACCATCGGGGGCGTGCAGGTATCGCCCAAGCATGCGAACTATTTCGTCAACCAGGGTTCGGGAACCGCGGCGGACGTCCGGGCGTTGATACACCTGGCCCAGGAGACGGTTCGCGATCGCTTCGGGGTTGAACTGGAAACCGAGGTAAAGCTGGTAGGTGTCGATGGTAAGAATCTAGCGATGGATAGATAGACGCTACCGCTTCAACGCGGATGAACGCCGAAACTCGCCTAAAAAGGCGGTAAGGCGGTAAGACGGTAGGACGGTAAGAGTCAGACCTAGTCCGCGCCACTTGTCAAAGTAGGATTGGAAACCTTGTTATGATTGGATACCTGAGTCCCCAGGCGGTTACCTACCGTCTTACCGCCCTGCCGCCTTACCGTCTTGTTAAGCGGTAGCGCCTCCGCGCACTCCCCGGAACCTCAATGCCTGACTATTTCGTACACGAATCGAGTTACGTCGACGACGGCGCCCAAGTCGGCAAGGGGTCCAAGGTCTGGCATTTCTCCCACGTCATGCCCGGTGCGGTGATCGGCGAGCGCTGCAACCTGGGCCAGAACGTGGTGGTCATGCCCGGCACCCGGATCGGCAACAACGTCAAGATCCAGAATAACGTCTCCATCTACGAAGGCGTCGAGCTGGAGGACGATGTGTTCTGCGGGCCCAGCTGCGTCTTCACCAACGTGCTGAATCCGCGGAGCCACGTGTCCCGCAAATCGGAATACCGCCGGACGCTGGTGCGCCGCGGGTCCAGCATTGGCGCCAATGCGACCATCGTTTGCGGCGTTACCCTGGGTGAGTACGCCTTCATCGGCGCCGGCGCAGTGGTCACCAGCGACGTCCCCGACTTCGGCCTCATGGTTGGAGTTCCGGCCCGGCGGGTGGGCTGGATGTGCCAATGCGGGATCCGGCTGGAGGTCAGAGACGGCGCGGCCAAGTGCGGCGATTGCGCCGCTGGGTACCGCGAGGAAGGGGGCAAACTCAAGCTCGTTGACCCACCCTCCAAATGAGTCTAAGTTTCGGCGCTATTTAAGCTTATAGCCTATAGCGTATTGGCATATGGCCGCGACTCTTGAAGGCTGAGGTCCAGCCCGGAGGCGAACATAGGGAACCAGTTGCCATACGCCATACGCCATACGCTGTTTGCGTCCACACCAATTGAGGCCCAAAGCTTTGAACGTCCCACTGCTCGACCTCGTCGCCCAATACCAGTCGATCAAGGAATCCGTCCTTCCCGCCATGATGTCCGTCATCGAACGGCAAAGTTTCATCATGGGCCCCGAAGTGGCGCAACTGGAGGCGGCGGTCGCCAAGGTTTGCGAAGCTCCCTACGGTATCGCCTGTGCCAGCGGGACCGACGCGCTCCTGCTCCCCCTGAAGGCGCTGGGCCTGAAGCCGGGCGACGAAGTCATCGCTCCATCGTTCACGTTCTTTGCCACCGCGGGGGCCATTCACAACGCCGGCGGGAAGCCGGTGTTCGTGGAGATCGACGCCGACAGCTTCAACGTTTCTCCTGACGCGATTGCCGCCGCTGTTACCCCCCGCACCCGCGCCATCGTGGTGGTGCACCTCTTCGGCCAGATGGCGGCGATGGAAAAGATTCTTCCGATCGCCCGGAAGCACGGCCTTACCGTGATCGAGGACGGGGCCCAGGCCATCGGCGCCCGGCGGAAAATCGACGGTACCTGGCGGGTGGCCTGTGGCCTCGGCGACGTCGGCACCCTCTCGTTTTTCCCCAGCAAGAACCTCGGCGCCTGGGGCGACGGCGGCATGATGATCACCGGCGACGAGGCAGGCGCGGCCCGGCTCAAGCGGCTCCGGCTTCACGGCGGAGCCAAGGAATACCATCACGACGAGGTTGGCACCAACAGCCGGCTCGACACCCTGCAGGCCGCGATTCTTCTCGCCAAGCTGCCCTACCTCGCGGGCTGGAGCGCGGCCCGGCGGGCGCGCGCGGCGCGGTACAACCTCGCGTTCCAGGGGCATGCAGCCATCCGGGCCCCGGTCACCGACGCCGACAACGAACACATTTTTCACCAGTACACGCTCCGGGTACCCAATCGCGACGGACTGAGCGGGCACCTCAAGAGCAAGGGGATCGGATCCAAGGTGTACTATCCGATCGCGCTGCACCTGCAGCACTGCTTCGCCGACCTGGGCTATCGCAAGGGCTCGCTCCCGGTGACCGAGCGGGCGATGGACGAGGTGATCTCGCTCCCCATCTATCCGGAGCTGACCGACGCCCAGCAGGACACCGTGATCGACGCGGTGAAGGGATTCTACTCGTGAAGCGGGTGCGGATCGGCGTCCTCGGCGCCGGCGCCTGGGGCAAGAATCACGTCCGTACCATCTCCGGCATGGCCGACGCCGAGCTGTCCGCCGTGGCCGATGTAAACCCGGGAGTACGGGAGAAGCTGGCCCGGCAGTACCCCGCCGCGTTGATCACGGACGATCCCGCCAAGGTCATCGAGCAGAGCGACGCCGTCATCGTCGCGACTCCGGCCCGGACCCATGCCGCGCTGGCGATGCAGGCCATGGAAGCGGGGCGCGCCACGCTGGTGGAGAAGCCCTTCGCGCTGACCGTGGCCGATGCCGAACGAATGGCGGACCTGGCGGCCAGGAAGGGCGTGCCGCTCCTGGTGGGGCACCTGCTGGAGTACCACCCGGTGGTGGAAAAGCTCCGCGCCATGATCCAGGAAAAGTCGCTGGGCGATATCTTTTACCTCTATTCCCAGCGGGTCAACCTGGGCCAGATAAGGCCTGATGAGAACGCACTTTGGAGCTTTGGGCCCCATGACGTTTCAGTGGCGTTGTTCTTGCTCGGGGAGGCCCCGGTAACGGTCGCGGCCCAGGGCCATTCCTACCTCCAGAAGGGCATCGAAGACATCGTCTTTCTGCACATGAACTTCCGCTCCGGTGTCATGGCCCATGTCCAGATGTCCTGGCTGGACCCCCACAAGGAGCGGCGGCTTACTGTGGTAGGATCCCGGCAGATGGCGGTCTTCGACGACATGGCCGGCCGGGAGAAGCTCCGGATCTACGACAAGGGGGTGGACCGCCCCCCGGAGTACCGGTCCTACGGCGAGAGCCTCACGATCCGCGAGGGCGACATTTTCATCCCCCGGGTCCCCAATACTGAGCCGCTCCAGGTTCAATTGCAGCACTTTGTGCGGGTGGCGCGCGGCGAGGAGCCGCCGCGGGCCGATGCCCAGGATGGTGTTCGTGTCGTGCGCGTACTGGAGTCCGCCAGCCGTTCGCTGGCCCAGGAAGGCGCACCTATTCCGGTTGGAGTGTCAACGTGACGATTGCAGATGAACTGATTGGCAAAGCCGAGCGGCGCGATGTGCTGTTCGGGATCATCGGGCTGGGTTATGTCGGACTTCCGCTCGCGGTCGAGCTGGTGAATGCCGGCTACCGGGTGCTGGGCTACGACATCAGCGAGCGGGTGGTGGACGGGCTCAACAAGGGCAAGTCTCACATCAAGGATATTTCCGACGCCCAGCTGCTGCAGGCGGTGAAAACCGGCCGCTTCAGCGCGACCAGCGATCCCAACCGGCTGGGCGAGCCGGACGCGATTTCCATCTGCGTGCCGACCCCCCTCTCCAAGTTCAAGGACCCCGACGTGAGCTACATCGTCGCCGCGACGGACGCGGTGAAGAAAACGCTGCGCCGGGGCCAGGCTATCATCCTGGAGAGCACCACCTATCCGGGCACCACCCGGGAGATCATGCAGCCGGCGCTGGAAGCCACCGGGCTCAAGGTCGGTGTCGATTTCTTCCTGGCGTTCAGCCCCGAGCGGGTGGACCCGGGTAATCCGACCTACCAGACCAAGAACACCCCCAAGGTGGTCGGCGGCATGACCCCTACCTGCCTGAAGGTGGCGATGGCGCTCTATCACCCGGCGATCGACACCCTGGTGCCGGTTTCCACCACCGAGGCCGCCGAGCTGGTGAAGCTGCTGGAAAACACCTTCCGCAGCGTCAATATCGGCCTGGCCAACGAAATGGCCATCGTCTGCGACAAGCTGGGCGTGGACGTCTGGGAAGTGATCGAGGCGGCGGCCACCAAGCCGTTCGGCTTCATGAAATTCCTGCCGGGCCCCGGCCTGGGCGGCCATTGCATCCCGATCGATCCGCATTATCTCGCCTGGAAAATGCGCGGGCTCAACTACAAGACCCGTTTCATCGACCTGGCCGGCGAGATGAACACCGAGATGCCCAATTTCTGGGTCCGCAAGGTCGGCGATGCGCTGAACGGCCACGGGAAGGCCGTGCGGGGAGCCAAGATCCTGGTGCTGGGTGTGGCGTACAAGAAGGACATAGACGACATCCGGGAAAGCCCCGCGCTGGACATCATCCGGCTGCTGCAGCAGCAGGGCGCTACCGTGACCTATCACGATCCCCACGTTCCGTCGTTCAAGGAAGACCACAACGAGATGCGCTCGGTGCCGTTCGGCCCCGACGTCGTGTCCGGCGCCGATTGCGTGATGATCGTGACCGATCACACCGCCATCGATTACCGGATGGTGCGGGACCGCTCCCAGCTGGTCGTGGATACCCGGCGTGCGCTGCCCCGGGGGGACTGAGTGAAGGTCGCGATCGTCGGCAGCGGGTACGTCGGACTGGTGGCCGGGGCCTGCCTGGCCGAGACCGGCAACGACGTTATCTGCGCCGACGTGGACGCCAGGAAGATCGAGCGGCTCAAGAACAACGACATTCCGATCTACGAGCCCGGCCTGGAAGAGATGATCGAGCGCAACCAGGCCGAGGGCCGGCTGGCGTTCAGCACCGACGTGGGCGCCGCGGTCGACCGTTCCCGCGTGGTGTTCATCGCGGTGGGGACGCCCTCCGGCGAAGACGGTTCCGCCGACCTGCAACACGTGCTGGCCGTGGCGACCACCATCGGCAGGAACATGCGGACGCCCAAGGTGGTCATCACCAAGTCCACCGTGCCGGTGGGGACCGCGGAAAAGGTGCGGGCGGCCATCAAGGCGGTGTCCAGCGTCTCGTTCTCGGTCTGTTCCAACCCGGAATTCCTGAAGGAAGGCGCCGCGATCGACGACTTCATGAAACCGGACCGGGTGGTCGTGGGCGTGGACTCGGAGGAGGCCCGCTCGGTGCTGGAGCAGCTCTACGCTCCGTTCGTGCGCACCGGCAATCCGATCCTCTTCATGGATATCGCCTCCGCCGAAGTCACCAAGTACGCGGCCAACGCGATGCTGGCCACCCGGATCTCGTTCATGAACCAGATCGCCGCCTTCTGCGAGCTGGTAGGCGCCGATGTGCACGCGGTGCGCAAGGGGATCGGGACCGATCGTCGCATCGGGCCTGCCTTTCTCTTCCCGGGCCCCGGGTACGGCGGCTCCTGTTTTCCCAAGGACGTCAAGGCGCTGGTGACCTCGGCGCGGGAACTAGGGCTGCCCTTCGAATTGCTGGAATCTGTGGAATCTGTGAACGTCAGGCAGAAGCAGTTGCTGCTGGACAAGACCTGCCGCGGGCTGGGCGGAGACCTGAAGGGCAAGACGGTGGCGGTCTGGGGCCTGGCCTTCAAGGCGGAGACCGACGACATGCGGGAGAGCCCGGCGATCCCGCTGATCGAGGGGCTGCTCAAGGGCGGCGCCAGGGTGCGGGCCCACGATCCCAAGGCGACCGAGACGGCCCGCCAGGTCTTCGGCGATCACATCCATTACGCCAGCGAGCCGTACGGCGCCGTGGAAGGGGCGGACGCGCTGGTGATCGTGACCGAGTGGCTGCCCTACCGGAACCCCGACTTCGAGCGACTCAAGGCCAACCTGCGCCGGCCCCTGATCATCGACGGCCGGAACCTGTTCGACCCGGAACGGATGAAGGTGGAGGGCTTCGAATACCACGGTATCGGCCGCAGGCAGCCATGAGAATCCTCATCACCGGCGCCGCCGGGTTCCTCGGTTCCCACCTCTCCGACCGCTTTCTTGCCGATGGTCATGACGTGGTCGGCATGGATAACCTGGTCACCGGCTCGGTCAACAACATCGCCCACCTGGCCGGGAACCCGAGATTCAGTTTTATCCAGCACGACGTCACCAACTTCATCTTCATCGAGGGTCCGCTGCACGGGGTGCTGCACTTCGCCTCGCCGGCCAGCCCGCGGGACTATCTCGAGCTTCCCATCCAGACCCTCAAGGTCGGCTCGCTCGGCACTCACAAGGCGCTGGGCCTGGCCAAGGCCAAGGGGGCGCGCTTCCTCCTGGCGTCGACCTCGGAGGTGTACGGCGATCCCCAGGTGCATCCCCAGCCGGAGACTTACTGGGGTCACGTGAACCCGGTGGGACCGCGGGGGGTGTACGACGAGGCCAAACGGTTTGCCGAAGCGATGACGATGGCGTATCACCGGTACCACAAGGTGGAGACTCGCATCGTCCGGATCTTCAATACCTATGGGCCGCGAATGCGGGCCAAGGACGGCCGGGTGGTTTCCAATTTCGTGGTGCAGGCGCTCAAGGGTGAGAACCTCAGTATCTATGGCGACGGCTCCCAGACCCGTTCCTTCTGCTACGTGTCGGACCTGGTGGAAGGCATCGTGCGGCTGTTCCACGGCGAGTCCAGCGATCCCACCAATATCGGCAACCCCAACGAGTTCACCGTGCTGCAGCTGGCCGAGATGACCCTGCGGCTGACCGGTTCCAAGTCGAAGATCGAGCGGCACCCGCTGCCCACCGACGACCCGAAGGTCCGCAAGCCCGACATCACCCAGGCCCGCACCCGGCTGGGTTGGGAACCCAAGATCCAGCTGGAGGAAGGGCTGACCGCGGCGATCGCGCACTTCCGGAGCCGGCTGGGATGACCGATGTCCTGGTGACGGGGGCCGCCGGGTTCATCGGCTCACATCTCTCGGAGGCGTTGCTGGCTCGGGGCGACCAGGTGGTCGGAGTGGACAACTTCGATCCCTTCTATTCGCGGGCCGAAAAGGAGCGCAACCTCCGAAAGGCCCGCACCCATCCCCGCTTCGCCTTTCATCCCCTGGATATCCTGGAGACCGATCGCATTGCCGGGCTCTTGACGCCGGAGAGCGTGATCGTGCACCTGGCGGCCAAGCCCGGGGTGCGACCCTCGCTGGCCGATCCGGCCGGGTACGCCAGGGCGAACGTGGAAGGGACGGCCGCGCTCCTGGCCGCGGCCCGGGCGGCTGGAGTGTCGCGCTTCGTGTTCGGATCGTCCTCATCGGTCTATGGCGACGATACCCCGGCCCCGTTCCGGGAGGATGCCACCGCCGCCCAGCCGCTTTCGCCCTATGCCGCGACCAAGCGGGCTGGGGAGTTCCTGGTCCAGTCCCTGGCTCCGATCTACGGTTTTCGTTCCGCGGCGCTACGTTTCTTTACGGTGTACGGCCCCCGCCAGCGGCCCGACCTCGCCATCCATGCCTTTGCCCGGCGGATCCTGGCCGGCGAGACCATCACCCTGTTCGGTGACGGCTCCCAGTCCCGCGACTATACTTTCTGCGACGATATCGTCGCGGGAATCATCGGGGCCATCGAGTGGTCAGGGACCGCCCAGGTGGGAATGGAACCGTTCAACCTGGGCGGTAACCAGCCGGTCCCCTTGCGGGACATGGTCGCCCAACTGGGGAAGGCACTGGGCCGGGAGCCCAGGGTCCAGTGGGCGCCCATGCAGCCGGGCGACGTGCAGCATACTTACGCCGACTTGAGCAAGTCCAGCACGATGCTGGGGTACCGTCCCCGCGTCCCCTTCGAAGAGGGGCTCCGCCGCTTCGCCACCTGGCTGGAGGATCCCGATGAGAGTCAGCGCTGATCACCAGATCAACCGTGCCCGGGAACGGTTCGCCCTGCAGGACTACTACGGCGCCATTCACCTCATGGAGGAAGTCGCCTCCTCGGGCCGGGTGTTCGCCGATGTGCTGCACTTGCTCGGCGTGTGTTATTCGCTGGTGAACCAGCCGGAAAAGGCGGTGGAATACTTCGATCGCGCGCTGGGATTGAATCCCCGCTACTTCGAGGCCCACGTGCACCGCGGCATCCTGCTGAACGAGCTGGGCCGCCGGGGCGAAGCCGACGAGGCCTTTCGTCGCGCCGCCTCCGCCAACCCCGAAGCGGTGGAAGGCCTGCCCTGGAACGTGGCCGCCCAGCTGGCCAACCAGCACGCCGCATTGGGCAACATCTACGCCCAGGCCGGCGCGCTGAATGAAGCGATCCGGGAGTACGAACGGGCGACGCTCCTGGGACCAACCTTCGTCGACCTGCGGTACCGGCTCGCCCGGCTGCTGCTCGAGGGCGGCCGGACCCTGGAAGCGCGGGACCAATTGGAGAAGGTGGTGAAGGACCGTCCCCAGTTTGTGGACGCCCAGGCCGCGCTGGGCCTGGCTCGCTATCTCTCGGGAGATGCCTCCGGCGCCGAAGAAATCTGGAACGACTGTCTGAGCATCCGTCCGGAGAATCCGCGGGTGGAAGCGTACCTGGCGATGATGGAGCGCGGATCAGCTTGAACCACGTGCAGGGTGCAGTGTGCAGGGTGCAGGGTCACCCGCGTGCAGGGTGCCAAGCGCAGAGTAACGGCTCACAATGCTGAAACGCATTCTCTGCCCGTCGCGCCCTGTACGCTTTTTCCTCCGCACCCTGCACCCCGCACTCTGCACGGTTCTCTTGGCTGGTTGCCCTGCCGCCGCGGCCGACCACGCCAAATTGGGCGACCAGGCCGTGATGAAAGGTGACTTCACCACCGCGGTTGGCGAGTACCGCGCCGGAGTGCAGACCAGCCCGAAGCCGGACTTGCTCGCCAAGCTCGCCAATGCTGCCTTTCACCTGAAGAACTACCGGGAAGCAGCCGACGCATACCGACGGCTGGGCGAGATCGATCCCTCCCGTGCCGGTGAAGCGGCGACCGGACTGGAACGGGTCGCCCGGGGAGCCCAGGACGCCTTCGACGCGCTCGCCTTGCGGGAAGCGCTGCTCGGCCTCAAGGCGATTGCGCCGGAACGACCCACCGGGCGGATCGCGCTCTCTCTCGCGCTTTCGGGGAAGATGGAACCGGGTGAAGCGCTGCCGCTGATTCCCTATGCGCTGGCCGGGGCGGCGAACGACCAGCAGGTGGATTCGCTCCTGCTCCTGTACGGCAACGCCAACCGGGAAACCACCGCCTGCGAGGAAGCGGTGCGGATCTACCGGACCGTCCTGCGCCGCTACCGGGACGGGCCGCCTTCACCGTCGGCGAGCGACGGACTCGCCAGCTGCGCCGTGCAGCTGGGCCGTGATGCCGGCGCACTGGAGCAGCCCCAGATCGCCGAGCGGTGGTTTCGGATGGCAGTGGATGCGAACCCTCCCAGTGACCTGATGCGCGAGGCGTTGCTGGGCCTGGGCGACGCCAGGCTCGGGCAGGGTGACAGCCTCGAGGCCGCTGCCGCCTATCGCCGGGCCCTGGACCAGGCCGGCGCGACCGATTCCCTGGGCCAAACCGCCGACCAGAAACTACGACAACTGCAATCGGTCGCCGTTCCGGCCGATACTTCGCTGAATTGAGAGTGCCATGCGTGGAAAGCTGATCGTCCTCGTCCTGTTGCTCGCCGGGTGCGGCAAAGGCGCCAAGCCCGCCGACACGGTGCCCATCACCGGCAGCGCCGCCGTGGTGGACTCGCTCTGGAAGACCGGACAGGAGCACTTTCGCCAGGGCCAGTGGGCCAAGTCGGCGGCCGAGATGGAGCGGCTGCTGCTGGAGATAGCGCCAGGCGACAGCCGGATCATCAACATCCATTTCTTCCTGGGCGAGATCTACTTTGCCCAGAACGACCACATCCGTGCGGCCCGGGAGTTTCGCCGGGTCTCCGACAGCACTTCCTCCAGCCCGCTGGCTCCGGACGCGCTGATGCGGGCCGGGGACGTCTACGCCGATCTCTGGCGCCGGCCCGAGCTGGACCCGAGCTACGGGCAGACCGCGCTGGCGACCTACGAGGAATTGTTGAACCGCTATCCTGATGCTCCCGCCGCGCCCAGGACCCGGGAACGCATCGCGACGCTCAACAACCAGTTCGCCGAAAAGGCCTTCAAGAGCGCGATGTATTATTTCCGGCTCAAGGCCTACGACTCCGCTATTCTCTACTTCCGCGACCTGTTGGCCACCTACCCCCGCGCGGATGTCGCGTCGGCGGCGCTGATCAAGCTGATCGAGGCCTACCATGCCATCGGGTATGCCGAAGAAGAGAAGGAGACCTGCGGATACTTCCGGCAGAATCATCCCGGCGCGCCAGGGATCGACCGAGTGTGTCCGGTCCCGGCCGATACGACTGGGTGACATGAACAGCGTGCAGAGTGCAGGGTGCAGGGTGCAGAGGAAAAAGCGTGCGGGGTTCAGGGTCCAGCGTACCAGCCCGTCGATACCGGACCAGACACAACCCTGCACTTGGCAGCCTGCACGTCGATTACCCTGCACCCTGAACTCTGCACCCTGCACGCTGTTCTGTTTGCACTCTGCACTCTGCACCCTGCACGTTTTCTTATGATCGGGCTGTTGGGTGGCTCTTTTGATCCAATCCACCATGGGCACCTGATCGTCGCCGTCGCCCTGCTGGAGCAGCTGAACCTCGAACAACTCCGCTTTGTCCCCGCCCGCGAGCAGCCGTTCAAGCAGGGCACCCACGTCGCCAGCCCGGAAGACCGGGCCCACATGGTGGCGCTCGCCATCGAGGGAGAACCCCGGTTCCGGCTGGAGACCGTAGAGTTGAGCCGGCCGGGTCCCTCCTACACCGTGGATACTCTCCGCACCCTGGTGGAGCGGGAGCCGGGACAGCCTTTCACCCTGCTCGTGGGCTCCGATGCCGCCCGGGATCTCGACAAGTGGCGGGAGGCTGCCGAGCTGGCGAGCCTGGCCCGGATCATCGCGTTCGGCCGTTCCGGGGCCCCGGTCATTCCGTCCCCCCTGATCAGCGCTACTGTCACCGTCCCCGAAGTGGATATTTCCGCCACCGACCTCCGGATCCGGCTGAAGGCCGGGCGGTCCATCCGGTACCGCGTCCCGGACCCCGTCGCCAGGTATATCGCCCAGAACCGACTATATTTGTAGTCTTACGCGATATGCCATATGCACTTAGGGGAACCTTTCGAAGGCTATGATCAACAAGTTTGTCACCAGGCTCTTTGGCAGCCGGTTTGACCGCGAGCGGAAGAAGCTCCAGCCGGTTGTCGAGCAGATCCATCTTGAGGAAGCGAAGCTCAAGGACCTGAGCGAGGACCAGCTCAAGGCCCAGACGCCGAAGTTCCGCGCCATTATTGCGGAGCGTACGGCGGATTCCCGGCGCGAGCTCGACGAGGTGCGCGCGGCGAAACACAGCTGCGCCGATCCCGAGGAGCGGGACAAGCTGGAGCACCGCTTCGCCGAGATCGAGGCGAAATACAAGAAGGACCTGGCGATCGTCCTCGACGAGCTCCTGCCCGAGGCCTTCGCTACCGTGCGCGAGGCCTGCCGCCGGCTGCTCGGCACCTCCGTGGTTGTCACCGGTCATGAGATGACCTGGGACATGGTGCCGTACGACGTGCAGCTGATCGGCGGTATCGTCCTGCACCGGGGTCGTATCGCGGAGATGGCCACCGGCGAGGGCAAGACCCTGGTCGCGACGCTGCCGCTCTACCTGAACGCGCTCACCGGCCGCGGCACCCACCTGGTTACCGTCAACAACTACCTGGCCCGGCGTGACTCCCAGTGGATGGGGCACGTATACAAGTACCTGGGCCTTACGGTCTCCTGCCTGGACGACACCCAGCCCTCCTCGCCGGAGCGGCGGGAAGCCTACTTCGCCGACATTACCTACGGGACCAACAACGAGTTCGGCTTCGACTACCTGCGCGACAACATGGTCTTCACCCTGGAGCAGCGAGTCCAGCGCGACCATGCCTACGCGATCATCGACGAGGTGGACTCGATCCTGATCGACGAGGCCCGGACCCCGCTCATCATCTCGGGAGCGGTGGGCCATGCCGAGGACGACAAGTACGCCCAGCATAACCGCCAGGTGGCGGAGCTGGTGCGGAAGCAGAGCGCGGTCGTAAGCGAGCTGATGGCCCAGGGCGAAAAGCTGCTGGAGAACCCCAAGACCCAGAGCGACGCGGCCCTCAAGCTCTACCAGGCCCAGCTGGGCAGCCCCAAGAACAAGAAGCTGCTCAAGATCCTGAACGAGACCGGGGTGAAGTCGCTGGTCCAGCGCATGGAGCTGGACGCCATCGCCGACCGCAAGCTGCCGATGCGGCAGCAGCGGATGCGGGACATGGAGGACATCCTCTACTTTGTGCTGGACGAGAAGGGCCACTCGGTCCACCTCACCGATCGCGGCGCCACCGCGATGAGCCCCGGCGATCCCGACCTGTTCATTATCCCGGACATCTCCCAGGCCATTCACGATATCGAGAAAGACGAGGAGCTTTCGCCGGCTGACCGGGTCACCCGGCGACGGGAGGTCGAGGGCGAGTACGCCAACAAGAGCGAGAAGCTCCACATCATCCACAAGCTGCTCCAGGCTCACGCGCTCTACGAGAAGGACGTGGATTACGTAGTGCAGGAGGGGCAGGTCATGATCGTGGACGAGTTCACCGGCCGGCTCATGTCGGGGCGGCGCTGGAGCGACGGGTTGCACCAGGCGGTGGAGGCCAAGGAGCAGGTCCAGGTGAAGGGGGAAACCCAGACCCTCGCCACCATCACCATCCAGAACTATTTCCGGATGTACGACAAGCTGGCGGGCATGACTGGTACCGCCGAGACCGAGGAAACCGAGTTCTTCCAGATCTACGGGCTCGAAGTGTCGGTGATCCCGACCAACAAGCCGATTCGCCGGACCGACCGCCAGGACCTGATCTACAAGACCCGGCGGGAGAAGTACAATGCGATCGCCGAAGAGGTGGAGCGGCTCAACAACCTGGGGCTGCCGGTCCTGATCGGTACCGTCACGGTGGACGTTTCCGAGACCCTGTCGCGCCAACTCAAGCGCCGCGGGCTCAAGCACGAGGTGCTGAACGCCAAGTATCACCAGCGCGAGGCCGAAATCGTGGCCGGGGCAGGGCAGAAGGGCGCGATCACTATCGCGACCAACATGGCCGGCCGCGGCACCGACATCAAACTCGGCAAGGACCTGGACCTGACGACCGAGGAAGCCGGCCTCCACATCGTCGGCACCGAGCGGCACGAGTCCCGGCGGATCGATCGCCAGCTGCGAGGCCGGGCCGGCCGCCAGGGGGATCCCGGCGCCACCCTGTTCTATCTGTCGCTGGAAGACGACCTGATGCGGCTGTTCGGGTCGGACCGGATCGCGGGCTGGATGGACAAGGGCGGGGCCGAAGAGGGCGAGGTGATCTCCCACCCCTGGGTCACCCGCGCCATCGAGCAGGCCCAGAAGCGGGTCGAGCTGCAGAACTTCCAGGCCCGGAAACGGCTGCTGGAATACGACGACGTGATGAACCAGCAGCGGGACGTGATCTACTCGCTCCGGTTCTTCGCGCTGGAGCGGGGCGAGGAGCTGAAGGCCGAGGCGCGCCGCATGATCGAAAGCGCGCTGGAGCGGAGCGTCCGGAGCTACCTGGCAGACGCCGAGCACCCCCAGGACTACGACCGCGAGGGGCTCGTTTCAGAGTTGCTGCTGCGTTTCCTGGTGAAGGCCGACAACGTCGCCGACCCGGCGCAGGCACCCGATCTCGAAGCGATAGTGCGGGCGGCCAAGGAAGCCGGTGAAGAGGCATTCAAGCGGAAGATCGACTATCTCGCCGATTTCGGGCGCAGCATCGCCAGCAAGGAGCAGGTCGACAGCCAGGTGCTTTCCCACGTCATGCTCAATGTCATTGACGAGAAGTGGAAGGACCACCTCTACGACCTGGACCAGCTCAGGAACGCGATCCACTTCCGGGCCTACGGCCAGAAGGACCCGCTGGTCGAGTACAAGCGGGAAGCGTTCGAGATGTTCGAGGACCTGGTGAAGGACGTACAGAACACCTTCACGGAGCAGTTCCTCAAGATTCAGATCCAGGCCGAGCCGCCGCGGCGGCAGGCGCCGCCTCCGCCGCCGACGCCTACCCGGGAAACCGATGACCTGTTTGCCGGTCCGGTGACGAAGCGGGGCGTTGCTCCGCCTCCACCGCCATCAGGCGGGAACGGCTCGGTCCGCACCAATCTGGGAGCCAGGAGCGGAGCGCCGGTCCCCGAAGTAGGCCGGAACGATCCCTGTCCCTGCGGCAGTGGCAAGAAGTACAAGAAGTGTCACGGGGCGGGGGCCTAGGGCAGGCTTCCCCGCCGGTGAGAAAAAACCGGGGTAGGACACGTTACCAGAGTAACCCACTTCCGGAGGATTTGTGCTTTTCCGCTCCCTGAAGAACGCCGCCAGGACTGGCTGGGTCCTGGCCGCGCTGCTGGTTACTCTCTCGGTTCTTGCTTCGGCCTGCGCGCACGACAGCAATGAACCCAGCACGTGTGAGCCCGGCGGCTCCAACTATCCCGCATGCCTGGATGCCTGATCCCCAAATCCAGCACAAACATCCCTTACAACGAACGGCCGGTATGCAGGTTGGAGCGCTCCTGGCGCTCCGCCTGCTCCTGCCGGTTGCCGCCCATGCCCAGACCACGTTCGAGGCGTATGGTGGCACCTCGTTCAGCCTGCCCCTCCCGGTCTCGATCATACAGCACGGGTTTCCCGACCTCAGCTTCACCGCCCATTTCACGACCCGGCCGTTCAAGGACACCTGGTACTACCAGTTCCGGTTGGGGCTGTGGAAGGGATCCCGTGGATGGCTGATCGAGTTCCTGCATCACAAGCTCTACCTCGACCAGACCCGCCCGCATCCTCCCGAAGTGAAGCGATTCGACATCACCAATGGTTTTTCGCTGATCACGGTAAGCCGGGCCTGGAAATGGAACCAGACCATCGTGGCCGCCGGGGCGGGGACGGTGCTCGGCTACCCGATTACCACCGTGCGCAACCGGCGCAATGGCAACGGCGAGGGGTTGGGTGGTTACCACTTCGTGGGCGTCACCATGGTCGGCACGCTGAACCAGCGGCTGCCGATCGGCAGGCGTTTCTTCCTCGCCGCAGAGTCCCGCGTTTCTTTCAGCTATGCGCGGGTACCCATCGACGGTGGCCATGGGTCGGTGCCCAACGTGGCACTGCATCTGCACCTCGGCGCGGGGGCGGTGTTCCGGTAACATGGGCCCCGGCAGGGGCTCAGGACGGTTAGCCGGGGGCGATAGCCCCCGGTGCGCGGTGCGGCAAATGGAATGCGCCCCGGTGGGGCGCTGGAAAATCCCGCCAATCATTTGATGGTTGTTTGAGGGTAACACAGGACATTGGTGGTCCCAAATCCCCACGGGTCCATCATGCCCTCCACCCACCTCAGCCTTCATGCTCATATCGTATTCAGCACCAAGAAACGGCGGCCTTTCATCGCGCCAGAATGGCGGGACCGACTCCACGCCTACCTGGGCGGCGCCGCGAGACATGAGGGTGCTGTGGCCAAGTGCGTGGGCGGCGTTGAGGATCACGTTCACATTCTCTTGGAGCTCAAGGCAACTCATTCCGTCGCGGATATTGTCCGAGGCATCAAGTCGGCATCTTCGGCCTGGGTCCATACCGATCTTGGTGTCCGGGAATTCGGATGGCAGGATGGGTATGGAGCCTTCACCGTGAGCCCGCGCGGTCGGCTTGCTGTCATTAACTACATCGTGAACCAGGAGCGGCACCACGCACAAACCACGTTTCCTGACGAGTATGTGAAATTGTTGGAGGAGGCCGAGGTCGAATACGATCCGCAGTATCTTTGGTAAACAACCAGTTCGGGCGCCCCTTCAGGGCACCGAATCACTTTTGCTCCTCCCTCCGGGGGCTTTCGCCCCCCGGCTACCAATCCGAAGCCCTTTCAGGGCGATGATCGGTGCGCGGTTTTCAGCGCCAGTCTGCGGACTTAGGATGCGATGAACCGGCCGACCCAGCCCTACATTGATGCGTGCCGGTCTCTCTCTCCACCCTGCCCAACGGTGATCGACCCCGGGAACGCCTTTGGTCCCTGGGAGCCGCCGCTCTCACCTCGGCCGAGCTGGTGGCCATCCTGCTCGGCACCGGCGTGGGTGGCGCATCTGCCCTCGATCTCGCCGGCCGGCTGCTGGAGATGGGCGAAGGCTCTCTCCGCCGCCTCGCGGCGCGGCCGGGGGCAGAGCTCACCAAGGCCACCGGGGTGGGTCCGACCAAGGCGGCCCGACTCCTGGCCGCCTTCGAACTGGCCACCCGACTGGCCCAGGAGGCGCGGCCGGCACAACTCCGCATCCGGGAACCGGAGGACGTGGTCCGGCTTCTCGCCACTCGGCTCCGCGATCTGCAAGTCGAAGAGTTCCATTTACTTGCCCTCGACAGCCAGAGCCAGGTCCTGCGCGACGTGCTCATAACTCGTGGCCTGCTCAACAGTTCGCTGGTCCACCCCCGCGAGGTTTTCCGCGCCGCCATCGCCGAAGCTGCTGCCGGTGTTATAGTTGTACATAACCACCCGAGCGGGGACCCCACCCCATCGGCCGAGGATCGCGCCGTCACCAGGCAGCTGGTGGAGGCAGGCCGCCTGCTCGATCTCCCGGTGTACGATCACATCATCGTGGCCGGGGACAGGTTCACCAGCTTTGCGTCGGCTGGATTGCTCTAATAACGGCATATAGCGTATAGCCGATAGCAAATGGCCACCCTGCCATCTGCCACATGCTATTCGCCATGGGCTGAATTAGCAGGAGATCGACTTGCCCAAGACCAGGACCTCAGCCAGCGTGCCCGCTCCCGTCGTCTCCGACCTCGCGTCGGCGGCGCCGGAGCTTTCGGCCGTGCTGGACCGGCTGGGCGACCGGCTTGACCGGGACCTGATCGAGCGCGCCTGGCGGTTCAGCGCGTCGGCCCACCGGGGCCAGAAGCGCCTGTCGGGCGAGGACTTCATCCAGCACAGCATCGCCGTGGCGATGATCCTGGTGGACCAGCTGCTGGACTCGACGTCCATCGCCGCCGCGCTGCTGCACGACGTCGTGGAGGACTCCGACGTCCGGACCGAGGACATTGCCAAGGAATTCGGGCCCGAGGTCGCCACCATCGTAGACGGTCTTACCAAGATCGCCCACCTCACCTTCCGCTCCACCGCCGAAGAACAGGTCGAGAACTACCGGAAGCTCCTGCTCTCCATCGCCAAGGACGCCCGGGTCATCATCATCAAGCTGGCCGACCGGCTCCACAACATGCGCACCCTGGAGCCGCTCTCCGAAGAGAAGCGCAAGCGGATCGCCACCGAGACCCGGGAGATCTACGCGCCGCTGGCCCATCGTTTCGGCATGGCCGAAGTGAAGGCGGAGCTGGAGGACCTCGCGCTCAAGTTCCTGGAGCCGGCGGAATTCAAGAGTCTGGGCGAGCAGGTCAGCTCCAAGCGGGCCGCCCGGGAGCAGATGATCGAAAAGCTGAAGGCGCCGCTGCAGCAGGAGTTGAAGAAAGCGGGAATCGCCGACATCGAAATTACCGGCCGGCCCAAGCATCTCTGGTCCATCTACCAGAAGATGAAGAAGCGGGACAAGCCGTTCGACGAGATCTACGACCTGATGGCGGTGCGGGTGCTGGTGAACTCGGTGCCCGACTGTTACCACGTGCTCGGCATCATCCACCACAACTGGACCCCGGTCCAGGAGCGGATCAAAGACTACATCGCGTCACCCAAGTCGAACGGGTACCAGTCGCTGCATACCACGATCTTCGGCCCGGGCGGCCAGCTCTTCGAGGTCCAGATCCGCACCCGGGAAATGCACCGCACCGCCGAGCACGGCATCGCGGCGCACTGGCTCTATAAGCACGACGGCCGGCGCGATGAGCTGGACCAGCAGCTCGGCTGGTTCCGCCAGCTGCTGGAGCTGCAGCAGGACACCCACAATCCCGAAGAGTTCATCGAATTCCTGAAGATCGACCTGTACCAGGACGAAATCTTCGTGTTTACCCCGCAGGGCGACGTCAAGCGGCTGCCCAAGGGCGCCACCCCGATCGATTTCGCCTTCATGGTGCACACCGAGGTCGGGCTCCGCTGCCAGGGCGCCAAGATCAACGGCCGGATCGCGCCGCTGCACCGGGAACTTCGCAACGGCGATAGTGTCGAGATCCTGACCGGCGCCAATGCGCATCCCAGCCGGGACTGGCTGAGCCACGTGCGCACCGCCCGCGCCCGCCACAAGGTCAAGCAGTGGGTGCGCCACGAGGAAGAGCAGATCAGCCTCTCGCTGGGCAAGGACATCCTGGTCCGCGAGATCCGGCGCCGCCGGCTGGATGCTGCGGAGGATGCCCAGCTGGACAAGGCGGCCGGCCTGCTGAACCTGGTGAACGCCCACGCGCTGTACGTGGCCATGGGCCGCGGCGACCTTGCCATCGGCCAGGTGATCAAGGCGATCTACCCCGATCTCCCCGGTGACCAGCTGCAGGAGCCCAAGCCCACCGTCTTCGGCCGCATGATTGACCGGCTCAGGCTGGGCCGGGGCATCAAGATCCAGGGCGTGGACGGCCTCATGCTTCGCTATGCCCAGTGCTGCCAGCCGGTGCCGGGCGATCCGGTCATCGGCTACGTCACCCAGGGCCGCGGGATCTCGATTCACCGCGCCGATTGCCCCAATCTCCTCACCCTGGCCGGGGAAGGCCGCCGGGTCGAGATCGACTGGAAGGAAATGGAAGGGGAGTCGTTCGCGGTGCGGCTGGTGCTGCAGGCGGAAGACCGGCGGGGGCTTTACGCGGACATCATGGAAGCGATCAGCCAGACGGGCACCAACATCAAAGGAGCCGATCTCAACAGCAAGGACGGATCGGTCTTCGGAACCATCTATGTCGAGGTGGACAACCTGCCGCACCTGGCCAAGGTCATGAAGGCGGTGCGGAAGGTGAAGAGCGTGACCGAGGTTGAAAGGAGGGAACCGGCCTCGAATTAAGCGATCCGCGTCACATCCTCGCACTCCTCACTGCGCTAAAATCAGGTTCCGATTGAGGTTGACTGGAACTGTTCGCAGGGAGTCCCCCATGAGTACCTCTTCCGACGACAAGAAGGCCGATTTTTCGGATGTCCAGAGTGGGAGCTCGACCACCGACCCGGTGTTCCCGCCGCCCCATGTGACCCGCACCTATACCGTGGTGAAGGGCGACAGCCTTTCCCATATCGCCAAGCAGTTTTACGGCAAGGCTGGCGAATGGCACCGGATCTACGAGGCCAACAAGAGCATCATCAAGGATCCCGACCTGATCTATCCCGGACAAACCCTTACAATCCCCGAGTAGCGGGAGGAAACGATCATGAAGAGCATGAGCAGAGCAATCCTGCTGACAGCCGGGTTGCTGGGACTGGCGGCCCTTGCCGGGTGCAAAAAGAAGGATGCTCCAGCGGGTGATTCCTCGACCGTGAGCACCACGCCAGCGTTCCGGGTGACCGACGTCGACCTCGGCCGGTCCATCGGCGCCGACAAGCGGGTCAGCGACAAGACCGATCATTTCGCCCGGACCGACACCATCTACGCCAGCGTCACCTCCGAGGGCTCGGCGCCCAGCAAGGCGCTCTCCGCGCGCTGGACGTTCGAAGATGGCCAGGTCGTGGACGAACAGTCCCAGACCATCACGCCCAGCGGGTCAGCGACCACCGAATTCCACATCATGAAGCCCACCGCGTGGCCGGTCGGCAAGTACAAGGTGGAGATCCTGGTGGACGGCGTGTCGGTGCAGACGAAGGAATTTGAAGTGAAGTAACCGATTATTGGGAGCCTCGCTGCCAGATACAGGTCGGGCAGCTGGTTTGGCAGGACTGCTGGCTGACCCCGGATGCCACGACTGACGAATCCCGCGGGTTAATACAATTGCCGGTTACTATCTGCTGTTTGGTCTGGATAGCTCGGTCGGCGAAGAAGCCGATAATCAGGCCAAGCAGCAGCATGAACCACGGAAACCATGCCTGGGTGCGGGGATTGACGGCGGCGGTCATGGACTCCTCCGGTTGAAGAGTGCCGAACAGCATCCAGAATCTGGGTGCTGAGGGGGACCAAGGTGCGTTGCGGTACCGCGGTCCGCAAGGGAGGTCAGTCTGACGACTTTGCAAAGGGCAGAGAGTCCAGGGGGATTCTGAGGCTGCCGCCTTTTCCCACTACCAGGAGATAGCGGCCGTCGTCGGCCAGGTCGGTAATATCGACCCGGATAGGAAGACTTAACCGTTGCGACCGGTTCTCCCGCGCGGGTGCGGCCCACACGATCAGGCCACCGCCCAGCGCGGGTTCCTCAGGATTGGCCAAGCCGGCAATTAATCGTCCATCTTGAAGAACATGCAGGGCCCCTATGACCTGGCCTGGAACAGGCCGGTAGATGATCGTCACCGGCAGCGAATCCGCCCGGCGATCCCACACCTGAATGGAATGTTCGAGCACCACGAGATCCCCATCCGGTAACACCTGAAAACGCGAGTTGGGAGGCCAATCCGCCCGGAGTTCACGGACTACGGACCAGCGTCCCGTGCTATCACGCTCCAGCACTCTCCTTGAGCCGATTGCGGTGGCCCTGCCGCCACTCGAGGCAACGATTGCCCAGAGCGAATCTGCCCGGGCGACCGCTGGAAGTGACTCGAGCTTTCCCACCCCCTGGCGCCAGGTGACGACCAATCCGCCGGGACCGACGCCGATCACTGCCCCATCCGAAAGGATATCAATTGCCGCGACGCGACCTGACGGCAGCAGTTGAGTGAGTGGCGAGCAGCGAAGGGATCCCTCGGGCGGTCCCGTCGACAGCGTCACCACTCGTTCGATCCGGCAGCCGGTGGAGAACACTCCGCCGTTGGCATCGAGCAGGGCGACTGTGCTGTCTTTGACCACCAGCATCCGGGCCGGCCGGGCCTCGCTGATGCTGGTGGGCAACCCTTCCAGCGTGATGACGAGGGAACTCTTGGCGGGCTGATCGGGTTCGTACCGGAGATCTTCCCCCGTGAGCCGTACGATGACCTGGGAACTTGCGCCTACCCGCCGGGGGGGCAGGTCCGGAACCTTGGTCACTGTTCGCCAGTGCCTGCCGATTCGACGCCAGAGAGTGCCGTCGTCCAGCAGTGCATAGACGTTATTCCCCATGTAACCGGCGCTCGTAACCACGCGTCCAAGAAGGTCAGATACGGGCTCTACTTTTCCTTCGTTCACCTCCCAGAAACACGGTTGACGCGGAGGACAGCCGGACTCGCCCCCGGCCGGGCTGGTATCACAGGTACTCCAGGTACCCGAGACAAGGTAGTCCCGGCCCGATTGGCCGGAGACATCCGTGAATGAGAACTGGCCCGGATCGCATCGGTCGGCGCTATCGCTCGAAAACGTTGTGGGTATTCCAATGTTGCCGGGGATTGAAACCCTCCGCCACGTCCCACCGAAGCCGCTCAGCTCGAGCAATAACGGGCGGCAGCGGTCCGGACCAGTGCATTCCTCGCCGATTACGACCGTGGTGCTATCACGAAAGGTTATCCCGGCTTGATACTTGGCGAGTCCTGGGCCAGTAGAGCCGAGGGCGTTCACCAACTTCCAGTTGATGCCATCAAACACCAGGAGCGAATCGCGTGCGGAGGGAATAGCGAACCGGTGCTGAGAATCTCGGCCCCACAGGCTCATGATGCCGCCGCTGGTGCCGGTGGGTTCCCGTACCCAGGCGGCACCCGATGGTCTCCGGATCGCTTCCAGCCAAAGCACGAGGCTCTTCCCATCGTACCACCAATAGGGTCGCACGCCGTCATCAGGAACCGTACCGCCAATGGCCGAATCCGGTCGCAGCGCCTCCCCGGCAAGCGACATCCACCAGTATTGGAGGGAAGGCCGGCCCAACGTATCACTGACCGACTTGACGGCCAGAAGTCGCCGTTGCACCAGGGGGCCGGTGTAACGCAGTACTGCGAATGAGTCCGGCACGGCGAGTGTGGTCCAGGATTGTCCATCGAACAAGTGCACCGATTTCCCACCCAGCGGCATGGTCACCAGGGTTGATTCGGCTACGGCAAACAAGGGGAAATACTCTCCGACCCATCCGCGCCAGGGAGACCATGCCGGGGTCTCGGAATATCGGTGTGCCGTTCCGGGCCTTATCGCCCACCATCCGACCAGGAGCAGGACGGCTACAAGGATGGAGCCAGCTCCAATGCGCAGCGCCTGGTGTGCAGACGGGTGCGACACGGGGACAGGAATGGGAAGACCGGAGGCAGTTTGTTTGCCCCGGCCGCGGAAGAACCGCACCCGGCTCGGTGCGGTTGGGGTCTGCTGCTGGCTGAGTGCCGCTGCAAACTGCTCGGCGTTGTTGTAGCGGTCGGCGGGTATCTTCTCCAGGGCACGCATCACTGCCGCCTCCAGCGGGGCGGTGACCGACGGTCGGATAGTCCGAAGCGGCGGGACCTGGTCCACCCGGTGCCGGGCGGCGATCGCGTTGGCGCTGGAGCCGCTGAACGGGGGGTCACCACCCAGCATCTCGTACACTACGCAGCCCAGCGAGTAGATGTCGGTTCGGCCGTCCAGTTCCGCCTGCGCGCTGGCCTGCTCCGGCGACATGTAGGCCGGCGTGCCGATCGCGATCCCGCTCGTGGTGACTGACTCCGGATCGGCCGAGCGATCGATCGCGCGCGCAATGCCGAAATCCGCGACCACCGCCTCGTGGCCGGCCAGCAGGATATTCTCCGGTTTGATGTCGCGGTGGATGAAGCCGCGCTTGTGGGCGTGGGCCAGCGCGGCCGCAACATCGCGCGCGATGGCAATCGTGTCCTCGATGGGAAGCTGTTTCTCCCGATTCAGCCGGTCCCGCAGCGACTCGTCCTCGATGTACGGCATGACGTAATAGGGAATGCTGTCCCCGTTCAACGTCACGGACCCACTATCGAGCAACGGGAGGATATGGGGATGCGTCAGTTCGGAGGCAATGCGGATTTCGCGGAGAAAGCGGTCCAGTCCCAGCGCGCCGGCCAGCTCCGGGCGGAGCAGCTTGATCGCCACTCGGCGGCCCTGCTGGCGATCGCGGGCGAGATAGACCGTGGCCATCCCCCCGCTGCCGAGCAGGCGTTCTAGCTCGTAGCGGTCCGGGAGGGCGAGCTGGAGCTGGCTGAAAAGATCGGACATGGGTCCAGGTGCCCAACCATAGCGCCCAACCGGGATAGCCGCAAATACCTCACCCCTGGCCCTCTCCATGAACGGAGAGGGGGACTGCTAGAGACGATTGAGGGTGTCCTTTGTCATCTCGTTCCGCACGTTCCCGGTATTGAGCGTCCCCGCCGGCTCGAAGAGCAGCACCTCAACCTCTTCGTCCGCCACCGGGCGGTGCTCCACCCCGCGGGGAACCACGATCATGTCGCCGGCCGAGAGGTCGACGGACTTGTCGCGGAATTCCATCCGGAAGCTGCCCTTGACCACCAGGAACAACTCGTCCTCGTTCTCGTGATGGTGCCACACGAACGGGCCCTTGAACTTGGACGCCTTGACGTGCTGGCCGTTCAACTCGGCCAGGATGGTCGGGGACCAGTGGTCGTGGATCTGGGCGAATTTCGAGGAGAGCGTGATTCTGTCCACGGAAGTCCCGGGTTCTGGTGGCCGGCTGGCGAAAAGAAGTCCAACCGAGTATTGGTACGATAGTCGAATTTCACGTCCCTTCAAAATGGAGCGCCATGACACCCAATAAACTACTCCACGCTCTCTCCTTCGCGGCACACAAGCACCAGGACCAGCGCCGTAAGAACGCCGAAGCCTCCCCCTACATTAACCACCCCATCGAGGTCGCCAATATCCTGGCCAATATCGGGGGAGTGAAGGACGAGGCGATCCTGGTCGCGGCGATTCTGCATGACACGATCGAGGATACCCAAACGTCGGTGGAAGAACTCGAGGATCAGTTCGGGAAAGAGGTCGCCGGGTTGGTGCAGGAGTTGACCGACGACAAGTCGCTCCCCGGAGAGGAGCGCAAGCGTCTCCAGATCGAGCACGCTGCCGGTTCATCACTCAAGGCCAGGCATCTCAAACTGGCGGACAAGATCTCCAACGTGAGTGACTTGTCTCGCTGCCCGCCGGTAAGCTGGACCCCGGCTCGACTCGAGGAGTACGTCGTGTGGTCGGAACGAGTCGTCGCGGGATGTCGCGGGGTCAACCCCGAACTGGAATCGGCCTTCGACGCGACGGTCCAGCGGGCGCGCCAGGTGCTGAAAATGTGACCGCCTTCATGGGGGCGGAATCTGCAGCGTAATCGTGTCTCCCGGGCTCAGAATCGTGGGCTCGCTGGAAATCGCCCGGGCCAGGCCGAGCTGCGGCCGGGCCTGAAAGGTGACGGTTCCTCCTCCAGGGAGCTGTCCCCTCAGGATGTTGAAACGGGTCGTCACGTTGGCCGGTGCCAGGCCCAGGCGGACCCGAGCTCCCGAGCGCACCGCGAAAATGTCCATGTCGCTCGATGAGCGGTTGACCACTTCCAGCGCTGTTCCCTGGTTGCTGGTTGTTGCCGGTGCGGGTGAATTCCCCGATGGCTTGGCGCAGGCGAACGCGAGGCCGGCCGCGAAGAGCAGGGCAGCGGGAGCAGGAAGCATCTTTCGGATACCCATCGTTCCTCCAAAAACAGGACAGGCCAATATCTTCCAGGTTTTGAAGGGACCGATGTGATCCACCCCACCCAATCGGATGCTTCTCGTCCCGCCGGCGTTACCGCCCTCGCCTGGTTCTTCATCTTCGGTGCCACCATGAGTTTGCTGGCCGCCATTACTCTCGCCATTCCCCACAGCCCGCTCGAATTCATGTGGCGGATCAATCCCCAGGCCCGTGAAGGTTTCCGTACCCTCGGCTTCATCGCCGTCCCGCTCATGCTCCTGGTCTCGGCCGCGTGCGCTGCTACGGCACACGGACTCTGGCAGCTCCACGCCTGGGGTCGCTACCTCGCGATTGTCGTCCTTGCTATCAATGCCATTGGGGATGCTTCGAACGCCCTGATCCGGCACGATTGGCGAACGCTGATCGGGATTCCGATTGGTGGAGTGTTGATCTGGTATCTGTTGAGTCGCCGGAGTGTGTTTGCCGGCTAGGGTACATTGGGTGTGACTCAAGTCTTGCAAAAACTCCTCGCGGTGACCGCGAAGGAGCGCGGTGGCCGCGGTGAACTGCAACAACAACAGACAAAGTATTCATTGCCTTTTCACCGCGGCCGCCGCGGTACACCGCGCCTTCGCGAGGAGCGGTTGCTGAACTCAAACTCACACTGATCTAACGGATCCCTCGCATCGCATAGGTCGCGATCAATTCGTCCTGCGCCAG
>DASYPP010000054.1:0-12903 GCA_036006525.1 Gemmatimonadales bacterium
TACACCAGAGGATCTTGCGATGGTCGGCAAATACTTAGCTCAAGCTTGATGGTTGAGCTGGTACTGTTCATTGAACTTTTGCAACAGCACCTCGCGGCGACCGCCGGAGGTGCGCGGTGACCGCGGTCAACAGCAACAAACGTGTATTGGGCTTTACAAGAGCAGCCCACGGCGGCTTCGGTAAAAACACCGCAATAATCGTGAATGCATTTAAGGAAGTCATTTGTTGCAGTTCGCCGCGCATTCGCCGCGGTCGCCGCGAGGAGCTTTTGCAGGTCCAACGGTGAAATGATGTCAACGACCGCACGGAAACAATGACCGAAACCCTGTCAATCGTCATACCGGCTTACAACGAGGAGCGCTTCATCGGCACCCTGCTGGAACGGATTCTCGCCCTCGACCTCTCGAGTCTCGGTCTCAGCAAGGAAATCATCGTCGTCAACGACTGCTCCCGGGACAAGACCGCCGAGGTCGTTTCGAAATTCCCGGTCCGGCTGCACAATCAACCGAAGAACGGCGGAAAGGGCGCAGCGGTACGGGCGGGGATCGGGCTCGCGACCGGTGATTACCTGATCATCCAGGACGCCGACCTGGAATACGATCCCGCCGACTATATCCCGATGTTCCAGGCCCTGAAGCAGCCGGGTGTCGATGCGGTCTACGGCAGCCGGTACCTGAAGCACCCGGACAAGGGGAAACTGGTCAACCTGGCCACCGGCAAGCACGCCAACCAGAGCCTCTTCGCGTACCTGGGTGGCCAGAGTCTCTCCTTCGTGGCACTCCTGTTCACCGGCTCCTACATCTCCGATACCGTGACCGCGCTCAAGCTGTTTCGGACGCCGCTGATTCAGTCGTTCCCCCTGGAGACCTCAGGGTTCGAGCTGGATCATGAGATCACCGCGCGGCTGCTGGCGCGGGGCGGGAGGATCCGGGAAGTGCCGATCAAGTATTTTCCGCGGAGCAAGGCGGAGGGGAAGAAGATCGGGATGCGGGACTGGTTTGTCGGGACGAGGACGTTCTGGAGGTATCGGAAGGGATAGCTTCCAGCAGTGCTACGGTTTTCAACACGTAGTCACATAGGACACGTAGGCCACGTAGAAAAAATCCGTTAAGCCGCAATTCTTGATTGAGCCTTTATCCAATTTTTCTACGTGACCTACGTGGCTACGTGTTGGAAACGCTGGTCCGCAAAGGTAGCCAACCATCATTGCTACAATTTCAACCTCATAAAGATGCTCTCCGGAATGGATCTGATGATGAGCATTATGAATCGCCAGAACCAAGGCAGGTAGACGACCCTTTTCCCCGCCAGGATCGCCTTCACCGCACGTTCTCCGATGTCCGCCGGATCCGCCACCAGGAAGAGCCCGGGCATCCCATACGTCATCCTGGTATCCACGAAACCCGGCTTGATCGTGGTGACCGTAACATTGTGCTTCGACAGCCGCTGCCGGAGCCCCTGGAGGTACAACGCCAGCGCGCCTTTGGCCGAGCCGTAGATGTAATTGCTCTGCCGCCCGCGGTCGCCAGCAACGGAACCCAGGGCGGCGATGAAGCCGTGGCCCTGCCGCTCCAGGTGGTTCGCGATTGGAGCCAGCAGGGTGGCCGCGCCGGTGAAGTTCACGTCTACAATGCGCCGGGCCGCGAGCGGATCCCCGGCAGCCGTCGCCTGGTCGCCCAGCAGGCCGAAGCAGACCACGATCCCGGTAAGCCCGGCGCCGTCCTGGAAGAGCGCATCGGCGAAGCGCTGGTGCGAGCTGAAATCGGTGGCGTCGAAGGCCAGCGCCCGGCTCCGCACTCCGTATCGGACCGCGAGATCCGCCGCGATCCGTCCGGTTTCCTCCAGGTCTCGTCCGGCGACCAGCACCTCGTACCCGCGCCGGGCAAATCCGGCCGCGATCCCCTGCGCGATCCTCGAAGTCGCGCCGGCGATGAGGACCCTGCCGCCTGGCCGCCCGGCCGCTCTGCCGCCCGTCATCCTGCCAACTCCAGCCGCTGCGATAGGGCCGAGCTGAAACGATTCTCCGGATCGATCCGGCGCTTGATCTCCAGCCAGCGCGGCCACTCGGGGTACATCGCCCGGAAGTGATCGGCCCGCATCCGCGCATCCTTGGCGAGATAGACCCGGCCACCCGCCTTGAGCACCACCTGGTCGAGGGCGTCCAGCAGGACGTCCTGCCGCTCGCCGTTCCTGGGGATGTCCACCGCGAGGGTATAGCCCGGCCGCGGGAACGAGAGCAGCTGGTTCGGGTCAGAATCGCCAAAGCGCTTGAGCACCGCGAGAAACGAGGCGTGCCCCTCCCGGGCCAGCAGCTCGAGCAGCTGGATGATCCCTTCCCGCGCGCCGGCGTGGGGAAGCAGGCACTGGTACTGGAGAAAGCCGCTCTTGCCGTAAAGTCGGTTCCAATGCTGGATCTTGTCCAGCGGGTAGAAGAACGGCTCGTACGAGACCAGCATGCCGTGCCGGGTGCGGTGTCGGTGATAGAACATGCTGTTGAAAACCCGGACACCGAGCGGGTTGAGCAGGACCCGGGGCAGATCGAAGGGGACCGAGAGACGTCCGCCGGGGGCCGGCCGGAGCGCGGTTTGCCGGTTCCCTTCCGGCAGGTCGCTGGCGGCCGCCCAGTTGCCCCGCATGAGCACGCTACGACCCAGGTGGCGTCCCTTCTTCAGGCAGTCAATCCAGGCGACGGACTGGGTGTACTGCTGGTCAGTGGTCTCGAATAGTTCGAGGGCCCGGTCCAGGTCGGGGGCGCGGTCATAGTCCACTCGCAGCAATCCGCACTCTACCGGCTTCATCTTGAACGTCACGTCGGTGATGATGCCGGTGAGCCCCATGCCGCCCAAAGTCGCCCAGAACAGTTCGGCGTTCTGTTCCCGGGAACAGGAGAGCAAGTTGCCCCCGGCGGTTAACAGGGTGAACTGGGACACGTGCCGGGAAAAGGAGCCGTCCTTGTGGTGACTCTTGCCGTGCACATCGCAGGCGAGGGCGCCCCCCAGGGTGACAAACTTGGTCCCCGGCGTCACCGGCGGGAAGAAGCCCCGCGGCAGCAAGTGGCGCAGCAGGTCTTCAATGGTGACGCCCGCTTCGCAGCGGACCACGCCGGTATCGGCGTCAAAAGCGAGGAATCGATTGAGCCGCTCGGTCATCAGGGTCACCCCGGACGGCGCCACCGCCGCGTCGCCATAGCTCCGGCCCAGGCCCCGGGCGATGAGTCCCGGCTGCGCCGTCACCAGTTCGGCGAGGGCGGCCATCTGCTCCGGCCGGGTGACCCGGGTACGCGCGGTGGGGAAGCGGCCCCACCCGCCCAGCTCCCGTTCAGGAAACGCGGGATTCATCGACTCACGCCGCCATCACGATCGTGATCATGAAACCGGCGGCGATCAGGTAGCTCATCCGGTCCTTGAGGGCAAAGACCACCGGGTCCTCGTTCATCCGGCCCCGGGTGGTCAGCAACCAGACCCGCGCGACCCAGTAGAGGAACAGGGGCAGGCCGACCCACAACATCTTCGGGTGCCGGTAGAGCAGGGTGACCTCCGCGCTGGTGATGTACAGGCAGTAGACCAGGGCGCTGGCCATGGATGCCCCGGTTCCCAGCGACGTGAGCATCGGCAAATCGGTCGCCGCGTAGCCTCGTCCGGCCACCGGCCCGGCCGATTCCGCCAGGGGCCGCAGTTCCGCCACCCGCTTGACCAGGGCGAGGGAGAAGAAAAAGAAGATCGAAAAGGCGAGGAACCATTGCGACAGCGGGGCCGCCACCAGGGTCGAGCCCGCCACGACCCGAATGGTGTAGAGGCTGGCCAGGCAGATCACGTCGAGCAGGATCCGGCGCTTGAGCAGGAACGAGTACGCGGTGGTGATCGCCAGGTACACCAGCAGCGTCAGCTGGAAGTTCCGCGGCAAGCGCCACGTGGCCAGGACAGCGAGGGTCACCAGCAGCGCCGCCCCGGCGATCGCGGCGCCGGGCGATATCAGGCCCGCCGCCACCGGCCGGTTCCGCTTGGTGGGATGCACCCGGTCGTTGGGCAGGTCCACCAGGTCGTTGATGACGTAGACCGCGGAGGCCAGGAACGAGAACGCCGCGAAGCCGCACAGCGACTGGATCACCTGGTCCCGGTCCCAGTGCAGGTGAGCGGCGAGACCGGGAAGGAAAATGAGCAGGTTCTTCGCCCACTGGTGGGGTCGGATTTCCTTGATCCACGCGCGTATGGCGGTCATGGTTTCCTGTTTGAGAGCGTGCTGCACCCGTTTCTCAACGTTGAGCTTCCATGCGCTTCAACGCAAAGCCGCGAAGCCGCAAAGGTGTCCCGCCGGGACCCAGTGAATTCATGGACTAGTAGCATGTGTTGTTCATTCTGTTGCAGCCTTGCGCCTCTGCGCCTTTGCGTTGAGGCGTGCCGACGCTGAACCATTCCTGAGGTTGCCGCACCGACTCATACCCCGGATCACTTCCATGCAAACACTGATACAAAATCCCTCTGAAATGCCGGAATGCCATAGCGGGCCGTGAGCTTGGCCACCTGCTCCGGTTGGTAGCTGACGATGTAGAGCGGCCGCTTCAGCCGCTCTAGGTACGCGCGTTCCTCGGCGCTTGCCTCGTCACCTTCCAGCAATCGCCCGGCCAGCGCCGCGCGCATGGTGGCATCGGCATACACCGTGGTGAGGTAGCTGGGCTGATCGATGAACAGGGTCCGCCCGGTAAAGGCCGGCAGTTCGGACACGTTGCCCGACATCTTGACCGGGCGCTCCGGGTTCACCACAAACACCGCGTTCCGTCCGGTATGCTGTCCGATCCATTGGTAGAGTTCCGCCAGCGGGTCCGAAGCGGGTACCCGGGCCAGGAAACCCCTTTCCGTCGTGAAGGGGAGAGGCGGCCGGCCATCGAAGGCCAGCCAGGTGCAGCAGGTGACCGGCAGGAACAGGAGGCCGGTGAGCCAGAGTCGCCGCGTGGCCGCGACCCTGGGCCGGGGCTGGCCGGTGCGATCCAGGACCAGGGCCGCTACCGCCGGCACCGCCAGCACCACCAGCGCCGCGTTGGTGAGGTTGTGCTCGTTCCCTTCCTCCAGGTGCACCAGCGCGACCGCGAAAAGCAGCAGCGCCCCGGTGATCGCAGCCGCGCGGATGCCCACCCCGAGTTCTCCCAGCGAGCTCCTGAGTGCCAGGAGTACCAGCACCGCGATCACCCCGAAGTTCAACCCCATGTTGATCAGCTTGAGCAGGATCATCCCCGGTGGGTTGATCGACGTGGCGCTGCCGCCCTGGCCGAACAGCTGGACAAACGTGGGCGCCGCGAGCAGGACGCCGGTCGCCAGTGCGACGACCACTGGCAGGTGACGCAAACCCGGCCGGGCGCCGTTTCCGCGCCCGCGCCAATCCAATACCAGGTAGGAGAACCCGAAGCCGCCCGCAACGGCGATTCCGACGATCGGGTTGAGCGCGGCGAGAAGTGCCGCCAGCAGCGCAGCGCCGGCCAGGTGGGGAAAGCGATGGACCGGGCGCAGCAGTACCAGCAGCAGCGTCATCAGCACGCCGAGGGCGAGGCCCCGGCTCGAGATGTCGAAGAACCAGACCACGTTCTGACCCTGCCGCCAGTCGGTGGAGAAGTACATCGATGGAAGCAGCTTCCGGGACATCAGCTGGTCCGCCAGCTCATTGCTTACGAACGTGGTCTCCACTGCTCGTCCCCCCAGTTCCTGCTCGAAAAGCGGGGCGCCCTTGCTGAAGTGGCGAGCCGCCGCGATGCCGGGTCCCAGCGGGTTGAGGCCCACCAGCGCGAGCGTGCCGATCATGATTCCTGCGCCGGTCGTTCCGTAGAGCCGCCGCCCCAGCAACGCGGCCGTCACCAGCAGCAGGACCAGGCCCACCAATGCAAGCAATCGTAGCGCGCTCAGCGGATCCATGCCCAGCATGCTGCCCAGGTACGCGCCGATCCGATGGTACACCCAGTAGTATCGGAGCGACTCGCCAGCGAAGAACGGATTCTCCGGAGTCCAGGCCGGAGACGGAAAGCGGTTGGCAATGGCGGTGTGCAGAAACCCATGCCAGGAGGCAATCAGCCGGGGGTTCCTGGCCTCGAGGGACAGGACGAAGACCAGCCAGCCCGCCACGGCTACTGAGACCCAGAGCCAGAATTTCCCCCGTGGTGCTGGAGCCATCAATCAGGGTCTCTCGGAAAGAGTGGCCGCGTAAGACGCGTTTCCGCGCGGCTGCATCGAGATTAGGGCCAGTTTGGGGTCGCTTCAACGCAGAGCCGCAGAGAACGCCGAGGCTACGCGGAGAAGAACATCCATGAAACCCGAGGAAATTGAAATCGGCTTGGAACGCACCGCTGCAGTTCTCTGCGAAATCTCTGCGTTCTCTGCGGCTCGGTGTTGGCGGTTGCGGTGCTTGGCGCCTCTCCGGCCAATCCGCGGCCTCCAGACAGCAGGATGGATGCTAGCCTCGTTTCAGCACTTAGCTGCTTGTTTGTTGCGCCCTTGCCACACATCTTACTGCCGTTGGTCCGATCTCCCAAGGGGCGCTGAATGGAACAGACATTGCTCCTTCCGGGCTGGCTTTCTGGCCCGTATCGCACACTTAAGCCCTTGAATGTCACGAACTAACATTGCCTTCGCCGGTGCTCTGGCTCTGCTCGGCGTGCTGCTGCCGGTGGATTCAGTCGCTGCGTTTCTGGCGGGGAGCGGGTCTCCCATGCTGGTGGCAGTGGCGCACGGCGTGTGGGTGTTCAAGCTGATGTTGCTGGTGCACGCCGCCCTGATTCTGGCGCTTCCCCGGCTTTCGATCGCGCGGACCCGAAGCGCCGCGCTGGCGCCCTGGGTCATGAAGGACGCCCCCAGGCCTTCCCGATGGGAGTGGGCCGTGCTTGGCCTCCTGCTGCTGATCGGTGGGTTGATTCGCATGTACCGGCTGCCCAATGGGCTGTGGTTCGACGAGATCCAGACCCTGGTGGATTACGTTCGGCTGCCGATGGGCCACATCCTGACGACCTACAACAGTCAGAACCAGCACCTGTTCTACTCGGTCCTGGCGGGAGCCACAACCGGGATCTTCGGCGAGAGCGCCGCGACCCTGCGGCTGCCGGCCGCCGTCTTCGGAGTGGCCAGCCTCGCGGCGATGTACTTCTTCGCCCGGATGGTGACCGGAAGAATCGAATCATTGCTGGCAACGGCGCTGCTGACATTTTCGTACCATCACGTCTGGTTCTCCCAGAACGCGCGGGGGTATACCGGCCTGCTGTTGTTCACGCTGCTGGCCAGCGGTTTCTTCGTCCGCCTGGTCGCGGGACGCTATCAGCGCCCCTGGTTGCTGGTGCTGGGGTACGGGCTCGCCATGGCACTGGCGGCGTATACCCACATCACCGCCGTGCTGGTGGCGGTCGCCCACTTTGTGATCTGGCTGATTCTGTTCCTTCGGGCCCCCCGGCCGCGAGGCCTCGATGCCTGGTTACCCTGCTTCGGCATCCTGGTGGCCGCGACCCTGACGCTGCAACTGTACGCGCTGGTGATTCCCGAGGTGCTGGGGACGGTGCTGCACCCGCCCCTGGGTGCAGCGGCCACCGCATGGCAGAGCCCGGTCTGGTTCGCCACCGAAGCGGTTCGCGGGTTGAGCCAGGGAGTTCCCGGCGGCTGGTTCACCCTGGCGGCCGGCCTGGTAGTCGTCGGCGCCGGCCTGGTGAGCTACTGGAAGAAGAGCCGGGCCCTGCTCGCGATCATGGTATTGCCGGCAATCATCTCCGGTGCGGCGCTGCTGGCGCTGCAGCACAATCTCTGGCCCCGGTTCTTCTTCTTCAGCGCCGGGTTCGCGGTGCTGATCCTGGTCCGGGGCGGATTTGCCCTGGTGGAGTGGCTGCTCCCGGCCCGGCTGCAGTGGGTGGCACCGCTGGTGACGGCCCTCGTGGTCCTCGCCAGCGCCACCACCGTGCCGAAGGCCTGGTACCCCAAGCAGGATTTCAGCGGCGCGATGACCTGGTTGGATCGCATGGCGGGTGGCGCGGACGCGGTGGCCACGGTCGACCTCACCCGCTACCCGTACCAGGAATTCTACCGCACAGACTACGTCCCGGTGGATTCGCTGGCCGCGCTGGAACACCTTGAGCAGGGCCACCGGCGCACCTGGGTCCTGTATACCTTCCCGATCCGGCTCGCGGCAGTGCAGCCGGCGATCTGGGAACGCCTTCAGCAGCATTACACGGTTGCCGCCCGCTTCCCGGGCACCGTGGGCGGAGGCGCCATTGTCGTGATGAAATCTCAATGAGCCTGATCGAAGAAATCGTCGAGGACGAATCGGGAACGCTGGAGCGCGCGGTGACCGTCGTGATTCCGGCGTACAATGAAGCCGCCCACGTCGCGGAGCAGGTGCGCGCAGTGGACAAGGTCATGCGGGAGAGCGGCTGGGTTTACGAGATCCTGGTCGTGGACGACGGCAGCGCGGACGCGACCGCGGAGCAGGCCGCCGGCGCAGGCGTGCGAGTGCTCCGGCGGCGGCGCAATCGGGGATACGGCGCGGCCTTGAAACTGGGTGTCCACGCGGCCAAGCATCCCTGGATCCTGATCACCGACGCCGACGGGACTTATCCCACCGACGCCATCCCCGGGCTGCTTGCCCGGGGTGAGTTCAACTCGATGGTGGTGGGGGCCCGCACCGGCCAGACGGTGAAGATTCCCCTGGTGCGGCGGCCGGCCAAGGCGTTCCTCCGCTGGCTGGCCAGCTACCTCGCCGGGCAGCGGCTGCCGGACATCAACTCCGGCCTCAGGCTCATGCGGAAAGACCTGGTCCGTCGCTACGAGCACCTGCTGCCGGACGGGTTCTCATTTACGACGACGATCACCCTCGCCGCCGCGTGCAACTCGCACCCGGTCGAGTACATCCCCATCAACTATCTCGCCCGGCTCGGCGAATCGAAGATCCGGCCCCGGCATGCCTACGACTTTACCCTGCTGATCCTCAGGACCATCGTGTTTTTCAACCCGCTGAAGGTTTTCATCCCCCTGGCGTTCCTGCTGACCATCGGCGGGCTGGCCAAGTTCGCGTATGACGTGACCCTGGACAACCTTTCCGAGAGCGCGGTGCTGCTTTTCCTCGGCGCCCTGATCGTGTTCGCGGTCGGGCTGCTGGCTGACCAGAACGCCCGCATGGCGATCAAGCGGTGAAAGTCTGGATCAAGGTCGCGGTCAGCACCACGCTGCTGACCCTCATTTTCATCCTGCTTCCCTGGGCCCGGGTATGGCAGTCGCTGCGCCAGCTTCCTCCGCTGGTGTGGGTCGGTGTGTGGCTGGGGTTCGGCGTGGGGCACGCGCTGGGAGTGCTCAAGTGGAGGCTCTTCGTGAATGCCGGACGGGCGTCGCTGGGCGTCATCGACGCCGCCCAGTGTTATGCCGCCGGATTGTTCGCTAACCTCTGCCTGCCCTCGATCGTCGGCGGCGATCTGCTCCGCATGGCGATGGCGGGACGGATCAGCAAGCGGCCCGAAGCGGTCCTCTGGGGCGGGGTGCTCGATCGCGTCACCGACGTCACCGGTCTCGCGATCCTGGTCGCGATCGGCGGCCTCCTCGCCCGGCATTCGCTCCCGGGATGGGGTGCGCAACTCCTGACCGTGGGGATCGTGCTTGCGCTGTTCGTGGCGGCGATCGTGCTGCCCTTCATTCTGCGGCGGCCGATCGCATGGTGGCCGCGCAAGCTCCGCCGGAAGGTCGGCCGCAGCCTGGTGGCGATCCGCCGACTGGGCCGGAAGCCCCGCACCGCGTTCACCGGTCTCGCCATGTCGGTGATCATCCAGACCAACTTCGTGCTGCTCAACGCCTGGCTGGGACATCACATCGGCGTCCGGGTCCCCCTCGCGGTCTGGTTCCTGGTCTGGCCCCTCGCCAAAGTAGCGAGCCTCATGCCGATCAGCCTCGGCGGCCTGGCGATCCGGGAAGCCAGCCTCGCAGCGTTGCTCGCGCCGTTCGGGGTTCCCCTCGCGCTGGGCGTGCTGACCTCACTGCTCTGGCAGACGGTGTTGATCGCCGGGGGACTGATGGGCGGGTTGGCGTACCTGGTCCTCAACCGCCGCCCCAAGTCGCACGTAGACCATCCGCTCAAGCTCGCTCGCGCGGCTACGCCCCATGGCTGAGCCCCGGATTGTCATCCTGGGCGCCGGCCCCGCCGGGGTCGGCGCCGCATACCAGCTGCGGCGCCGGGGACGAGCCCAGGTCACCGTGCTGGAGCAGAACCCGGTGGTGGGAGGCAACGCCGGTAGCTTCGAGGCCGGAGGCCAGCGGCTGGACTACGGCAGCCATCGGCTGCACCCCGCCTGCGAGCCGGAACTCCTCGCCGACATTCGTGCGCTGCTGGGAGATGACCTGCTCGATCGTCCCCGCCACGGGCGGATCAATCTCCGTGGAAAGATGATTCACTTTCCGCTCAAGCCGGCCGACTTGTTTCTCAAGCTCGACAAGGGCTTTGCCGCCGGCACTATCCGCGACATGGCCGCCAAGGTGTTGCGGAAAAACGGCGCCGAGGGAGACAGCTTCGCCTCGGTCCTCATGGCGAACCTCGGCCCCACGATCTGCCATGATTTCTACTTCCCCTATGCCTGGAAGATCTGGGGCCGCGATCCGGAAACGCTTTCCGGCATCCAGGCCCGGCGCCGGGTCTCGGCGGGTTCTTTCGGCAAGCTGATTCGCAAGGTTCTCTCAGCGGTGCCCGGCTTCAAGCCCAAGGGTTCCGGGAGGTTTTTCTACCCTCGCCGCGGTTTCGGCCAGATCAGCGAGGCCTACGCCGACGCCGCGAAGAAGCTGGGTGCGGAGTTCCTGATGGGCTGGAAGGTGACCCGAATGGATCCGCCCGCCTCCGACCAGGAGCCGTGGCGTATCCACGCCGAGCGGAACGGTGAGACCAGGGTCGTGGAGGCCGAGTATGTCTGGTCCACCATCCCGATCACCATCCTGGCCCGGGCGATATCCACCGGGGTACCGGAGGCGGTCAAGCAGGCTGGCAAGGAGATTGAGTATCGCTCGATGATCCTGGTTTACCTCCAGCTCGACGTGGACCAGTTCACCGAGTACGACGCCCACTACTTTCCGGCCGCCAACATTCGCATCACCCGGCTGTCGGAGCCCAAGAATTACGCGGCGCTCGCCGAACCCCGGGGGCGCACGACGCTGTGTGCCGAGTTGCCGTGTTCACCGGAGGATCCCTGGTGGTCCATGACCGACGCCGAGCTGGGCGAGCTGGTGGCGAAGGACCTGGCCACCGCGGGAATCCCCCTGGCCCGCCCGCCCGTGGCGGTGCAGGTCAAGCGGCTGCGCCAGGCGTATCCGATCTATACCACTGGCTATGAAGTCCCCTTCGGCACCCTGGATCATTGGGTAGAGCAGGTGCCGCGGCTCTTGAGTTACGGCAGGCAGGGGCTCTTCGCCCATGACAACACTCACCATGCGCTCTTCATGGCGTACAGCGCGGTGGATTGCCTGGTGGATGGAAAGTTCGACCAGGACAAATGGCGGAAGTATCGTGAAGTCTTCGCAACCCATGTTGTAGAAGATTGAGGGATTCCGGAGTCCCAGAGTCCCGAATTCCTACGTAACCAGATTGGGAGAGACTAAATGCGGTTTGCTGTAATCGGCGCCGGTACCATCGGCCAGCTTCGCGCCCAGAGCATCAAGGCCAACCCCAATACCGAGCTGATCGGCGTTGCCGATCCGACGATCGCGCAGGCGGAACGTGCCGTCGCGGGAAGTGGCGCGAAAGCACTGTCCGACTGGCGCGCCGCGCTGGAGCTTCCGGGCGTCGAGGCGGTCATGGTGTCGTCCCCGATCCAGTTTCATGAGGAAGCGGTGGTCGCGGCGCTCAAGGCAGGCCTCCACGTGCTCTGCGAAAAGCCGATGTCCAACACGGTAGAATCCTGCCGCCGCATGCTGGATGCCGGGCGGGCCTCGGGACGCACCCTGGCGACCGGGTTCAATCACCGCTACTACCCCGCGATGAAGTTCCTGAAGCAGGCGGTGGACGATGGCCGGATCGGCACGGTGGATCACGTCCGGATCTTCGGCGGGCACGACGGGCTCCACAACTTCCGGGCCGACTGGCAGTACAAGGCCCCGGTGTCCGGCGGCGGCGCCATGATGGACGTCGGCATTCACATGACTGACCTGGCCCGTTTCGTCCTGGGTGAGGTGAGCGAGGTGTACGGCGTCGCCAGCAACCGGGTGTTCCAGGTTCCCGGTTCGGAAGACAACGCGGTGGCGATCTTCAAGAGCCCCTCGGGCATCGCCGCGACCTACCAGGCCACCTGGACCGAGTGGAAGGGATACCGGTTCTACGTCGAGGTCTATGGCGACAAGGGCATGGTCCGCGGCTACTATGCCCCGATGCAGAACCTGCTGGTGACCCAGGACCAGCCGGGCGGAGCGAGGAAGCGGATTCGAAAGCTCTACCCCGAGATCATGATTCGCGAAAAGCTCAAGAGCTGGACCTCTACCGCATTGCTCTCATTCCAGGACGAGCTGGTGGACTTTCTCCGGATGGTCAAAGGCGAGAAGACCAACCTGGCCGACGGCGTGGCCGGTTTCCGGGCGGTGGAGATGGCGAACGCGGTGTACCAGAGCAGCCAGACGGGCCAACCGGTGACCCTGGCGAAGCTATGAGCGTAGGTTCGATCAAATGGCGGCTGTTTCTCACCGCCTGGCTGGTCTACGTGGTGCATTTCGCGACCGATTTTGTCCGGGAGCACTATCTCGTCCTGAGCATCGTGGACGACCACGCCTTCCGGCTGGATCCCTACGCCGATCTTCACGTCGACATCTTCTGGAACCCGGATAGCGCCACAGTCAAAGGGGCCCATCACGGGGCCAATCCCGGCGTCTCCATGCTGGCCGCGGTTCCCTATTTCCTGTTCAAGCCCGCGGTGGACCTGGTCGTCA
>DASYPP010000055.1:0-4719 GCA_036006525.1 Gemmatimonadales bacterium
CTGGACGGTGGTCCATCCGATCACCCGGGATAGTCCGCTGGCCGGGCTCACCCCGGAAAAGCTGCGGGATGCGGAGGCCGAGTTCCTGATCCAGATCGTCTCGCTGGATTCGACCTTTTCGGCCCGCGTGGTTTCCCGGACGTCGTACATCTGGGAGGAAGTGCGCTGGGATGCCAAGTTCGCGGATATTTTCGTGGACTCACCCGATGGCATCATTACGATCGACGTCGAACGACTCGACCGGCTGGACCGGCTTCCCGAAGGGGCCACTCGCAACCCAGCACCAGAAGAGACTAGCCCAACTCCGCTCTACTTACAGAAGTAACTTCAAGTAATTGAAAGTAGTTTCAAGTAACTGCAAGTAACAAAACTGGCAGTTACTTTCTTTTATTTGCAGTTCCTTTCTTTTACTTGCAGTTCCTTTGTTCGGGTTATCGCTCCTCCCCCACGCCCAGCCGTATCGCTTCCGCATCCAGCTCGCGCTCCAGCTCGTGCAGCACCTCGTCACTGATGGCGCCCTCGTTCCGAAGCCGGATCATTGAGCGCCGCTCCGCCCGGAGCAGCTCCGCCCGAAGCCGCCGGGCCGCCTCGGTCCGCCCTGGATCGGTAGTCGCGTTTCCCTCCCGCTCGCTGCGACGCTGATACTCGTCCCGGAGCTTGGCGACCTCCGCCCCCGGCACCCATGACTCGTCAGCCAGGTCTTCCAGCCGTTCGACCCCGCTCCTGAGCGCCTCGCGCCGGGCGTGCTGTTGTTCGATGACCGGGGTGCGATCCTGGGAGAACTGGAGTTTCCGGATCAGCGGCGCCAGGGTCAGACCTTGCAGCACCAGGGTGACGAGAATGACGCCGAGGGTGATGATCAGGATCTCGGTGCGATAGGGAAAGCTGGTTCCATCGGCCAGCACCGCGGGGATCGCCAGCGCCGCAGCGAGTGACACGATGCCCCGCATGCTGGTCCACGCGACCAGCGTGACGCCCTTCGGGTTGGGCGCAGGGTCGCGCTGCCTCAGGCTCTTGCTCAGCCATCGCGGGATGTAAGTAGCGAGAGGTACCCAGATCAGGCGCACCAGGATCACCAGCAGGCTCACCAGCAAAGCGACCCGGCCGGCCTGAAGCAGGGTCGACAGCGGCATGTCCTGCACCAGGTCACCGAACTGGATCCCCAGCAGCACGAAGATGAGTCCGCTCAACACGAAGATCAGGAGGTTCCACACCGCCAGGGCATTGGTCCGGGTGAGCGGCGACACCACGGTCGAGAAGTGCTGCCGCAGGTACAATCCGCCGGTGACACAGGCCAGCACTGATGAGACGTGGAGCAGCTCGGCCCCGATCCAGGCCGAATACGGCGCCAGCAGGGTGACCAACCCCAGCGCGAGCGGATCGTTCACCTGGCGGGCGATGGCCACGACGAGCCAGGCCACCAGGAGCCCGACCATCACCCCGACCGCGGCATCGATGAAGAACCGGACGACGGTCTCGCCCAGGCTGAAGTGCCCGGTCGCCGCGGCCAGCACCGCCGCGCGGTAGAGCACCAGCGCGGACGCGTCGTTGACCAGGCTCTCGCCTTCCAGGATGACGACGACCCGGCGGGGAACCGGCAGCCGCTTGATGATGGCCTCGGCGGCCACCGCGTCCGGCGGCGAGACGATGGCGCCGATCACCACGGCCACCGCCCAGGGGAGCCCCGGCAACAGCATGTGGGTGACGACCGCGACCGCGCCGGTAGTGGCGATCACCAGGCCGATGGCCAGCAAACCGATCGGGCGAAGGTTGGCCTGGAACTCCCTGAGCGACGTGAAATAGGCCGCCGCCCAGAGTACCGGCGGGAGAAAGACGAAGAACACGAGATCGGGATTGAGCTCCGGGACCGACGCCCCTTGAATCAGCCCGACCAGGAGCCCGGCTCCCACCTGGAGAATCGGGGTCGGGACTGGAAGCCGCCGGGCCAGCGCGGTCACCACCATCACCAGCGTGCCGAGCCCAAGGGCCAGCAGAACGGCGTGTGAGGTGTCGGTCATGAGGGCGTGATCCGTCTTACCGTCCGATGGTCCATTGCCGTGTAAGTTAATTGCCCATGAGCAACCAAGTCGTGGCCCGGTATCGCGATGGGCTGCGCCGGTCGGGCCGGCTCGACCAGGGTCGAGATCCGCTTCGAGGACGCACTACTTCGTGGTCCCCACGGATCTCAGGAGCAACAACATTCGCATCCCGGTCAATCGCCTGGCCGTGAAGCATTGGAGCAGGGAATGTTCTCTTCCCTCGATCTGTCGTAGGAATAAGGGTGGCAGTCGGATTACAGTCACTTCCAAGGAGCCCACATGTTCTCATTTCACATAGACAATCATCGTGGAGTCACGCGATTCCTGGCCCTTACCGGGCTCACCCTCATCATCGCTTCATGCGATGACTCCTCCCAACCAGCCGGGCCCTCCGAGCCGGCACTCTCGGTCTCGACCAACTCGACGGTCACCGACCTCGGCACCCTGAACAGTACCAGCAGCGGTGCGAACGGGATCAACGACCAGGGCCAGGTTGTGGGAAGCAGTGCCGTCTTCAGCCAGGGCTATACCAATGCCAGCCATGCCTTCCGCTGGCAATCCGGCGTGATGACCGACCTGGGGACCATGGGTGGCCGGTCGAGCGTCGCAAACTCCATCAACAATGGGGGCTGGATCGTGGGGTGGGCCCATACGGCCAGCAATCTCCAGCATGCCGCGCTCTGGAAGCCGGGCATTCCGGCCCAGGACCTGGGCACCATCGCGGGTACCAGTAGCATCGCCTACGGCCTCAACAACAAGGGCCAGATCGTGGGCCAGAGCACGTGGGCCGGGCAAAGCGTTCGCGCCTTCGTCTGGCAGAACGGCACCATGACCAACCTGGGCGTGCTTACCGGCGGAGACTGGAGTGTCGCCCAGGCCATCAACGATTCCGGGCTCATCGTGGGCCAGTCCTCGACTTCGATCGGGGGTATCCATGCCGTGGTGTGGCGAAACGGGGTCATCAAGGACATCGGGGTGCTGCCCGGGGTGAATCCCGCGTCTCGAACCAGCGTCGCCTACGGGGTCAACAACAAGGGCGAGGTGGTGGGATACAGCGACCTGCCCGGCGGCACCCGCCACATGTTCCTCTGGAAGCAGGGACAGGGAATGAAGGACCTGGGCGCTCCGTCCGGGGGCACCGCCGAAGCGCGCGCGATCAACGAGAACAGCAAGGTCGTCGGCTACGCGACCCTGCCCGGACAGTTCGCCCATGCCTTCCTGTTGGACCATGGCGTCTTTACTGACCTCGGCACCTTGCCGACCGGGAACGTCAGCTCGGCCGCGGCGATCAACCTGGGCGGCGCGGTCGCAGGCAGCAGCAACAAGCGGAAGCCTAACTCGTCCATTCATGAGACCCACGCGGCGATGTGGACCACGCCGTGAGGTAGTTGTCTGGCGGAGGGACAAGGAAGGCGGCCACCGATGTCTGGTGGCCGCCTTGGTTTGTTGCGCAACGATTGCCCAAGGCGCGACTACAAGCTCCACTAGATCGGGGGATGTGAATAGTGGTACTTGATGTGGGGGGAGTGGAAGTGATAGTGGAAATGATAGTGCAAACGGCGATTCCGACTCAGGGACCGACTCAGGTTCCGGCTCACCCGCGCGCTGACTCTCTGGCTGATTCGCTCGGACCTCTGATTAATCCTCTGGGTCACCCGCTGGCTGATCCGCTCGGATCTCTGACTCATCCTCTGACTGACCCGCTGGCTGATCCGCTCGCTCATGTGGGGATCCACTCGCACCCGGATGTGTGGCCGCGGTTCAACCTGAACCGCCTGGCCGAAGGCCCCGGTCCAGGCGGGGAGCAGAAGCAGGGCGGAAAGCAGCCCAATGGTGGCTGGAGCGCGCATGAGATCCTCGGATTGGCAGGTAGGGCTATCTGACGCTTGCTGCAGGACGAGGGTTGGATACGGGACAGGTCCGGAATGTTGGAGGAGGCTGTCGACCACTTGAACAGCCACGTCCATCAAACAGCCTCGCGCTTTCCGGTTCAGGAGGACCGGTTGAGGCGTGCGCAAATGATACAGTAAGGATTTCTCGACAGTCCGAGGCAACATCGTCCTCATCATCTCCTCACCCTTTCTTCATCCCGGTTGCCGGAACCCGTCGCAGAGTGCCCGTCATCCGGTTTCGTTCCCCACCTTGAGCGACTCGATAACTCCGTACCCCGCCCGGAGAGCCCCGGCACGCACACTGGCATGGAACTGGTACCCTGGCAGGCAGACCTGCACGATCTGTGGAACTACTATGAACGAGGAGGACCCATTTCTCTCCCCTTGGTGCCAGGCGCCGGGCGCCTGCCGAGGAACTTTCTGGTCGCGCTCAGCGCGGCGGTCGCAGCCACGGCCGGGTTCGCCGCGTGGCTCGGGTGGCAGGTCGGCGGCAGCACGTTGGTGCTTTACGTGTCGGACGCGGGCACGGTCCTGACTCCGCTCATTGCCAGCGTGGCCTGTTTCCGTGCGGGGCTGCGTCACGAGAAGCGGCTGCGCACCTTCTGGTGGCTGCTGGCCGCCGCCTGCGGCTCATGGATGCTGGGAGAAATGATCTGGACCGGCTATGACCTGGCCGGCGGCGGGGGACCACCGATTCCCTCCTGGGCCGATGTCGGCTACCTCCTGTTCATCCCGTTGGCGGTTGGGGCGCTGCTCTGTCACCCAGGATTGCGCGCCAGTGGTACCCG
>DASYPP010000056.1:0-42264 GCA_036006525.1 Gemmatimonadales bacterium
TGGTCCTGGACTGGCGAGGGGAGACCGCCGAGCATGGAAAAAGAGGTCCTCGAGTTCGAGAGGGTACATTTGTCGCAGAGGAGCTACAAATGAAAAGCGTGCAGGGTGCAGAGTGCAGGGTGCAAACGGGAACAACGCGCAGAGTGCAGGGTGCAGAGTACAGAGGACACGACGTGCCGGGTGCGGGGTGCAGGGGAAACGGCGCCGCACTCCGCACTTCGCACGCAGGTTCCCCTGCACCCTGCACTCAGCACCCTGCACGCTTTTTGGATATGCACCCTGCACGCTGTTGGAAGCTATGAATCTCACTTTGCACGTCTGGCGCCAATCCTCACCATCCTCACCCGGTAGAATGGTGCAGTACCAGGCCGAGGGCATCAGTCCGGACATGTCCTTCCTCGAAATGCTGGACGTGGTAAACGAGCGGCTGATTGCCAAAGGCGAGTTGCCGATCGCGTTCGATCACGACTGCCGGGAAGGGATCTGCGGCTCTTGCGGGGTCATGATTAACGGCGTTGCGCATGGGCCGGAGCGCGCGACCGCGACCTGCCAGCTGCACATGCGGAGCTTCAAGGACGGTGACACGATCCATGTCGAGCCGTGGCGGGCGCGGCCCTTCCCGGTCATCCGGGACCTGGTGGTCGATCGCGGCGCGTTCGACCGGATCATCCAGGCCGGCGGGTTCATTGCGGTGCCCACCGGGAGCGCACCGGAGGGCAACACCATCCCGGTCCCCAAGGAAAAGGCCGAGCTGGCCATGGACGCCGCCCAGTGCATTGGATGCGGGGCGTGCGTGGCGGCTTGTCCCAATGCCGCCGCCATGCTGTTCACCGGTGCCAAGATCGCTCACCTGGGCCTTCTCCCCCAGGGTCAGCCGGAGCGGGCGGAGCGCGCGCTCGGCATGGTCCGCCAGATGGACATCGAAGGATTCGGGGGCTGTACCTGGTTCGGGGAGTGCGAGGCCGCGTGTCCCAAGGAGATCAAAATCGAGGTGATTTCGCGGATGTATCGCGACTACTTCCGCGCAACGTTGAGTACTCGCGGGTAAGGTGTGCCTGCCCAGCTTCCTTCGTTCGTCCCCCGGCCTCAGTTTGGGTGCGGTAAAATTGTGCTGATGCCGAGTTCTCGGTGCGCTTCACCGCAGGGAACGCGGGGGAGCAGGGAAAGGTAGTCAAACCACTCCATGCGAGGTGTTCCTGCGATCCCTGCCTCCCTGCGTGCCCCGCGGTAAAGCGTACCTGTGTCAACGGTGACATGATGCAGCTGCACGCGAAGAGACGTTGGTTACCTGTTGCCCCGCTGATCGCGTTGGCAGTGTTCAAATCGACATCCCTGGCTGCTCAAGACTTTCCCGGCATCGATCTCCAGATCTCAGGCCAGGCGGTGCCGGTGTACACCCGGGCCGACCCGATTCCGGGCGGGACCAGGCTGAGCGAGCTCAGGGTGGTGCAGCCGGTGCTGATGCTGGACGCGTCGAGCTTCGGCGGCCGGCTGCAATTCCACGCGACCGCGAACCTGGAGGGCTGGACCATCGAGAAGGGGGAGCTGGCGCCGGGAGACTGGGGAGAAGGTTTCATCGACCGGCGCCACCCGCACACCTACGTCCACGAGCTGATGCTCTCCGGCCGCGACCTCCTGGGGCGGCTGGATGGACCGGTTTCGATCTCCTTGAGCGGGGGGAAGGGGTTCGTGGCCTTCGGCAGCGACGACCCCATGAGTCGTCCTCCCCTGCGCTACCCGGTCAATCATCATTTCAGCCAGATCCTGGAGCGCGCGGTCGGCATCCTCGGTGTTGCCTGGGGACCGGTGATGATCGAGGGTTCGCTCTTCAATGGCGACGAGCCGGAGCGGCCGGGCCAGTGGCCGCTGTGGAGCCGCTTCGGCGATTCCTGGGCGCTTCGGGCGACGCTCATGCCGATCGATGGCGTCGAGCTCCAGGTGTCCCGGGCCGACGTTCATTCGCCGGAGCACCGCCCGGGGCAGGGCCCCGATCAAACCAAGTGGAACCTGTCGGGTCGCTGGCAGCGCGACATCGCCGGCCTGCCGGTGTATGCGATGATAGAGTATGCCAGGACCGAGGAGGCCAGCGGGTTCTTTCAATATCACTCCTGGCTCGGCGAGGCGCAGGTCCAGAAGAGCCGGCACCGGGCGTACTACCGGTTTGAGCGCACCGAGCGGCCGGAAGAAGCGCGGCTCATCGATCCCTTCCGGACCCAACGGCCCCACCTGGACAACAGTATCTTGGGTATCAGCCGCTGGACCGTGAATACCGGCGGATACGGCTTCACCCTGATCCGGACCCGGAGCGGACTCAACATCGAGCCGTTCGTCGAGTTCTCCCGCTCGAGGGTGAAGGCATTGAGCGGGCTGTTCGATCCGCAGACCCTGTTTGGCGACGATACCATCTGGTCCGGTTCGGTCGGGGTCCGGATGGTGTGGAGGATGCTGGGCCACCGGATGGGTCGCTATGGGGTCGCAGCGCCGAAAACGCACCTAATGCGTGATATGCAGATGTAAAAGCAACTGCTTGACGCAAAGGCGCCAAGTCGCCAAGGAAACGAATCGTTCTTTGCGCCTCCGCGACTTCGCGTTGGAGTTGCAATGTCACGATCAAACGATTGGATCAAATAGCATGAGATATTCTCATTGGTCTTTCATAGCCCTCCTCGGATTGGCCGCCGGATGCAGCAGCGACGGCGGGAACAATCCACCGCCACCACCCCCGGCCGGCGGCGAGCACCTGGCCGCGGTTGGTGGGATTGCCCAGCGGGGGCCTGCCAGCACGGCACTGCCCGTGGCCTTCACGGTGATCGCAAGGGATAGCCTGACGCCGATGGCCGGGGTAACGGTGAACTGGACCGTGCTGAGCGGCGGAGGGTCTCTCGACGTCGCCAGCTCGGTGACCGGAGCTGACGGCAAGGCTTCGGCAACGCTGACCCTGGGCGCGGCGGTCGGGGTGCAACAAGTCCTGGCCCGCGCTCCCGGCCTGAACAACAGTGACACCACGACTTACCGGGTCACGTTTTCGGCCAGCGCCCTCGGAGGCTCGGGCCCCTTCCTCATGGCCGAGGTCGGGATCCTGCCCAACTACGGCATTCACGACACTTACGTCCGGGACGGGATTGCCTTCGTGAGCGCCTGGAACGAGGGGATCCTGATTTATGACGTGGGAAACGGGCTGAAGGGGGGCAGTCCTTCGAACCCGGTGCTGATCGGATCGACCACGACCAATGGCGGCTCCACTCACAACTCATGGTGGTTCCACAATCCGAACGGCGAGAAGAAATACCTGTTCGTGGGCGAAGAGGGCCCCGGCCAGATCGGGGTATCGTCCTCCGGGGACATCCACGTCCTGGACGTCTCCAACCTGGCGTCGCCGCAGGAAGTCGGGTTCTACCACATGAGCGGAACGCCCAATTCCGCCGGGACCCACAATTTCTGGATGGATGAGGCGAACCAGATTCTCTTTGCGGCGTACTACAACGGCGGGGTCGTGGCGATCGACGTCTCCGGTACCCTGAGCGGTGACATCTCGAGCCGGGAGATTGACCGGTTTGTTCCCCAGGCCGGGTCCTACGTGTGGGGCGTGCAGGAGGACAACGGTTCGATCTACCTCTCCGACATGGTGAACGGTCTGTGGCAGCTCTCCTTCGCCGCCAACACCTTCGCCCTGGCCGGCGGCGGCAACAACGTGCCCGAGCGTTACACCTCGGACCTCTGGATCCACAACGGCTATGCGTACACCGGGACCTGGGGGAACCGCGGCGTGCCGGGTAACGCCCTCAAGGTCTGGCAACTTGGGGTGACCGGTTCGCCCACCCTGGTAGACTCGGTTAAGACATCGTCAATCACCACCGTCAGCGACGTCGAAGTGACTTCTGATGGCAAGATGATAATGTTCGGCGCCGAGGGGGGCGGCAACAACGGGTTCCACTTCTACGATCTTGCCGATCCGTCCCACCCGACGTTCATTGCCTCCTACCTGGTGGGGACCGGCATTCACACCGCGACCTTCGCGACCATCGGCGGCCGGTTGTATGCCTTCGGCGCCAAGGACCCCGGCAACCCGGCGCTCGAGATCCTGGACGTGACGAGCCTGGTGCCATGAACAACGTGCAGGGTGCAGAGTGCAGGGGGCGGTGATAGTTTAGTCCCATGACCATCCCGGCCCCGGGGCAGCGCTTTACCATCAGTCCGGCGGTCCGGACCCGGGAGCTGGACGACGAGCTGATCGTGCTGGACTTGAACCAGGGCGAGTACTACAGCCTGAACTCGTCCGGGGCCCAGGTCTGGAAGGCATTGGAGGCGGGGCAGGGGGTGGACTGGATTCGCGATGAAGTAGTGTCGCGCTGGCCGATTCCGCCGGAAGAGGGCATGGCCATGGTATCCATGGTGCTCCAGGACCTGTTGCAGCGCGGCCTGATTGCCCGAGCACCCTGACGCAGGGGCCGATCCGAAATCGGCCCTTTCGGCCCAGCGACAGGCGGACGGATCGTGGCTGCTTCGCCCCGCCGCCCTCGCCGATGGGTCGGTCTGCTGGCGTCACGATGGTCAGAGGCTGCGCTTCGCGCAACAACCCGCCGATCTTGCCGGTATCGCTCCTGCCGCTTCCATAGACTGGGATGTATTGCGGGGACTCCTGGCCCTGGAGTTTCCCGCCGGTGCGGGGACGCCATTTCTCGAAGTCCACAGGCTTCCCGCGGGGATGGAGTGCCGGGTCGAACCCGACGGATCCGTCTCCCAGCTGCGCCGAAGCTGGACGCCTGCTCCCGAGCCATCCGAATCCGCGAAGGCGCCTGATCTCTGGACGGCACTGGTCGCGCAGTGTGTCTCGTCCATGCGCGGCGCTCGCCGAACCGCCGTAATGCTGAGCGGCGGGCTCGATTCCTCGGTCGTCGCCGCCGCGGCCGTGGCTGCCGCCCGCCAGCTGGGTCGGCCGATCCCCATCCTGCTCTCGGCGACCTACCCCGGACTCGATTGCGACGAAGCTCCTGAGCAGCAGCTCGTGGCCCGGCACCTTTCGGCTCCCCATCGAACGGTGAATGCCTGTGCCACTCCGCTCTGGCCGGCAATCCAGGATGCGGCGAGGGAGCAGTTGCATCCCCTGGTCGATGGCCAGGAAGGGATCAACGTCGCCCTGTACCGGATCGCCCAGGCCGAGGAATGTGATCTTGTCCTGACTGGAGTCGGAGGGGATGAATTGTTCGAAGCCAGGGGAGCGGAGATCGACCTGGTCCGGGCCGGGAAGTGGCACGCTGCGTTCCGGCTGATTCGCAGCACCGAGCGTGCTCGTCCCCAGTCGTTGTTGAAAGCGCTCTTCCGCCGCGGGCTCCGGCTCCCGGTTCAGCCAACCCGCACTGGTGTTACCGGGCTCGACCGGAAAGCCGCCGGCAGTTGGTGCCGTGCGGTGCTGCGACAGACCCTCGCGAGCCCCGGGCTCAGCTGGCGCCTCGAGATGGCGGGGCGCACGGCGCGGCGGGCCGGGCTCCGACTGGAGTCCCCCTTATTGGGGAATCATTTTCTCGGCGTCTTTGAGCAGGTGTCTCTGCAGCGCCTGGTCAAAGGCGGCGCGGTGAAGGGTCTGCTGAGGGAGGTTGCATCGCCCTGGCTGCCCGAACCCGTCGTCCGACGGGTGACCAAGGCGCGATTTACCGCGTACTACAATTTCAGGCTGCCTTTCGACGCGCCGGTCCTGGCGGCTGAGTACCTCGGGCTCAGAGCCCAGTCTCCTATCGCGTGGCTTCCCAACGATTTGAAGGCTCTCTTCGAAACGCCTATTGTTCCGTCCCGGTTCTTGACGGGGTGGATCGCTCTCGGCATCTTACAGTTCGCCGATGCGTGGTCGGCAGACACCCGGAGAACGTGATGGAATTTCGGAATGAACCCGCCGCCCCAGCGAAACCGCGTCCGCCGGCACCCTTTGTTCCACCCCGCTTGACTCCCCTCGGCCGGGTGCAGGATATCACCCTTGGCACCGGCCTTATTACCACCACCGACGGCTTTTTCGGCAGCTGAGTCCAGCGCCATAGATGGTCCCACGGGCGCGCCTTGGGCCCTGCTCGAACAGACCTGGAGCCTGATCGCTCAACATGCCGGCCTCGACGCGCCTGTCATTCGAGCCCACTTCCACGCCGATTTTCCCCAACAGTCCCGTATTCTCCAAAGCCCCGAGGGCGATGTCCTGCTGCATCGCGGCCCGGGCGAATGGTGGTTCCGGTATCCGGATAGCCTGGCCTGCCGGATAGCTTCGGGTCCGGCCCCGGTTATCGAGCTCGAGCATCACACCGGGTCTTCCCTCGAACAATTCACCCGGCTGGCCGGTCCGGTCACTGCGATGGTGATGGACGTCTGCGGATTCTACCCGCTTCACGCCTGTGGACTGGTGTTCGGGTCCCGCATGTTCGCGGTGCATGGCCGTTCTGGGAGCGGCAAGTCTACCCTCGCCGCGATGCTGGCAGGCTCCGGGGTTCCCGTGGCCGGCGACGACCTGCTCCCGCTCGATGGCTCCGGGCATGTCGTCGGCGTTGGCGGATCGTTGCGGGTTCAGCCGATCCATGCTCCGCCGGACCGGCAGCCGCTGGCGCTCCTTCCCGATGGGAGAGGTTGGTATCCGCTGCCCGTGCTTCCCACCATGCCGCTGGGCGCCCTGCTGCTGCTGGAGCGCGGGCCGGTCGTCCAGGTGGAACCGCTGCGGGGTGCGGACCGGTTGCTGGCGGTTCTCCGTTCCGGCTATTTGTCTCACATGGAACCGAGTCCAGCACCGGCGTGGCATGAACGCATCGTCAAAGCGGCCGGCGAGGTTGAGGTGCTCCGTCTCGTGATTCCTGACACTCTCGACGCGCTCTCCGGCCATCGCGACCAATTGATTGCCTTGCTGGAAAGCCTGGCCCGATGAAGTCCGACTCTGTTCTGCATTGGACCGTGCGCCAGGCAGTGGGGCTCGAGACCGGCCCGCTGCCGACCGGCGCCGAGTGGTCGGCCGCGATGGAGCCGCTTTCCGCCAATCGCCTGTCCGCGCTGGCTGGTTGGCTGCTCGGCCCCAGGCTCTCCGACATGCCGGAGGACGTCCACCAGGCATTGAGCCGGGCGCAGGCCAAGGCAATGTTCGCCAACGACCGCTCCGGTATGCAGCTTCAGGAATTGGCAACGGCGCTCGAACGCCAGGGTTTTCCCTGGGTTGTTCTCAAGGGCCTCCCCCTGGCTGAGCGCCTGTACCCGGATCCGATATGCCGGCCGGGCAGGGACCTGGACATTCTGGTCGACCCCAGTGCCCTTGAGCCCGTCGGATCGCTGCTCGTGGACCTGGGCTATCACGCCGAGGCCACTCGGCGCGATACCCATCATCGGCGCTATCTGCGGCCCTTCAATTCCGGGTGGGATGACATTGTCGAGCTGCATTGGCGGGCCGAGCCGGATTCCCATGGAGTTATGTCCACCGGTGAAATCCTGCGCACTCGCCGGCGCGTCGATACCCGGTGGGGCGGTCTCTGGACTCCAGGCCCGGAGGTCGAACTTGATCTCCTGGTGCGGCACTACGTTCGCCATGCCGGGTGGCAACTCATTCTCCTGGTGGACATTCTCCTCCTGCAGCGCGGCCTTCCGCCCGCGACCCATCCCCTGGGAGCGGTGGTGGCCGATGACCTGAAGCGGCTGGGACTCGAGCCCGGAGTCACCGGTCCCTTCCGATTCCGGCAGCTCCCGTTGCGGCGCTGGCTTGCCCGCCATGATTTTGCCGATCGGCGCACCACTCGCCGTGCCGCACCACTCGAAGTGGCGCTGGCGCAGTGGTATTCCGCTGGAAGCTGGCTCAGCATGCTGGGCGGCCTGCTCTGGCCCGCCACGCCATCGTTCCGCTGGCAGGCGATGTCATCCACTCCGTGGGGAAGGCGCACCTGGCGCTGGTACCGGCTGCTGACTTTGGGCCGGGGTGCTCGCGGTTCATGACGACATCTGCCCAACCTTCAACGCCGCGCGGGGATCCCGGCGTCATTGCCCTGGCCCTGTGGTTCGGGATCCTGGGTGGGCTGGGTGAAGTGGTGGTTCACGCCGGCCGTCGATTCATCCGGCACCGCTTCGTATTCGTCAGTGACGATGCCGTGTGGATGGCTCCCCTCGCGATCTTCCTGCTCCTCTTGCTGATCGGCGTGGTTCTCGTCGGCATTCAACGGCTGCGCCACCGCCCGGTCACTCGCGCGCTGGTACCGGGTTTTCTCTTTCTCACCGGGGCTGGAGTCCTGCTTTCCTACCCCCGGCTGCACTGGGCCGCCAGCCTGGTTCTCGCGGCCGGGATTGCGTTCCAGGGCACCCGGTGGCAACGCCGCCATTCCGCGCGAATCGCTACAGTCGTGTATGCGACCTTGCCCTGGCTCATGACCCTGGTCGTGTCGCTCGGAATCGGTCTCCAGTTGGCACGGCGCCTGACCCGGGTGCCGAGCGGTCCGGCGCCCGCCGCCGGATCGCCTAACGTCCTGCTGATCATCTTCGACACGGTCCGGGGGTTGGACTACAACGGTGGCGATGCGCTGGCGAGCTATTTCCCCAGGCTGTCCCGCCGGGCCGCCTCGGGAATCCGGTTCGACCGCGCGTTCTCGGCCGCCCCCTGGACGCTGCCCAGCCACGCCACGATGTTCACCGGCCGGTGGCCGCACGAACACCGGGCGAACTGGGACCATCCCCTCGACCATCGCTATCCCACCCTGGCCGAAGCGATGACCCGGGCTGGCTATGTCACCGCGGGATTCGCCGCCAACAAGGTCTTTACCACAAGGGCGACCGGGCTGTCACGCGGGTTCCAGGTCTATCGTGATTATCTGATCAGCCCTGGCGAAGTGGTTCGCAGCTCGACGGTGCTGCGACTCCTCGCCGAGACCGGCCGATTCCGGCGAATTGTGGGTGAGTACCAGGCGCTGGCCCGGAAGAATGCCGACCAGGTCAATCGAGAGGTACTGGACTGGCTTCCGCGCCATGGAGAGCGACCGTACTTCGCGTTCCTCAACTATTTCGATGCCCACGCTCCCTACCTGCCGCCGCCGCCGTTCGACAGCGCGCTCAAGGCCATGATCAGGGCCCATGGCGGGCGGCAGCGCTGGTTCGAACATGATTTCAGCAAGCAGCTACCTCCACCCGACATCCTGCTGGAAGCGAAGACCGCGTACCTCGGCGGACTCAGCTACCTGGACGACCGGGTGGATGCCCTGCTTGACAGCCTGGAGCTGCACGGGTGGCTTCGCAATACGTGGGTGATTCTCACCGCGGACCACGGGGAGGAGTTCGGGGAACACGGCAGGTTGGGGCATGGCCACAACCTGTATCGTACCCTGGTGCAGGTGCCGCTGGTGATCTGGGGACCAGGTCTTGAGCCGGCAACGAGCAGCGCGCCGGTCTCGCTGCGTAACATTCCGGCCACCGTGATGAACTGGATACACCCCGGCGTGCCGACCGGCTTCCCGGGTACCTCGCTGCTCCAGTTGATGGCCACCGGGGATTCGGCGCGGTCCGAGCTGATTTACGTGGAGGGTATGCCTCCGGAATACTCCTCTGGCGGTGGCGACATGATTTCCTGGGTAAGGGACTCGGTCCGGGTGATACGGCACTCGGCGGGGAAGGAGGAGATTCTTCCCCTGAGTGATCCCCTGGAAAAGCCCTAACCCCTGGCCCCTTCCCCGGTGCAGGGAAAGGGGAACTACTCATGAACTCTTCTTCGCAACTGCAATCCACATCCGAAATCGGCCTGCCGCGCCTGGCCCTGTGGTTCGGCCTGGTTGGCGGTTTGGGCGAGGTGGCGGTGCACGCCGTGCAGCGGCTCCATCGGCACGTGCTTCTCCTGCTGGGCGACGACACGGTGTGGATGGCGCCGCTCGCCGTGTTCCTGCTGCTGCTCGTCGTGGGACTCGGGCTGAGCCTGGTTCAAAGGATTCGCCGCCGCCCGGCCAATGATCTGCTGATTCCCGCATTCATCCTTATCGCATCCCTCGGCATCATGCTCGCCTATCCCCGGCTGCAGTGGGCCGCGAGCTCGGTCGTCGCGGCGGGGATCGCGTTCCAGGGCACCCGGACCTACCGGCGGCGCACCGCCGGTTTCGATACCCTGGTGCGAAGGACCATGACTCCTCTGCTGGGTGTGGTCCTGGTGCTGGCGGGAGTCCTGGTGGTGACTCGCTGGCGCGAGCGGCGCCCGGTCGAGGTCTCTCCCCCGGCTGGTTCCCCGAACGTCTTGTTGATCATTCTCGACACGGTGCGGGAACTCGACTTCGACGGCGGCGATGCGCTGGCGCACTACCTGCCTCGATTGGCGAGCGCGGCGCACAGCGGGGTCCGGTTCACCGTGGCCATCGCGCCCTCGTCCTGGACCCTGCCCAGTCACGCCTCGATGTTTACCGGCCAGTGGCCGTCGGAGCACCAGTCGAACTGGAACCAGCCATTGGATGGTCATTTCGCGACCCTGGCCGAAGCGTTGCGGGAGGCGGGGTATCAGACGGCGGCATTTGTCGGCAATCGAAACTATGTCTCCCGGGAGACGGGGCTGGCCCAGGGGTTCCAGGAATTTCACAACCTGACGATCGGCCCCGGCGAATTGCTCAGGAGCTCGATGCTGCTCCGGAAGATCCTGGAGAGCCCGCGAACCAAGAACCTCCTCGGGTGGCACGAGATGCTGGGGCGGAGGCACGCTCCAAGGGTCACTCGCGAGGCGCTCGACTGGGTCAGCGGCCACCAGGACCGGCCGTTCTTTGTCTTTCTCAATTACTTCGACGCGCACTACCCCTACCTGCCCCCGGCACCGTATGACAGCGCGGTCCGGTCCCTGGGCGGTGGCAAGGACCCGGGTCTCCGTTTCCGGGAGGATTTTGATGGCCGCCTCCCGGTGCCGGCAGTGCTGGAAGAGGGAAAGGCGGCATACGCCGCTTCAATGCGCTATCTCGATGCCCAGGTCACCGGGTTGCTGGACAGCCTGGCGCAGCGGGGTGCGCTCAAGAACACCTGGGTGATTGTCACGGCCGATCACGGGGAGGAATTCGGGGAGCACGGCGTCACCGGGCACGGGCACAACCTGTATCGCACCACGGTACAGGTGCCGCTGCTGATCTGGGGACCGGGGCTCACGCCGGGGACCAGCGATGCGCCGGTCTCGCTCCGCAACATTCCCGCGACCGTGATGGCGTGGGTAGGAACAGGAGGGTCCGGCGGATTCCCCGGTGTCTCGCTGCTCCAGCTTCGGACCACGGGGGACTCGGCCCGCGCCGAGTTGATCTGGCAGCCCGGAATGCTGCCGGTTGATTCACTGGGGGGCGCTGACCTGACGGCGTGGGTGCGGGATTCCACCCGGCTCATTCGTACCGGGAGCCGGGGGGAGAAGGAGTTTCTGCTGTCAGATCCGTTCGAACACTAACCACAGATTACGCTGATACACCGCAGATTACGCAGATATCCCCAGATTACCCAGGTTACCCAGATTTGTGAATCTCAGCATCTGTGTAATCTGTTTGATCTGGGTAATCTGCGGTTAGGGGGCCTTCCACGTGTTGTTATTCGGATTGCTGTCCGGCCACATCCCGTCGGCATTCAATTGTGCCGCGATCACCGGCTTAGCGGTGGTCACCGTGGCGACATATCGATCCCCGTTGTACCAGATCTCGACCGGCAGCTTTACGACCTGGGTCGTGCTGTCCTGCAGTGTCAGCGTCAATTCCACCGGCATCACCTGCTGCCCGGGGTTTCTGAGCGTGATCCGAGCGACGTTCGAGCCGCCCTGGATCCGCTGGGTGACGTTGTCCACTGCCTGGTCCAGGGTCGCAGTGCTGTAGATCCATTCCTTCCAGAACCAATCGAGGTCCTGGCCGGCGACGTTGTTCATGGTGCGGATGAAATCGGACGGGAGCGGGTGCTTGAAGGCCCAGCGCTTGACGTATTCCCGGAATGCTTCATCGAATACCTCCGGTCCCAGTACTTTGTTGCGAAGAGTTAGCAGCATGATGGACGGCTTCACATACGCAAGACTGCCCAGGTTGTTGTTGTTCTTATAGCGGTTCGCGGCGGTGATCATTGGCTGCGCATTTACCTGTTGGTCGTTCTGCATCACGAAGCCCATCTCACCTTTGCGCGTTGCCGAATCATCACGCTTGAAATAGCCCTCTTCAGAGAACGTGTTGATGAAAGTATTGAAGCCTTCGTCCATCCAAGCAAAAAGACGCTCGTTGCTTCCGACGATCATCGGGAACCAGTTGTGCCCGATCTCGTGGGTGACGACGTTGTACAGTTCTTCCGGGGCGCCGGCATTCGCCTCCATCGCCAGCATGGGATACTCCATGCCGGAAACGGGACCCTCCACCGCGGAGATCTGGGGATAGGGATAGCGGAACCAGCGGGTGCTGTACTCCTTGATCGAGTAACGGCTCATGTCAGCACCGCGGGACCAGGTCCGGGCCGAGCTGGGCCGATAGTACGCCTGGGCCAGGATGCCATCCCAGCCGGATGCGTCCCACCGGTAGTTCGGTGCGGCGGCCCACGCCACGTCGCGGACGTTCTGGGCCTTGAAGCGCCAGGTGAGCGTGCCGGTCTTCGTCGGCCGCGCGGCGCCCGAGGTCAGCTCCGCCTCGGTGACGATCGCGATCGTGGTGTCGGACTTGATCGCGAGGGCGAGGCGGGCGCGCTGGGCCGCGGTCAGCACCTCGAGCGGGTTCTGCAGCACGCCGGTCGCCGCCACGATGTAGCCGGCCGGCACCGTGACCGCGTAATCGAAGTCGCCATACTCCAGGTAGAACTCGCCCTGGCCCAGGTAGGGATCGGTGTTCCAGCCCTGGATGTCGTCATACACCGCGAGCCGAGGATACCACTGCGCCAGCTCGTAGAGACTGGCGTCGCGGCCCATCCGGTCCGCCCCGTGGTCCGGAATGTTGAAGTGATAAGCGATCTGGAGCGACGTGGCCCCGCCCGGCGGCACCGGCGCGGCCAGGTTCACCTTCATCATGGTGCCGTTGTCGCGGGTCGTCACCTCGCGGCGCGCGGCCGCGACGACCTGCGGCCGACCGGCACCGGCCCGGGGACCGATCGCTGTCTGGAAAATGCTTTCGATGACGAATCCACCGTCGAATCCCTGGGCGCCGAAGCGACTCTGTGCGGCATTCAACAGGCCGCCGACGCTGCCGGCCCGGAAGAGATTCTGGTCCATCTGCAGCCAGAGAAAGGCGAGAGTATCGGGCGAGCGGTTGGTGTACCGGATCGTCACGGTACCGGTCAGCTTCCGGGCGGTGGTATCGAGCGTTGCCGCGATGCTGTAGTCCACCTTCTGCTGCCAGTATTGGTTCCCCGGCGCTCCGCTGGGCCGCCGGATCTCGTTGGGATCGGGCAGGTTGAGCGGCCCGAAGGCGCCGGTGTCGGCCACCGCGGCACGAAATGCAGGCTGCTGCGGGGCTGCCGCGGGCGGCTGCTGGGCAGCCAACGGGGCTGCCAGACCGAGCAGCCAAATGGAACGTCGGATCGAGTACATTGGATTCCTGGCGGGGGTGGGTCGATTTAGAGATGGCTGGAAGGATAATCGACTCGTGCCCACGGGCTGAAGCCCGGGCTCGGCTGAGATTGCCGCTAAAGCGGCCACCAGCAGCAAGCGTCTAAGTGTCGCCGGCTTCAGCCGGAAGTATTGGCCGAGCCCAGGCTTTAGCCTGTGGGCTCAACGCGACTTGGCTCGCGCCACCTCCCACCTCGCATGGAATTGCGGGTCCGCTCCCCTCCAGGATCGCTCCACCTCGGCCCAATGTACCCGAGCGCTGTCGGCCCGGCCGGCTGAGTCCCAGGCTTTCGCCAGAAGCTCGTGGATCTCGGTGCGCGATAAATAAAGATTGGATGCGTCGAGAGCCCCTCGAAGCGCCGGCTGCAGAATGGCTACCGCGTCACCCGGCCGCCCCAGCTGGAGCAGCAGTTGTCCCAGCTCATAGTTGATCCGGGTGAACCCGAAGTTGGGCGAGCTGATGGCGGCCTGCAGCTCGACGACTGCCTGCGCCGGTTTTCGCCGCGCCTTCCAGAGCAGCCCGCGGACATAGTGATGCAGCCGGCGGTCTCTGCCATAGTTGCTGATTGCTCCCAGCCTTTCCAGGGTGTCGGCGATCGCGGTGAAATCCAAAGTATCTCCCTGCGAGGCCCGACACATCACCAGCCGGGCGAGGGCCCAGGCTTCTTCTCGCGCGGCCTGGCCCGGCCAGTCCGCCGCCAGTTGCTTATGGGACGTCTGCTGCGGCGCCGACTCCATGAATCGTATGCAGCTGGCGGGGTTCCCCTGCTCGTACTCGATGATCGCGCTGTTCAGCTGGTCGGGTCGAGGATCGAGGCCCCACCAGGGATCGCTCCGCGGCAGATTCCCCTGAGCCAGCCGAAGTGCTTCGCGTAGCCGCCCCTGGTTGCGCAGGGCGGTCATGATATACCACCGGGCGTCGCCCTGGAGCTGATCGTCCGCGCGCGCCTGGGCGAGCAGTTGTACCTCCGCGCTCCCGTAGTTGCCGCGGGCAATCTGGTACAGGGCGACCTCCGAGATTCCAGACCGGCGAGCCCCGGGTATCAGCCGGAAAAACTCCGTCTCCGCCTGGGTGGCCCGCAGCGAATCGCTCGTGGCCCACGCAACGGCCATCAGCGAGGACCAGGTGCGAGGGGAGTCGGGGATCCGACGGGTATACTCCTCGGCGGTTGCCAGGGCGTTGCTACCCGAATCCATCCAGAGGTAGGTCCGGATCAGAATCTCGTAGGCATCACACACCCGGCACGCGGGTCCCGCAGGGAGCTGGAGGCTGCTGTCGAGCGCAATCATCCGGCGGAGGACGTCGATCGACCTTGGGAAATCCGACGTGCCTAGCGTTGTGAGGCCCAGCATCCAATACCCATCGAGATCGCTGGGGTAGCGCGCCACCAGGGTTTCGGCCACGGCGACGCTCGCCGTGAGGGCGTCCATGCGCATCACATCGGCGGTGATGAGCAGGCGCTCGCGGTCGCTGGCCCGGGAAGCCAGGCGGAGCGCGGCGAGGAAGTGCACCCTCGCCTCGGGGAGTTCCATCGCCTGTTCGGCTCGGCCCAGATACCACATCGCCATCGCGAAGCTGGAATCCTCGGTGACTGCCGACTGGAAGAGCCGGCGGGCCGCCCGCATATCGGCGCCGTAGTAGCTACGCAGTCCCTCCTGATACAGCCGAAGCGCGATCAGCGAGCCCGTGGTCACGTCGGCGATGCTCTTCGCCGGTCCGGCCACGTCGGCCGCGCGGGCGATCTCCGCGGTCGCGCGGTCAACCAGCGCGAAGACGTCGGGTGCGCCCACCCGATAGCCGTGCAGCACCGTGCCGGTCTTGAGATCGATCTGTCGAAGCTCCAGGACCAGGGAATCCGCGCCGCGGTGGTACACGGTGCCTTCCAGCAGCTCCGTTGCCCGGGCCCGGCGCGCCACCTCGGCGGCGCCGGGTGCGGTCCCGTTGCGGGTCAATGACTGCTCGACCTCGATCAATCGCGCGCTGGAGAGCACCTGCAGAGAGGGAAGCCGGGACAGGCTGGTGGCCAGCAGGTCTGCAATGGGAGACAGCTCCGCCGAATCGCGCGCGGCCACCTGGCGGATCGTGCCCACCGCCAGCACAGGAACCACCGGATTTCCGGGCGAACGAGCCAGAAGGAATGCCGCTCCAGCCCCACCGACGACGAGCAGCAGGGCGCCGCCCACCAGGGCATAGCGGGCGGGCTTCTTCGCTGGCTGGACCGGAGCTGTACGGCCGGCCTCTCGGGTGAGTGCCTCCAGCAGCTCACCCACGGTGGAGAATCGATCCGCGGGGACCTTGGCCATAGCCCGCTGAACGACCGCCGAGAGCCCGGCACTCAACCCGGGCCGGAGCATGGCAACGTCCGGGATGGGGGCCTGGAGGTGTTTCGCTATCACGCCACGCGGAGTTTCCGCAGGGTAGGGCACTTCCCCGGTCAACATCTCGTAAATCACGCAGCCCAGGGCGTAGACATCGCTGCGGCCGTTCACTTCGGTGCTACCGCCGGCCTGTTCGGGACTCATATAGGCCGGCGTTCCCACCACCACACCCTGGGTGGTCACCGGCTCGGCAGATCCGCCTTCGAGCGCCAGCGCGACGCCGAAGTCCGCGACCAGCGCATGGCCCCCACTCAACAGGATGTTCTGGGGCTTGATGTCCCGGTGCACGATTCCCGCCGCGTGAGCCCTTCCCAGCGCTTCGCCGACATCGTGCGCGATGACCATTACGTCGTGCTGCGGGAGCGGTCCCTCCCGGTCCAATCGCTGACGCAGAGATTCGCCCTCGACATAGGGCATGACGTAGTACAGGGTCTCGCCCGCAGTGCCTGAATCCAGTAGCGGAACAATGAAGGGGTGCCGAAGGCCGGCGATGATGGAGATTTCCCGGAGAAACCGCCGGCGCCGGCCCGGATCCGAGACGCCCGGGTAGATCACCTTGAGGGCCACCTCCCGGTTGTGGTGCAGCTCGTGCGCGAGATACACCACGGCGTTCCCGCCCCGCCCGATCGGGCGCAACAGGCGATAGCGATCGGCCAGCGCGGTCTCGACCGATTGCATGAGGTCGGCCGGGTGCCCGGCATCGGCGGCCTCGACCTCGTCGCAGGCGGCAAGCAGCGCCTTGGCTGCCTCGAAGAGGCTGGCTTCGCTCCCGCATTCGACCCGGAGAAAGCCCTCTCGCTCCGTCGATGGGAGCTGGAGAGCTCGGTCGATCAGCGCGAGGAGCCGGCGCTCGGGGCCTGGATCGGGGACCATTGGAGGGACGCTCTCAGAGAGCCCGGGGGCCGGGTCCGGGACGGAGTTGAGTCAATAACCAGGCCCGGGCGCGAACCCAATCCCGCGCGACGGTACGCGGGGTGACGCCCAGCAAATCCGCCGTCTCCACTTCGGTTAACCCCACGAAAAAGCGGTATTCGACTACCCGCGCGAGCCGTTCGTCGATCGCGAGCAACCGCTCGACCGCACCATCCACCGCCAGCATCAACTCCGCTCGCTCGGCGCCATCGGCGGCCGAGGGCTGGGAGACATCGCAGGACGCATCCAACAGGGTGAGGGAAATCTGGTGAGCAGGATTCGGCCGCTTGGCCGCCCGGTGCCGGCGGGCGTAGTCCACCAGGATGCGGCGCATGGCCCGGGCGGCGAGGGCGAAGAAGTGAGGACGATTGGCGAATTCGGACACCCGCTGGTCGGCCAGCTTGAGGTAGGTCTCGTTGACCAGGGCAGTGGTAGACAGGGTATGACCCAGGTCCTCGGCCCGGAGCCGGCGGTGGGCCAGGCGCCGAAGGGCGGAATAGACGATAGGAAAGAGCGCGTCAAGCTCCAGGGCCTCCGGCCGAGCATCGGGGAGGTCTGTCTGGATCGGGGAGCGTTCTGCGCGTCTGCTCATGTCGGGAATGAGACTCCAGCCCGAAGGTACCGGCCCAAACAACCCGCGGCAAGCCGAGGACCATGAGCAGCAGCGTCCAGCACGTGCAGCTAAGCCGCCCAGCCAGGAGGAGTTACCATGAAACGCCTCGCCCTCGTTGCAGCTGCCCTGGTCGGCCTGTCAGCCTGCCAGGACGCCACCCAGCCGTCGGTTCCGACGGCGCCCAACGCCAGCGAAGTCGGTATCAACGCCTCGAACAATCTCTTAGCCCGGGTGGATGTGAACGGCAACCTGGTGTTCGGGAACCGGGTGACCTCGGTCAGCAAGCTCGGCCCCGGTCAGTACGAGGTGACGTTCAATCGCAATATGACGCCCTGCGCCTACGTTGCCACCACCAACAACTCCAACACCCAGGCGTTCCAGGTCTTCACGGCCAGCGGGCACCTGAGCATCAACGGGGTCTACATCGAGACCAAGAACCAGGGCGGCGGCCTCACGGACGCGCCCTTCAACCTGGTCGCCACTTGCGGTGGCACCGGGATTCGTTACGCCGTCGTCGACTACAACGGTGGCCTGGCGCGTAGCACCGCGGGAACCACGCTGTCCGGTTCGGGCAGCGGCACGTACACCGTCACCTTTACCAGCGCGGTAAGCACCTGCGCCTTCCTGGCCACGGTCGCCGACCCGGGTAATGGCCTGGTGTTCAATCCCTCCGGCGTCTATACCGCCAACGGCGCCACAGCCAACCAGGTCTATGTCGAAACCAAGAACCCGGGCGGCGGTTTGCAGGCCGGTGTGCCATTCCATCTCGCCGTGGTCTGCACTGGGACCAATTCCAAGGTGATCGTGGTCAAGGCCAGCGGAGCCAAGGCGCGTGGCTCGACCGGCACCTCGAGTACCCGCCCCTCCACCGGCAACTACAGCGTGAACCTGGGGCGGAGTCTTGCCGCCTGCGCGGTAGTCGCGACCCGTGGCTCGATCAACAATGGCGTCCCGTTCAATCCGGCGACGGTAGAGCTGACGCCCGGGGTCAATGCGAACTCCACCGGGGTCCAGGTTCGCGAGCTGCTCTTCTTCGGTGGTAACCTGACCAACTTGCCGTTCCACGCTGCTGCGGTCTGCTGATCGGTGATCGCGTGAAAATCGGATTCCTGGTGTTCACGCTCTGCCTGGCCTGCGGGGATGCCGGTTCCCGGTCCCCGCAGGTCATCGCGGCGGATTCGGCGCTGGGATTCAGTGGCCGGTTTTCGCCGGACCAGCTCCAGGCCTACGAGCGGGGCCGGCGGCAGGAAATCGCCGCATTGCGGTCGGGAAAACGGTTTGTCGACAGTGCTATCGATTCGATTGGAGCCGGGGCGGCCAGGCTGGCGATAGAGGATTATCGAAACCTGACCTCGACCATCGATAGCTATCTGAAACGAAGGCTCCAGCTGGCTGCCATGCAGTTGACGGTCGTACCGGCGAGTGACTCGCTGCTCGCCCTGCTCGATTCATTGCGGGTCGAACGGCTGGTGCTGGAAGTACAGGTCGGAAGTTGAGCGGACGGTGAAAGGCGGTTGTTCGCGGTACGGCTGGGACATCATTCAAGCGCCTGTGCCCGCGCCGCGCTCAGAGGGCTTCTGAACGGCAGCAGTGGGCGCTGAATCCTTTAAGCGGATCAAGACATTCCACTCCCTGTGGCCCGTGAGGGCGGGAAGGAGACCGAGCATGTATGCCTCGTGGACTGGGTTTGGCCGGTTGGCGGGCCGCGCGGCCGCCGTGGGCGGGCTGGCGCTGGTCGGGGCGGGCTGCGGCAACGATAATTCCACTCAGCCTACGCCCCCGAAGATCGACATCGCCTTCTATACCTACCGCGACGGCAACTTCGAGATCTACCGGATGAACCCGGATGGCACCGGCCAGACGAATCTCACGAAGAACGCCGCGAGTGATCAGATACCCGCCTGGTCGCCGGACGGGAGCACGATCGCCTTCGAAAGCGACCGCGACGGCAGCACCTCCGAGATCTACGTGATGAACGCGGATGGCACCGGACAGATGCGTCTGACGACCAACTCTGCTAACGACTATGCCCCCGTCTGGTCGCCGGATGGGAGCAAGATCGCCTTCGTCAGCTCCCGCGATGGCAACGACGAGATCTACGTGATGAACGCCAATGGGACCGGGCAGGCGCGTCTGACCAATAACTCCACATATGATTCGAATCCCGTCTGGTCGCCGAACGGGAGCAAGATCGCCTTCCACACCAGCTCCCAGGTCTATGTGATGAACGCGGATGGCACCGGGCAAGCGCCTCTGACGAATAGCTCCGGTGAGGACTTCGACCCCGCCTGGTCGCCGGATGGGAGCAAGATCGCCTTCGGAAGCAACCGGGACGGCAACGCTGAGATCTACGTGATGAACGCGGATGGTACCGGGCAGACTCGGGTGACGACTAACACCACTAGTGACTATGAGCCCGCCTGGTCACGGGACGGGAGCCTGATCGCCTTCGTGAGCCAGCGAGACGGCAACGAGGAGATCTACCTGATGAACGCGGATGGAACCGGGCAGACGCGCCTGACGACCAACCCCGCTTCGGACGCTGGCCCCGACTGGAGCCCGTTGAGGTAGCCAACGCCGGGATCGTGAGGTGTCGCGGTCGCCGATGCGAGGTGGGTCGGGAAGCGTCCTTCACGCATCTACCAGATCAAGGGTGCCACGGTACTTGAGGCACGCGAGCCTTTCCGACTCATCTCCGCTGGATTTCGGCGGCCAAAAGCCAGTGAGTGCGCTGTCTAACCACCGCATGAAGCTGACGTCCTCGGCCATCGGTTTTCTCAAGGAAGGGGCACCCGGCGGTCGTCAGTTCGCTTGCGCGAGCGCGCCGCGGGCCGCATCTCATGCGCGGTCGTTAGCCGCTCACCCGATGCCTCGTTCGGCGGCCAGTTTCCGCCTGCTTACCGTTCTGTTGGCCCAAACACCGCGAGATCCCGATGCAGCTCACCCCTGAGCAGCTCGAGGCCTGCTCCTCCAACTGCCGCCTTCCGTGCGCGCCCGCTTGGCGGACGCGCTGTTCGAGAGCCTCGAAGAGCCTGACCCAGAGATCGATGCTGCGTGGGCGACCAGCTCGAGCCGACCGGGGCTTACAGTCGCGGCCCCGTGACCCCGGTCTGCTTCTGGTACTTGCCCTTCTTGTCCGCGTAGCTGGTCTCGCAGATGTCGTCCGCGTCGGCCTCGAAGAACAAGACCTGGCAAATCCCCTCATTGGCGTAGATCTTGGCGGGCAGGGGAGTGGTATTGGAGATCTCCAGGGTCACGAACCCTTCCCATTCCGGCTCGAACGGCGTGACGTTGGTGATGATACCGCAGCGCGCGTAGGTGGACTTGCCGAGGCAGATCGTGAGCACGTTCCGGGGAATCCGGAAGTACTCGATCGACCGCGCCAGCGCGAAGCTGTTGGGCGGGACGATACAGACGTCGCCGTGAAATTCCACAAAGCTCCGCTCGTCAAAGTGCTTGGGGTCCACCATGGCCGAGAGCACGTTGGTGAAGATCTTCCACTCCGGCGCCACCCGCATATCGTAGCCGTAGGATGAAACGCCGTAGGAGATGGCTCCTTCCCGAACCTGGCCGTCCACGAACGGCTCGATCATCCGGTGTTCCTTGGCCATACGGCGGATCCAGCGGTCGGACTTGATGCTCATCAGGGTTCCGGGGTAAGGGGTTAGGGCCGGGAATAATAGACGGTAGGACGGTAGGACGGTAAGACGGTAAACAGCCCAGTACCTGGGGTCCCGGGGTGGGGTACCGTCCTACCGTCTTACCGTCCTACCGTCTTATATTATCTGCGCTTAACTTAGTAAGTGAAATTTTTCACGTGCGGCCAATTCCCGGGACCCTCCTGACCTGATGCTGCGCGCCTATATCCCGATCCTCCTGGTCATCGGCTTCGTCATTGCCAACGCGGTAATGATGATTGCGCTGTCGACCTTTCTCTCGAATTATCGCCCCACCCCGGTCAAGAACGCCCCCTACGAATCGGGCATGCCGGTCCTGGGCGACGCCCGGGAGCGGTTCTCGGTCAAGTTCTACCTGATCGCCATGTTGTTCATCATCTTCGACATCGAAACCGTCTTCATGATCCCCTGGGCCGCGGCCTTCCGGCAGATGGTCGCGATCCGCGGGTTGCTGCTGCTGGAAATGGCGGTGTTCGTGCTGATCCTGGCGGTGGGGTATGTCTACGTCTGGAAACGAGGAGCCCTGCAATGGGAGTAGTGAAGCCCGGGATGGGCCCGGACGCGGAAGCCACCCAGATCTCCGCCGCCTCGCCCAACTGGATCACCACCAAGATGGATTTCCTGGCCAACTGGTCCCGGTCCAACTCGCTCTGGCCCATGCCGTTCGGAACGGCCTGCTGCGCCATCGAGTTCATGGCGACCGCGGCCAGCCGGTTCGACATCGCCCGGTTCGGCATGGAGCGAATGGCCTTTTCCCCCCGCCAGTCCGACGTGCTGATCTGCGCCGGCCGGTTGCCGTTCAAGCTGGCGCCGGTCATCCGGCGAATCTGGGACCAGATGACCCAGCCCAAGTGGGCCATCTCCATGGGCGCCTGCGCCTCCTCCGGCGGGATCTTCGACAACTATGCGATGGTGCAGGGCATCGACACCATCATCCCGGTGGACATTTACGTCCCCGGCTGCCCGCCCCGGCCCGAAGGCCTGATCTACGGCATCACCCTGCTCCAGAAGAAAATCAGGGGGGAAAGCATCAGTGATTCCTCCATCCGGGAAGAGCAGTCGTTGAGCAAGGAAGGCCTGTTCCTGCCGCCGCGACGGATCGATGAGTTGAGCGAGCCGTTCGGCAACTCGATCGCCCAGACCCGTTCTTCATGACGACACCGAGCAATTCGACGTCGGGCACGGAGGCCCGACCTGCAGCCCCGTCCGCCGAGTCTCCCTCGGTTGCCGCCATGCGCGCAAAGTTCGGCCGCGCCATCGAGCGCAGCCTGGTGAGCTGCGGCGACACCATCGTCTATGTCGCCCGGGACAATGGCCACGAGGTCCTTGCCTGGCTGAAGGTGACCCAGGACTTCAACTACCTGACCGACATCACCGCCGTCGAGTACCGCGACGATGAGCTGCCCCTCGAGGTGGTCTATCAGCTCCGGTCCCTGGCCCGGAAGGCCGATCTCCGGGTCAAGATCGCGCTGGACAAGACCCAGCCGCTGTCGGTCGATTCAGTGGTAGATATATGGAAAGGGGCCGACTGGCTGGAGCGCGAGGTGTATGACATGTTCGGCGTGGTCTTCAAGGGCCATCCCGACCTGCGCCGCATCCTCATGTGGGAGACCTATTCCGAGGGATTCCCGCTGCGCAAAGACTTCCCGCTCCGGGGCCACTTCAGCCGTGCCGAGCAGACCCGGCAGGCCCTCGCCGCCAACCCCGAAGCCCACTACTCGCTGGAAGAGCTTTCGATCGCCGAAGCCTTTGGCGAGTTGCCCCAGGACATGAAGGACCGGCTCTCGCGGGATCCGCGCAAAGGCGTCGAATGACCACGCGCACCGTTGAGTTCGAGCTGGGGACCACCGGCGTCGACCCCATGGGCCGGCCGATCCGGGTCCCCCTGGGCGTGGACGAGCCGGTGGATCACCTGGGCGGCGAGCATATGCTGGTGAACCTGGGCCCCCAGCATCCGGCCACCCACGGCGTGCTCCGCCTGGTGGTCGAGCTGGAAGGTGAAGTGGTCCGCCGGGTGATTCCCCACGTCGGCTATCTCCACTCCGGCTTCGAGAAGCTGGGCGAGTACCGGCAGTACAACCAGATCATCCCGCTCACCGACCGGACCGACTACCTGGCGCCCATGGCCAACAACGTCTGCCTGGCGCTGGCGGCCGAGAAGCTGATGGGCATCGAGATCACCGAGCGCTGCCAGGTGCTCCGGGTGATCGCCTGCGAGATGAGCCGGATCATTTCCCACCTGGTCTGGCTGGGCACCACCGGCATCGACCTCGGCGCCTACACGCCGTTCCTCTGGTCCTTCCAGGAGCGGGAGCGGATCTACAACCTGCAGGAGGCGTGGACCGGCGCCCGGCTCACCACCAGCCTTACCCGGGTCGGCGGCATGATGGCCGATATCCCCGAGGGCTGGGACGCCGGTCTCCGGGAATTCTGCCAGAGCTTCCCCAACACGCTGCGCGAGGTGGACACCATGTTCACCCGCAACGCGATCTGGATCGGCCGCACCCAGGGCGTGGGCGCGATGGGGGCCGAAGAGTCCGTCAACTACTCGCTTTCCGGCCCGATGCTCCGGGCCGCCGGCGTGGACTACGATGTCCGCAAGGACCGGCCCTACCTGGGCTACGAGACCTATGACTTCGACGTGCCGGTGGGTGAACACGGCGACGTGTACGACCGCTACCGGGTCCGGCTCGAGGAGATGTTCCAGTCCACCCGGATCCTGGAGCAGGCACTGGACCGCCTCAAGCCGGGCCCGATCAACGTGGACGATCCCCGCGTGATCCTTCCCTCCAAGTCGCGCGCGATGAGCGACATGGAAGCGATGATCTATCACTTCAAGCAGGTGATGGAAGGCGTCAAGGCGCCGATCGGCGAGGCGTACCTCGGGATCGAGAATCCCAAGGGCGAGCTGGGCTACTACTTCGTTTCCGATGGCACCGCCAAGCCGGTGCGCTGGCGGATCCGGCCGCCGGCCTTCATCAACCTGGCCTGCCTGCCGCGGCTCTGCGAAGGCGCGTTGCTCTCCGACGTGATCGCCATCAATGCCAGCATTGACATCGTGATGGGCGAGGTGGACCGATGACCGACAAGACCGCGCTGACCGGGACGACCGCGGGCGCCGGCCACCACGAGGATCCCTCGTACCAGCCGGTCTTCGTGGGCGAGACTCGCGACCGGCTGGAAAAAATGGGCGCCAATTATCCCACCCGGCAGGCGCTGCTGCTCCCGGCGTTGTGGATGATACAGGAAGCCCGGGGGTGGATCTCGGACCCCGCCATCTCGGAAGTGGCCGAGGTGCTGGGATTGACGGCGGCCCAGGTGAAGGGCGTCGTGACCTTCTATACCATGTACCACACCCACCCGGTCGGCCGCTATTTCATCCAGGTCTGCACCACCAGCCCCTGCAATCTCTGCGGGGCGGAAGCGGTCATGAAGTCGATTCTCAAGGAGACCGGGTGCGGCGAGCTGGGGGCCACCAGCCCCGATGGCCGTTTCACGGTGATCGAAGTCGAGTGCCTGGGCGCCTGCGGATTTCCCACCCCGATCATGATCAACGACGACTTCATCGAGAACGTCACCCCCGAGCGGGTACCCGGCATTCTGCAGAGGTACCAGTAATGGGCTTTCCTCATCCGAGTCATCCCAGGGAAACCGTCGTTCTCTCCAAGTACTTTGGCGATTCCGCGGCCCGGACCCACGACGGCTGGGTGCAGAAGGGCGGCTACCAGGGCCTGAAGAAGGCGCTGGGCATGACGCCCGAGGCGGTCATCGAAGAGGTGAAGGCGTCGGGCTTGAGGGGACGGGGCGGCGCGGGATTCCCCACCGGTCTCAAGTGGTCGTTCATGCCGAAGAACGACGGCAAGCCGCACTTCCTGGTCTGCAATGCGGATGAATCGGAGCCCGGCACTTTCAAGGACCGGGAGATCATGCGGTGGACTCCGCACGGCCTGATCGAAGGCTGCGCGATCGGGTGCCACGCCATCGCGGCCGAGCGCTGCTACGTCTATATCCGCGGCGAGTTCACCGAGCCGTGGAAGGTGATGAACAAGGCGGTGGAGGAAGCCTACGCCAAGGGCGTGCTGGGCCCCAACGCGATGGGATCGGGCAAACGGATCGACATCGTGCTCCACCGCGGCGCCGGCGCCTACATCTGCGGCGAAGAAACCGCGATGTTGAACTCGCTGGAAGGGAAGCGGGGCAATCCCCGGATCAAGCCGCCGTTCCCGGCCCAGGCCGGCGCGTTCGGCCTTCCCACCACGGTGAACAACGTCGAGACCCTCGCCGCGGTTCCCCACATCATGGTGCGGGGCGCCGAGTGGTACAAGGGACTCTGCCTGAGCAATCCCAAGAGCACGGGCACCAAGCTGATCTCGGTCTGCGGTCATATCCAGCGGCCGGGGAACTACGAGATCACCATGGGCTTCCCGATGAAGGACCTGATCTACGACATGGCCGGCGGGATGCGGCCGGGCCGCAAGCTCAAGGCGGTGATTCCCGGCGGCTCGTCGGTGCCGATCATGAACGCGGCGGAAACCGAGGACTGCCTGATGGACTACGAGGGTATCGTGGCCCGGGGCTCGATGCTCGGCTCGGCCGGCTTCATCGTGATGGACGACTCCACCGACATGGTGTACCAGGTGTACCGGCTGGCGCGTTTCTACGCCCATGAGTCCTGCGCCCAGTGCACCCAGTGCCGCGAGGGCACCGCGTGGACGGTGAAGATCCTGGAGCGGATGCTGGCGGGGAAGGGCAAGCAGGAGGACCTCCAGCTGTTGCTCGATCTCTCCGAGCAGATGACCGGCAAGACCATCTGCGTGCTCTCCGATTCCTGCGCGGCGCCGGTGGTGAGCGGGATCCAGAAATTTCCCGAGGAGTTCGAGGCGTACGTCAAAGGCAGCAAGACTGCCGTGATGGCCAGCGTTTAGACAGCGTAAGCAGTAAGCAGTAAGCGGGATCGGATCTGAGCTAGTGACGAGTAGGCATGATCCGGGAATCCAGTCCCGCTCACTGCTTACCGCTTACCGCTCACCCAAAAAGGGTTCAACGTGAGTACTGAGCTCGTCAAGGTGACGATCGACGGCATGCAGGTCGAGGTGCCCAAGGGCACCATGATCATCGAGGCCGCCAAGCAGGCGGGGGTCCTGGTGCCCCACTACTGCTACCACCCTTCGCTGCCGTCGCCGGCCGTGTGCCGCATGTGCCTGGTGGAGGTCGAAAAGGCGCCCAAGCTGGCCCCGGCCTGCGTGACCGCGGTCGCCGAAGGCCAGGTGGTGCACGTGAACAGCGACGCGGCGAAGAAGGCGCGCGAGGGCGTGCTGGAGTTGTTGCTCATCAACCACCCGCTCGACTGCCCGATCTGCGACCAGGCCGGCGAGTGCGAGTTGCAGGACTACGTGTTCCAGGAAGGCCGGGCCGGCACCCGCTACTCGGAGTACGCCAAGCGCTACAGCCCGGTCGAAACCTTCGGGCCCGACGTGCTCTACGTGCCCAACCGCTGCATTCTCTGCACCCGCTGCGTGCGATTCATGGAAGACGTCGCGAAGGACCCGGTGCTCAACGTCTCGGAGCGGGGCGACCGCGCCTTCATCGGCATCGATCCCGACCACGAGCTCAACCACGCCTGGTCCGGCAACGTGGTGGACCTCTGCCCGGTGGGCTCCCTCATCAGCAAGGATTTCCTGCACAAGGCGCGGGCCTGGGACCTGGACAAGACGGCAAGCATCTGTCCCGGCTGCAGCCAGGGCTGCAACATGATGATAGACACCCGGGACAACACCGTGGTCCGGCTCCGGCCCCGGCCCAATCTCGAGGTCAATCGCCATTTCATGTGCGACCACGGCCGCTCGAGCTACCGCTGGATGAACCGGGGCGACCGGATCGAGGCGCCCCTGGTGCTGGAAGGCAACAAGCACCACGCGGTGGACTGGGATACCGCCCTGGAGCGCCTGGCCCGATTGATCAAGGACACCTCGGGTCCCGCCCTGATTCTCGCCAACGGCAGCGCTTCCACCGAAGCACTGGGCATGGTGAAGGCGCTGCTCAAAGGCAGGAGCGTTACCGCCGCCGTCTCGTTGCCCCAGGGCGCCGAGGCGCCGCTGGCCGGCGTGCCCAACCTTGCCCTCCGCGCCGAGCGCGCCGCCAACGGACAAGGTGCCCGGATGCTGGGCTACAGTGACAATATCTCCGCGGCGATCACGTCGGCCGCGCGGGCCACGCTGATTATCGTGCTCGACCTGGAGCTGTCCGCCGCGGACATCAACCTGCTGGCGCCCAGCCCCGCCCTCGTCATCATGGGCACCGTCGCGACCGACGCGGACCTGACCGCCCAGCTGGTATTGCCGACCACCAACCTGGCCGAGGAGAACGGGACCTTCGTGAACCGCGATGGGCGGGTCCAGCGCTACACCCAGGCCAAGGCCGCGCGTGGCATGGCGCGACCGGCGTGGTGGGTGGCTGCCGAGGCGATCGGGATCCTGGACGCGGGCAGCAAGGTGCCTTCGACCGCGGCCGAGGCGTTCGACCGGGTGGCGGCGGACACGCCGGGCCTGGGCGGGATTCGGGCGGCCGAGATCGGTCTCACCGGCCGGGTCAGCAGCGCGGCCAGGCCGGCCGGAGTCGCGGGATGACGCCGGAGCTCAAGGGCTTCCTGCTGGTCAGCATCATCAAGATGGTGCTGGTGTTCACCGTGGTCATGGTGGGCGTGGCGCTGCTCACCCTGATGGAGCGCAAGGTGTCGGCCTGGATGCAGAACCGGCTGGGGCCGAACCGGGTGGGCTACGGCGGGCTGCTCCAGCCGGCCGCCGACGGACTCAAGAACATCATCAAGGAAGAGACTCGCCCCCCGTTCGCCAACCGGTTCCTGTTCGTCCTGGCGCCGGCGATGGCGTTCATCCCGGCGCTCTGTCTCTCGGCGGTGATTCCCTTCGCGGCCCCGTTGCCAATGGAGTTCAACTTCTCGCTGCCGCTGCTGGGCCGCTTCGTGCACCACGGCGTGACGCCGATGGCCGTGGCCGACCTCCCGATCGGCTTTCTGTTCGTGATCGCGATCAGCTCGCTCGGCGTGTACGGCATCGCGCTGGCCGGGTGGTCGAGCAACAGCAAGTACTCCCTGCTGGGCGGCCTCCGGGCCAGCGCCCAGATGGTATCGTACGAAGTGGCGATGGGGTTGAGCCTGATCCCGGTGCTGCTGCTCTCCGGCAACGTGTCGTTCAGTGCCATCATCGCCAACCAGCAGCACGGTGTGTGGTACGTGGTTCCGCTCTTCCTCTCGTTCTTCGTCTTCCTGGTCTCCGGGTTCGCCGAGACCAACCGGGTGCCGTTCGACATGCCGGAAGCGGAGTCGGAGCTGATCGCCGGGTACCATACCGAGTACAGCGCGATGAAATTCTCGCTCTTCTTCATCGCCGAATACTCCAACATGGTGACGGTGTCGAGCATGGTCGCGTCGCTGTTCTTCGGCGGGTGGGACATTCCCTTCACCTCCTGGGACCAGACCCACGCCGGGCTGATCGTGTCGCTGCTGACCTTCATGGCGTTCTTCGCCAAGGTGTTCTTCTTCCTGTTCCTCTTCATGTGGATTCGCTGGACCCTGCCGCGCTTCCGCTTTGACCAGCTGATGGCGCTGGGCTGGAAGGTGATGATCCCGCTGGCCCTGGCCTATGTCATGGTCATCGCCGTGGCGATCTACCTGATCGAAGACGTCCTCCATGTTGGCAGCATCCGGGTGGAGCAGCTGATCCTGGGCGGGGTCAGCGTGGCCCTGGGTTTCGTGGTGTTCTTCCTGATGGACCGCAACACGGTGATCAGCGGGTCGCAGGCGAAGCGCCGGGAAGCCATCGCTCGCGCCGTGGCTGCGGCACCGGATTCGAAGTTGTAGGTCGCAACTGCCGACGCGAAGCCGCGAAGGCGCAAAGAAATACCTTGTTGAAAAAGCAGTCCTTCGCGGCTTGGCGTCTTTGCGTTGAATGGTCGAACCGTCTGGAGCGAGAATGGCAATCGGCGTCAAAGTGATGAAGCGGCCGGAGACCCAGGTGAGCTACGTGCGGGCCACGCTCAAGGGCATGGCGCTCACCTTCAAGCACATCTTCCAGCCCCGGGTCACCATGCAGTACCCGGAGCAGAAGAGCACCTCCGACTGGAGCATCTCGCCCCGCTGGCGGGGCACCCACCGTATGCTCACCGACGAGCAGGGCCGCTCCAAGTGCGTCGCCTGCGGCCTGTGTCCCCAGATCTGCCCGGCCAACTGCATCAAGCTGGTGCCGGGCGAGGACGAAGAGGGCAACCGCTACCCGCTGATCTATGAAATCGACGAGTTCCGTTGCGTGTTCTGCGGTTACTGCCAGGAGGTCTGCCCCGAGGAGGCGATCCACGTCGGCGTACACTACGAGAACTCGGAGTACAGCCGGGACCGTTTCGTGTACGACCTCGAACGGCTGCAGTCCCAGACCCACCCGGTCTCGACCCTCTGGGACCCGTCGGATCCGCGCGGGGAATAGGTCATGACCGAGCCGGTCTTCTACTTCTTTGCCGTCGTCGCGGTGCTGGCCGCGCTGCTCTGCATTACCCAGAGGAGCCCGGTCGCGGCCGCCCTCTGGCTGGTCACCACCATGTTCTCCCTCGCCGCGATCTACGTGCTGCTGAACGCGCACTTCGTCGCGGCGATCCAGGTCCTGGTGTATGCCGGGGCCATCATGGTGCTGTTCCTCTTCGTCATCATGCTGCTGAACGTGTCCCACGCGAAGTCGGACCTCCGGGGATTCTCCTTCTGGCTGCTCGCGGTGGTGGTGATCGGCGTGCTGGGGGCCCGGCTGCTCCCGCTCATCAACTACACTCCGGAGCGGCTGACCCTGGAGTTCAGCCGGACCGAGGCGCTGGCCAACCCGGACATCGTCTTCCCGGAAGGCAAAGCGGGGGCGGAAGCCACCGAAGCCCAGGGCGTGGTGGGCGCCGTCGCGCAGCCGCTGTTCGAGACCTACCTGGTGCCGTTCGAAATCACCTCGGTGCTGCTCCTCGCCGCCATCATCGGCGCCGTGGTGCTGGCCAAACGGAGACTCTGATGCTCCTGGGTCCTTCGCTCGCGCTTTCCGCGATCCTGTTCAGCCTGGGTGTCGCCGGCGTGCTGCTCCGCCGCAATGCCATCGTGCTGTTCATGTGCATCGAGCTGATGCTCAATGCGGTAAACCTGACTTTCGTGGCGCTGGCCCAGGTCCACGGGATCTCGGGCCAGGTGATCGTGTTCTTCGTGATGACGGTGGCGGCGGCCGAGGCGGCGGTGGGGCTGGCGATCATCCTGGCGATCTTCCGGCACACCGAGTCGGTGGACCTGAACAACATCAATCTCCTGAAGGGCTGAACTGGCGCGGTGGAAGTGCCGAACTGCCAACGCGAAGACGCGAAGGCGCAAAGGATACCTGTAGAAGACAAGACTGACTGTTTTGGAAGCGTGTTGTTTGGCGAGGCGATCTTCGCGCCTTTGCGACTTTGCGTTGAAATTGTCGAACCAATCGGAGCTTAACGTGGCAACTGGCGGATGACTCACACCCTCGCAGGAACGGCGGCCGACTGGATCTGGCTGGCGGTAGCGCTGCCGTTCGCCGGGTTCCTGGCCAACGGAGCACTCGCGTTCCTCAAGCCCAGGGCGAAGACCGCGGTCTCGGTCATTGGCGTCGGCGTCATGGTCCTGGCGTTCGCGCTCGCCGTCATGATCTTCCTGGCCGTACGCTCGGCGCACCCCGAAGCACCCTACGTGGTCCAGCTCTGGAGCTGGATGCCGGTCGGCACCCTGCAGATCAACTTCGCCTTCCAGGTGGACCAGCTCTCGACCGTCATGCTGCTGATCGTGACCGGCGTCGGCGGCCTGATCCACCTGTTCAGTATCGGCTACATGCACGAGGATGCCGGGTACGCCCGGTACTTCTCCTATCTCAACCTGTTCGTGTCCTTCATGCTGGTGCTGGTGCTGGGCTCCAGTTTCCCGGTGATGTTCGTGGGATGGGAGGGAGTCGGGCTCTGCTCCTACCTGCTGATCGGCTTCTGGTACGACGTCAAGGCGAACGCCGACGCCGGCAAGAAGGCGTTCATCATGAACCGGATCGGGGACTTCGGGTTCCTGCTCGCGATGTTCCTGATCTGGACCCACGTGGGATCGCTGGACTTCGCGCAGGTGTTCGCCACCGCCCCGGCCAGGCTGGCGGTGGGTGGCGGTGTGGTCACCGCGATCACCCTGTTCCTCCTGCTTGGCTGCACCGGCAAGTCGGCCCAGATCCCGCTCTACACCTGGCTGCCCGACGCGATGGCGGGCCCCACGCCGGTCTCCGCCCTGATCCATGCCGCGACCATGGTGACCGCGGGCGTGTACCTGGTGGCGCGGACCAACGTGCTGTTCGCCCTGGCCCCGACCTCCAGCCTGGTGACCGCCGGCATCGGCGCGGCGACCGCGCTGTTCGCGGCGACCATCGGCCTCAAGCAATACGACATCAAGAAAGTGCTTGCCTACTCCACGGTCTCCCAGCTGGGCTACATGTTCCTGGGGGTGGGGGCGCTCAACTTCACGGCCGGGGTGTTTCACCTGCTCACCCACGCGTTTTTCAAGGCCCTCCTCTTCCTCGGCGCCGGCAGCGTGATCCACGCGATGCATCACGCCTACCACGCGACCCACTCCCACGCGGACGCGCAGGACATGCGCAACATGGGCGGGCTCCGCCGTTACCTGCCGTGGACTTTCGCGCTCATGGGGATCGCGACCCTCGCCATCGCGGGGATTCCGCCCTTCGCCGGCTTCTTCTCCAAGGACGAGATCCTGGGCGCCGCCTTTGCGCGGGGCGCCGAGAACCCGGTGTACTACGCGTACTATGCGATGGGCGTGATCGCCGCGTTCATCACGGCCTTCTACATGGCCCGGCTCATGGCGATGACCTTCTTCGGCGAGAACCGCACCGGGGAGCAGGAGCGGGAGCACCTGCACGAGGCGCCCTGGATCATGACCGGGCCGCTGCTGGTGCTGGGGCTGCTGAGCCTGGTGGGCGGGTTCTTCAATGTGCCCGAGCTGCTGGGAGGCCACGCCGAGCTGCATCACTGGCTGGAGCCGGTGCTCGCGCCCGGGCTGGCGCTCACCACCACGCCGGAAGTCAGCCACTCGACCGAGTGGGTGCTGATCGGAGCCGCCGTCCTGGTCGGCGCGATCGGGCTGATCGCCGGATACCGTTACAGCCTGGGCCGGGCCCTCGTACCGGCCGCCCGGGCGGAGCCGGAGCACGGATTCGGCCGGGTGCTGTACCACAAGTACTATGTCGACGAGTTGTACGACGCGTTGATCGTCCGCCCGCTGGTCTGGCTCTCGACCGCGATATTGTGGCGCACGGTGGACCAGGAAATGGTGGACGGCATGGGAGTCAACGGGACGGCCGGCGCCGCGAAGGTGCTGGGCCGGCTGGGCAGCTTCCTGCAGAACGGCTATGTCGGGATGTACGTCGTGGCATTCCTGGTCGGCGCGCTCTGGATTCTGATTGCGGTGGTACCATGACGGGTACTGGGTACTGGGACTGGGTACTGGGTGAGACTCGGAAAGCGAAAGTGAAATAGATGCGACCTGGATTTGGTGTCCGTCAGAGCAAGATCAATCACGAGGTTCTGAGTACTGCGCACGCAGTACCCAGTACCCAGTACCCAGTACCGTATGTCTGATTTGTTGCGGAGCCTGCACTACGACGCGTGGATTCTCCACGCGCTGCTGATCCTGCCGCTGGTGGGCATCCTGCCCGTCGTGCTGGCGCCGGCCCGGCTGGCGCGGCACCTGGCGCTCTGGCTCACGGTGCTGGAATTCCTCCTGTCGCTGGGTCTCTGGTGGGCCTACCTCCCGGGGCAGGGCGGCATGCAGTTCACCACCACGGTGGACTGGCTCCCCCAGTGGGGCATCGCCTACCGGGTGGGCCTCGACGGTATCTCGCTCTTCATGGTGCTGCTCTCGACCGGCCTGATGCCGCTCTGCGTGCTGGGCAGCTGGCACTACATCACCACGAAAGAACGGGGCTACTACGCCCTGCTGCTGGCGCTCCTGACCGGCATGCTCGGCGTTTTCCTGGCGCTCGACTTGTTCGTGTTCTACGTGTTCTGGGAAGTGATGCTGATCCCGATGTACTTCATCATCGGGATCTGGGGCGGGCAGCGCCGGCTCTATGCCGCCATCAAGTTCTTCATCTACACCTTCGTCGGCTCGCTGCTGATGCTGGTGGCGATCCTGGTGATGGTGCGCCAGGTCGGCGGGGCGACCGGGGAATACTCCTTCGCCTACGACCACCTGCTCGCCAACGCCAGCCTGCTGGGCAAGTCGGCGCCCTGGCTCTTCGCGGCCTTCGCGCTCGCCTTTGCCATCAAAGTGCCGATGTTCCCCTTCCACACCTGGCTGCCGGACGCCCACGTGGAAGCGCCGACCGCCGGCAGCGTGCTGCTGGCCAGCGTGCTGCTCAAGATGGGGACCTACGGTTTCCTCCGCTTCGCCGTCCCCTTCTTCCCCCAGGTGGCGCTGGGCCCGGTGGTCACCGTGATCGTGGTGACCCTGGCGATCATCGGGATCATCTACGGCGCGCTGGTCGCGATGGTGCAGCCCGACGTGAAAAAACTGGTGGCCTATTCCTCGGTCAGCCATCTCGGGTTCGTGATGCTCGGTATCTGGGCGTCCACCCTGCAGAGCGTGCAGGGCGCGTTGATGGTGATGATCGGGCACGGGCTGTCGACCGGGGCGCTGTTCTTCCTGATCGGCATGCTCTATGAGCGCCGCCACACCCGGCTGATCGCGGACTTCGGCGGCATCGCCCGGGTCGTCCCCCTGTTCAGCGCCGTCTTCACCCTGGTGGCGCTCGCTTCCATCGGGCTCCCCGGTCTCAACGGATTCGTCGGCGAGTTCCTGGTGCTGGTGGGCAGCTTCGGCCGCCATCCCTGGGCGACCGGTCTGGCGACCACCGGCGTCATCTTCGCGGCCGCGTACCTGCTCTGGGCGCTGCAGCGTATCATCTTCAACTCGCTGGACAACCCGGACAACAAGGGCCTCAAGGACCTGAGCCTGCGCGAGGCGCTGGTGCTGCTGCCGCTGCTGCTCGGCATCGTCTGGCTGGGCCTGTATCCCCGCCCGGTGCTGGAACGGATGGAGCCCTCGGCCCGGAGCTACCTCGAAATCATCGAGCCCCACTTGCAACCCACGACTGAAGCGAGCGCGCCGCGGAGCACCGAGGTGGCGCCGTGAATCATCTCGACCTGAGCACCGTGGGCGGGCTCACCCGCGCCCTGGCGCCCGAGATCCTGCTGTCTGCCTGGTCGCTCCTCGTGCTGCTGGTGGTGGCCTGGCGGCACCGCACCGAGGAGGACAGCCGGCTCGCGGGATGGCTGAGCCTGGCCGGCGTGATGCTGACCGGAGCCCTGGTCATCTGGATGTGGGCTTCCGGCGTTGCGGCTTCCGGCATTTCGAACATGATGGAGGTCGATGGTTTTCGCTTCGCCACCTCGATCCTGTTCCTGGTCGCCGCCGGTTTCAGCATCGTCCTTTCGCTGAACTACCTGCCGCGGGAGCGGATGCTGGCCCCGGAATACTATGTGCTGATCCTCCTGGCCACCGTGGGCATGCTGTTCATGGGCGGGGCGGCGGACCTGATCGTGCTGTTCCTCGGCCTCGAGGTGATGTCGGTCTCGGCGTACGTGCTGGCCGGCTACGACCGGCGCAGCGCCTTCAGCGCCGAAGCGGCCCTCAAGTATTTCCTGATCGGCGCCTTTGCCTCGGGCTTCCTGCTGTACGGAATCGCCCTGGTGTACGGGTCCACCGGCATGACCAACCTTTCGCTCGTCGGCGTCAAGCTGTCGGAGGGCGCCCTGCCGCTCATGGCGAGCCTGGGCCTGGGACTCCTGGTGATCGGGCTCGCCTTCAAGGTCGCGGCCGTGCCCTTCCATATGTGGGCGCCCGACGTGTACGACGGTGCGCCGACCCCGGTCACCGGGTTCATGGCCACCGGCGTCAAGGCGGCCGGGTTCGCCGGGCTGACCCGCGTACTGGTCGAGGCGTTCCCCACGGCGCTCACCCAATGGCAGCCGATCCTGGCGATCATCGCGATCGTCACCATGGTGGTGGGTAACCTGGTTGCCCTGGTGCAGCGGCCGCTGAAGCGGATGCTGGCCTACAGCTCCGTGGCGCACGCCGGATACCTGCTGACCGCCCTGTGGCCCGGCAACCGGCTGGCCGTCTCCACCGTCCTGATCTACCTCGCGGCCTATACCCTCACCACCATCGCCAGCTTCGCCATCCTGGCGGCGCTGGGCCGGAACGGTGAGCGCGATGTCACCCTCGACGATATCGCCGGGCTGGCGACCCGCCGGCCCTGGATGGCGGCTGCGTTCGCCCTCTGCATGCTGTCCCTCCTGGGCTTCCCCGGGACGTTCGGGTTCATCGGCAAGTGGTACATCCTGACCTCGGTGGTCGGCCAGGGCCAGAACATTCTCGCGGTGGTGCTGGTGCTCACCAGCGTCCTGTCCGCCGGCTACTACCTCCCAGTGATCATGTCGATGTACATGCGGCCTGAGCCGGAGCCGGAGTGGCATGAAGGCCGCGGCATGGTCCCGCTGGTCTCCGCGGTCGTCGCCCTCTGCGTGATCGGCGTCCTGGTCTTCGGGTTGTGGCCGACGCCGCTGCTGGATCTGGCGCAGTCCAGCTCACAATCCATTACGCAAATCGTATTGCCGGGGGCGGGCCGGTAGAGGCCGCGGAGAAGACGCTACCGCTTCAACGCGGATCTACGCCGAAACGCGCTGATCAGTCCACTGAGGACACTACCGCTTCAACACAGATAACGCACGGAAACGAACTGATACCTCCGGTTGGGCATTCAATAATTCGGTCGATCAACAAGATAGGGTTTGCGGAGGTGCTGTCTCGGAGAGAGCAACAGAGTTATCCGTTTGTTTCAGTGCGTTATCCGTGGTCTAAGGGTCTGACACTTGAGATACTTCCTGCCAGGCGGAGCCAATCGGCGCGTTTCGGCGTTCATCGGCGTTGAAGCGGTAGCGTCCTCCTTCTCGCACGCCATCGGCGAAATCCACTCGTGAACGTTCCCAAGTCCATCTTTCGTCAATACGATGTTCGGGGACTCGTCGGAACGGAGTTGACGCCCGAGTTTGCCCACGCCCTGGGGCGGGCGTACGGCACCCTGGCGTGGCAGCGGCTGGGCCGGGCCCCGGTGATCGCGGTCGGCCGGGACAACCGGCCCAGCGGAACCGACTTGGCGAAGGCGCTCCGGGCGGGGATCGTCGCGACCGGCGCCACGGTGCTGGACGTCGGGATGCTGCCGACGCCGGCCTTGTACTTCGCGGTCCTCGCGCTCAAGGCCGACGGCGGAATCCAGGTCACCGGCTCGCACAATCCGTCGGAATTCAACGGCTTCAAGATGGTGCTGGCGGGGGACTCGGTTCACGGCGATGAGATCCAGGATCTCTGGGAGATCATCACGGCCGAGCGGTTCAAGAGCGGGGCGGGGAAGGAATCCGCCGACGCTTCCGTCCTCCCCGGGTATCGCGACGCCATCATCAGCCGGCACCGGCTGGCCCGGCCGGTGAACGTGGTGCTGGACTGTGGCAACGGCGTGGGCGGCCTGATCGGTGTTTCGACCCTCCAGGGCCTCGGCGCCCAGGTGACGCCGCTCTTCTGCGAATCCGACGGCACCTTTCCCAATCACCATCCCGATCCCACGGTTCCCGCCAACCTGCGCGATCTCCAGGACGCGGTGCGCCGGACCGGCGCCGAGCTGGGCATCGCGCTCGATGGCGACGCGGACCGGATCGGCGCGGTGGACGAGCATGGCAGGATTCTCTACGGCGACCAGCTGCTGGTGCTGTTCGGGCGCGACGCGGTGCGCCGCTTCGGGGCGGGTATCCCGGTCATCTTCGACGTGAAATGTTCCGAGGTGCTGCGGCAGGCGCTGACCGATGCGGGCGCCAGCCCGCTCATGTGGAAGACCGGGCATTCGCTCATCAAGGCCAAGATGAAGGAGACTCACGCTCCGCTGGCCGGCGAAATGAGCGGTCACATGTTCTTCGGTGGGGACTATTTCGGTTATGACGACGCGCTGTTCGCCGCGGCGCGACTGCTGGAGATCGTCTCGGCCGGGCCGCGTGGACTCAGCCCGCTGCTCGCCGACCTTCCCGAAACGGTGACCACTCCCGAGATTCGGGTGGACTGTCCCGACGACGTGAAGTTCGGCGTGGTGGAGCGGGCGGCCGCATACTTCGCCGGACGCTATCCGGTCAACACGATCGACGGCGTTCGGATGACATTTCCCAATGGGTGGGGCCTGGTTCGTTCGTCCAACACCCAGCCGATTCTCGTGCTCCGCTTCGAGGCGACGGACGCCGAGTCCCTTGCCCGGTACCGAAGAGAAGTTGAAGACTGGCTGGAGTCCCAGGGGGTGATGATAAGCGGTAGGTAGTCTCCCACCGAATGCGACACCGAACAGCAATCACGAAAGCGCGAAAAACTGCAGAAAGCGCGAAGAGGACGTAAGATTCTAGCCATAGAAATTCCTGTTGTGGTTGTTCGCGTTTTCGCTCTTTCGCGTTTTCGTGATGAAAAGGGTCGTTCGCACTTGTACACTGCCATCCCCACACTGTCTGACCAACGAGGCCGGCCACAGTCTTCAAGAGTATCTCAGCGTAAGGGGGCTCAAATCCCAGTCCCGCTTACTTCTTACTGCTTACCGCTTACTGTCTAGCTATGTCCCGCGGCCGCCTCATCGCCCTGATGGTCCTCGCCCTCGTCGCCCTGCTGTTCCTGGGACGATGGACCTCGGTGATGGTAGCGGAAGGGTGGTGGGCCAGGACCATCTCGCCGGCCGCCGGCCGCCTGGTGGGGCAGTCGGAGCTGCTGCGGGTCCTGCTGGATTTTGCCGGCGTGACCGTAGCCTCGGCCTGGTTTGTCGGGAATCTCTACGTTGTCTACCGGGCCATCGGCTCGGTGCAGGTCCCCCGCCGGGTCGCCAACCTCGAGATCAACGAAGCCCTCACTCCCCGCATCCTGCTGATCGGCACCGTGGCGGCCGGCGTGCTGCTGGGACTGTTCACCGGCCTCGGCGTGTCGCGCTGGTGGCAACAGGTGCTGCTCTCCTGGCACGGCGTGAACTATGGACTCACCGACCCGGTGCTGGAACACGACATCGGGCTCTACGTCGCCCAGCTTCCCCTTTGGCGCCGGCTTCACGGCTTCGCCCTGCTGCTGGTCCTGCTCGGGCTGGGCACCTGTTTCCTGATCTACTTCATGATCGGCGGTATCCGCTGGTCCGGGCGCCGGCCGGCGGTGAGCGATCATGCCCGGCGCCATATCGGGTGGTTGTTCGCGGCCGTGGCCCTGGTGCTGGCCTGGGGGTACTGGCTGGAACCGTACGAAATGATCGCTGGCCTCGACGGCGCGATGCGTACCGATGTTGCCAAGGTTCGGGTCACCGTTTCGCTGGCCCTCACCGGTGTCGCCCTTTCGACTGCGCTGCTGTCCGCCTGGTGGGCGACTCGTCCGCGCCATGGATGGGCGGCCGGAGGGTGGACCGTGCTGGCCATCGCCTCCCTGCTGGGGCACTACCTCATTCCCGCCCTGGCCGGAACCCAGGAGAAGGAGATGGTGGATGCCGCGGGACTGCGGGATCTCGAGGGGCTCTCCTTCGGCATACCGACGCTCGATGAACGAGCCCTGAACCAGGTGCCGGGCACCGGCCCGCCCGGCCCACTGGCGCTCTGGAACCAGGAAATGATCCAGGAACTGGGTGGCGGGGATTCGACCGTTTCAGTGGCAGCGAACCAGGGGCTGCTCCGCGTTCGGGGGCGCCGCTTCCCGGTGTGGATCAGCGTGCGGGTATCCAGGCTGGACAGCGCGTGGGTGCTGGTGTACGCCGATGACCGCACCAGCCTGGCCGGCGGACCGCTATCCTATCGCAGCGGGGATACCGTGGCGTATCCGGGATCGGTGCGGTTTCTCGAGCTACCCCAGTCGGTAGTGCGGGATAGCGCGCCCGAATCCGTGGTGACGCTCAACGGCAACGGAGTTCCCATCGGTAGTTGGCCTCACCGCCTGGTGCTGGCCTGGGCCCGCCAGGCCGGTGCGCTGTTCCAGCGCCAGCCCGACTCGGCCCGGCTGGCGTGGCACCTCGATCCGCTGGAACGCTTCTCCTCCCTCATGCCTCATGTCACCTGGAGCCGGCCCACCGCGCAACTGGTGGGCGGGGAGCTGTTCTGGTTTGCCGACGGCTATGCGACGTCGGCGACATTCCCGCTGGTGGGCCGCGCCCAGTGGCGGGAGCGGGAGGATGTCGCCACCATGGAAGTCCCCTTCCTTGCGGTCGTCAACGCCGCGTCCGGCCAGACCCGGTTCTTCCGCCAGCCCAACGTCGGTCCCCTGGGCAAGGCCTGGCAGGATATCATCGGCGCGGCGGCGGAACCATGGAACGCGCTGCCTCCGGCGATCCGCACCCAACTGGACTATCCCGAGGAATTGTTCCAGGTGCAGATGAGGGTGTTGGAGCGGCCCGAGTGGCTGGGCATGCGACAGGCCGGCCGTTCCGCCACGGGGGGAGGGCGCACCCTTCGGCCGCTTACCTGGAACTGGGCCGATACCAGCCTGCGCCAGGTCGCCGCGTTCGAAACGGCGGGCCGCGGCATCAGTGCCGTCATCCAGGGTACTTCGGGCGAGGCGGGCGCTCAGCTGTTGCTGACCCGGACCGCCGATGGGACCCCGGTCCGGAGCCCGTCGGTCCTGACCCGTGCCTGGGAGCGTTTCGCCACCTTCGAGCAGCTGCGGGATTCGCTGGTCCAGGCCAAGGCCCACGATTCGGCTTCGGCGGTCGGCCTCTGGATGGAGCCCTACGGGCTGGGCGCCTATCAGACCATCTTCGGAATCGGCCCCGACCTGCGCCGCCAGGTGGTATGGGTGAACCTCGCCCTGGGCGACAGCCTCGGCGCCGGCCGCAACGTCAGCGAAGCGTGGCACAACCTGCTGGGGAATTCGGCCCCGCTCCTGTCGGGGAGCCGCAACGGGCGGCTGGGCGATGCGCAGCTATGGATGGCCATCGCGGACAGCGCGCTCCGCGCCGGCGATTGGGTGAAATTCGGAAAGGCGTTCGAGGCGTTGCGGGAGATACTTGAGAAAGAGGGAGACTGAACGCCCAGAGGCATTGCGGACGCTGGTTGAGATACACTAAGGGTGAACTCTGCAACATCCAACGCGGAGGCGCTGAGATCGCAGAGCTTGCGCAGAGGGCCAGCGCGTCAAGAAAGACAAACCAGTTTCTTCTCGGCGAGTCCTCCGCGAACTCGGCGTCTCGGCGTTGGATGTTCTCCGCGACCTCAGCCTTCCGCTGGAAAGGACCGCTTGACCATCAAAACTGCAGTAGTCGCGCTGGGCGGCAACGCCCTGGCCCGCTCGGGAGAGCCGGCCACCATTGCCAACCAGTTCCGCCACACCCGCTCCAGCCTGGCGCCGATCGTCGAGCTGGCGCGGGAAGGCTGGGGCATTGCGCTGGTGCATGGCAATGGTCCCCAGGTCGGCGATGAGCTGACTCGCAACGAGATGGGGCAGGGTGCGGTCGAGCCGCTTCCCCTGGGCGTGCTGGTGGCCGCGACCGCGGGGTGGATCGGGTACATGATCCAGCAGTCGCTGCAGAACGCGCTTTACCAGGCGGGGGTCCGGCGCGACGTGGTCACCCTGATCACCCAGACCCTGGTGAGTCCCGACGATCCCCAGCTCAAGACCGCGACCAAGCCGATCGGCCACGCGGTGCCGCCGGAACGGCTGGAGCGGCTCAAGGTCTCGGGCTCGCCGGTCGCCCAGGATGCCAAGGGGAACTGGCGCCGGATGGCGAGCAGCCCGGCACCGCTCGGCATGATCGAGTCGGCCCTGGTCAAGCGGCTGGTAGACGAAGGCGTGATCGTCGTGGCCGGCGGTGGTGGCGGCCCGCCCGTCTACCAGCATGCCAGCCTGGGCCTCGAGGGCATTGACGCGGTGGTCGACAAGGACCGCCTGGCTGCCGTGCTGGCCAGCGAGCTCCAGGCGGACGTCCTCATGATTCTCACCGATGTCGACGCGGTGTACGCGGATTATGGCAAGCCGACGGCCCGGCCGCTCACCCGGGTGACCCTGGCCGAAACCGACCGATTGATCGAGACCGGCCAGCTCGGCAAAGGCAGCATGGAGCCCAAGGTCCGCGCCGCCGCCGAGTTCGTGCGGCGGGGCGGGGAACGGGCAGTCATCGCGCACCTTTCCAGCGGGTTGGCGGCCCTCCGCGGCAGCGCCGGAACCAGCATCGTCAGCTAGCCGGAAACGGCTCCCGAATACGTTGACCTCCCCTCGATGCAGGCGTAGCTTACTCCTGAATCCACGGAGGTTTGCATGGCACGACACAAGAACTCGGCTGGCTACGTCCGGCTCACCGAACCGCTGGTCCGCAGGGACGGGGTGCTGCAGCCGGCATCCTGGGAAGAGGCGCTCGACAGCGCCGCGAAAGGGTTCAAGCGGAATCTCGCCGCCCACGGCCCCAACGCGCTCGGCATCTTCAGCTGCTCCAAGTCGACCAACGAAATGAACTACCTGGCCGGGAAACTGGCCCGGGTCGCCTTCGGCAGCCACAACGTCGACAGCTGCAACCGGACCTGACACGCTCCTAGCGTCGTCGGTCTGGCGACGGTGTTTGGTGCCGGTGGGGGAACCAGCTCCTACCGGGAGTTGGAAGAGACGGACGTGACCTTCCTCTGGGGCGCGAACGCCCGGGAAAATCACCCGATCTTTTTCCATCACGTCCTCAAGGGAATCCATAACGGGGCCAGGCTCTACGTTATGGACCCCCGACGCACGGCGTCTGCCCAGTGGGCCGACCACTGGCTCGGGCTCAACGTGGGGAGCGACATCGCGCTGTCGAATGCAATGGCGCGAGAGATCATCCACAGCGGGCTCGCCAACGATGCCTTCATCCAGCGGGCGACGACCGGGTTCGACGCCTATCGTGCATCGGTTGAGTCGTACACCCTGGAGTACGCCGAACGGGAAACCGGCGTTCCGGCGGAGGTCATTCGGGAAGCTGCGCATGCGTATGCCCGCGCCGACCGTGCGGAAATCGCCTGGACGCTCGGTATCACGGAGCATCACAATGCCGTCGACAATGTCCTGAGCCTTA
>DASYPP010000057.1:0-109376 GCA_036006525.1 Gemmatimonadales bacterium
GATGCCCTTTGCGATCGGATGTTCGGAGTCCTTCTCCACCGCGGCGGCCAGCGCGAGCGCGGTATCCGGATCCGTGCCCGAAGCGGCGACAACTTCCACCACGCCGAACTCGCCGCGGGTAAGGGTGCCGGTCTTGTCGAAAACGACGGTGTTGAGCAGCCGGGCTTCTTCGAGACCCCGGCGGTCCCGCACCAGGAGCCCGCTTCGGGCACCGAGGGTGGTCGAAATCGCAATGACCAGGGGGATGGCGAGACCGAGCGCATGGGGACAGGCGATGACCAGCACGGTGACCGTCCGCTCTATGGCGTATGACACCGGAACCGGGAGCATCAGCCAGACGATCAGGGTGATCACGCCGGAACCGAGGGCAACGTAGGTGAGCATGGCGGCCGCGCGGTCGGCCAGCGCCTGGGCTTGCGACCGGGAGTTCTGCGCCTGCTCCACCATGCGCATGATCCGGGCGAGAGCGGTATGGTCCCCCGTGCCGGTGACCTCGACCCGGACGGAGCCTTCCCCATTCACGGTCCCAGCGATCACCTTGCCGCCAGGTTCCTTCTCCACCGGGCTCGACTCCCCGGTGATCATGGATTCGTTAACTGAGCTGGAACCGGAGCGGACTACGCCGTCCACCGGAACAGCCTGGCCTGGCCGCACCAGCACGACATCACCGGCTTTGAGGTCAGCAATGGTGACCTCCTCGATCCTTTCCTCCGCACCCGATCCGCTCACCCTCGACGCGGTGTTGGGGAGGAGCTTGGTCAACTCCTTGAGCGCGCTGCTGGCCTGGGCGATAGAGCGCATCTCGATCCAGTGGCCCAGCAGCATGATGTTGATCAGCGTGGCCAACTCTTCCCAGAGCGGCATCCCCGGGAAACCCAGGGTAACCGCGAGACTGAACCCGAACGCGACTGAGATAGCGAGCGCGATCAGGGTCATCATCCCCGGCTGCTTCGACTGGAGCTCGCCCCAGGCACCCCGAACGAAGACCCAGCCGCCGTACAGGAAGACCACGATGCCGAGCACCGCGCTGATCCAGCGGGCACCGGGAACCTGGAGTTGGTGGTACCCCAGCCACCCTGGCAGCATGTGGCCGAGGGCCAGGATAGGTACAGTCAGGAGCAGCGAGACCCAGAACCGACGGCGGAACATCGCAATGCTGTGCCCCGCGTGTTTATCGTGTCCGGCGTGTCCTTCCGGCGAGTGGGCCGCAGGCTCCGACGACGGATGGTGGTGAGTGTGCTCAGTCATTGATCGCCCCCGTGATCCATTGCGGCGCGGACCGGCTGGACTCGGAGATACATGGCTATACCCTTGGCCAATCGGCCGCCATAGGCCGCCTCGAGGTCCGCCGGGAGCAGGCTCAGCGATGCGCGGCCGCCGAATCCGAGTGTCAGCCCGCCCCGCCGGAGAAGGTCCCGTTCAGCCCCCAGCGTCAGGCTGGTAAGGTTGAATGTTTGCCCGGCGGGAAGACCGGGGAGCACAAGGTCCGCCGCGGACTTCTGGACGAAGGTGATCCGGCCGAAGAGGCTGGCCCGCTCCCGGAAGCGCAGGGTGGATTCTACGACGAGGCTGTGTTCGAAGCCGGGCCGATCGGAGTGATGGTTGGCGCCGTAGATCGCGGCGGCGGACCATTCGCGAGTGCCCCGGGCTCGATGGAAGAGCATTGAGGCTCCAATCCGGTCCTGGGAGACATCGGGCTCCAACTCTTCGGGAGACTTGAGGAACCCGTACGAGGCATTGAGCGCCAGGTGGGCCGACGGGTTAATGCTCAGGCGCGCGCCGTAGGAATCCAGCTTCCGAAAATCGAAATCAGTTCGGTCGTCATCCGGCTCTCGGCCGTTGAATACCGTGCCCTCGAGCTTCCAGGTGTGGGTGTAGAGGCCACCGGTGATCACTCCGTACGTGATGTGCGTGGCGTCCTGCCAATGGTGGGCGAGCGTAGCCAGGGGATCGTCCACTGCGGAGGGGCGGTGCATGAAGGCGACCGGGCCGATCGCGGGCTCGCCCACCGGGGCCAGGTAGATGGAGGCGGCGTAGCGCGAAGACAGCGGATGCTCGTACATCAGGGCCAACTCCATGAACAGGTCATGGGGGTGCTGCCGGTCGTGCAGTGGTGCCCCCCGGTACGCCTCGCCGGATTGCAGCAGCAGGGGATAGCCCCTCGCCCCGATGGTGTACGGCTCCAGGCTCAGCATGCCGTGCAGGTGCAGCAACCCGCCGCCCACTGGCCGCATCGCCATCAGCATGCCCCAGTTGGTGCTGCCAACCTGAGTGTCACCGCGAGGTCCGGCTTGAAAGTCATAGGTGAGATAGGCCTGGCCGTGGAGCATCAGGGTCCAGCGCCCCGGCATCCAGTGGTAGGCGTACATCGGCGTGGCGTCGGGCAGCCAGCTGGTGCCGGAACCCATGCGAGAATGGGGAATGCCCAGCGGCCCATTCATCGCATCGGTGTCGGGCATTGCCATGCCGGTCATGTCCTCGTGCTGGGCATGGGCCAGGCCAACGGGGAGCACTACCGGGCTCAGCAGCAGGAACAGCCGAATCACCCTGAAGGAGGGGCGAGATGTGAACATTTGATTGTCTCCGGATCGAGGTTCAGAAAGACGAAACGATCAGGAGAGGACTTGGGGCGGAGGTGTAGGCGGCTGGTGGGCACGAGAGCGTAAGACGACTCGGGTGTCGAGGATCCGGTCCAGGCTGGAATGTTCAACGAGGATGTCGGCAGGCGTTGTGAATGCCAGGGTAACGGTGGCGCCGCAGTGTGCGTGGTCCATGCATTGAGAGGGAGGGCAGTGACTGCAATCGCCACCGTGACCAGTTCCGATGGCCACTCCAGAGGCATCGTGATGCATCCCGAGATGACCGATCCGATCTTCGCCCCGGCAATGGTGGTTCGAATCGGCGGTCCGAGCGCTCGCGGAGAAAGTCCCCGTACCCGCGAGCATCCATGCGACGGCCAAGACGGCACGTACCCCGCGATTCAGCATCCCCAAGTATACCATGCTGCCGACCGAACGCCCCACCGACTGAGGCCTCCGCCCCCATATGGGGAATATCGCGCCAGGACGTCGCGGAGTGGTAACCCGAAAAACGCCGGGCGGGTCCGAGACCCGCCCTTTTTTGTCTTCAGGTCGCCTATGGAACCCCCACCTACTCCAGCGTCTTCGCGAACCGCCTCACGCTGATCAATATCAGGACCAGCCCAAAGCCTACCAGCGCCAGGGCCTGGGGCCATAACTCCTCCAGCCCGACGCCCTTGAGCACGATGCCGCGCAGAATCTCCAGGTAATAGGTGACCGGCAGGGCCAGCCCGATCCAGCCGATCGCCTTAGGCATCGCCGCCAGGGGGAACATGAATCCGGAGAGCAGAATGCTCGGCATGATCATGAAAATGCTGAGCTGAATGGCCTGGGTCTGGGTCCGGGCCACCGTGGATATGAGGAGTCCCATCCCCAGCACGGCGAAAATGAAGGCGAAGGTCACCACATAGAGCAGGAGAATGCTGCCCCGCATCGGAACGTGAAAGACGAGGTGGCCCAGCAGCAGGACGACCGTCATTTGCACGTACCCGACGCCGATAAACGGAAGAATCTTCCCCAGGATGACATCGACCTTGGCGATCGGGGTGACGATCAACTGCTCCAGGGTACCCCGTTCTCGCTCCCGCACCAGCGACATCCCGGTGATCGATACCATGGTCAGGGTGAGCAGGATAGCCACCAGCCCAGGGACGATGTAGATCGGAGTCTTGAGGCCCGGGTTGTAGCGTGGCCGCACCCGGATATCGAGTTGTGAAGAATTGCCGTCAGGTGTGAGACCGAGGATCCGCGCCCCGGCCTGGGCGGCGAGAGCGCCACCGCTGATCGCAGCGGACGCCGTGAGTGGATCACTCCCATCCACGATTACCTGGGCCGAGGCGACATCGCCTCGTTTCATATTGGTGGCGAAGTCGGGCGGAATGATGATGGCTGCTTTGGCCTTCCCGTTCGAAAGCCAGGTTTCCATCTCGGCCTGCCCCGTCACCCGGGCCACGACGTCATAGTTCTGGGTATTGACCAGCAACTCGACCAGGGCGCGGCCCTGGCTGCTGTGGGACTGATCCAGGACCACGGTGGGCAGGTGGCGCACCTCGGTGCGGACGGCAAACCCGAAGAGCAACAGCTGGAGGGCCGGGATGCCCATCAGCATCAGCAGGGTGAACTTGTCGCGCCGCATCTGGAGAAACTCCTTCCAGAGCATCGGCCAGAGCAGCGACTCGCGAACCCGATTGCGCGGGCTCATACGATGACTCCTTCGTCACGACGCTGCAGCTCGATGAACACGTCCTCGACCGAGGCCTGGCCGAACTGACGGACGATCTCCTCCCTGGTGCCCACGCCGAGCAAATGGCCGCGAGACATGAACGCCAGCCGCATGCAGCGATCCGCCTCGTCCATGTAATGGGTGGTCACCAGGATCGTGGTGCCTTCCCCGGCCATCTGGTAGATCAGCTCCCAGAAGAGGCGCCGGGCGGCGGGATCCACACCCGCGGTCGGCTCGTCGAGAAACAGCATTTGGGGGCGGTGGGCCGTCGCACAGGCCAGCGCCAGTCGCTGCTTCCAGCCGCCGCTCAGGGTGCCGGCGAACTGGTCGGCGCGCTGGACCAGCCGCAGCTCCACCAGCAATTCCTCCCGGCGCTTGGCGCCTTCCGCCCCGCGTACCCCGTAGATCTCGCTGTAGAATTTCAGGTTCTCGCGAACGGTGAGATCCTCGTACAAGCCGAACCGCTGGGACATATACCCGATATTCCGCCGGATGTCCTCGCTCTGGGTCCGGATATCGTATCCCACGACGGTCGCGTCGCCCGCGCTGGGCTTCAGCAGTCCGCAGAACATCCGGATCATCGTGGTCTTGCCGGAACCGTTGGGTCCCAACAGGCCGAATACCTCGCCCCGCTTGATCGTGAGGTTGAGAGTGTCTACCGCCACCAGCTCGCCGAACACTTTCCGGAGATTCCGGGTCTCGACCGCGTGACCGTCAGCCGAGGTCGACCCGTTCATGGCCTGGCCTCCTCGAGAGAACCCGAATCGGCAGGCGCCGGCGCCGATCGGGTGAAATACACCGTCATCGGCAGACCGGGTCGAAGGCTGCCCGTGGTATCGGTGAGTGCCACCTTCACGCCAAACACCAGGTCGTGCCGCTCCTCTTCGGTCAGCGCGACGCGGGGAGTGAACTCCGCCTTGTGATTGATCGCGACGACCCGGCCGGGATAGACCACATCGGGCCGGCCGTCGAGCCGCCCGGTCGCCAACTCACCAAGGCGCACCGACGGGAGGTCAAGCTCCCCGACGTACACCCGTACCCAGGGGCGGGCGAGATCGGCGAGGGTCAGCGCCGCGTGTCCCGCGCTCACCAGCTCTCCGACCTCGAAAAACCGCGGCAACACCACTCCGTCGCTCGGCGCCACCAGGGTCAGTTCCCCGCTGGTGGCATTTCCCGCGGCCAGCGCGGCCTCTGCTTCGGCCACGCGGGCCCGCGCCGCCTGGATCTCCTCGGGTCGAGCCCCGCGCTGCAGCCGGTCCAGCGCACTCCTCGCCGCGTCGCGGCTGCTGGCGGCTTGGAGCGCCGCGGTTCGCGCACGGTCGACCTCCCGCTGGCCGACGACTCCGGTCTGCCCCAGCCGCGCCACGCGGGCGGAATCGGCGACTGCCCGCTCATACTCGGCCTGCGCTCCGCGATACCCAGCCTCGGCCGCCGCGATGTCTTCCCGGCGGGACCCTCGCTCCAACTCGGCTAGTTGGGCCCGCGCCTGGTCAACCCGCGCCTGGTAACCCTGGATGTCAGCGGGCAGCGTCGTAGCGGTCAAGGTCATCAGGGTATCACCTCGTTTGACCATGGCGCCCTCATCGACCCAGATGCGGCTGACCCGGCCGGTGACATTGGGAGCCACGTCGGTTTCCTGCACTTCGATGGTGCCTTGAGACACGATGTCACCACCGTGACTCTTGCAGGCCGCAAGGGTCAGCAGCCCACCGAACAACATCGGGAGTGAGGTGAGTTGCATGGCTGACCCCATTGATTGGTCTCCTACCTGAGCTGATCGATGACGCCCAGGGCCCGGTACGCCGCGACCCGCGCGTTGGCGTAGTTCACCCGGGCCTGGATCAGGGCATCCCGCGCTTCGATGAGGGAACCCTGCGCATTGGTGGTCTCCACGCTCCCTGCCACGCCGTTGGTGAACCGTTCCTGGGCCTGGGACAGCTCCTGCTCGGAGAGGCGAAGCCGATCTCCCGCGATCGCGACCTGCTGCCGGGCGGACGCCAGGTCCAGCACCGCCTGCCGGGCATCGGTATCCACCTGGTTCCGGGTGCTCCGCTCCTGGACTTCCTGCACTTCCACTTGGATTCCCTGTTGCCGGGCCCGGCGCTGCCGGCGGAGCCCGTCGAGGATCGGGACGTTGATCGCGAGCTGGACATTGTAGGTGTATTTCAGTTCGTCCAGGGTCTGAGCGGTCTCGTTCACGCCGCCCGACAGCAAAACGCTGGGCAGGTTCTCATGGTGGATCGCCGAGAGCGTTTTTCTTGCCGCGTCGGTCCGGGCCCGGGCCGCGATCAATTCCGCGCGATGCTCACGGGCAAAGGCCGCGGCCGCCTCCTGGGTTTCCGGCAGCGGAACCGCGTCCACCGTAAGCGAGTCGGCCAGGGTGAGTTCGGTGCTGGGCGGCAGGTCGAGCGCGCGTAACAGATCGAGCCGAGCCCGGTCCCTGCTGTTGCGGGCAACCTCGAGCTGGGTCTGGACCGATCCGAAGCTGACCTCGCTCCGGGTCGCATCGATGGCCGGGCTGATCCCGGCGTCCACCAGCTTCCTGGCCTGGTCGAGCAGGTCGGTCGCGACCGCGCTGTCGGCTTCCCGGGCCCGCACTGTTTCGGTGGTGCTCAGGACCCTGAGATACGCGATGCCGGCGGACGCACCTGCCAGCTCCGCGGCCGCCCGCGCGTCCTGGCCGGTCGCGATCGCGCTGTTCCGCTCGGCACTCAAGCGGGAAAAGGCCGCCGCGTCGAACAAGGTCTGCGAAGCACGGAGCTGGAAGCGGTACAGGTTGAACGGTGGAGTCACTCCGGACGCGATGGGAATTCCAAATTCGTCCAGGTTCACCGTCTGCCGGCTCCAGCTGGCGGCGCCGCTCACCTGAGGCAGCAGTTCACCGGCCCGCTCACTGACTTTGATCCTCCCGGCCTCGGCCACCAGGCGGGCAGTGACGGCGCTAAGCGCGCGCTCCCGGCCCAGGCGGATCGCGTCGAGCAGGGTGAGCGGCGCGCTGAACGAGGTGTCCGGCTGCTGGCCGGCCGCGGGGGAAACCATGGCCGGAAGCAGAGCCAGGCAAAGAAGAAAAGCGGGTCGCATTGCAAGCCTCGGTGGGTCGATGAGCGGAACGGTATTTCGTAGTATGGTAAGAGGATGGGGCGGCCGGGGCTACTTGCTCCGCGAGGCGTTGAGCAGCGCGGTCACCATGGCGTCGAAGGTGAGACTGCCTTCGTGGCGCTGGCCGTTGATGAAGAACGTTGGCGTCCCGTTCACTCCGCTGCGCACCCCGCCCAGGAAATCGGCCCGGATCCGGGCCTCGTGCGCCCCCGACTCGATCTCCCCGCTGAATTGCTTCATCGAAAGCTTGAGCTTTTTCGCGTAGCGCTCCAGCGAGTCCTGGTCCAGTTCCTCATGATTGTCATGCAGCAGGTCCGCCATGTCCCAGAACTTGCCCTGGCTGTCCGCGGCCTCGGCCGCCAATGCCGCCGCCTTGGCCCTGGGATGCACCTGGCTCAGCGGGAAGTGGCGAAATACGACCCGCAAAGAGTCCTTGAGCTCGCGGCGGATCTCGTCGACGATCGGATGGAGCAGGGCGCAGTGCGGGCATTGAAAGTCGGCGTACTGGACCAGGACCAGGCTGGCTTCGGCGGGCCCCCGGCAGTGGTCGCGAGCGGTGACGGGGATGAGGAGACCGGCCATCAGGGCCCGCCCTGAGTGCGGGCCGCGAGCGCTTCGAGGGCGTCCAGAATCCCTTCGGCGCCGGGGACGACGCTGGTGTGGGGCGAAACGTGGCACCACTGGATGATCCCGGCCTCGTCGAGCACGAAGAGCGCCCGTTCGCTCATGCCGGTCTGCTCGTTGTAGACCCCGTAGCTCCGGGTGACCGCACCCTTGGGGTTAAAGTCGGATCCCAGGGCAAAGTGAAGGTTTCGGCTTTTATGAAATGCGGCGTGGCTGTACACGTTGTCCACCGAGACCGCGAGAAGCCGGGCACCCAGTCGCTCGAACTCCGGCAGCACTTCGTTGTACAGGGTGAGCTGGTCACCGCAGTCCGGGCTGAAGTCGGCGGGATAGAACACCAGGACGAGTGGCTGACCCCGGTAGGAAGCCAGCGCCACCGTTTCGCCGGGCAAGGACGGCAACGTGAAGTCGGGCGCCATCGAATCGGGATCCAGCGACCTCACCCGTCCGCCTCCTTCACTTCGGCGGCGATGACGTACGGCGAGCCCGTCGCGTACAGGCCTTCGATGATGCGGTTCGACGGGGTCTTCTTCCGGCACCGGATCCGGTAATCGAGGACGTATTGATCGTTTCCGCCGTCTTTGGCCTTCCGGAACTTGAATTGCTTCGCATCCCGGCCCAGGATCTCATCGGCCACTTCCCGCCCCTTCTCGGGATCGGTGACATAGATGAGAAGGCGCTCGGACTTCTTCGCCCTGGCCTGGCCGACTTCCGGCGTGGCGCCCCCCATCTGGAGCAGGTTGGTATCGGCCGACGGCAACCCGATATCGGCGTCACCGGTGCCGGTGCCGGCGGGCAGCGCCGGGTCGAACCCAACACCCGCAGGCATGCAGAGCATGCCGAAGGTGCGCTCATGATCGGCCGTCAGGTCCAGTTTCCAGAGCAGCAACTCGAGGGTGCAGAAAAACATCGACAGGAAGGTCGCGATGGCCAGCGTCCCCACCCCGGAGGCGAACCCGATGCCCACCGCCACGAGGATATAGACCGCATCCCGGTTGTCCTTGAGGTTGCTGCGGAAGCGGATCGCCGCCACGATACCCGCAAGGCTGAAGGCCAGGGCGAGGCTGTTCTCGACCACGATCAGGATCGCCGTCACCACCACCGGCAGCATGATCACGGTCTGGACCAGCGACTGGTCGTACTTGAGGCGATTCCGGGTGCGGACGTAGGTGAACGCTACCGGGAGTGACAGCAGGAACGAGCCGATCACCGAGGCGGCGCCATAGGCCAGGGGTGGCAGGGTACGGAAGAGCGGAGCCCAGAACCCCTGGGTCAGCTGGTGGAGCTGTGCGTTGCCGGAGAGGCCGTCGGTGAGCACCCGGGATGCATCGCCGCTGCTCTCGAAGCCCGGCCTCATCTCGCCGGTCAGCAGGATGAACGCGGAGATCACGATTATGACGACCAGGTAGTAAAGCGTGAGCCGGAGCAGCGTGGTCCGGCCGATCCTCCGGTTGCCGGATTCCACGCCCAGCCGGGCGGCCAGCCGCTCGATGCTCGAAGCCAGGGCCATCAGGTTCCTTTACTAAGGGCTGTCATTCCGAGCGCAGCGAGGAATCTTGCTTGCCCTGGAAAGATCCCTCGCTCCCCTCGGGATGAAAGCCGTTTCATGATTCCACAGCGTGCGCGAGAAACTGCGGCGGTTTTCTCTGCTTCGAGGCCTGCTCGTAGCCGTAGGCGATCCGGATCAGCGTAGCCTCAGACCACGCCGCGCCGAAGAACGAAATGCCGACCGGCAGGCCCATGACGTGGCCGGCGGGCAAGGTGATCGCGGGATACCCTGCGACCGCGGCCGGCGTGGAAGATCCGCCGGAGAAATGGTCGCCATTCACATGGTCGGTGGTCCAGGCCGGGCCGCCGGTCGGCGCCAGGATGGCATCGAGCTTGTGCTTGGCGACCAGGGCGTCGATTCCCTGGCGGCGGGAAAGCCGGTCGTCCTTCTCCAGCGCCTTGCGATAGGCCCGGGTGGTGAGGGGTCCCTTGTCCTGGGCCATGACAAAGATCTCCTGGTCGAAGAACGGCATCTCGCGCGCCCGCTCCCGCTCGTTGAACGCGATCAGGTCAGCCAGGGTGTGCATTGATGCGCTGGGCCCCAGGCCGGCGAGATACGCGTTGATGCCGTCCTTGAACTCATAGAGCAGTACTTCGAACTCGGAGTCGTCAAACTGTCCCGCGGTGGGGAAGTTGGCCGGGTCGACCAGGACGGCGCCTTCCCGCTTCAGGACTTCGATCGCCTCGTTCATGACGCGATCCACGGCTGGACTGAACCCGAAGAAATTTCTCGCCACGCCGATCCGGGCCCCGCGGAGGCCGGCGGGATTCAGCGCCGCGGTGTAGTCCACCACCGGGCGGCTACCTGAAGCCCGAGTTGCCGGATCCCGGGGATCCCCGCCCTGGAGCACGGTGAGCAGGATGGCCGCATCGGTGACCGTGCGCGCCATCGGGCCGGCGGTATCCTGGGTCGCCGAAATCGGGATGATGCCGGCCCGGCTCACCAGCCCGACCGTGGGCTTGATCCCGACCAGGCCGCAATTGGAGGACGGGCACACGATCGATCCATCGGTCTCGGTCCCCACGCCCACCGCGCAGAAGTTGGCGGCCACCGCGGCGCCTGTCCCCGAGCTGGAGCCGCAGGGATTGCGGTCCAGCGCGTACGGGTTCCGGGTCTGCCCGCCCCGCCCGCTCCAGCCGCTGCTCGAATGGGTCGACCGGAAGTTGGCCCACTCGCTCAGGTTGGTCTTGCCCAGGATCACGGCGCCGGCATCTCGCAGCCGTTTCGCCACCGTGGAATCCTGGAGTGCATGCGAGTCGGCCAGGGCCAGCGAGCCGGCCGATGTCGCCATCCGGTCGGCGGTATCGATGTTGTCCTTGATCAGCACCGGGACGCCATGCATCGGGCCGCGGAGCTTTCCCGCTTTCCGTTCGACGTCCAGCTGATCGGCGATGCTCAACCCATCGGGGTTCTGGGCGATGACCGCGTTGACCTTGTCCGGGCCCGCGTCCAACTGGTTGATCCGATCGAGATAGAGCTGAGCGACCTGGCGTGCCGTCCAGGTTCCGGCCGCCATGCCCTGTTGCAGGCCCGCGATGGTGATCTCTTCCAGCTCGAAGGGGCCAAGCGCCGGGGACACCCGGGTGGCCAGTGGCGCCCCGAAACGCCAGTTCCGCACTCCAGCGAGGGTCGCGATACCGGCGGTGCCGAGCACAAGGAAGTCTCGACGGGGTAGATTGGAATTAGACATTGAGTTTGGCGTGGTTAAAGACACTACCACTGCAACACCAAGGGACGGTAAGACGGTAGGACGGTAGGACGGTAAAGGCCCCGGCCTGACCATGTCCTCGCTACTTACCGTCCTACCGTCTTACCGTCCTACCGTCTACTTCGCAAGATTCGAGTTGGCGTACTCGTCCTCGCCGGTCACCTCCCGCACCACGTACGGCTTGAGCCATTCCGGCGGATCTACCGGAGTTTCTTCGGACGGGAGCTCGACTTCCGCCAGGACCAGGTCGCGGTCGGCGAAGTCGTCGATTTCCCAGACCAGCTCACCATCGTTGACCTTGTGGCGGCGCTTGAACACCCGGCGGCCTTCGGTGAGCGGCCAGAGGTGTTCGTAGAGGGCGGGCGCGACCTCTTCCTCCACCTCGACCCGGGCAATGCCGGTCCCGCCCTTGATGGTGCGGTAGCGATGCTCCTCGCCCCCGGCGCTGGTGCGCCGCACCCGTTCGGCGATCCGGTTTCCCGGCAGGTACCCCTGTTCGATATGGAGCGCGGGTGCCACCCGCGCGGCCGGCGGAATGCTCCGAAGCAGGTACTTCCGTTCGATTTCCAGGTTATCCCGGTCGTCATTGACCAGGGACTGGCCCAGCTCCGTGACCTGGGCGAAGAAGGCCTCCCCCGCTCCCTTGAGCCATTGCTCCTCGAGCTGCTGGAAGGCCGAGTGATTCCGGTCCACCAGCACCTGGTGCAGAGCCAGCAGTCCGGGGCGGGGATCGTCGTCCTGCGCTTCCCCGCTCTTGAGCGGCTCGGTCCGCCAGCCGCCCCGCTTCCGCTGCCGCTTCAGGTGTTCGTTCGCGGCCCGCTTGCGGAGCCGCGCCACGCTGGCCATGAACGCCTGGGCGTCGTGCAGGTCGCCCAGCAGGTCCTGCAGCACCTTGAGCCGGCGCACGACCCCGGCGCTGCCTTCGACCTGGTGCTCCAGCGGCTCCAGCATATACCGCAGCCGCTTTACCTGGATTCGCGCGGCGTGGGCCGCGTCCTGCTGCCCGATGGAATGGATCGCGGTGAGCCGGGTCTCCAGCTCGCCGGCCAACTGGAGGATCTGGCGACCCAGCGCGGGCGCCGCCGTGTGACCCCGCGCGATCTTGTCCACCCGGACAGTGAGCCGGTAGGTGCGAAGCTCCTCCTTGAGCCGGGGGCGGAGCGAGGGCCAGATCCGCGCGATGGTCCGGTCGAGCCGCTTGTCGGCCCGACGCTTCCGTTTCTCCAGCCGCTCCACCAGCCAGGCCACGCCGGCCCGCTGCCGGGCCCCGGCCGGATCCAGCTGGCCCTTCACCCATCCCAGGTGGACCTCGAGGTCCCGGCTCGCACCGGAGGCCCCCGCCAGGCGCTCCAGCTGGCGGCGGGTCTTCCGGGAAATACTGCTTCCCAACTCCCGTCGGAAGCAGCGAAGGCTGGTGCGCAGCCGACGGACACCGACCCTGAGGTCGTGCAACGCCTCGGGCTCCCGCTTGCGCAGTCGCTTGCGGGCCAGGGCGGCATGATCGAGAAATCCGAGTGCGATCAGTCGCGCCGTCTCTTCAGCGGGACGGTCCAGCAGGTTGCGCGGGAAGTGCATGGCGGGGACTCCGGTGCCGCGGTGATTCCAAGGGCAACTTCAAAATACGTGACAAGTGACAAGTAACAAGTGACAAGTAACAACTTTGCGCTTAATTGATGTCTCAAAGCATTGGAAAGATACGTAACTCGCGGCTGAAACCCCGTACGTTGGGGTATGAAGACACATCGTGACCTGCTCGCCTGGCAACGAGCCCGGAGCGTGGCCAAGGGCGTCATCGAGCTGAGCATTACAGCATGGCGGCCTCAGTTTGCCGCCGTCTTCGCCCAAGTTCAGCGCTCTTCTCTTTCGGTTCAGCTCAATATTGCGGAAGGGTACCCTTCTTTTCAGACTCAGGTCATTGGCGAAGCCACCTGCGCATCGCGTACGGTTCTGCCATTGAAACCGACGATCTTTTGAATCTGATGAACGACTTTGAGCACTTCCGGGATGCTGGCATCCTGAACACGCTGCAACAGTGCCAAGAGTCTCAACTCCTTTTGTTTGGACTCATGAAGAAATATGGGGCCCTGAAGCAACCCAAAGAATAGCAAAAGGGACCGGCTACTCACCGATCCCCAAAAATGCAGTTACTTGTCACTTGTCACTTGTCACATGTCACATGTCACATGTCACTTGTCACATCCTGAACAAATAGCTCGCTTTCACGAAGAACGCATCCTCGGTCCGCCGCAGGTGATTGGTCACACCGTTGGGCTCCCGCATGGTGCTGCCGTAGCCGGCGAAGAACACGGTACCCGGGTTGGGCTGGAACGAAAACAGGACGTCGCCCCGGAACCGGTTGTTCCGGGCAACCTGGGTGCGCACGTAGTCGCCCACCGACGGATCGAAGATCAGGATCGGCAAGCCGGTCCGGGAATCGTCCCTGAGGGCGTCGGTCCACTGGTTGAAGTACTCCCCGATCACCCGGATAAAGAAGGGGCGGCTGACCTGGTACTCCAGCTTGAGCCGCGGGTTCCGCTGGATGTCCACCAGGCTGCCATCAGTGCGCCGGTTGACCTGCTGGTGCTGGTACGTGGCTTCCAGCCGGATCTGGTCGGTGGGCCGCCAGGCGAGCCCCACGTTGAACAGGAGGAGTTCGCCCGAGCTCCATTCGAAGAAATTCTCGTCGTGACCGTAGAGCACGAACCCGTTGGCGGAGAAATGGGAAAACTCCGGGGTACCGAGAGACGCCACCCAGTCCAGGTTGGGAATGTCGGGCGTCCCGACGAAGGCGACGGTGTCCACCGGCGTCTCGATGGCATAGCCGGCATAGATATCGGGATCGTACCCGAACGATTCAATCAACAGCGATGCCTGGGCCAGCCATCCGCCCCGGAGGGTGGCAGAGCTGTTGAAATGCAGCTTCCGGTCCTGGGATTCCCTGCCGTGCACGAAGTCGTCGTATTTCCAGACGCCGTTCAGCTGGACGTCGCCGCCAAAACGCTCCAGCAACGCGCCGGGCTTGCCGTGCCCGGTGAGTGAGTGAACCAGCGTGGCGTTGACGACCCCGGCCCGCCCGATGAACCCGCTCTGGGCCTGGAAGTCCTCGCTGATGGCGTTGATCGAGTAGCGGATGCCGAGGGTGCGGCCGTTGCGGAGGAACCGGGCGAACCAGAGCGGCGCGTCGGTTCGGGTGCCGGCGAACCGGGTCCGGCTGCCCGCCACCTGGGCCTGCACCGAGTAGATCCCGCCGAAGACGATCCGGCTGTCGAGGCCGAGGACCCGGTTGTAGTTGTCGCCATCGATCTTGTCGGTATACACCAGGCCCATCCGCGACTGGCGGCCGACGTCCCGCTGGACCCGGAGGATGTTGTAGATCGGATGGTCGTCCCCGGTGAACGACACCTCGCGGTCGTCCAGGGCGGAGAGCACACCGATGTTGGCGCCGAGGGTCTTGCCGGTCAGTTTCACTGCGGCAACCGGCTGCACGATGCGCCGGGTGTACACCAGGTTGTTGAGGGTGCTGAACTGCTCGCTGCCATCGAGAAAGAAGGGTCGCTTCTCGGGGAAGAACAGCGCCTGTCGGGGATCGAAGGTGAACTGCCCCGCGTCGGATTCCACCTGGGAGAAGTCCGGGTTCGCGGTGCCGTTCAACGTCAGGTCGTTGGTGACTCCCCAGCGAACGTTGCCGCCCACGTCGGGCCGTCCCCCGCTGTAATCCCACCGGTTGCCAGCCGGCGCGCCGTCTACCCGGGAGGTGATCTCCGGCTGGAGGTCCAGCACCAGGCCGCGGTTCAGTTGGTGCATCCCGGTCAGCTGCCCCGACTGGGCCAGGAACGAGGCGGCGCTTTGCCGGGCCGGGGTCCAGCTGTCCTCGTAGCCCGAGTGCTGCACCTGGCGAACGATGTTCAGGCCCCAGGTCTGCTCCGCCGTGGACTGGAACCGGAGGCTCTTGAACGGAATCCGCACTTCCACTTCATAGCCGTAAGGCGTGAGCCGTCCCTTGGATTGAAAGACAAAATCGGGATTGAGATCCGCCGGATCCCGGTTCACGCTGCCGCCGCCGCTGAATATCCCGGTGCTGCCGGCGCGCCCCAGCTCCAGCAGCGAGCCGTCGGCCTGGACCCCGAACGGGTTCACCATGAAGACCGTGGCCTGGCGGCCATCGTTGAAGGTGCCCAGCAGGATCTGGATGTTGTCGTCGCCGAAGATCCGGTCCCGGTCGGCCAGGGTGGCGTGGACCGCCCCGTGGGCCTCGTAGGCCCGGATACCGAAGTAGATCGCATCGCCGGAATACCAGACCAGGACTTCGGTTGAATCCACCGCGGCCACGCCATCGCTGGGCGAGAACTGGGAAAAGCCGGTCAGCAGGGCGGAGCGCGACCAGGCCAGCTCATCCAGCGTGCCGTCGATGGTTACGCTGGCGTCGTGGCGAGGGATCGAGACCGAAACCTCGTTCTGCCGGCCGTCATAGATGGTAAGAGAATCGGGGCCGGCCGCCTGGATGGCCAGTAATAGAGGAAGGAGCATGCCCGTCCCGGGTCAGGAGAATTTACGGCTGGTTGATCCGCTTACGGGACGGGAGGGCTGGAGGTTTCTGGTTCATTGCTGGACGCGAAGGGTGAGGTCCCGCGGGCTAACCTTGCGGACCACCGTTTTCAACTCAGAGACTCGGAGGCTCAGAGAAAACAGCATATAGCAGATGGCGTATGGCATGTGGCAGCTGCTTGTGATTTCGACGGCCCAGTACGCAACGTCAATTCTACTGGGAGCTGCTATCTGCCATAAGCCATACGCGGTTCTTGTGGCTCTGAGTTGAGAACCGCCGCGTCCAGGGAGAGTCCGAGGTTCCCTATTCGCGGACCAAGTTGCTCAACTCCCCGACTTTGGCGTCCAGCAGCGGGATACTCCGCAACACGATGTCCATCGACTCGGTGGGAAACCCGGACTCCAGGGTAAAGTTGAACGCGGCGAAGACATCGTCCGCGTCGTCGGCGCCCCAGTAGAAGAAACCTCCGTCGTTGAAAGTGAGCAGCTTGCGCATGAGCCCGGTCCCGTTGCTGGCCCGGCCCACGTTGATGTAACCCCCGCCCCGCATGTGGGGGTAGACCTCGATGGTGATGACGTCGCGGCTGCCGATCATCACCAGGATCTCCATGCTCTCCGCGTTCTGCAGCCCGGACTCGAGCGAGCCGACGAAGTTGAACGGCTGCCGCTCGCTCTGCCGGAAGTTGACTCCCAGTTTCACCCCGGCGGAGCTGAGCAGGGTCCGCATTTTCTCGCGGGTGGCCGCCCGGCGGGATTCATCGCTGTTCTTCTGGGCGTGGAGCGTACCGCCGAGGGTGCACACCAGCGCCAGTGCGAGCAGGGTCTTCATCGCGTTCTCCTTAGTTACGTTGAGGAACCGGGTTCATCCATTTCCAGCTGGTGGGCCTTGCGGCCGCCCCGCATGAGGTCGCCCTGGGACATGGCGCCGGAGACCAGCAGCTGGGCCATCGCCACCGACCGCTGGACCAGGCCTTCGGCCGCTTCCCGGAGCTCGACGCTGTGCTTGACGATCTGGACGTTCCGCTCCATGTCTTCCGCGCTCCAGCCCCGGCTATGCGCGATGTAGGGGAACTGGGGGAACTGGCAACCCACCTCGCCGAAGAAGCCCATCATCTGCCCCGCCACTGCCTGCACGTTGTCCTGGCCCCCGATGATGATGAACCCGGCCACCTTGTTCCGGAGCAGCACCCGGTTGGCGATGGTCACCTGGTTCTGCACGCAGTTCATCCGCTCGACCATCTTGTAGTAGAGTGAACTGGCCGATCCCCAGCGGATCGGGGTCGACACCAGGATCACGTCACCCCAGTGGACCACGGCCTCGTAGACCCGGTCCAGCTGGTCCCCCGGATCCATCTGGGTAATGGAGCAGGGCCAGGTGCAGGCCTGCGCGCTCTTGGAGTAGTAGCCCTCGCAGTGCCGGAACTTGAGATCGTTGAGCTTGATGAGCCGGGTTTCGCAGCCGCTGGAAATCTCGGCGTACTGGAGGGCGATCTGCAACAGGTCGTCGGACCCGGAGTAGCGCGGGTTGGCGGCGTCCATCGCGGTCGTGGAGATCCCCACCACCCGGACCGGGCCCGGCTCCCGCGTCACCTTGCGGGCCAGCGGGTGGGGATCGTGCTTGCCTCGGCTCCGCTTGGTGAGCGGTTCCAGGTTCAGCCACAGGTGGCCCTTCTCCACCCTGACCGCGTAACTGGGCGCTGCGTCGTCCTCGTAGCCCGGCTCGCCCAGCCCGGTGCGGCGATGGTACTTCCAGTTGTGCCACGGGCACACCACGTAGTCGCCATCCAGCCGCCCCTCGCCCAGCGGGCCCCCGGCATGATTGCACACGCCGGAGATCGCCCCGAATTCCCCGTCGCGCCAGGTGATCGCGACGGCCAGCCGCTCGAGCTTGACCGGCGTGATCGGCTGGCGGGAGAACTCCTCGCTCGGGCCGAGGTCGTACCAACGGTCAGGCATCCCAGTCACCTCGTACGATTTGCGTTTTCAACTCCAATCCACTTCGTGTTTTCGCAATTTCGTGGTTTCCTGACCGTAGTTTGGCAGGGCTCGATATCAGTCCAGCGCCCGCCGACATGCTTCCACGGCGCCGGCAATGAAGTCCCTGGCCTCTCGCTCCGGGTCTATATTCGACAACATTTCGCTTCCCGGGAGCACCGCGCCGGTCCACCCGGTCGTATGCCAGTGGCCCCATGGCAACTTGCCGAGGCGATCCACCGCCGGATAGGGATAGGGCGTGACGTAGAAGTATGGCTCACCATACGAGTCATCGCCGGGCGAAAGGCCGGCACCCACCGTGCGCGCCGGCCCCCTGCCGGGCGGCAAGCTGATCAGGGTCGCGATATCGAAGTGGTGGGGCCAGCAACGGACCACGGACGCGCCCGGGGTCTTCGCGACCAGCCCGCCCAATACCCGGTCGGCCAATCCATAGTATCCGGCAAGCTCGGAGAACGCGGCGGCCGGCTGGCGCTGGAACGCTGCGCCGACGGCGACCGGGTGCGACGGAATGGTGTAGTGCCTGGCGTTGGTCATCCGCTTGACGTCTCCCCCGGCCTTCCTGACCTCGGCCAGCAGCCATTGCCATGCATCGGCGATCGTCTTGCCCGACAGGGGAACCCGGTTGCTGATCCCGTCACCCACGACCAGCAGCTCCAGCTCCGCGAGGGCCAACCCACCCCGGAACGGAGCGGTGCCGGGCACCGGGTGACTGGTCAGGGCGCCCAGTTCGGGGTCCCAGCCCAGGTTGGTATGGCTGTCATCGTCCCGGGGCGGCAGCAGCGAGATCCCGAGCGAAACGATGACCTGCGCGGCATGATGGCACTGCAGCCGGGCATCGGTCAGTTGGCCGGGCGGGATCCCGCCTCGCGGAAGCGGGGGCGACTGGGACTGGAGGGGGGACATTTCATCAACCAGGCTGGGATACCTCATACTGCGATTGGTTGGTAGATTTGTCCAGTCAAATCCACGCCAGCCGCTTCCTGGAGGAATGCCCATGCCCCCGCTCATGCCGATCAACCTGAAGGGCTTCATCAACGAGCACCGGGACCTGCTCAAGCCTCCGGTGGGCAACAAGATGGTCTGGCAGAACGCCGAGTTCATGGTGATGGTGGTGGGCGGGCCCAACCAGCGCAAGGATTTTCATATCGAGGACGGCGAGGAGTTCTTCTTCCAGGTCGAAGGCGACATCGTCCTCCGGATCATCGAAGACGGCAAGACCCGGGAAATCCCGATCCGGGAAGGCGAGATGTTCCTGCTCCCGGCCGGCATCCCCCATTCTCCGCAGCGCCCCGCCAACACGGTCGGCCTGGTGATCGAGCGGCAACGGGCCGAGAGCGAGCAGGATCACCTGCGCTGGTTCTGCGAGAACTGCGGCGAAGTTCTGTACGACAATGCCTTCCAGCTCGAGGACCTGGGCAAGCAACTCAAGCCGATCATCGAAAACTTCTATCAGAACGAGGCCCTGCGCACCTGCCGCAATTGCGGGCACGTGATGCAGGTACCAACCCCGGCCGCCAAGAAATAAGATTCTGAAGATCGACCTCCACACCCACATCCTTCCCCACTCGCTCCCCGATCTGCGGGAGCGATATGGGTATGGCGGGTTCATGTCGATGGAGCATCACGCGCCCTGCCGGGCCCGGATGCTCATCGACGGCCGGTTCTTCCGCGAAGTCTCCGATAACTCGTGGGACCCGGTGCGGCGGATCGAGGAGTGCGATGCCGACGGCGTGTCGGTGCAGGCCCTCTCCACCGTGCCGGTGATGTTCAGCTACTGGGCCAAGCCCCAGCATGCCGCCGACCTGTCCCAATTGCTGAACGACAACATCGCCGAGACGGTCGCCGCCTACCCGCGCCGCTTCGTCGGGCTCGGCACCCTGCCGATGCAGGGGGCGGAGCTGGCAGTGAGAGAGCTGGAGCGCTGTGTGAAGACGCTGGGGTTTCCCGGCGTCCAGATCGGCAGCCATGTGAACCGGATGAATCTCGACGCGCCGGAGCTGTTTCCGGTCTTCGAAGCCGCCCAGGAGCTGGGGGCGGCGGTGTTCGTGCACCCGTGGGACATGCTGGGGAAGGATCGGATGCCGCGCTACTGGCTGCCCTGGCTGGTCGGCATGCCGGCGGAGACGACGCTCGCCATCTGCGCCGTGATCTTCGGCGGGGTCCTGGAACGGCTGCCCCGGCTCCGGATCTGCTTTGCCCATGGCGGCGGCAACTTCCCGGGCACCATCGGCCGCATCGAGCATGGCTTCAAGGTCCGCCCGGACCTGGTCGCCGTGGACAACCCGGTGAACCCGCGCGACTACCTCGACCGCTTCTACGTCGATTCGCTGGTGCACGACGAGGATGCGTTCCGCCTGCTGCTCAAGCTGATGACCCCGGAGCGGGTCGCGATGGGCTCGGACTTCCCATTCCCGCTGGGGGAACGGCCGGCCGGCCGGCTGATCGAATCGCTGCGCGACCTGAGTTCCGCCACCAGGGACCGGTTGCTGGCCGGCACCGCGCTTGAGTTTCTGAATGTGGCCCGCGAGCGTTTTGAGTGACCGCCCAGGCGGGGCCTTTCACGCCCGATGAGGCCGCCGCCCGTCGCCTGGACGCGGACGACGCGCTCCGCGCCTTCCGGCAACGCTTTGCCTATCCGCTCCGCCCCGACGGGACCCCTCACATCTATTTCGTCGGCAACTCCCTGGGCCTGATGCCGCTCGCCGCCCGCACGGCGGTCGAGCAGGAGCTGGATGACTGGGCGACCCTGGGCGTCGAGGCCCACTGGAAGGCGGCGACGCCCTGGCTCTCCTATCACGAGGTGTTTCGGGAGTCGGGTGCCCGCTTGGTCGGCGCGACGCCGGGCGAAGTGGTCATGATGAACTCGCTCACGGTCAACCTGCACCTCATGCTGGCGACCTTTTACCAGCCGGCGGACGGGCGCGCCGCGATCGCGATGGAAGCGAACGCCTTTCCTTCCGATACCTACGCGGTGCAGTCCCACCTGCGGCACCGGGGACAGGATCCCGCGAGCCAGCTCAAGCTGATCGCGCCGCGGGCAGGAGAGGTCACCCTTCGCGGCGAGGACATCCTCGCCTGGCTGGAGCAGCACGGGAAAACCGTGGCGCTCCTGCTCCTGCCCGGCGTCAATTACTACTCGGGACAACTGTTCGACCTGGGGGCCATTGCCCAGGCGGCGCGGCGGCAAGGGTGCGTGGTGGGATACGATCTCGCCCACGCGGCGGGCAACGTGGTGCTCCGGCTGCACGACTGGGACGTAGACTTCGCGGTGTGGTGCTCCTACAAGTACCTGAACTCCGGTCCCGGCGCGGTGGCCGGGTGTTTTGTGCATCGGCGGCACGCGGAGCGTTCCCTTCCCCGGCTGGCGGGGTGGTGGGGCAATGATCCCGATACCCGCTTCCTGATGCACTTGAACGAGCAGTTCATTCCCCGCTCCGGCGCCGACGGCTGGCAGGTCAGCAATCCGCCCATCCTCGCCATGGCTCCGCTCAAGGCGTCGCTTGGCATCTTCGACGAGGCGGGCATGGACCGGCTCAGGGCCAAATCGGTGGCACTCACCGGATACCTCGAGTATCTGCTGGGCCAGCTGCCCGGCAGCAGGATCGAGATCCTGACTCCGGCGGATCCCGCCCAGCGCGGTTGCCAGCTCTCGCTCCGGGTGTCGCGGGGAGGCCAGGCGATGTTCGACCGGATCCAGGCGGCCGGCGTGCTGTGCGACTACCGCCACCCCGACGTGATCCGGGTGGCCCCAGTGCCACTGTACAACACATTCCACGAGGTCTGGAAATTTGTGAGGATTCTGGATGGTTTGCTCACGGCGAGCTTGTAGCGGTCTCAATCCCGGCAACATATCCTCACGAAAGGCACGAAACTCCACGAAAGCCACGAAAGACTACTATGGGGTCTTCTTCGTGTTCTTCGGCTGTCGTTCGTGCTTTTCGTGAGGAACTTCTACCTGTACGGTGATTGCCTTTATGCCTGACGGCTACACAATCGTTGGGGCAGGTCTCGCTGGATCCTTGATGGCGCTGCTGCTTGGTCGCGACGACTATCAGGTCGACGTTTACGAGCGGCGCCCCGACCCCCGGGTGGCAGGCGCGGACGTCGGCCGCTCCATCAACCTCGCCATCTCGGCACGCGGGCTTCACGCCCTCGACCAGGTGGGCCTCAAGGACGAGATCCTCGCGATGGCGGTACCCATGCGCGGCCGGATGATTCACGACGCCACCGGCCACCTCACCTTCCAGGCCTACGGTACCCGGCACCAGGCGATCAATTCAGTGAGCCGCGCCGGGCTCAATATCGCTCTGCTGAACGCGGCGAGCCGGCTGCACCAGGTCCGGCTGCACTTCGGGCTGCGCTGCACCGAAGTCGATCTCGAGCAGGAGCAGCTCGAGTTCACGACCCTGAAGGGCGAACTGAGCCGGGTTCACGCCGGCGACACGATCATCGGGGCGGACGGCGCCTTTTCCGCCATCCGCACCCAGATGCAGAAGCGCGAGCTGTTCGACTACAGCCAGAGCTATCTCGCGCATGGATACAAGGAGCTGTATATCCCTCCCAGGCCGGGTGGCGGCTTCCAGATGGAGCCCAATGCGCTCCATATCTGGCCCCGGGGCGGCTTCATGATGATCGCACTGCCCAACCAGGACGGCTCCTTCACCTGTACCCTGTTCTGGCCCTTCGAGGGACCCAACAGCTTTGCCAACCTCCGGTCGCCGGAGGACGTGCTTGGTTTCTTCCAGGAGACCTACCCCGACGCGGTGCCCCTGATGCCGACCCTGGCGCAGGATTTCTTCGCCAACCCGACCGGCTCGCTGGTGACGGTGCGCTGCTCGCCCTGGCACATACAAGAAAAGGTGGTGCTGCTGGGAGACGCCGCCCATGCGATCGTGCCGTTCTACGGCCAGGGCGCCAACGCAGCCTTCGAAGATTGCGTGGCACTGGCCCAATGCCTGAAGCAGAATCCCCACAACCGTCTGGCGGCATTTGAACAATACGATCGCACCCGGAAGCCGAATGCCGACGCCATCTCCGCATTGGCCCTGGCCAACTTCATCGAGATGCGGGACCGGGTAGCGTCGCCGTGGTTCCGACTCAAGAAGAAGGTCGAGAAGCTGCTGCACGCGCTCTTCCCCCATTGGTTCATTCCGCTGTATACCATGGTGTCGTTTACCACGATTCCGTATGCGGAGGCGGTAGAAAAGGCTGCCCGCCAGGATGCGGCCATGCGTTGGGGGGCCGGGATTGTCGTCCTGCTGCTGATTGGGACAATTCTGGCTTTGGTATTGTAGGATCTTTGTGTGACCGCAAAACTGCCGACGCGAAGGCGCGAAAACGCAAAGATCCCTTGGCGACTTGGCGCCTTTGCGTTATGCGGTTTTGAAATACCTATATTAGGTAGACCATGACCCTGACCTACCCCGACTACCTCCAGCTGGAACAGCTCCTCGCGCTCCAGAAACCGCGCTCCCAGCCGGCGGAGCACGACGAGATGCTCTTCATCGTGATCCACCAGGTGTACGAGCTCTGGTTCAAGCTGTTGCTGCACGAGCTGGACAAGATCAAGGCCGACCTCGTGGCCGGCGACCTGTTCGCCGCCATCGCCACGTTCAAGCGGGTGCGCACAGTGATGAAGACCCTGGTGGGGCAGCTGGACATCCTGGAGACGATGACCCCCCTATCCTTCGCCTCCTTCCGGGACCGGCTGGACACCGCGTCGGGTTTCCAGTCGGTGCAGTTCCGGGAACTGGAATTCGAGCTGGGCAACAAGAAGGAGCGGGCCCTGGAAGCGCTGGAACCGGGATCGACCGACCGGCGCCGGCTGGAGATCCGCTACCGGAATGCCACCCTGATGGACGCCTTTTATCGCTTCCTCGACCGGCGCGGCCTCAAGGTCCCCGACGAGCTGCTTCGCCGGGACGTGTCCCAGCCTACCACGCCCAACGAAGCGCTCCAGGGCGAGCTGCTCCGGGCCTACCAGCAGCAGCCGGAGATGGTGATCCTGCTGGAGCTGATGACCGACTTCGACGAGGGCCTGCAGGAGTGGCGCTATCGCCACGTGAAGCTGGCCGAGCGGACTATCGGGGCGAAACGGGGGACCGGCGGGTCAGCAGGGGTCGAGTTTCTGAAACAGTCATTGTTCAAGCCCATTTTTCCTGATCTCTGGGCGATTCGGCATCAGATGTAAGGCGGTAATAGGCGGTAATGGGCGGTAGAGGGCGGTAATAGTGAGGAGAATAATTTGAGCGACAGTGAGACGATCGTCAGCAATCGAGCTCCGGAACCGGTCGGGCCGTTTCCTCACGCCAAACGCGTGGGTAAACTGCTTTTTCTTTCCGGCATTGGACCGAGGAAGCGCGGTGCAAAGGAAATTCCCGGGGTCACCCTTGATGGAAGAGGCGACATCGCGAGTTACGACTTCGAGAAACAGTGCCGAGCAGTATTCGACAACGTGCGGATTGTTCTGGAAGACGCAGGATCGGGATGGGACCGCATCGTGGATGTGACGGTATTCCTGACCAACATGAAGGCTGATTTTCAGCTCTATAACAGACTCTATGGAGAGTATTTCAAGGACAACCAGCCTGCCCGTACCACAGTGGAAGTGAACCGGCTTCCGACCCCGATCGCCATCGAGCTGAAAGTCATCGCGACGATATAGCCCACACCTACCGGCCTTTACCGTCTTCTACCGCCTATTACCGCCTATAGTGCAATGCAGATATTCTTCGGCTCGGTAAAGAACCGAATCGCCTCGTCCCCGCCCTCGCGACCCACTCCGCTCTGTTTCATCCCGCCGAACGGCACTCGCAAGTCCCGGAACAGCCAGGTATTGACCCAGATTGTCCCGCAGGCAAGCTGCTCCGCCACCCGGTGCGCGCGGGTGAGGTTTCCCGTCCAGAGCGACGCGGCGAGGCCATAGCGGGAATCGTTGGCCAGTTGAATCGCCTCGTCCTCGGTCTTGAATGACTGCACCGTGACCACGGGACCGAAGATCTCGTCCTGGTTCACCTGGCAGGACGGGCCCAGTCCGGTGATCACGGTTGGCGCCACGAAGAACCCGCCCCGGCAGCGTTCGGGCAGCGACGCCGGCGGCCCGCCACCGGTGAGAATGGTGCCGCCTTCCTCTTTTGCCAGCGCGATGTAGCGCAGGATCTTCTCGCGATGGGCCGCCGAGATCACCGCGCCCTGCTGGGTTTCCGGCTCCATCGGGTCCCCGATCCTGAGCGCCCTGACACCGGCGACAAACTTCTCGAGGAATGCCTGGTAGACGCTCTCTTCCACCAGCAGGCGCGAACCGCAGAGGCAGATCTGGCCCTGGTTGCTGAAGGAGGAGCGCAGCGTCGTGGCGATCGCGAGATCCAGGTCGGCATCCGCAAAGATGATGGTCGGGTTCTTCCCGCCCAGCTCGAGGGTAATCTTCTTGAACAGCGGCGCGGCGGTCCGCGCCAGCTCGGCACCGGTGGCGGTGCCGCCGGTAAACGAGATGGTGCGAACCGCGGGATGCTTGACCAGGGCCGCGCCGGCGCTGGTACCCAGGCCGTGCACGACGTTCAACACGCCCGGGGGCAGCTCCGCCTCCCGGCACAGCTGGGCCAGCGCCGCCGCCGTCATCGGCGAAAGCTCCGAGGGCTTGGCCACCGCCGTGTTACCGGTCGCGATGGCGGGCGCGATCTTCCAGGAGAGCAGGTAGAGCGGAAGGTTCCAGGGCGAGATCAGGCCGGCCACCCCGCGGGGGCGCCGGAGAGTGTAGTTGAGCGCGGCGTAATCGGTGGCGTGGGTTTCCGACTGGGTATGCAGGATCGCGGTCGCGAAGAACCTGAAGTTGGCGACGGCCCGGGGAATGTCCATCGTCCGCGCCAGCGAAATCGGCTTGCCGGTGTCCTGCGACTCCAACCGGGCCAGGGCGTCCAGGTCCCGCTCGATCAGGTCCGCGATCCTGAGCAGAAGCCGGGAGCGCTCGGCCGCCGCTGTCCGGGACCAGCCGGGAAAAGCCGCCTCCGCCGCCTGCACCGCGCAATCGACGTCCCGCCCGTCGCTGGCCGGGACCTTCGCGATCACCTGCCCGGTAGCCGGCTCGATGTCGTCGAGGTACTGGCCGGCCTCGGGCGCGACGAGGTTGCCATCGATGTAGTTCGCGAGCGTGTTCACAGCGACCCCAGCCGCCCACCATCCACCGGGAGGTTGATCCCGGTGATGTAGGCCGCCGCCGGAGAAGCGAGAAAGGCCACCGCGGCCGCGACCTCCTCGGGGGCCGCGAAGCGGCCCAGCGGAATCTCCGCCTTCATGCCCTGCTCGATCTCCTCGACGCTCTTGCCGCTGGACTCCGACTTGGTTCGGATCAGGGAATGATGCCGCTCGGTCATGGTGGCACCCGGGAGCACGTTGTTCACCGTGATCCCGAATGGACCGAGCTCGCCGGCCAGGGTCTTGGCCCAGCTCGCCACGGCGCCCCGAATCGTGTTGGAAACACCGAGTCCCTTGATCGGCTGCTTGACCGACGTCGAGATGACGTTCACGATCCGGCCATACTTCTCGGCTTTCATCCCCGGGACGGTGGCCTGGGCCAGGACGTGGTTGCAGAGAAGGTGAGCGGCAAAGGCGGAGAGAAATTGCTGATCGCTGGCTTCGAACAGGGGGCCAGCGGGGGGGCCGCCCGTGTTGTTGACCAGGATATGCGCCGTCCCCAACCGGCGGAGCCCCTCGGTTACCACCGCGCGTACGGTGTCCGGATGGGCGAAGTCAGCCACCAGGAGCTGGTGCGGATTCTCGGTGCCGGAATGAGGCAACCCGGCCCGGACCCGCTCCAGCTGGTCCCGGTTCCGGGCCAGCAGTGTGACCCGGGCGCCGGCCCTGGCCAACTCGGTGGCACAGGCCAGACCGATGCCCTGGGTGCTGCCGCACACCAGGGCGTGTTTGCCAGCGAGGTTGGACATGGCGTAGAAGCTATCGCCGCCGTGGCAATCCCGAAACCCGGCCCAACAGATCTCCTCGCCGAGGCGTAAGATCAGCACCGAAACGCTGTTGCGGTTTCGCGCATCCTTTGGACGGCCTACATTTCATAACCGTCTCCACGCTCCGGAGTAGATTCAGCCCTTCATGTATTCCATCCGCAACCGTTTGCCTCCCCGGCCCATTCCGGTCCGCATCGAGTCTTTGCCGATCGAGGCGAAGAAGCCCTGGGGCGGGCTGGGGACCAGTGTTGCGTTTCACGCCGGGCTGATCGTGCTGCTCCTCGGCCTGTTTCATAAGCCGAGCGACCGGACAGACCAGGGATCCAATCCGGCAATCGCGCAGCCGGTACAAATGGTGTATGTGCCGATGCCGCCGCGGCCGCCTCGCCAGGTTCGGCGTCCGGCCCCCGATGCGGTGCACTCGGCGACTGAGGCAGAAGCCAGGACCACCGATCCGGACGCCGACCTCCCGCCCGAGATGACGCCGGAGACGCCGAAGGAGCCCGCGCCCAGGCCCCGCGAAGCCGACCCGCAACCAGTCCTGGCCAGCCGCCCGCCCGAACCGGACCACACCGAGACCCTGGAGGAACAGTCCCAGCGGCTGTTCGGCCGACCGCTGCTCCGACAAACGCAGGAGACGCCCACCCAGCTCGGGATCCGGCCGGGCTTGAACGCCGACCGGGACGAGGCCGCCCGCACCACCTGCGTTCCCCGGCCGCGGGATCCCAACGCACCGCTGGAAATGGCGACGCTGATCGGCCGGGTATACAGCGACAACATGCACTCCCGGCCCCTGGCAGGAGCGTTCCTCCAGATCATCGGCACGTCGTACTCGACATACAGCGACAGAGACGGCGTGTACCACCTGGTGTTCGATGCCAGCCTGGTCGATGAATGCCGCACTCAGTATGTCCGGGTGGTAGCCAACGGATATCGGGGACGAAACCTGGTCCTGGGAGTTGGACCGGGAGTGAACGACGTTGTGTTAGGCCGGTAGGAGCGCGCTGCCTCTTAAGAAGTATCCCCGGACGGACAGCTCCCTCCACCATCGCGGCAATACTCAGACTGAGAAGAAATGGCCCTGCCACCCGTCCCTTGGGGAAACCAGCCGGGACGGCATCCACGCTTTGCCACCGACAACGATTTCCAGGTCGAGGGGGCCCAACCACAGTCTCCCGCTATATTGGCCGGGCATGTCGGAACCCCGCGATACTCTCTCCCCTGCCCTCGCTGCTACGCTGCAGCGGTTCACTGGTCATGTCCAGGCGATCGCCCGGCGCTATGGCATCGGTTCCGAGGAGCGGGACGAGCTGGTGCAGGAGGTCAGGATCCGGCTCTGGCGCGCGCTGGAAACGGACGACCGAATCAGGGGTGCCCCGGCATCCTACGTCTATCGCGCGGCCATCTCGGCAGCGGTGGACCTGATTCGGCGCCGCCGAGCTCGTCGGGAGGTACACGTGGACCATGGACGCACCAGCGGCGAGGCGTTGTTTGGCCGCTCCGAATTGGTCGACCTCCCGGAGCGGGGCGAGCTGGCTGAGCGGGTCGCGGCCGCGGTCGAGGCGCTGCTTCCGACCCGGCGCCCGGTTGTGCGCATGTACCTGGCGGGCTATAAGCTGGAAGAAATTGCCGCACTCTTCGGGTGGACGGCCGCGCGGACCCGCAATCTCCTCTACCGTGGGCTCGGTGACCTTCGGGAATCCCTCCAACGGCAGGGTATTGGACCGGAAGGAGAGCAGCCGTGAATGATGACACCCTGAGGAATCTCTACGGACAGCATCTCGCGGCCCGCCAGGTCGATCGGGATCACTGCCCTTCGGTCGAGTCCCTGGAGGCGCTGGTGAATCGCACCGGTGCCGAGACCGACCGGTTGAACACGCTCGATCACGTCATGGCTTGTCCGGCGTGCCGCCACGACTTTGACCTGATGATGGCGGCGGCCGAAGCGGCCCGGGCAAGCGCCCCGCCTCGCCTCAGGGTCTCCCTCGCGATCGCCGCCGGCCTGTTGCTGGTGGCCGCCGGCACTGCACTGTGGACATTGAATCGCGATCACGGGAACACCGTTCGTGGTGCCCCGGCCGCAGTGATGCTGCTCCGGCCGACCGATGGGGTCAGCCTGCTCAACAACGTCAGCCTGGTCTGGCGAGGCGTTGCCGGTGCCTTCCAGTATCACGTGGAAATCCTGCATGAAGACGGAAGCCTCCGGTTTCAGGAAACCACGACCGACACCGTACTGGTCGTGCCACCGGCCGAGTTGATCGAAGGGCAATCCTACGTCTGGTGGGTGCGCGCGGACCTGGCCGCGGCCGGGGAGCGCCGCTCGGCACTGCGCCGTTTCACCGTCAGGGCACCGTAGGCCGCCACAAGGAGTACTGCACCCAGCACCCACCAGATCCCGGCAATTCCCGGCCGGCTGAGCGGTATGAGAACCGACGCATCCCCCACCAGGACAAACGCTGCCCATTCGGCCGGCGGAACTCCCCGGTTGAAGGCGTCCAGCTTGGCCGCCTGCAGGGCGGCACCCACGGTCATTCCATCGGCCAATCCCCGGTACATCGCGTCCACGATCTCGAGGGTCTGATCGTCGGAGACCGGCCACCGGGTGGCGACGGTGGTCCGCGCACCGGCCTCGAGCAGCGGTGCGGTGAGGCCCTGGATACCTTCGCCATTGATGACCTGCCCCTCTGCTGTCCGGCAGGCCGACAACACGACCAGGTCGGCCCGCAGGTCGAGCCCCGCCAGGTCCGCCGCGCTCACAAACCCATCTTCCCCGTTACCCGGGGCGAGCGCGAGCGCGCTGCGCGCGGAGCTTCGTTCATCCACCAGCGCGTGCGTCGCGAAGTGAACGATCCGAAACCGATCAAGCCGATTGCTGCGCAGGAAGGCTTCACTCGCCTGCCGATCGCGGAGCACGGTGGCGTGTGCCGCGTAGCGACCGATCCGCTTGACCTCGTCGCCCGAGTGGCGCAGCCGGGGCAGCCCACCGGATCTGGCAAAGGCGGCGCGGAACGCGGCCGCCTCGGATCCGGACGGCGGCTCCGCCCCGAACTCGGGATCACCGAACGCAAGAACCTCGGCCGGCGCGCTCGATGGCGGCCGCTGCCACAGCCGGGCGCCCACGGTGGCGGAAGGAAGCAGAGACACCGCGTACCGGGTGATGATCGGGCCATCCCTGCTCTCCAGGACTTCAAAGGGCACATGGTGCAGCGGCCCGTCAGGAACGATGATCAGGTTGCGAACCCCCGGCGGCAACAGCCCGGTTATCGGGTCCATGATCGCTTCGCCCATCCGGCGAGCCAGGGCCGAGGCGGGCTGCCGGGACTCGAGAAACACCTGGAGCCGCTCGATGTCGGGGAGCAGGGAATCGGCGCTGGGAAGCACCACCGCCCGAAGCCCGGACGGGGAAAGGACAAAGGCGACGGTCGGTTCACCACCTCGGCCGGTGACGAACTCGATGATGGCGGTGCTCGAGTCGGGGATCAGCTGGATCAGTTCCTTGCTGGTGAGTGACCCGCCAACATTGGAGGCCTCCAGGTTCACCGCCCCGCGGATCACATCGAGCCGCAGCATTCGCTCCCGGAGCTCCCGGGCCCGGCGCCGCTCCGCCAACGAAAATGCGGCTTCGATTCGACCCCCGCGGACCATCCCGGCCAGAATCGATGCGATAGCCAGGTCGGGATCGGCATCATCGTCGCGCCGCTGAAATAACAGGAGGCGGAGGGAGCGGTCGCCGAGTCGGAGCCGCCGTGCATCTAGTGAGTCGGCGGCCTCCCGCATCAGGGTTGCGGTTCGGTCGATGTCGCCTCTAAGCAGTGCGACCTGGGCGAGGCGCACCGTTGCGGCATACCCGCGTTCCTGCTCCTCGGGCCGAAGCTGGGAGAGTAGAGTGGTGAAGGCGCGCTCGGCCTTCGGCAGGTCGTTTCGGGCCAGCGCGAGCACTCCGAAGTCATACTGGATTCGCCGCGCCCAGGCCTCGAAGCCGGTGCGATTCGCAATGGTCTGCGCACGGAGCAGTTGTTTCTCGGCTTCAGCCCAGTCGCCCCGCGCCCGAGCCATGCTGGCGAGCGAACGGAACGGCGCGACCGAGGAATATCCGCCATAGCGTTCTCCCCTAGCGATAACCGCGTTGTACACGGCCAGGGCGCGGGCCGTATCGCCGGCGGCACGGGCCAGGTCTCCCAGCAAGAGCCGCAGCGTACTCAGGGCACGCTGGTCCCCGATCTGGCTGAGCTCGGAATCAGCCTGCTCTGCAAAAGTCGTCGCGGTGACGAGGTCACCGAAACGGAGGTACACCGCAGTCAGGTTCAGGTGCGCGTGCGCCACGGACCCGAGATTACCCACCGCGGTACCCTCGAGAATGGCCCGATCAAATTCCTGGCGCGCGGATCCGAACTGGCCATTGGTCATCAGGAGATAACCGCGCCACTGCAGGGTCAGGGCGCGACCCAGCCGATCGTGCAGCCGATCCTGCAGGGCCGCAGCCCGGTCGCTCAGGATCAACGCCGAATCCATCGTGCCGTAACGGAAATGTGCGCTGGCTACTTCGAGGAAACAGAAGGCAATGAGACGCTGGTCGGACTCTCGCTCCGCCAGCCGGAGTCCGGCGCGAGCTTCTTCCAATTCCTCGAGTTCACCGGGATCGAGCGGCTCTCCGGCGCGATGACAGCGCAGCGCCGCCGCGAGAGACGCCGGCAGGCCGGGAAGGTCGGGCGCCGTGAGTGACATGAGGGAGTCGGCCTCGACCTTGCTCTCGCTCCAGGTAAGGGTCTGGGCCAGCCCGATCCGAGACTCGGTGAGGAAGTTCCGGTCCCCCAGATCCTCCGCCAGCCGCAAAGCTTCGCGGTAAGCCCGGGCCGCTCTGATGAGGTCGCCTCGATTGAAGAAACCCTCCGCGTACCCAAGCGCCGCGAGCACCCGAGTCGTGTCTCCAACGCCATCCATCTCCAGTAAGCGGGTGTAGAGTGAGTCAGAAACCTGGTGCCGGTACTGCAGCCGGTTCAGCGTGGCCAGGGCGAGCAAAGCCGTTGGATCCGAGGAGCCGCCTCGAAGCGCATCGGTCCAGCGTCGCTCGAGCCGCGCGGCCGAATCGCCTTCCACGGCGGCCAGCACCGAACGCACCGGCTCCAGCCGCCACGATTGGGCGAGGGCCGGAGCAGCCAACAGGAGGAGGGCGAACGTAACTAGAGGGGACCGCATCGGAGAGCAATACTCTGCGTGGGCACTCCCATCATGCCGTCGGGATCCATTCGCAGCTCGATCAGGTCCTGCCCCGCCCCAAACCAGCGCTCGCTGGGTTCCAGGTCCGAGGGATAGCGAAAGAGTGGTAGTGCCGCCGCGGCGAGTGCGGCCTGGGAGCCGATGCCGGACTCCGGCATGGTTCCGGCCCAGAGGATGGCATCGTACTCCGCGGCGACCTGGTAGATCTTCACCACCTCGCTCAACCCACCCACCCGATGCACCTTGATGTTCCACACTTGGGGACCCCGCAGCTCGACGATCTGCCGCGCCGCGCGGGCGTCCCGCAGGGTTTCGTCCAGGCAGATTGGAGTCTTCAACTCCCGGCAGAGCCGCGCATGACCCACCAGCTCGTCGGGATGCAAGGGCTGCTCGATGTACAGCAGGCCCGCGTCATCGATGGACCGCAGATTGGCCTCGTGCTCCGGCCACTCGTAAGCCCCGTTGGCATCCACGGTGAGCGGAAGACCGCTGCCCGACAGCGCTTCGGAAACGGCCCGCACCGGCTCGGCATCCCAACCCGGCGCGATCTTGATCTTCACTCGGCGATAGTCGCGCGCCACCGCGTCCCGAACCCAGCCCACCAGCGTGTCGATCCTCCGGTCCTGGGGAATGCCCAGGGCGACACCACATGGCACCCGGGTGGCCGGCGTGATGCCCAGTCGTTCGCCGAGGAGCGCGGCCAGGCCGACGCCTTTGCGATTGGCTTCCAGGTCCCAGGCCGCCGTTTCCAGGGCCGCCCGGGCAAACGGGTTTCCCCGGACACCAGCCCGAAGGGCGAGGTCGAGATCCTCGGGCGACTCGAACTCCTTGCCCAGTATCCGGGGCAGCAGGACCCGTTCGATCATGTCGGTGGCGCCGGCGAGAGTTTCTTCCGAGTAGAACGGCAGCTCGAACGGCGGGCACTCGCCGTAGCCCAGGTGACCGTCTTCGTCATGCAGGACGACGATAATCGAGCGCCGCTCGGTCATTGTGCCGCCGGAAATGATGAACGGCTCGACCAGGTGGAGGGATATCTCGTGCAGGTCTGCAGATGAAACCTTCATTGGTTTTCCAGTTTCTTATCGCGAAAACGCGAAAGGAGCGAAGACGCGAAAGGACAACAGTTGTCTTCGCGCTTTCGCTGCCTTCGCGCTTTCGCGATTCCGGAACTCACCGGCGCTAAAGACCTCAACTCTGCCCACCCAGGTCCAGGAAGCGCAATTCTCCATTCACCCGCTGCAAGGTGCCTTGTTCTTCCATGTCCAGCATTCCGGCGAGCAGCCCCTCCTTGGGATGAAAGACCAGCATATGCAGCACCCGCTGGGTCCGGGTCCCGCTGGTTGCCGCGTACTCGGTGAGCGGCAATTGGAAAAACGTGTGCAGCTGGACACTTTCGCAGCCGAGCTTCGCGTAGTCGAGCAGCACCCGGCCGGAGCAGACGTTACCGGTGCCGGATAGCGCGATGCCTTTCGCCGCGCCGCTTGCTCGTGCCGCCTCCAGGACACGGAGATTGCGCTCGCTCAGGTCCCACCCGCCGTAGGCGACTTTGCGCTCCGGGCTGAACAGCCGGTTGAACACCACGGCGGTGTCGGCGCCTGACGACGCGGCGGTCTTCAGCATCTTCACCTGGAACTCATCGTCGAACCTGGCATTCATCAGCTTGAGGCCGAGCCGGAGCCCGTGGGGCGCCACCCAGCGGATGCGATCCGGAATCTCCGCGACCCAGCGGAGGATTCGCCCGGGTTCATCAGCCAGCGAGTCGCCGGCCAGGGTGGGAGAAAAATCCTTCTCCATCAACAGCGGGCCGTCACCCCAGGCGGCGGCCAGTTTCTGTGTGGTGTAGGCGTACTCCGATTCGCGAAAGGCTTCGTCCGCCATCGGCAGGTGATACTTCACCGACGGGACGACCAGCATCCGCCCCGCGCGGGTGAATTCCCGCCCCACCCGCACCAGGTCCAGGTACTCGGCGAGCGACCGATCCCAGCCGCGGCCTTTCCACGTAACGGTCCACCCCTGGCGGTCGCCGGCACTCGCGAGTGTCTCCACCGTCATCTTGGTTTCATGTATCGCCCAGGCCGCCATGGCCCGGGAGCCGCTTTCGTCTTCCGCGATCAGGGTCTTGAGCACCGCGAATGCGAGACCCGCCTCCGCGTCCGCTTCCAGCTGCTCCGGCTTGAGCGACAACTGCCCCGAGCCCTTGCCGATGGGATGGGGAATGGTTTCGCCCAGGTAGCGCCCGGCGAGGTCGATGCGATAAACCTCCCGCACGTACGACGCAAAGTCGCGAGGAAGCTCCCGGCCGAACCGCTCGAAGTCACGCTCCAGCTGCGCGCGCATCTCTCACCGTGTTGCGGACCGCGTCGCGCTCGCTCTCCGGAAGCACCGGACCCCAGGGATCATCGCACGCCTCGTCGGGGATCGCGCCTTCGGCCGCGGCCGCCCAGAGCATTCGCCGGATGTAGCCCTCCATGGGTGGGATGAAAGTGACCTGGGAGAACCGGTCGACCAGGGATGAGAGGGTGTGGAACCGTGCCCAGTCACCGTCGGCATGGGCGCGAATCATCCGGGCCTGGAGCCCGGAGAGAGCACCGCCCATGCCGATCAGCGCGGCATCCGAGCCCATCATGAGGGAGTAGCCGAGGAAGCGATCCTCCCCGGTGATCACCAGCTTGCCGGGATGCGCCCGCACCCGGGCGGCGATTCGCTGAAACGTCATCACCGAATCGAGCGTTGCGATCTTGATCCCGATCACCTCGGGCAGCTCGAGGATCCGGTCCAGTGTGGCATCGTCGTAGTCAATCCCGCCGGCCGCTGAATAGAGGTAGAAGGCGATGGCGGGGAGCTCGCGACCCAGCCGCTGATGATGCTGGACCGGGTTGCCGGCCTCGGGAAAGACGAGCAGCGCATCGGCATGACCGCGGCGGGCTTCGAGAGCCATCGAGATATCGCGGGCCCCGGCCACGATGACCCGGTCGGGCAAGGCCTCGCGCCAGACCTCCAGCACCAGGTGGCGCTGCTCCGCGGTGAGATGGGGGCCGCGGCCGGTGTGGGCCCAGACAGCGACACCGGCAACCGGCTGGGTGCTCATCCAGCGGGCATAGGAACGCAGCGCGGGTTCGTCCAGCTTTGTCCCGCGAAAGGGCACCGGGACGGCGGGGAGCAGGCCGCCGCGCAGCTGCTCCGGGTCGAGTCGATTCATCCCCAGGCGCCCAGCACCGTGGCGTTGCCGGCTTCAATCGCGTGCCGGTCCTCCGGTGCGAATCCGGACAGGTCCAGCTTGGCAACGCTGTTCTCCGGGATCCGGAGCGGCATGCCGGTACCAAAGAGGAACCGGTCCGCGCCGATGGTGTTGACCAGCGTGGCCAGGTGATCTTCCGGCGGGCCCCAGATCCAGCAGATGTCCCACCAGATCCGGGCCTGTTCCTCAGGCGTGGAACCGAAATGCACCTCTTCGATGAAGTTCCGGTCGGCGTGGGTGACGATGAGCCGAACCCGCGGGTGGGAGCGAATGAGTGCGCGCACTGCTGCCGCAGGGAGATCCCCCGCGACATCGTTGGGGTGGCGTTGCCGCAGGTCCTCGAGCCGAACCGCCATGAGCACCGGCACGCTCAGCTCGGCGGCCACCGCGAGCAGCTGCCGCATGGGGGCACCGAGCGGGTTGAGCGCGGCGTACTGGGGATCGCAGCGCACCGCCGGCGCCTTACGCGAGGCCGCCTCCGCCACCACGTCCTCCCAGTGGGCCAGTTCCGGCTGTACGGCGGGCACCGGGCGGAACCGCGGCACTCGCGTCGCCTCGTCGAAGAGCCAGGCGTTCCCTTCCGCGGGATCCTTCCAGAACAGGCTGGGCAGGTGGCTGACCCAGGCCGTCTCAATGCCGATCCGATCCATCGCCGCCAGGATGGCGGCAGAGGAAGTTCCCGGTACTCGCCGGTAGGGGTAGCTACCCAAAAAAACGTTTACGTCAATTGTCATTTAGTCTCTTTCAGTCGACCATAACTGCCAACGCGAAGACGCCAAGGCGCGAAGAAAGCAACCAATTGGTCTTTGCGCCTTAGCGCCTGTGCGTTGGTTGTTGTTGACACTCAAGAAACCAGTCGGAGTCCGGGGAAAATCGCCGCAGCGTTCCTCCAGGCGATCATTTCGAGGTCCCCGGCGGAAAGCAGGTGCTCCAGGTAGCGCAGCTTCGCCCACCCGGTATCCAGCGTGATATCGGCGCCCCAGAGCATCCGGTGTACGCCCACCGCATCGAGACACGCCTCCAGCATCCCGCCGTCGACGCCGCTCCCCGAGAGATCGACATGCACGTTGCCAACGTCGCGCACCGCGCGCAACGAATGCTGCCAGTCGCCGCCACCGCCGATATGGGCCAGGATGAAATTCACGGTTGGATGGCGAACCGCCAGCTCGCACAACTCGGTGGCATCGGAGGCTTCCTGCCCGGGCCAGTCCTTGCGACGCCGCTGCCAGATGTGGTGGAGGATCGGCACCCGGTGAGTCGCAGCGGACCGGCAGATCGGTTCCAGCAGCGGGTCGTTGGCCCGCCGGCTCGCCGCCAGCTTGATCCCGACCATACCCTTCCCCAGGCAGCGCTCGATTTCAGTGAGGGCATGCTGGGTGTAGTTGGGATTCACGGTCACGTACCCGCGGATCCGCCCGGGGTGCTCCCGCTCCAGCGCCAGCATCACGTCGTTGCCGAACTCGACATCGGCCGGCGACGGGAAGTATACCGGTGAAGTGAGTCCCCAGGTCCCCAGGATCGAAGCGATGTGTATGTCGATCCCGATCGTCTCGCCCGCATCGAGCCGGCTCCGGTTCCGCTCCCGCCAATCGGCCCGGGGCGAGCGGTCATGATAGAAGTGGGCGTGGATGTCGATCAGCATACTTATCCTGAGCCCAGCGAAGGATCTCTCAACACCTCTTCAAGAATCCCGAGTGCTTTCTCGATATCCGCCCCGTGATGCGCCAGCGACACGAAGTTGTAGGCGTTGCGCTTGAACAGGAGGCCGCGGCGGGCGGCTCCGCGGGTGACGGCCGACCCGATATCCTCACTCCGATATCCGAGAAAACACATCTCGGGAACGCCGCGCACGTCGCCAATCAGATTGGGATATCGCTCCTTGAGGCGGGTGAGTCCCTGCCACAGCTGATTCCCCGATTCGGCCAGCCGGTCGGGGACGTGGGCCGCGGCGATCAGCTCGAGGGTCGCGCGGGCGGCCGCGAGCGAGACCATTTCGGTCGCCAGGGTCGACGAAATCCAGGTCCGGGTGGCGGCGCTCATGATGGACAACCGTCCGCCAACCAGCGCCAGCGGAAATCCATTGGCCAGCGCCTTTCCCATCACCATCAAGTCCGGCTGAATGCCACAGCGCTCGGTCACTCCCCCCACGGCCAGGCGGCAGCCGGTCTTGATTTCGTCGAAGACAAGCACGGCGCCGAACGCCCTGGTCTCGTCGCGGAGAGCCTGGAGCCATTCGGTCGTTGGAGCGGCTTCGATAACCGGTTCGATCAGCACGGCCGCCAGGTGGTTTCCGGTCGCCCGGATCTGCTGCCGTGTGTCGTCAGCATCGTTGAAGCGAAGTGGCCTGGAGTCGGTCAGGTCCAGCCAGCCGTGGTAACCACAGGTCAGCACCTTCTCCCGGCCCGTGCTTACCCGCGCGATGCGCACCGCGGCCGCGACCGCTTCGGCCCCGGTCTTGAGAAAGCGAACCTGTTCCAGCAGGGGAATCCGGCGCTTGAGCTCCTGGGCCAGCGCCTCCTCGTGCACCGGGGCCAGCGATCCCACCACCCCGGATTCGATCGCTTCCTCCGCCGCGCGGTTCACGGCCGGGTAGCCGTAGCCCAGGGCCACGGCGCCCAGTGCCATGATGAAGTCCAGGTATTCCTTGCCCTGGTCGTCCCAGACCGTACAGCCTCGGCTTCGGGTCATCCGGATGGGAAGACCGCCCAGGTCACCGGGGCCGTACAAGGCGTCGGGTCGCTTGGAGCCGGTGGAAGAGAATCCGGGAATCAAATTTGAGTTTCCTTTGCGTAGCCACCGTTTTCAACACGTAGTCACGTAGGTCACGTAGGACACATAGGAAAACAGAATTGTATGACAGAAATAGAGCTAACGAATCGGTATCGAGTGCAATAGAATCATATTGACTTGAGAGTCATGTTGATTGCTCGTCTACGTGCCCTACGTGTTCTACATGTCTACGTGTTGAAAACGGTAGCCCTCCTGGTCACCCGCCATCCAAAGCGTGATCACAAAACCAATTCCAGCACCCCGAACCGCCGCGGGTCCTGCCGATCGCCCTGGAGATACACCCAGCCACTCCCGCCACTCCACGCCAGCTGCCCCGCGCGTCTCTGCCGGTCGGCATACATCTCGTTGACCAGCAGGCCGAACTTGAGCTCTTCGTGGTCATCGAGGACCCAGTCAGTGCGGAGCGACAGGGTGATACGATACCCCTCCTCGGTCCGGCTCCACGAGCCGTCCACCATGCCGGGCTCGCCCTCGGCCTCGCCGGCGGTCCGCACCCGCAATCCGGAGCCGTCCGCATCGGGAACCACCAGGAATCCGAGCACCCGGCCTTCGCGCTCGAGGTAAATCTGAAGCCCGTCGCTGTGAATGTCGTCCACTTCGTTGTCGAGTCCCAGCGGCTCGGCGTTGCCTGGCCGGATCGCGAGTTCGGGCTTCACGACGTCCACCATCAGGAACAGCGCCTCTTCGTTCCAGTTGAGGAACCCGGTCGCCGAGAACATCTCCGGCCCGGGATAGGGCTCCTCGCTGCGGCGGTACTGGAGGTCGCTGTCGAGAACCAGGGGGTAGGATTGATCGAACCCGTCGGGGGAGCCGTCCAGCGCGGGCGGATGATCGACCCAGGCGGCATGGGCCGCCAGGACGTCGGGCCGGTCGAACACGATCATCGGGGTCGTGGTAACCGGAGCCCGGATCGCGCCGCCCAGCTTGATCACGCCGCCGCCGGACTCCACCTGCCACCCGTCGAGCAAGGCCACGTGCTCGTCGCTGCCGCCGTGGGTCACGCTGATCCGCTCTCCCTCGCGGCTGAGCTTCTTGACCCGCCCATCCGGCGAGAGATCCACCACGGTGGTCATCCGGGCCAGTGCGCCTTCTCCGCGGCAAAGAACGAAGTCTGCCGCAGCGGAACCCGGAGCGCCGGGCGCCTGCAGGCGCAGCAGGTCGCCGTCGAAGAGCAGGTGGAGACGACATTGCCTGTCCTCCATCGTGCCGCTCACGACGATGACGCCTGGCTGGGCGGGAACCAAGCGTTCCGCCCTGGTCACGAATTCGCTTTCGAACTCGACCGGCTCCCAGGCACCTGCCGTTTCAACCTTCACGGCGCCAGCGAGATGCCACGGCAACTCGACCAGGTGCGGGTCGGGCGCGGAGAAGGTCAGGACATCGAGCAGGTAATGGGGACCGGCCACCACGGTGCGGTCGCAGCCGGCGAATGTTCCGTGCATCCAGCCCCACTCGCCCTGCTGATCGAAATGTTCGGCCACCGCGCTTTCCAGCGGCTGAGTCTTCCCGTCCACCAGCGGAGCATTGTGAGAGAGGGTCGAGCGATACCAGAACAGGTCTCGACTGACGTAGGAGCCGGTTCCGAAATCCGGCAGCCAGTGCACTCCGTCGGCATGCAGCGAGAGATGCAGCCGGTCCGGGTGGCCGTGCCCTCCGCCGGTGCTGCCGCATTCGAGGCTTGCATACCGGTCGCCCTGGCGAAGAATCGCAAGACCTTGGGACGGGAGGTAAGTGCTTTCCGGTTTCCACCCGGTTCCCGCCGGCGGCTCCTCCGGCATGTGGAGTAATGCCCACCAGGACAGGTCGGCCCGGGTCCGTTGAGCCGGGGGAGTCTCGCCGGCTTCGTGAAGATATGAATCGAAAGTGAAGGCCGGTTGCGCGGGAGCCTGGTACAGTGCGGTCAACCAGCCACTCACCAAGTCGTCAGGATCACCCGCCAGCGCCCGCCCCACCTCCCACAACTCCAGGTACATGGGCTGGGCGAGGGAGACCCCGTAGCGGGAATCCTTCCGGGCCGGAAAGGTGAGGTCGGGCAGCGCGGTACGGGCGGGGGCCATGAGGGCCAGGCGCAGGTGGGCCGCGACCTCTTCGTCCTCCAGCAACTCCGCGCCCAGCGAGCGGGCCCAGCCCAGGCCGGTCAGCAGGCCGCGCAAGGCGAACAGGTGGTAGTTCTCCCCCTCGAACCAGGTCCCGTCCTCGCCGAACCCGTCGGCCAGGTGCCCCACCAGCCCGGTCCGCCCCTCGATGGCCTGGCGCGCGAGATCGTCATCCTGGAACCACGCGGCGATGGCGGTGAGCGCGGCCGCGTGCCAGGTCTGGCGATTGGAGAGGCCCTCGTTGAACTCGCCGATCAGGCTTGCGGCTTCGTCAGCGATCCGGTCGATCGTCCCCACCAGTTCCTCGTCGATCATCTCGGCCGACCTGAGCTGGGTCGCGGCCGCGATGATGTTGAGCACCCAGATCGACTCGAGATACGTGGAAAAAAAGAGATGACTGGGGCCCAGCACGTTGTCCCGGTTGGGTAGTTCGAAATAGAGCGAGTCGTAGCTCCGGATGATTTCCGCCGAGCGACCTGCCGCGGCTGGGTTGCTTCCCAGCGCCGCGACGGTTGCCAGGTGGGCTGCGCGCTCCGAGAGCCAGAGATGCTGGAACTTGGCCCAGGCGCCGTCGTGCCGCTCTCCCGAGTACACGCCGTTGCAGCGGGGACAGCGATGCTGCCTGGGGTTCCACGGATCGAAGGTCAGCGCCAATCCATCCCTGGGACATATGCCGCCATCCGATGACAGCAGCGCCTTGATTCGGGGGACCGGCGGCATCCTGTCGAGCACCGGTTGGGCCCGTTCGGTGAGTCTTCCCAGCAATGCTTCACCCGTCACCATGTCCGTACGCCTTCCTTGACTAGAGTCACCGGAAGCACCTGGGCGCCGGCCTGGCGGGCTGCATTCGCCGCCCCCATCGGATCCCGTCCCGCGAGGAAAAACATGCAGCCGCCCGCGCCGGACCCCGCCGCCTTTCCGCCGTGCACCCCCGCTTGCCGCATGGCGTGCTCCAGCCGGCGCATCTCCGGAGTCTGCATCTGGGGATCCAGCGCGCGCTGGTGCTCCCAGTTGGCGGACAACAGCGCGCCGATCTCTTCAGACTTGCCGTTCTTCAGCGCGTCCACCATTCGGCTCGCGACTTCCTTGAGGCCCTGCAGCGCGCGCACCACTCCGGCATCCCCCCGCTCGTAGGCGTTCATGACCCGCCGGATGGTGTCACCCGAGACCCGCGAAGTCCCGGTATAGCACAGCACCAGGTGGCGCTGCAGATGATCGATCAGGCCGTCGTCCAGCGCCAGCCCCTTCGCCTCGACCTCGGGATCGTTGAACCTGATCACCCGGCACCCCCCGAGCGCGGCGGCGTACTGGTCCTGCTTCCCGCCGGGCATGCGCGCCTCGATCGCTTCCACTTCCCATGCCTCGTGCGCCAGCTCCTCGCGCTCCATGGTCTCGCCCCGCGCCTTGAGGAGCGCGCTCACCAGCGCGACGTCGAGCGCACCCGAGCTGCCCAGGCCGGAGCCGGCCGGCGCCTCGGAGCGGGTCGTCACCATGCAGGGCGACACCGGAAACCGAAGCAGGGCCGATTGCAACAGCGGCAGGGGGCCTTTCGGGTCGAGCTCGGTGGGAGACCCGAGCCGCACCTCCTCGAGCAGGTCCTCGGAAATCAGCACCAGGCCCTGACCGCCGGTCTCCACCATCGCATGCGCGTAGAGACCCAGAGCGATACTGACGACCAGGCCGCCTTCCCGGGCCGAAAAGGGAGGCACGTCGGTCCACCCTCCCGCGAGGTCGAGCCGGAGAGGTGCCGAGCCGTGAGTAACGATCTCGAGAACCCTATTCACGGACCTTCCATCGGGTCACTCCCGGCAATTCGCCCCTGAGATCCATGCTCACGTTCTCCACCCGCCGGTTCATGCCCTGCACGCCTCGCGCATGGTAAAGGAAGGCGACCGGCATCAGATCCTCGAACATTCGCTGGGCCTCGGTCCGGTCCGCCGGTACCTCGACCCCGGCGAGAGCGCCCAGGGCGGTGAGGTATCCAAGCCCCAGGTCGCCCGCGGTTCCCAGCACTGCGGCGTCGAACTCCGGGTGCCGGCTGTTCACCCGGTCGAGAAACGCCGTCAGCTCCATTTGCCGGATCCGGACCTGGAAGCCGGCACGCGCGAGCTGGGCCTGGATCATCTGCTCCAGCGCCGCCTCGCCGCTGCCGACCGTGAGCAGCTCGAAGGCGACGGTACGCCCGCCCAGCAACGCGCGGGCGGAGTCAATCGATACCGCGGTCTCTCTGACCGGCAGGTACCCGGGGAGCCCCGGGACGACCGGTCCGAACGCTGGAGTGCCGAAGCCGTAAATGTAGCCATCCACGATCTGCCGCCGATCGAGCGCAAGCGAGACCGCGTGCCGGACGGCGGGGTCGTCGAACGGCGGCTTCCGGGTATTGAATGCGATGCCATAGGTAAAGAGCAGCGGATACGTCAGCACAACGAGGTCAGGGTCCCTCCCGACGAACTCGGCGTGGGCCGGCTGGATCCCGGCGAAATCCAGCTCGCCCGATGCCAGCGCGGCGAGTTTCGTCGTCGGCTCGTCCACCACCGCGATGACCAGTCGCTCGAGCCGGGGTGGTCCCCCCAGGGCCGCCGGAAACGCGGAGTCGGCCCGGAACACCCAGCGCCGATTGGCTTCATGAGTCACGAAGCGGAACGGACCGTTGCCGACCGGATGCTCGTTGAAGGCGGCACTCCGCAGCGACGACACGGGCACGGTGTCCAGGAGGTGAGCCGGCAGGACGGCCAGGTCAGTCAGCACATCCGGAATTCGCGACAGTGACTCTGAAAACCGCAGGACCAGCGTGCTGTCATCCGGCGCTTCGACTCCGGAGAGCATGGCGAGATCGTTGAGCCGAGGATAACCAGTCTCCGGATTCCGTGCCGCGTTGAGCGTCCATGCGGCGTCCCGCGCGGTGGTGGGGACGCCGTCGTGCCAGCGCAGGCCCCGAAAGATGTGCAGGGTGAGCGCCCGACCCTGATCCGACCAGGTCCAGGACCGGGCCAGGTACGGCTGCACGGTCAGCGCGGAATCGTACTGCACCAGCGTCGTGAACAGCAGGTAACGTTGCACCTGCCGGGCCAGCGGATGTACGGTAACGAGCGGGTTGATGCTCTGGAGATCCGCGCCCGAGGCGAACATCACGGTGGCCCCGCGACCGGGTGCGGCGCCCTGGCAACCCAGGGCGGCGATGAGCATCAGGAGCAGGGTGCCCCGCGGTGGTTTCAAGCGCGTCAATTCGCCGGTGAGGTGTGGACTAATGATAATGACCCCATATTCTTCCCATGCTTCGTCACATAGCCCGCCGGGCACTGATCGGAGTATTGATCGTCGCCGGGGTCATTACCCTGACTTTCTTCCTGCTGCGGTTGGCGCCGGGAGACCCGGTCGAACAGCTGCTGGGTCCGGCGGCGACCCCGGAGCAGGTCGAGGCGCAGCGCCACCTGCTGGGATTCGACCGGCCGCTCCCGGTGCAATACGCCGCGTGGGTCGCTCGCTTCGTCACCGGTGACTGGGGTACCAGCATCGCGACCGGGCAGCGTGTCGCCGCGATGCTGGGCCGCGCCTGGCCGGCGACGGCGGTCCTGGTCCTCCTCTCCCTTTCTCTCAGTTACATCCTCGGCATCCTGGTCGGCGCCATCCAGGCATCTACCCGCCGCCGCGCACTGGATACCACGCTCTCTGTTACCACGGTCACCCTTTTCGCGCTGCCCGGCTACTGGCTGGGGCTGATGCTGGTGATGGTGTTCACCTATTGGCTGCGAGTTTTGCCAGCCTTCGGCGCCGCCGGGCTCGATGCTGATTTCCTCGGGCCCGGCGCCCGGATCATGGACCGGGCGAGGCATATCGCGTTGCCGCTCGTCACCCTCACCCTGATCGGTGTCGGAGGAATCGCGCGCTATGTCCGCGGGTCCATGCTCGATGTGCGCGCCGCGCCCTTCGTCATGGTGGCCCGCTCCCGGGGAATTCCCGAGCGGCGGATCAGCCTGCGCCATGTACTCGGCAATGCCCTCATTCCCGTGGTCACCCTGCTCGGCCTTTCCCTTCCCGCTGTCTTCTCCGGCACCGTGTTCGTGGAGGCGATCTTCGGCTGGCCCGGGGTGGGAAGAATCATGGTGGAAGCGGTCCGGGCGCGAGACTATCCCGTGGTCATGGCCGCCACGACAGTAAGCGCCATCCTGGTCGTGGTCGGTAACATCGTGGCGGACTTCCTGGCGAGCCGGGTGGATCCCCGGCTCCGGGTCTCCGATGGGAAATAAGCTGCTCTGGCGCGATGGGCGCGCGCGCTTCGGAATCCTGGTGATTGGCCTGATCGTGCTGGCCGCGGTGTTTGCCCCGCTCCTCACCCGGGCCGAGCCGGCGCAGGTGGATATAGTAGCCACCCGCTTTCTCCCTCCGCTCAGCAACGACCAGGCGGGTGCCTTTCACCTGCTGGGCACCGACCGCTTCGGCCGGGATGTGTGGGCCCGCCTGGCCTACGGAGCGCGGGTGTCCCTCGCGGTGGGCATCCTGGCCATGGCGTTGTCGGTCCTGCTGGGTCTCTTTGTGGGAGCCGTCGCGGGAGTGTTTCAGCGGCGCACCGGCACTGTGCTGATGGGAGCGACCGACTTCGCGCTGGCACTGCCCCGCGTGGTGCTGCTGCTCCTCCTCACCGCGCTCTGGCAACCCAGCGCGACCCTGGTGGTGCTGGTCCTGGGGCTCACCGGGTGGATGAGCATCGCGCGGCTGGTCTATGGCGAAGCCCGGAGTGTAGTCGCCCGGCCTTTCGTGGAGAGCGCGTATGCCTTGGGCTCCAATCGCAAACGGGTCCTCTTCAAGCACGTGGTGCCCAATAGCCTTACCCCGGTGATCGCCGCTGCCGCCCTCGGCGTGGGCAACACGATCATGCTGGAGGCGGGCCTCTCGTTCCTGGGGCTGGGAGTGCAGCCGCCGACGCCCTCCTGGGGTAACATGATCGCGTCGGGCCGCGATACCCTGGTGAATGCGCCATGGGTGGCGGCAGCCCCCGGCGTAGCACTGGTGCTGGTGGTGGTCGCGTTCACCTTGCTGGGCGACGCGGTGCACGACCAATTGGTGTCGCCCGGGAGCACTCAACAGAACTAGGGACTGAGGACTAGGGACTAAGGACTTGGCAACGAGCTGTTGTTTAGTCCTCAGTCCTTAGTCCTTGCAGTTGTAAGGCGCGTGAATTGCGTCTCCCGCCGACCAGCCGCACCGTCGCAGGGGTTTCCGACTCATCGCGATGACAGGGTCAGACGGAAGGGGACAATCGGACACTTTCTTCGTCACATTTCGAAACTGAGGCCGCCTCGCGATAATCGGGACCGGCTCGCAGTATTTGGGTTACCACTCGGCCCGGTTTTCACCCGATATTTTTGTCGGGGGGGTCCCCCAGCACCACGCAGGACGATTTCCAGAGAGGACCTATGTTGCTCGCACTCACACTGACGATCGCACTTTCCGCGGCCCCGACCTCGCTTCCAATACTTGCGCCGGACCCCACCGACCCGCCCATCCGCCTCCGGCTCTCCAACGATGAGTTCATGCTGGGCCAGCGCGCCAAGGTCCGGGTTCGGACCCGGAACGACGGCTACCTGCTGGTGCTGCGGATGGATGGTGAGGGCCGGGTGCGCGTGCTGTTCCCGGTTGACCCCGATGATTCCACGACCATCAAGGGTGGCAAGGACTACGAGGTCAAGAGCCGGGGGGACCGCGATGCGTTCGTGGTGGATGAATCCACCGGCGTCGGCACCGTGCTCGCCGTGGTGTCTTCCGATCCGTTCGACTTCTCCGCCTATACCAACGGCCGGCACTGGGACTATCGGGCCCTGGATGACAGTGCCGACACCGATAACGCCGAGGCGACCCTGCTCGACATCGTGGACCGGGTGGCGCCGGCCCGGTACGAATACGACGTGGTCAGGTACACGGTCCTCGACGGCCGGAACTATCCCACCCACGCCCGGTACTACGGACCCTCGTACTACGATCCGTGGTATCACCCGTTCTACGGATGGGGACCCAGGGTGCGATTTGGTTTCGGGGTCGGATTCGGCGGGTATCCCTACCGCCGGCATCGCTTCTGGTGGTGACGACACTGGCATGGTCTTAATTTCCTGCCATGCCCCCACGGCCCCTCACCAAACTCCGCAAGCTTTGCCTGGCGCTGCCTCAGGCTCACGAAGTCGAGGCCTGGGGCGCGCCCACTTTTCGGGTGAAGAACAAGCTCTTCGCGATGTACTCCGCAGCGGGAAATCACCATACCGAGGGGCGAGAGGCCGTTTGGATCAAGGCCGCGCCCGGTAACCAGGCCATCATGGTTGGAGTCGCGCCGAAGAAGTTCTTCGTGCCGCCCTATGTCGGGCCCAGCGGCTGGGTGGGAGTGTGGCTGGACCGCCGGGTGAATTGGAAAGAGGTGGAAGACTTGCTGTGGGATAGCTGGGGACTAGTCGCCCCCAAGCGTCTGCTGGCGGCCCACGCTCCCGGCGATCGATAAGCGGTTCATCAGCGCTCCAGCACCAGGGTCGCCAGTCCCTTCGCTCCCACCGGAAAGCTTACCGATCGGCCATCCCTCCCCAAGCTCAATTCATGAAGTGGACTCTCGTCGGCGCGGGCGAGATGGGCCTTTGCCAGTCGCCACCCCGTGCGCACTACGCCTTGTACGCCTCGGTCGCCCATGTTGTAGCACCGAAGGACAACCCCGTCGCCCTGCTCGGCCGGCTTTACGGTTGATAGCGCGAGGCCCTCGCCCGACAACTCAATCCCGGGCGACGCAGCCACGGCATGAGGCAACCAATCCCGGAACCAGGTTCCCCGGATCGGCAGGAAGCAGTCCTCCCACATCCGCTGCAGCGACTCCGCACCATCTTCCCCGCCGAGTGGCACCAGTGCGAAGTCGATTCGATCCATCCCGTGACACTGGGCCAGCGGAGTCTGCATCGGCCAGCCGGCGTGGCCCGGTCGCGTGACCAGGTTGCCCCGGGACAACGCGCCGACCGACCGCAGCACCGTTAGCAGGAGATCGCCGGCCGGCGTCAGCTCGTACTCGAAGAAGCCGGGACAGAAGAGACCGAGTCCATTGCCGTCTCTGACGGCGACGAACCGATGCGCGGGCGCTGTCCGCACCGGGGTTTCCGCTTCGTACGTTCCCTTCGGGCTTCCCACCGCGTCGCGCTCGACCGTGCCCAATTGGGCTCCCGCAAGTGCCGGGGCACCGGGAATCCCGGTCGGAAACCGAACGCGAAGTCGATGATTTGACGCCTGGTTGTTGACTTCGAGCGTGCAGCGGACCATCGAATCGCAAGCGCTGACCATCGCCAGGAGCCGCGCCTGAATGCCTGGACCGGACCACTTCGTCTCGAACGCAGCGACCAGCGGGCCCCGGGCCACGATCCTGGTGCGCCCCGGTCGAAGCCGTCTCACGTCATGCTGCCGGGCCGGCGCGAAGGTGTAGGTGTCGCCCTCATCCGTTTCGTCTTCCAGGACCAGGAGATCGGAGAACTCGCGGCCGCTGCTCAAGTCCCGTACCCGGGCGCTTCCATCGCGATGGGGGTCAACCTCGATCGTATCGGTGCAGAGTTTTCCCCGGGTAACCCGCGCAGCCGGCCCCGCTGAGCGGCCACCGCCGCCCACCGGTGTGAGCACCGCGGTACCCAGGCCGGACAGGCTTGGGGCCTTGAAGGCGATCCGCACCAGGTCCACTTCGTCCTGGTCCGGGTAGTGCCGGTCGGCATCGAGCCGCTCCTGGGCCGCGACAATTTCCAGCACCTGCACCGGTATCAACTCGCCGCTTGATGTCGCCAGAACAAACGGCTGGTACCCGGTTCCGACGGCGGGTCGTCGATTGCCGGGTGGACCCACGAGAACGTCGCGCCGGAACCAGGTGGTGGCGGTGAGCACCAGCCCGGCCCGGGTTCGCGCTGCGGGGTTCCACAGCACCAGCGACGGAGAGGCCTGGCCCGGCCGGTCTCGAGCGGCGTCGGCGTCGTGGCCCACCAGGCGATGAAGGCTGGATCGTACCACTTCACGCACCACCCCTTCCGCGTGGATGAGCCGGTTCTCGACGTCGAGGGCAACCTCGTCCGCGGAACAGCCGCCCAGCGCATCGTGGAAGTGACACTGCACCAGGGTTCGCCAGGCCTGGGTCAGCGACGGCTTCAGGTCGCGCGCCGCCAGCGCCGCGAGCGGTTCCGCGTATCGCTCCAGCCACAGCTCGAGCAGGCTGTTGCGCCGTTTGAGCGGCGCGCGGGTGGAATGCACACCGGGGAGGGCCCAGGTGTACCCGTAGAAGCGCTGTTCACCCGCAATCACGTGATACGGACGAGTCGCAGCTCCGTCGGTGGACTGGACCCGCGCCATGAAGTCCTGCAAGCGCGAGAGCCGCACTTCATTCGCCGGCTCCAACTCGGCCAGCCGGTCGCGTAGCGCCACGAGGTCGGTCCGGGCGAAGTGATGGTCCGCTCCAACAAACACTGCGACATGTTCACTGCCGGCCCGCGCGACCAGGCGATCGCGCACTGCCGGCCAGACCTTTTTCAACTCTTTCGGATCCGCCGGGAGAGTTGAGCCGATCTCGTAGCCGTCCGGGGGGAGGTGATACAGCACCACGCTGTCTCCGTTCGGCGCCTGCCAGCGAAAGAGGTCGGCATCGGCGCCTCCCGACACTCCCCGCCACGCCACCGCACTCTCGAGCCCGAACTCGCGCGCCAGCATCGGCAGCACCGCTGGGTGGCCGAAGGCGTCGGGCGAGTAGAGCACGTCCATCCGGCGGCCCAGCCGCGCCGAGTCGGTCTTTCCGAGCAGAAGGTTCCTGATCAGTGCTTCGCCGGATGGGATCTGCTCGTCCGCCAGGACGTACCACGGTCCGGTCTCGATCCGCCCGTTGCTGACCAGCTCACGAATCAGCGGCTCCCGGTCAGGCCGGACCCGGAGGTAGTCCTCCAGCAGCACCGTCTGCCCATCCAGCAGAAACCCGGGGATCCCGGGCTCGGCGCCCAGCAACTCCACCAGCTGATCGACCATGCGGATGAGGCGCGCGCCAAACTGCCCGCGCGTGAGATACCACTCGCGGTCCCAGTGGGTATGGGGGATCAAATGGAAGGTGAGTTTCGGCACGGTCTTCAAGGTAAGCGGTTAGCAGTAAGCGGGACCTGACGCATGGATCTCAATGGCTGCGTCCTGTCCCGCTCACTTCCTACTGCTTACTGCTTACTGCTTTTTGTAGCGCCAATCAGTAATACCCGCCCCCGTAGCCGATATCGAGAGCGGGCTCGGGACTCCGCCCTGCAGGGCGGGCAGCGTCGCATTGACGCTCGTCACCACGTTGCCGGCGGCATCAAGGAACTCGAACACCAGTGGAACCGCAGTCGCGGGGACCGCGGCTCCCGCCGGAGTCTTCCCGGTGCGCCCGGTCGCGGTGCCGTTAAGCGTCGCGTTGCCACCGCTGACCTGGAGCTTCAAGTCTTCCAGCTTGACCGGCAAGGCGTCGAGGTCGTCGGACAACCGCTCCAGCCGGGCCCGGTCATTGGTCCAGATGTAGCCCTGGATCTCAAACCGTCGCGCGGTTTCGCTGAGCGGTTCCAGTGCCACGATCCGGCCCGCGACCTCGGCCAGCTTGGGGGCGTTGTGCAGTGCGTAGTAGGTCGCCGCCAGGTTGCGCAGGGCCACCCGGTTGTTTGGTTCCCGGGTGAGCGCAGACTCGAAGTCTTCGGCCGCCTTGGCCTGTTCGTTGGCCTGGTAGTGCGCAGCACCCCGGTTGATGAAGTAATTGGCCGACGTGGTGTCGGGACCGGCCACACCTGCCGCGGCTCCGCTCTCCCTGAGAACCATGTCGGCGCTGTCCACCTGGCCGGTCTCCCGGTACGCCGCAGCGAGAAACTGGCGGGCCGAGCCGGCATCGGGCCGGTAGCCGATGTAAGCCCGGAGCAGCGGAATCGCTTCCCGGTAGCGCTTGGCGTTGTACAGTGCCGAAGCGAGACTCATGGTCGCGCTGTTGCGGGCGTCGTTGTCTCCCGCAGCCTGGGCGGCGCTGATCACCTGGGTGTAGTACACCCCCGCGCTGTCCACCTGCTCGGCCTGGACAAACATGGAAGCCAGGCGTTGCCGCGCCATCGCCGTCGAACGGTCGTTGCCAGGCAGGTTGGCCGCCTTGCGGAAGTAGCCGATCGCGCTGTCCGTCTGGTTTTCGAGTTCGTACAGCGTGCCCACGGCCATGACGGCCGTGGCGCTGGTGGGATTGATGATTGCGGCAAGCCGGTACACCGCGAGCGCGGAATCCTTCTTCTCCGCCTGAAGCAGCAGCCCCGCGGGCTCCTGGAGTGCCAGGGCGGTTGCCCGCCGGAAGCCCAGTATCTCGTCCTTGCAGGCCGGCGCCAGGGTCTCCGCCTTCGCGAACGCGGAGTCGGCACCGATGACGTCACCCCGGAACAGGTATACCCGGCCCAGGTAGTACCAGGCCGCGGGATTCTCGGCCTGGCCGTTGTCGCGGATCGATTCTACCAGCACCCGTGCGGCATCGCCCAGCAACCGCTCACGGTTTGCGGCGTTGGCGGTGGCGGTGCTGAGATACGTCGCACCGCTGGTCACCTTGAAGAAACCGGTCTTGATCCCGCAGCCCGCCGGCTCGTATCGGGCCGGCTGCGCCGCGATGATGGCGGCACGATAGTCGGTCTGCTGGGCCAGGGACACGGCCGGCAGGCCTGCGGTGACGAGCAAGACGGAGCAGAGAAACCTCGACATGGTATCCTCCTGTGGGGCGACAACCATATCTCAAAACCGTTCCGGACGCCAGCACCGATCGCCGGGTAATACGGGAGACGTGCGCTGAGAAAAGTAAGCGGAACCAGAGCGCAGCCTCGAAATTTGGCGCGTCCAGTCCCGCTCACTTCTCACTGCTTACTGCTCACGCTGTTTTTGTCAATAAATCGTAATGTTCAGCCCTCCCGCGAGCTGGAAGACCGTATTGTCCCGGAAGGTCAGCCGGGCCTCGAAATAGGGGTGGATCTTCTGTCCGATGAGAGTCTCCAACCCTCCCAGCACGTTGGCGCCGACATCGGTATTGTGAAACCCTCCGAAACTGGCGCGGGAAACGGCCAGGCCGGCCCCCAGATACCACCAACTGTGTTCCTCTCGTCCCTTGAACTTGAGATCGCCGTTCAACTGCCAGAGCGAGCCGTTGTCCACGAAGTAGTAATCGAACGATGGATACACCTCGAAGCGGTGCGCCACCGGGATGTAGAACTGGGGTCCGATGCCGAACTCCTCTGCCTTGAAGTTATAGCTGAGATGAGCACCGATGTGGGGGCGATAGGGAGGGTGCCCCTGGGCATGAGCCGCGCCCGCAAACACTACAGGTAATAACAGTCCCAGCGCGATTCTGCGAATCCGACTGACCATGTCATAGACTCCAGTTGGGGGGTCATACGGCAATCGCAAGATTGTTTACCCCTCGCATCAGAGCCTGTGACAGAAAACACAATCGGTTACTGCTGTCTCAGGAACGCCCCCGCCGACTCAATCCCCAGCCTCCGCCGAGAAAAACTACGACTAGGACGATGATAAGCAGAGTTGAGGTTGACATGATTCGCTCCCGGGAAATTAGAAACTTTAATCGCGATGTCACCGCGACCTTACAGAGCCTGCAAGATGGCACCCTTTCCTGTCAGAACCTGTGATAGAAAACACAAGTAAGCCCAAGTGGCAGCATTTTGAGCCTGGGACGAATCTTCAACCCCGGGAAGATCCTTCGCTCCGCTCGGGAAACCGTGGCTAGAGCAATCCCCTTCGCTTGAGCTGAGTGTACTGCTCCACCACCGCCTCCGCCGCTCGCCGGGGCGGAACATCCAGCGTCAGCACGCCTTTGCGCCGCATCTCGCTCAGCGCTTCTTCCCGGGCGATCAGCAGTTCCTCCGCCGCGGCCCGCTCGAAAGCTTCCGCGACGGTGGTGGCGCGCCTCGCCCCCATGGCATCAAGCGCTGGATCCCGCAGCGTGACCGCGAGCGGGAGGTGGCGGGGACGCAGGGTGCCGACCTGGGCCACCAGCGCTTCGCTCGCGGTCCGGTCGATCACGTCCGTAAAGACCACGGTCAGGGCCCGCTTCCGGTTACGCGCGGCCAGCTGACTGAATGCCGCGGGATAGTTGGGCTCGACGATTTTCCCCTGGATGCCCGCCAGCGCCTCGAGCACGGCTCGTAGCGCGCGCCGCCCTCGCGCCGGCGGGATGAATGCCTGCACCTCGTCGGCGAACACCATGAGTCCGACGTTGTCGTCATGCTCCACCGCACTGTATGCCAGCTGGAGCGCCGCATCGATGACCGATTCCAGGCGGGGCACTCCATCGCTCTCCGCCGTCATCCCCCGCCCCGCGTCGATCACCAGCAGCACCTGTTGCCGCCGCTCATCTTCGTACTGCCGGGCCATCACTTTGCCCCGACGGGCCGTCGCTTTCCAGTCGATGGCGCGGGTATCCTCGCCCGGTATCCATTCCTTGAGCGTTTCGAACACCCTGCCTTCCCCCAACCGGCGCACGTTCCGGAAGCCGGCTTCCCGTCTCCGCGTGGCCTGGGTCGGCAGGGCCCGGATGGAGGCCCCGATCAGCCTGGGGAACACGGTGACATCCCATGGCAGTTCCATGCGAACCTGGCGCCACGCCAGCTTCAAGGGGCCCAGGATCCGGGCCTCGATTGCTCCACCCCGGCCTTTGCCCCGGTGGGCCGGCATCACGTCGAGTGTTTCCCGAGTCCGGCCTCCGGCCGGTATTTCCAGGTGCCGGGTCGGCGCGGCCACGCCGCCCAGCGGTTCCGGGAACTCCTCCCGCACCACGATGGTGAGCGGAATGCCGCTCCGATTGATCCAGGTGTAGACGACGGGGAGAGCCCGGCCGACCGAAAACGCCGGCGGCGCTTCACGGAGTAGGGTCAGGGCCTCCGGATCCGGAGTCCGGAGGGCATCCACCGCGAGCATGCCGAGCCAGATCCCATTGGCGGCAAGCAACCAGACCAGCGCATCGGCTCGCACCAGGCCCAGCAGCGCGAGCGGGGCGAGCGCGAGACCCACCGTGAGCCAGCGTTGTGAAGGGATTGGAACGAACCCGAGAAAGGCGTCGAAGAGCCAGCCGGCCAGCCAGAATCCGTCCACGATGAGCAGCCAGGGCAGCGCCCCCCGCCAGAGCAAGGCGAGCAGCGTCGCGCCGCCCAGCCCCGCCCCGACCCCGAGCCAGGTGCGGGAGCGTCCACCTTTCACCGCGGAACCTCGACCTTGTCGATGATGGTCCGGAGCGCCTGGTCCGCCGACACGCCTTCCAGCTCCAACTCCGGCGCGATCGCGATCCGGTGCCGCAGGACGGGAGCCGCCATGGTCTTCACGTCATCTGGAATCGCGTAAGACCGGCCCTCCATCAGTGCCACGGCCTGGCTCGCCTTCATCAGCGCTACCGTCGCGCGGGGCGAGGCGCCCAGGGTCAGGGCCGGCGCGCCTCGCGTGGCCCGCACCAGCGCCGTGATGTACGACTGGAGTGAAGGCTCGACCCGCACCGACTTCGCCGCCCGCCGCAGCGCCGCGAGATCCGCTGCCCCCAGCGAGGTCGAGATCCCGAAGCTCGACGGGTCGTCGGACTCGAATCCATCCAGCACCCGGCCCAGGATGGCCTGCTCGGTCCCGGCGTCCGGATACGACAGCAACACCTTGAGTTGAAAACGGTCCAGCTCCGCCTCGGGAAGCGGATAGGTTCCTTCGAACTCGATCGGGTTCTGGGTGGCGAAGACCGTGAAGCTGGCCGAGAGCTGGTGCGAGGTGCCGTCCACCGTGACGCTTCGCTCCTGCATCGCTTCCAGCAGCGCGGCCTGGGTCTTGGCGGGAGCCCGATTGATCTCATCCGCCAGCACCAGGTCGCCGAACAAGGGACCCGGGCGAAAGGAGAATTGACCCTGGCCGGTGAGCAGGTTGACGCCGGTGATATCCGAGGGCATCAGGTCCGGGGTAAACTGGATTCGCTTGAAGTCGAGGCCGAAGATCCGGCTGAGGGCGCGCACCAGCAGGGTCTTCGCCGTGCCCGGCACACCCTCCAGCAGCACATGGCCCCGGGCCGTGAGCGCGACGACGACATCGCGCAGGGCGTCCTCCTGCCCCAGCACGACGCCTCCCAGTTGGGCCACGAGGCCCCGGGCGATCTCCCCCTGGCGGGCTATCTGGTTGTCGTTGGTGGTGTCAGGTCCTGCCACACGTCCTCCACGGCATTGGCGGCGCGCAATACGCCATCGGGCGATGCGCGCCTGGTGAGATTCAGCAGGGTCTGGACTGCGGTCCGGGACCGGTCGGTTTTCACGTTCGCGGCGAGCGACTCGAGCCATGGCCGCACCGCGCCCCGGACCGGCGGTGTTCCGGCTGACAACCGCCGCCGGAGACCCCGGATCATCAGGTCGACCGCGACGTCTCCACCCCGGGCTGCCGCAAGGGCCGTCGCCAGTGCACGAACGTGCTCCAGTGGCGAGCGGCGCTTGCGGTCGATCAGGGTGCGCGGGGTGCCGAATCGCACCGCTCCCGTCAGCAGTGCGATCAGGCCGAATCCGGCCAGCTGCCAGCCGAACCATCCCCAGGGAGACTTGAGCGTCCAGTCCAGCGCCGAATGGAACAGCGACCCCGAAGGCCCGAACCCGTGCACGAACTCATCGAAGATCACTCGTCGATACGGCAAGGCGATGCGCACCGTGGCGAGTCCCGCGTCGGATTCCTGCATGGTCTGGTTGCTGAAAAGCATTCCATCCGCCACCAGGGTCACGACCGAACCGTCCTTCATGCCGAGCCGGAGAGCGGCCGGCCGGCCGCCCGCCGTTACCAGGAGCGAGTCCACCTGCAGCGGGCGCTGAACCTTGCACACCTCCGACCTCTCCGCCGCCAGGCCGGACGAGTCTATGACCGTCTCCCCGGATCGCTGCACCAGGATCCTGTCTCTCGACCAGGTCAGCGACGCGGATTCCTGCACCCCGTGCGCTACCCGGTGCAGCGGAATCGAGTCGCCGTCGGACTCCCGGACATCCACGTCGTAGCCGAAGCACCGCATGGCAGCCGCCGTCGAATAGCCGGCGAGCAGCAGGTCGCCCCGCGCCGTGAACTCGGTCAGCGCCCGGGCGTCGCTGCCATCAAACAACTCCGGGCTCAGGACCACGAACAACGGACGATCCTGGCCGGCCCGCAGTTGGCCCAGCATCGCGGTGCGTTGCCGGAACCGGTCGATCTTGACGCCCAGCCGGGTCAGGACCGCCGCGTACCCCTTGGCGCCATAGGGCCCGTTGAGAAATGTGGAACGGCGGGTGTCGGGGGGAGCCGTGCGATTATGTCGCGCCCCCATCGTGCCCGCGAGGATCGCCAGCGCGATGACGAGGGCCAGGGCCAGGATGATTTCAATGCGAGCCCGCATGCCAATCGCTTTCCAGCTCACCCAGCCATTCTCGGTAGGTTATCGCCGTGCACGGGGCGCCGGCATAGACGCAGGCGTACAGGGCACGGACCGAGTCCCCCAGGCGGGACTTTTCGTCGGTCCGGAGCCTGGCTTCGCGGGCATATTCCCGGGGCGTCTTGCTGGGGTGGTAGCGCAGCAAGTCCCGCGCGTCGAGCCGGAGCACCAGGCTGATGAACGCCGCCTGCATCGCGTCCGCGTAGTGACCCAGCGCCGCGAGCCGGTCGGCCTGGTGCTGATACCAGCGCGCATCGCGCACCACGACCCGGGAAGGCGCCGCCTCGCCGGACCCGGCGGCCGAAGCCCCCCTCACCGTCCGGTACATGACCCAGCCGCCGTGGACCAGGATGAGGAGAAGGAGGGCGAGCAGACCCCAGACGAACAGCGCGAACAGCCCCGGACTCTGGGTCCGCAGGCTGTCCAGCCAGGCCGCGAAGTTCCGGAATAGCTGGAGCAGCCAGTTGGTGTGACGCGCCGGCTGGTCCCAGCCGTATTCCGGTCGGTTCAGGACGGTATCGATGACCGCCCTGAGCGAATCATCCGCGACTTGGGGGGTGTGGAAGTTCACGGGAACCAGAGCGGCCCGGAAGCGCGGCGGGATGCTGGAGCGTGGACTCCAGCAGTTCCAGGTCGAAGCCTTCCTTGCGGATCCTGAGGTCGTAGTAGGCGATGGTGAGCGCGGTGTACAGCAACGGATACAGGATGACGGTGATGACCTGCTGGATCGCGGTCGCGACGACGATCTTGCGCCGGAGGGCCTCGATGTCGGCGTAGTCTGCCTGGCTGGGCGCGGTAAAAAAGGTGACCACGATGCTGGGAAGCATGATGAGCACGGCGACCAGGAACACCAGGCCGAAAAGCTTGCCCCGGAAACCCTTGGTGAGGTTCCACGAGCGGCTCATGGCATCGCCGGCCGAAATATCCTCCAGGACCATGGCCTGGGTGGAGACCAGCAGGCCACACATGATGATGATCCCGGGGACGATGAGCAGGATGAACCCGATACCAACCGAGAGCCCGACACCAATCGACAGCACGATGAGCGGCCCGATGTACTTGACCGCCCGCGCGATCGCTTCGCCCGCGCTGATCTGGCGGCCCAGGTAGTGCTCGGAGACCAGGAACACGGTGGCCGCGGTCGCCAGCGCCCCCATTACGATACTGAAAAGGACATTGACGCCCCAGAGGATCGGGTTCGCCTCGATTCCGCCCGACATGACGACAAACACGCCCAGCGCCACCGGCACCACGTTGGCCAGGAGCGCGATCATGACCATGGGGCTGAAACTTCTCCGGTAGATCTTGAGCGACTGGTCGATGATTTCGCCAACCGTGAGCGGCCTGAGGGCGAACTCGGTCATAGCGGGATCCTGGGAGAATGGGAATCAGCGGGACGGATGGTGCGCCTTCGCAGTTTGGTCCACCCGCGAGGTTTGCGCAAGTCCACTCTTACCCGGGGATAGACCATGCGCTAGAATCCGCCGTATGACCCCGCCCGCCGCCCCGGTTTCACCCTACGACCAGCACCTCGAAGTCGAGACCCCGGAGAACGTGATCCTGGATTTCGAGATCGCCGGCATGGGCTCCCGCCTTCATGCCGCGATCGTGGACATGCTGTGGATCCTTCTCGGCACCCTCGCTCTCGCGATCGTGGTCTTCCTGAGTACCTCGCTGGGGCTCTCCTCCAAGGCCATGAATATCCTGCTCATCGTGGCGGGCATCCTCGGGTTCTGGATCTACTTCACGTTTTTCGAGGCGCTGCGGGAAGGGCAGACCCCGGGCAAACGGGCGGCGGGAATCCGCGTGGTTCGCGATACCGGCCACCCCGTCAATCTCCCCGCGGCGGCCGCCCGAAACCTGCTCCGGGCCATCGACCTTTTTCCCCCCACGATGCTGGTCGACATTCTCCTCGTCGTTATCCATCCGAAGGGACGCCGGCTGGGGGACCTGGTGGCCGGCACCATCGTGGTGCGGGACCAGCCCATCGAGGCCTCGATTCCGGAGACCGCGGCACCCGCCGAGGAGGATGTCGGGCCGCCCGAACTGGACGACGCCGAGTTCCGCATCCTGCGGGAGTTCATCGAGCGCGCGCCCTCGCTCACGCCGGAGTTGCGGGACCGGTTCTCCGACCGGTTGGCCCGGCGTTTCGTCGAGCGCTTTCATATCCAGGCGCGCACGCCGTTCGTGCTGGTGAGCGGGATGTACCAGCTGGAGCTGGCCCGTCGGCGGAGTCGGTTCGCATCCACCCGGCGGGGATCCGGCGGCATCGCCGAAAGATTTGTCGCCCGAAAAGCCACCCGCTGGAGCGAGTTCCGCGCCCTCGCCGACCGGGCCGCGCGGCGCGGGCTCGACAGCCTCGAGGCCCGCGAGCTGCCCGATTTCGCCGCGCGCTACCGCGAGGTGGCCGCCGATCTTGCCCGGGCGCGGACCTACCGCGCCCCGGCGCCGGTGCGGTACCAGTTGGAGCGCTTGGTGGCTGCCGGGCACAACGCGCTCTACCGCGATGAGCGAAAGACCGCCGCCCGGATCTGGGAAATCGTCATGCGGGAATGCCCGGCCGCCGTGCTCCAGGCCTGGCGCTATGTCCTGGTCGCGATCATCTGTTTCGCCACCCCGGCGCTGGCCGGTTACGTCCTGCTCCGGGATCGGCCCGAGCTCGCCCAGGAAGTGCTGCCCGAAGGAATGCTGCGCCGGGCCGAGGCCGGCGCCGAGCGAATCGCGGAAGGCCACGGCTACTACGAATCCACGCCGGGGGAGCAACCGCTGGAGGCGACCTTCATCATCAGCAACAACGTGCGAGTCGCCTTCATGTGCTTTGCCGGCGGGGCGCTGCTTGGCATCGGCGCCTTGTTCCTCCTCGCCTACAACGGCCTTTCCATCGGCGCGACCTTCGGCCACTTCGCCAACCTGGGGCTGTTCGGCTACATCGGAGCCTTCGTCGCGGGGCATGGCACCCTGGAGCTGTTCGCCATCTGCGTCGCGGGGGCCGCCGGGCTCATGCTGGGCCGCTCCATGATCGCGCCCGGCCAGGTGAGCCGCGGCGAAATGCTGGTGGTGAACGGTCGCGTGGCGGTACGGATGGTCGGAGCCGTGGTCTTCATGCTCCTGGTGGCGGGGACCATTGAAGGATTTGTTTCGACCGGGACCGGCGGGCTGTCCTACCGGGTGGCGCTGGCCGGAGCATCGCTCCTGGTGCTCGGCCTCTATCTCCTCAACGGCGTCCTGTACCTGCGGAGGAGCGGAGCACCGCCAGCCGGCGCCGCCCCGGCCATACCCACGCCGGTGTCCTGAACCCGCGCGGCCCGGCCCGGCTCGGCACCGGGGCACGCAACCGGAAGCGCCGTCGCAACCTTATGGTTCCCGGAGAATCGATCGCATCCGCACCGCGAGGGCTTCGATCTCTCGCAGGCTGGCGACCGTCTCGGCGTCGAGCTGAGATTCGTTGAGGAGGAGCAGCTGGGTTTCCGCCAGCAGCGCAGAGAGTGGATTGGAGATGTCGTGTCGCAGCTTGTTGACGCGGTCTTCGTTCATACCCCCCCAATGAACACGATTGATGATTGAAGATCTCAGATTGAGGATTGGAAGCCAGGGCGGTTCAATCTTCAATCTTCAACGACCAATCTTCAATTTTAGAGTAGAGAACGATACAAATCCCTCAAGTGATGCTCCCTCAGATCCCGAACCGATTGCCACAGGTCCTGCTGCGACTGCGCGCAGAAGATCTCCGCCGTTCCCACCTCCATGCCGTTCACCGGATCCGAGAATTGCAGGTGTCCCCGCCACACGCCATCCTCGGCGTGGCGGACACTCAATTTGACGAAAAGCTGGGCACCATCGAAACGGAGGGAGGGGAGGTCGTGAATGACAGGGTCGCGGGGATCGTTGGCAAGATGGCGGAGGGTCTGTGCGTTCATGCACGTCCTCTCAAGAATGGCTGCAGGAAGAGGGTGCTATCCAGACGTCAAGCTAAGATAATACAAACACTTAACCGCGCAATAGAAAACCGGGGTGACGGGTACTGCGTACTGGGTACTGCGTGAGAAAACCCCAGTCCCCAATTCCCAGTACTCAGTACCCAGTACTCAGTACCCAGTACCCAGTACCTCACACGTGGAAGGGAATGGGAACAAAAGTCAGCCCGAAGACAATGATGCAGAGCCAGGCAATCAGGTGCCGGCTCCTCGGCACCCGGCGATCCGGCGCCATCACCGACGGATGACTTACTCGGCCGCCTCCCAGCATCAGCGCCACCGCGACCCAGACGTACCAGGTCCAGTGGTACTGGGCCAGGACGATCAGGCCGCCCAGCGTGAGCAGGCCCATGAACGACTGCCAGCGGCCCAGCAGCCCGTATAGCACGTGGCCGCCGTCCAGCTGGCTCAAGGGCAGCAGGTTGAGCCCGGTGATGAACATTCCCACCCAGCCCGCAAATGCCGGCAGGCTCAGGTGTACCGCCTGGGCCCCGGGGAAGAACAGGTCGCGGAAACCGTGGGTCAGGAGCGAGTCCCCCAGCGCGATGGTGCGCCCGGCGAACACCACGTAGGTGGAAGCGGTGTCGATCCCGAAAGGCACCCGCTGCGAGGTGAAATAGCCCCACACCATCACGCCCAGCGCTACGGCGAATCCGGCCAGGGGTCCGGCGGCGCCGACGTCCAGCAGTTGGCGGCGATCCAGCACCGGGGAACGCAACCGGATGAACGCGCCAAGGCTGCCGATGGGAGATATCGTCGGAGGAATTGGGAGGAAGAACGGCGGCGAGGTGTCGATCGCGTAGCGCCGGGCCGCGAAATAGTGGCCGAGCTCATGCACCAGCAGGATGCCCAGGAGCGGCGCGGCGAAGGACCAGCCGGCCAGCACCTGCCGCCAGTCCCCGGTATACATGCTGAGGAAGAACTGGGCTCCGCCCTGCACCATCGCCGCGATCTCATAGATGACGCGGCCCAGCAGGTTCACCTCGCCGGCGTAGCCCAGCACTCCGGGCGGAGCCCAGACCCCGGCGAGCATGGCGCCGGCGCCCAGGGTGCACAGCACCGTCAACGCCATCAGGAAGGCATGCAGCAGCCAGCGTTCCCGCCTCGCACCGGTCGCGGTTTCCCGGATCAGGATCAGGTGGCCATGGTCCCGGGAGGGCCAGTAGTGCGCCCCCTTCCACCGCTTCAGCTCCTGGGCCAGCGTGGGCGACGGCCCCCGATGCTCCGGGGCGACGATGGCGTCCACGATTTCGCGGGTGCCGGCGTGTAACACCCGCCAGGCCAGAAAGGTTGGCGTCAGCTGTTCCACGGGGCCTGCCCCTTGACGCCGTCCTTGGCGGTTTCTATCATAAGGCGCTTCCTCAACCCTGGTATATCCCCGGAAATATCGTAAGGTCGCCCCGTCCCAGCGTTCCGGGAAATTTTACCAATAGCCGACTCTATTCCGAACATCCTGTCCTTCCAACCGTCACGCCGCGAGAGCGGCGGATCGGTATTCCCTCCCGCTATGGAGCCGCAGTCCCGTGGACATCGCTGAACTGAAGCAAAAATCCGTCGCCGAGTTGCACGCGCTGGCCGAGCAACTCAACATCACCAACTACTCGGGCCTTCGCAAGCAGGACCTGATTTTCCGCATCGAGCAGTCTCTGCTCGACCAGGACACCGTCATCCGCGGCGAAGGTGTGCTGGAGATCCTGCCGGAAGGCTATGGGTTCCTCCGCAGCCAGGACTGGAACTACCTCTACGGGCCTGACGACATCTACGTCAGCCCCAGCCAGATCAAGCGCTTTGATCTCCGCACCGGCGACACCGTCAGCGGGCAAGTGCGCCCGCCCAAGGAGGGCGAGCGCTACCTCGCCTTGCTCAAGGTCGAGAGTGTCAATTTTGAGGAGCCGGAGAAGACCAAGCACCGGATTGCCTTCGACAACCTGCGGCCCCGCTATCCCGACGCCAGGATCAGCCTGGAACGGAAGACCGCCGACCTCTCGATGCGGGTGGTGGACCTCCTCTCCCCCATCGGGAAAGGCCAGCGCGGCCTGATCGTGGCGCCGCCCAAGGCCGGCAAGACCATCCTGCTGCAGAAGCTGGCCAACGCCATCAGCGAGAATCACCCCGAGATCACCCTCATCGTGCTGCTGATCGATGAGCGCCCGGAAGAAGTGACCGACATGCAGGAGAACGTCGCGGCCGAGGTGATTTCCTCCACGTTCGACGAACCGGCCGACCGCCACGTCCAGGTCGCCGACATGGTGATCGAAAAATCCAAGCGGCTGGTCGAGCATGGCCGGGATGTCGTCATCCTGCTGGACTCGATCACCCGGCTGGCCCGGGCGCACAACGTGGTGGTGCCCCACTCCGGCAAGATTCTCTCCGGCGGCGTGGACGCCAATGCGCTGCAGAAACCCAAGCGCTTCTTCGGCGCCGCGCGCAACATCGACGGCGGCGGCAGCCTCACCATCATCGCCACTGCCCTGATCGATACCGGGAGCCGGATGGACGAGGTGATCTTCGAGGAGTTCAAGGGCACCGGCAACATGGAACTGGTACTCGATCGCCGCCTGGCCGACCGCCGCATCTACCCCGCCATCGATATCCAGCGCACCAGCACCCGGAAGGAAGAGCTCCTCATGGACAAGGACGAGCTCAATCGGGTCTACCTGCTCCGGAATTTCCTGGCCGACATGCCGCCGGTGGAAGCGCTGGAATTCCTGCTGGAGCGGATGAAACGCACGAAGAACAACAAAGAATTCTTTGCGTCCATGGCCCAATAAGGTGCAGGGTGCAGAGTGCAGAGTGCAGGGTTACCGCTCCTGCGTGCGCTCGACCCTGCACCCGGCACCCTGAACCCTGCACGTGTCATCGCAGATCCCCCCTTCCGGTAGAATCTTGGCATTGGACTGGGGCGAGTTGCGCATCGGCCTGGCGTTGAGCGACGAAACCCAGCTCCTCGCCTCCCCGCTCGGAACTCTGGTTCGCCGCCGCGGTAAGCGCTTCCCCATGCCCCGATTTCTCGAGTTGCTCGCCGCTCACCAGCCGGTCGGCCTGGTCGTCGGCCTCCCCCTCGCCCTCGATGGCGGCGACAGCGAGAGCACCCGCTCGGCCCGGGAACTTGCCGGTCTGGTCCAGCAGAAGAGCGGCCTTCCCGTCGAGCTCTGGGACGAGCGGCTCACCACCGCGCTCGCCCTCCGGGCCATCCGGGAACAGGGCGGATCCACCCGGGGGCGTAAGGACGATGTCGATGCACTCGCCGCCTCCGTACTCCTCCAGCATGTGCTCGACACCCGGCGGAACTCGCTATGACCCGGAGCCGCCGATCCGCCCTGCCGCTTCTCCTGCTGCTGCTCGCCGCGGCGGCCTGGTTCCTGTTCACCTCCATCAACACAGCGCGAAGTGGAGAGACCGAGCGGATCATCATCCTGCCCGGCGCGACGTTCGCCACCGTCACCGACACCCTGGTCGCCCGCGGCATCGTCACCAGCCGGACGTGGTTCAAAATGCTGGCCCGGCTGCGCGGTCTCGATCGCTCGGTCCAGGCCGGGGCCTACGACTTCCATCCCGGGGAAACCACGTGGCGGGTGTTGAGCACCCTCCGCTCCGGCCGCACCCCGGCCCAACGGTTCACCGTCCCCGAGGGACTGAGCGTCCTGGAGCTGGCCGCACTGGCCCACGAGCGGCTCAAGATCCCGGCCGAATCGGTCCTGGCCGCGGTGCGTGATTCCGTCAGCGCCCGGGAAGAGGTCGCGGCGCCCACGGCCGAGGGCTTCCTGTTTCCCGAGACCTACCAGGTCCCGATCAACAGTAGCGCGCGGGACCTGGTGCGTATCATGACCCGGGAGTTTGCGGCGGCATGGAAGCCGGGGTGGGACTACCGGGCCCAGGCGCTGGGCATGAGCCGGCGTGACGTGCTGACCCTGGCGTCGATCGTGGAGGGCGAGGCGCGGGTGGACAGCGAGCGGCCGGTGATCGCCGGAGTGTACGTCAATCGCCTGCGCATCGGGATGCCGCTTCAGGCCGACCCGACAGTGCAGTATGCCATTGAATTGAAGACCGGGCGCCCCAAGACCCGGCTCTTCGAGAAGGACTATGAGGTTCAGTCGCCTTACAACACGTACCTGCACTCCGGCCTGCCCCCCGGTCCCATCAATTCTCCGGGTCTGAGGAGCATCGAAGCGGCGCTCAACCCGGCCCAGCTGCCCTTTCTCTATTTTGTAGCCACCCCCGACGGCCATCACATCTTCAGCCGGACCTACCAGGAGCATCTCCAGGCGGTTGCCCGTGCCCGGCGCGCGCGGGCTAGAGGCAACTGAGGAGAGCCGTCCCGTACGCCCGTGCTGCTCCCTCGACGTCATGAGTGCCCAGGATGCCGGAGACCACGGCCACTCCCTGCGCGCCCGCCCCGAATACAGCCGGAATGTCGGCCGGCCGAACTCCACCGATCGCCACGCACACCGTACCGGGTGGCGCCAACCGGATGATCGCCGATAGGCCGTCCGGACCGAGTGCGTCCCCCGCGTCGCCCTTGGTGCTGGTGGTTCGGTAGGGTCCCACGCCCCAGTAGTCGGCGAACTCCCCATTCACTGCTTCCGCCGGCGTCCCCACACTCCCGCCCAGTAGAAACCCCGCCGGAACAATCCCTCGCGCCCGCCGGAGCGGCATGTCATCCGGTCCCAGGTGGGCGCCGTTGGCACCGCCGCTCAGCGCGACATCCAGCCGGTCATTGACGATGACCGGCACCCGAACCACCGCCATCAGCCGCCGCAGTATGGCCAGCAGCTCGCGCGGGCTCGCGTCCTTGAGCCGAAGTTGGATCGAAGTCACCCCGCCCCGCTCAGCCGCCTGGCACACGGCCACCGGGTCGCGCCCGCCCAACAGGCGGTCGTCGGTCACCAGCATGAGACTCAGGAGATCGGCTAGATTCGGGATCATTCTGAAGAATAGCGTATGGCTTATTTCCTATGGCGGTTCCGCTCGGTCATTAGGTTCATCGACCTGGCGCAGGGTGCGTCAAGCCAACTGCCATCTGCCATCAGCCATCTGCCATAAGCCAGATACCAATGCCAGAATCGCTCACCGTCACCGTGTCTGATCGAGGCGCCGCTCGCTGGGTCCGCGGCCACTCCTGGATCTTTCGCAGCGACGTCGTCGACCCACCCAGGGCGGCCGGTCTCGCCCGGGTCTCCGATTCACACGGCCGGTTCCTCGGCCAGGCCCTCTGTTCTCCCCGCTCCGAAATCACCCTGCGCCTGTTGGAACGGAGCGAGCGGCCCATCGACGCCGGCTGGTGGCGGGAGAAGATCCATGAGGCCGCCGGGCGGCGCACCGGCATCGACGCCACGGCGTGGCGGGTAATTCACGGCGAGGGCGACGCGATGCCTTCGCTCATCGTGGATCGCTATGATCGCTGGCTGGTCGCGCAGATGCTTTCTGCCGGCCTCGACCTGTTTCAGGACGACATAGTTGCCGCGCTGATTGCCGAGCTAGCGCCCGAGGGCATCCTGCTCCGGAACGATGTCGCGGTGCGCCGGCTGGAAGCTGTCCCCGAAGAAGTGCGGCTGGTCTTTGGCCAGGTTCCCCAGGAGATCGAAATCCGCGAAGGCTCCATCCGGTACCTGGCCAGTCCGTGGACGGGGCAGAAGACCGGCGCTTTCCTCGACCAGAGGCCTAACCGGGTTCTCGCGGCGACGCTGGTTCCTGCCGGGGGAGAAGCGCTCGATTGTTTCGCCTATCATGGATCGTTCGCCCTCCACCTCGCCGCCCGGGCCGGCAGGGTGATCGCCCAGGATAGCAGCGCCGACGCGTTGGTGCGCGGCGCCGCGAACGCCCGCCTCAACGGCTTCGCCAACATCGAGTGGCTGGAGGGCGACGCCTTCCAGGTCCTCCGCGACTTCGAGCATCGCCGCCATCGCTTCGATACCGTGGTGCTGGATCCGCCGGCCTTTGCCAAGTCCCGGGCCAGCGTGCCCGAGGCCCTGCGCGGTTACAAGGAGATCAACCTTCGCGCGCTCCGGCTGCTGAAACCGGGGGGCCACCTGCTGACCGCCTCTTGTTCCTTTCACGTGCGTCGCCCCGAGTTCCTCAAGGTCATAGCCGAAGCGGCGGCGGACAGCGGGCGCCGTACCCGGCTGGTCGAGTTGATCGGCCAGGGAGTGGATCACCCTGAAATCCTCACCATTCCGGAGACCGGGTACCTCAAGGGCGCCGTCCTCCAGGCCCTCTAGCCCCGGGTTCACGATTGACACTCGGAATCGGTATAGTGAGGTTTTAGCAGTGTGAATAGCCCTCCCTCGATCGGAACCGACCGCAACGACGCCATTCGGCGCGTCCTCCAGGGCCTGCTTGTCGCCAACATCGCAGTCGTGCTGGTGAAACTGGTCGTGAGCTGGAGCACCGGATCGCTGGCCGTGCTGGGTGATGCTATTCACTCTTCAGTGGACGCGCTGAACAACGTGCTCGGCCTGGCCGTCATGCGGGTGGCCGCGAAGGGTCCTGACGACGAACACCCCTACGGCCACGCCAAGTTCGAATCGCTGGGAGCGCTGGTGGTGGTGGTGTTCCTATCGGTCACCATTTTTGAGCTCATGAAGGGGGCTATCGGCCGGCTGGCTCGGCCGGCCCAGCCGCTGCTGGTGGATAGCACCCAGGCCGGCCTGCTGGTCCTCACCCTGGTGATCAACATCTGGGTCTCCTGGTACGAAACCCGGGCCGGCCGGCGGCTCAAGAGCGACCTGCTCCTGGCTGACGCGGCCCACACCCGGGTGGATGTCTTCATCACCACGGCAGTCATCGCCGGGTTGGTGCTCTCGAAGCTGGGGCACGCCTGGGCCGACTCGGTGCTCGCGCTCGTTGTGTCGCTCTTGATTGCCCGGGTCGGATTCCAGATCTTCCGGCGCTCCATGCCCACGTTGGTCGATGAGCGTGCCCTCGAAGGAGGCACCATTCAGCAGGTGGCGGAAGGAGTGCCCGGCGTCATGAGCGCCTATGCGATCCGCTCCCGCACGGCCGCCGATGTTCGCTTCGCCGAGCTCACCATCGCGGTGGACGGGCGGGAGAACGTCGCCGCCGCCCACCGGATCGCCGATCAGGTGGAACAGCGGCTGCGGGACAACCTCGAGGTCCAGGAAATCGTGGTCCACGTCGAGCCATGCTGACTCTCGATCAGGTCCTCCAGCAGCGCCGGCGCCGGTCGCCGCCCTCGCTCAAGCAGCAGTACCAGGAGTACGTGCTGCAGCGCATCGAGGGCTTCAAGAATTCCATCCCCCGCGACGACCTGCTCAAGCTGGGCGACGAAGCCGTGGCCGAGCTGCACGCCGCCACCGAGGGCCAATTCCTGCTCACTGAAGTCTTGATGCTGGACTGCGTGGACCGGCTCATCATCCGGCGGCTCGCGATCAAGTCCTATCGCCGCTGGCGGGAACAGTTCCTCCGGCTCCGCAAGGCGCAGCGTGAGCCCAACCACTGGGGCCTCGATCCCGGCCACATCATCGAGGCGCTGCTGCCCCGGATTGAGCCCGGCGACCACGTGCTGGTACTGGGCGGGGGCGCCGAGGGCACTGCCTACCTCATGGCCGCGCACGACGCCGTGGTGACCTTCATCGCCGGGGACTTGGGCGCGGTGGAACGGGTGGAGTCCCGGATGGCCTCGGAGGGGTTGGGGTCGCAATTCCTGGCCTGGGTCGCCCAGTTGGGGCACTGGTTTCCCGAACTGGAGGCACCACTCTGTATTGCGGTCATCGATGCCGGCGTTCTCGTCGACCTCGATCCGCCCGATCGCGAACGGCTGACCAATGCCCTGCAGGATCAGACCGAGCCGGGCGGCATCCACCTGGTTCTCCCGGGCCATCCCGCGCTAGCACCGGAGGCAGTGCTCCCGTTCTACCCCGAGTGGGAACGCGAAGCATTACCGCAGCCGAAGCGGCGATCTCGGAGGTCGCCGGGCATTGCCCTCATTAAGCCTTTGTGTCAATTGGACACTCAACAGAACGTGTCGGAAGCACATCCGCGTCGAACTTCACGCTCATAAGACATTTTTTTAGAATGACTTAGCAAGGTGTAACTATTGGCACGGCCAGTGCTTTCCTATCACATGGGTACAGTCCATTGGGGGAAAGACATGACCAGTCTGCCACGCATTACACCGGATGAGCCGGTTGGAATCGTGATCCGAAGCGGGCACCAGGTTCAGAAGCCCACCGTAATCTGGGCCTACGTCTGGGCCGCGGACGATGACGAAGCGCAGGACCACTGGCACAACCATGTTCCCGCGGAACGCGCCGCGTGATTGGTAGGACGGGCCTCAGTGCCCGTCCCTGCTGAGTGCAGTCCCTCGACGAAGTGGCGGGCCTCCCGGCCCGCCCTTTTTATTCGTATCATTCCAAACTCACATCGTATATCTCACCTGCAATCGGGACTTAATGCGAGCCCTGGTGAAGCAATCAGCCGGACCGGGAATGGTGGTGAAGGACGTGCCGGTTCCCGCCTGCGGCCCCAACGATGTGCTGATCAAGGTCCACTTCGCCGGCGTCTGCGGCACCGACCTCCACATCTGGGAATGGGATGCCTGGGCCAGCGGGAGGCTCAAGCCGCCGCTGGTGATCGGCCACGAGTTCGCCGGGGAAATCGTCAAGTTGGGACCCGACGCCGCAGCGGCCGGACTGCTCTCCATCGGCGATCGGGTTACCGCGGAAGGCCACATCGTCTGCGGCCACTGCCTCCCCTGCCGCACCGGAGACTTCCACGTCTGTCGCCGGACCTCGATCATCGGAGTCGACCGCGACGGCGCTTTCGCCGAATTCATCGCCATGCCGGCCTCCAACGTGATGCGGCTGGACGGAATTTCAACCGAGACCGGCGCCATCATGGATCCGATCGGCAACGCGGTGCACACGGTCCTCGAGGGCCAGGTCGTGGCCGGCGCCGCGGTCCTGGTGGTGGGCTCGGGACCCATCGGTTGCTTCGCGGTCGGCATCGCGCGGGCCGCCGGAGCTTCGCTCGTCGTCGCCAGCGATCTCAATCCCACCCGGCGGGCCATCGCTGAACGGATGGGCGCGCACGTCGTGCTCGACCCCACCCGGGACGACGTGCCCAAACGGCTGCGCGAACTCACCGGTGGAGACGGCATCGACCTGGTGTGCGAGATGAGCGGACATCCCAGCGGCCACGCCCAGGCATTCCAGGCGGCCCGGCCCGGCGGTCGCGTCAACATGCTGGGGACTCCGAGCCGCACCACCGAAGTGGATTTTGCGCGGGACGTGATTTTCAAGGGGTTGACGATTTACGGCGTGACCGGCCGAAGGATGTACCAGACCTGGCAGGTAATGAGCCGGTTCCTCCGCGCTGGCCAGTTCGATCCCACCCCGGTCGTCACCCATCGGTTTCCCCTGGAGCGCATCGCGGACGCGATCGGCGTGATCAAGGATGGTTCCGCCGGTAAAGTCATCCTGGAGATTGGCGCATGAGTTCGACCCTGGAGACCGGCCTGCTGGACACTCGCCTGGCCGCCGAGCTGGAGCAGTTCAAGCGCGACCGGATTTACAAGACCTTCAACTACCTCGAAGGTCCCCAGGGACCCCGGGTCAGGATGGAGGGGCGCGGAGAGGTCATCGTGCTGTCGTCGAACAACTACCTGGGGCTCAGCAACCATCCCGCGGTGGTCGAAGCCGGGATCCAGGGCCTCCGGAAGTATGGGGCCGGCACCGCGTCGGTGCGATTCATCTGCGGCACGTTCAGCGTCCATCGCGAGCTGGAGGCGGCCTGCGCCCGGCTGGTGGGAACCCCTGCGTCACTCAGTTTCGTCAGCTGCTGGAATGCCAACGAAGCCGTTCCCGCCACCCTGCTTACCGAGGCCGACCTGGTCCTGAGTGATCAGCTGAACCACGCCTCGATCATCGATGCCGTCCGGCTGGCCAAGGCCATCACCCGATGTCAGACCGGCGTCTACCAGCACGCCAATCTCGATGACCTTCGCGCCAAGCTGGCCGCCGCGACCGATCGCAAGGTCAAGCTGGTAATCACCGATGGAGTCTTCTCGATGGAAGGCTCGATTGCCCCGCTGCCCGACCTGCTGGCGCTCTGCCGGGAATACAATGCGGTGCTCATGGTGGATGACTCTCATGCGACCGGCGTCCTGGGCGCGAAGGGACGCGGCACCGCCGAGCATTACGGCATGCTGGGAGAGATCGACATCATCACATCGACCTTGGGCAAGGCCCTGGGGGGAGCCGCCGGCGGATTCGTCGCGGCTTCAGCCCCGGTCTGCGACTACCTCACTCAGCGGGCCCGCCCCCAGCTCTTCTCCAACGCGCTGCCTCCCACGGTCACTGCCAGCTCCCTCGCCAGCATCGAGCACCTCGAAGCGCATCCGGAGCTGGTGACCCAGCTCCGTGAGAAGGCGAGTTACTTCCGGGATCAGCTCCTCGGGCTTGGTTTCAAGCCGCTTCCCGGAGAGACGCCGATCATTCCGGTCATCCTCGGCGAAACCTCCAAGGCGATCGAGATGAGCAACCTGCTCCTCGAACAGGGAGTCTTCGTGACCGGGTTCGGGTATCCGGTGGTGCCCCAAGGCCAAGCGCGAATCCGCTGTCAGATCTCTGCGGCTCACACCAGGGATGACCTGGACTTTGTGTTGGGCGCCATGAAGAAAGTGGGAATCCAACTCGGTTTGATCTAGCTTTTTGCAAACTCTTTGCTGCAAATGCCTTACAGACGGGCGGCTGGGGACCCCGCTCCGGGTGGCTGGACCGGCCCTTAATGCGATGCCGCTCGGCGGCCCGGAAGGGCGTAACTTCAAGTAGTTTCGCAGATGGGAGCGGCAAACCAAGCAGTGAGAACAGCCTAGACAAACCTCACCTCTCGCGTTTTTCCTCCGTGGCTCCTATTTTGTAGGACCGAAGACCCAACTCTCGTCCCTGAAGCTCCCATTTCAGTTTCAAAGTGATACGTCGAACCACCCTGGAGGTCGGTCCCATGAAGCTCCTCACCCGTCTGATGACGGCGGCCGCGCTGATCATGTTCTGCGCGTCTTCCCCTTTGACCGCGCAGGCCGGTCGTAGTCCCTTCAGCTGGTATGTCGGGGCGAACGGCGGCGTGCTGATCTTCGAGACTCCCAGGCAGAAGCGCGGCGGGATGCCGACCGCGGGCGCCAATATGATGATTACCGCCAAGCGCACCGCGCTCCTGCTCTCGGTCGAAGAAGGATTCGGCAGTAACGAGCAGACCAGCTATGTGGATGCCACGGCGCCCGGGGGTTCCCGGAATGTCACCTTCAACGACATCCGCAAGTACTCGATGGCGCTCATGGCGTTCCCGCTTCGGGGCCACGCCCAGCCCTTCATCGGGGTTGGCGTCGGGTTGATGCATCTCCACAACCCGCAGCCGTTGAACACCCTGACTCCGGCGGAGCGCTCCCGCGCCGACTCCATCGTGACGGCGCTCGGAAGCGGCGGGTACGGCACCTTCATCGCCGGCCTCCAGCTGCAGGTGAGTGGCGTCGCGGTGTACGGCATGTACCAGTTCACTACCGGCCCTGACAAAGGCAAACTGCTCATCGGGCCGACCCATACCCTCACCGCCGGTCTCCGCTTCAGCATTGGCGGCGCCAAGGAAGGCATCACCGGCGGCGGATACTAGGACGGCAAACGGTAAGCGAAAACCGAAAACAGCGAAGCGGACCGGGATTCCCGGTCCGCTTCTGCTTTTCCTGCCGTCGTGCCGTCTTACCGTTTACCGACCTTCGAGACCCAGGGAGACCCTGCTACCACAAACCTGAGCGGCCACTCCACCGCCTTGGTGATCCCGATGCGGGGCGTTACCTGCACCGGCTCATCCCGCGTGAGGCCCCCGGTGAGCACCGTAACCGTTGACCGCGGCATCAGGGCCCCGTCCAGCGCCCTCGTGATACCAAGCGCCTGGCAGAGCTTCCCCGGCCCCGAAGCAATCAGCCGGTCGGCGACTCCACCGCGCCGACTTCGCATCTGCTCCAGCCCTTCCAGGGGTTCCAGCGCCCGCACCAGGATGGCGGCCCCGATTCCGTCCACCTGGCAGACCAGGTTGGCGCACCAGTGCATGCCATAGGAAAGGTAGACATACCAGGTCCCCGGGGGACCATACAACGATTGGTTGCGGGCATTCCGACGCAGCCGGTAGCCGTGCGATGCGGGATCGTCGCGCCCCAGGTACGCCTCGGTTTCCACGATCCGTCCGGCGGTGACAGTGCCTTGCACCACTGAAACCATGACGGTCCCCAGTAACTCCCGGGCCACCGTCTCGACCGGCCGGGCGAAAAACGAGACGGGCAGCGCCTTCGCTGCCCGTGAACGCGGACTCACGCCTTGCGGGCTCGAGGTCGCCGCGGCTTGCGGACCGCGGCGGCGGGTTCCGCGGGGACGGCCGGGACGGCGGCGGCCGTTTCGGTCAGGGCCTTGGGCGTCCTGCCCTTCCCGCGGGTCGGGCGGCGGCCGGCAGGCTTGGCTTTTTCGACTGGAGCGGCGACCGGCTCTTCCACTGAGACAACCCCGACCATCGGGATATCCTGTCGGGTGATTCCACCCCGGGCACCGCGACGGAAACGCAGGCCGGCCCGTTTGCCGTTGACCGGCGCGGCGGCCTCCGCGCGAGCCGCCTGCCCGGCGCCTGGAGCGGGAGTCGAAGCCTCCGCGCCCAGCGGCACAGCAGTGGCCGGCCGATCAATCCGGAACCCGGGCCGGGTGCTGATCTCGAAGTCATCCTCGCCCAGCTTCTTCACGTCGGCGACTTCCGCATCATGCGCCTGCCGCAGGAACCGTTCGAATCGTACCTTCTCCAGCAGCGGATCGTTGCGACCGTTCATGGCGGCCATCCGGTTCCGCACTGCCTCGGCCGCGACCGGGCTCCCCAGCTCCCCGAGCGACTGCCGCATCAGCTCAAACGCCTGCGCCAGGGTGAGCGGCTGGTCCGACGATCCGCCCCGGGTCGCCGGGGGGCGCGGAGCCTCCGCCCTTCTTGGCGCGTCCCTGGTCACGTCCTTCGTCGGGTCCTTGGGCCCTTCGCGATGCCGGCCCCGGCCTCGTCCACCCCGGCGCCGCGGGCCTTCTTCCCGGGCCGGCTCTTCCGAGGCGGCAGCGGCTGGCACCGCCTCCTGTCCGTCGAGCGGCCCGATGTCATACTGACCGTTCTCCAGCTTGGTCACGCGAAGCAGTTTTCGGTTGCCGGCCTCCACCAGGAATTTGCTGAACCGATTGAACCCGGCATTCTTTTCGTCAAAGTTGGGATCGATCTGCTGCATGACCTGTTTCAACCGGTCGGAACGCATTACATCATGGTTCTTGGTCATCTGGGCGACGGCCAGCCGCACCAGTTCCCAGGGATCCTTCTGGGTGGACGGGATATCCACTTCCTTGGTGAGCCCGGCCAGGTCGCTGTACGAGTAGTACTCGTCACAGTTCTGAATCAGCAGGTCGCTGGCCGATTCGCGGATCCCCACGCCGATAACGTACTTCCCGTACTCCTTGAGCTTGATCACCATCGTCGAAAAATCGCTGTCACCCGAAAGCAGGATGAAGGTGCCGATCTCGGGCCGGGTGAAAACCAGCTCGATCGCATCGATCGCCAGCCGGATGTCGGTCGCGTTTTTCTTGTTGGTGCCAAAGGCGGGAGCGAAGATCAGGTCGATCGAGGACTCGGAGAGCGGGACAATATACTGCGGGTAACGGCGCCAATCGGCGTAGGCCCGTTGCACCGCGACCTTGCCCTTGATGATGTCGCTGCTCAGCAGCGTCTTCAGTTCTTTGGTGAGATCCGACCGGACGCCGAGGGTGACGTTGTCGAAATCGATGAGGAGGGCGGCGTTGGGGGCGTGTAAGGGTCGCTCCCCGCGAGGAGACCGCAGAATCTGGTTCACGTAGCGTTCAGCTCCAAGCCTTCCATCTACGGCGCTTCAGGCGGCGCTCTCTACCGGACCCGGTGGCCGGAAAGGCGGCGATAAAACACTGGAGATGAAGGCAATCATGGCGGCGACAGCTTCTCTTCGGCCAATTTTCTCTGCCCGGTGTGCGCCAACCGAGTTCCGGGTCTCCCTCGTGTCCGAGGGCTCGTGCGCACCACCTTGCGGCCTTTGAACTTAGCTCTCGTTTGCCAGCCTTGCAATGATCCGTTCCGCCGCCTGCCCATCCCAGAACTCCGGCACCCGGAGCGGTTTGCCGTTAATAGGCACCCTGAGCACCTGGTGCGCGGCCTCGATGACAGCGTCCCGGGTCGATGCCACCAGCCGGTTGGTTCCCTCGCTCACCGTGATCGGCCGCTCAGTATTGGGCCGGGCCGTGAGACACGGGATCCCCAGCACCGTCGTCTCTTCCTGGAGGCCCCCGGAATCGGTGAGCACCAGCCGGGCCCGATCTACCAGGGCAATGGTCTCCAGGTAACCCAGCGGCTCGACCAGGCGCACCCGGCTGGCCAGTTCCCCCAGCCCGAACTGGTGAATCCGGCTCTTGGTGCGGGGATGTATGGGGAAGATCACCGGCATGTCCGCGGCCAGGTCATCCAGCGCGCCCAGCAGCTCCGCCAGGGTCTCCCGCACGTCCACGTTCGAGGGGCGATGCAGGGTGACGAAGGTGTACGGCCCGCCCGCCAACCCGAATTTCTCCGGGGCCCTGGTATCCCGCGCCCGGTTCAGCAGGTGGCGCAGTGTATCAACCATGACGTTGCCGACAAACTGGATCCGCGATTGGGGAATGCCTTCGGCCCGCAGATTGGCGTCACCATCCCGGCTGGGCGTGAGGCACAGGTCGGCCAACTGGTCGGTCAGGAGCCGGTTCAGCTCTTCGGGCATGGTGCGGTCCCGGCTCCGGAGCCCGGCCTCCACATGCGCAATGCGGACACCCGCCTTGGCCGCCACCAGCGCGCAGGCAATCGTCGAGTTCACGTCCCCGTAGACCAGGATCCAGTCCGGCGCGGTCTCATTCAGCACCGGCTCGAACGCCACCATGATCCCCGCGGTCTGCACCGCGTGGGAGCCGGACCCTACCTCGAGATTGATGTCGGGCTGGGGAAGATCGAGGTCGTGAAAGAACGCCTCACTCATGGCGTGGTCGTAGTGCTGCCCGGTATGCACTAGCACTTGCTGGTGCCCGCCCGCCAGGCCGGCACGGATCACCGGGGCAACCTTCATGAAATTGGGACGGGCACCTACGACGTGAAGCAGTTTCATCAATTACAGCTGGGTGGCTTGCGGCAGGTCCAGCTCAAAGTAGAAGCGGGTCCCGGCATCGGGGGCGGTGTCCACCTTGAGCTCGGCGCCCATGGCTTCGACCAGTTTACGGCAGATCGAGAGCCCCAGTCCCGCCCCCGAGAACTTGTAGTCCCTGCTCTTCACCCGCCGCCGGAACGGCTGGAACAGGGTGGACATGGCTTCGCCGGGAATCCCGCGCCCGGTGTCCTTCACCGAAAACTCGATCAGGGTCCGGGTCGTCTGCCGCGCGGTCACCTCGACATGACCTTCGTCGGTGAACTTGAGGGCGTTGGTCGTCAGGTTGAGCAGGACCCGGGAGAGCGCTACCGGGTGACCGACCCGGAAATCCGAACCGGGCGGCGACAGCCTGACCCCGAGCCCCTTTTCCTCCGCAATCGGCAGGACGATGTCTCGCACCGATTCCAGAATGTCGGTGACCGAGAAGGGGATCGGATCGAGATCGACGAGACGATCCCCACCCCGCGCCAGCTCGATCACGTCGCTGGCCATCGAGGAGAGGCCGAATGCCGCGCTGTAGATGAGCCCCAGCTGCCGCTCCTGAATTTCGTTGATCGCCCCGCTCCGGCCCCGCTGCAGCGTCTCTGCCAGGAATAGAATCGAGGTGAGGGGAGAGCGGATGTCGTGGGCGACCTCGACAACCAGCTCCAGGCCGTTGGGGCCGGAAAGTTTGTCGGCAAAATGCTGGGCGTAGTCCGGATCGAGCCAGTGGGTCACCCGCTCCATCGCCGCCAGAAGGCGGACGATTTCATCAGCGGGCAGGGGGATCGCGGAAGTCTCGACGCCGGCAAGGGTAAAGCGCCGGATGAGTTCGAGGATGTGCCGGGAAAGCGGCGTGCGGGGCAGTTCAGAGAGCTCCGGCTCCAGCCCCAGGGCTGCCTGGCGGATAACGGCGTGAAGCGCCAACGTCTGGCCCTCTATTTCTTCGCCGATGGGGCCGGCCGATTCCAGCCCCGGCCAGTCGGTGAGAACCCGGTCCACCGCCCGCTGCAACAGGTCCCAGGAATCCTGGGAAAGGTCGGCGGCCGCAGCCTCGAGCGGGCGGGCGCCAATCCCGTGTTCGAGGCTAAGCCGCGCGCCACGCCGGGTGCGCTCATCCATGGCTTTCCCGGTCAATTGGGCCTCTGCACTCACTCGAGGGAACCGCTCAGACCATCACGCTCGAATTTGTGTTTGTCCATAAGGCGATAGAGGGTGGTCCGGTCGATGCTGGCGAGCCGCGCTGCTTTGGACATATTCCCCCCGGCGCGCCCGATCAGTCGGGTAAGGTACTCCCGTTCGAACTGAGCCACCACCCGGTCCTTCGCCGGGTGATACGCATCCTCCATGACCCCTGCCGGCATGCCGGTTTCCGCCGGCCATTCCTCGGCGTCCTCATAGATCGGGATGTCGTTCGGCTGAATCATCTGGTCCGGTTCGGCCAGGACCGCCACATGCTCTATCACGTTCTGCAGCTCTCGCACGTTGCCCCGCCAGGGCCGGGACCGGAGGAAGCTGATGCTGGCATCGCTGAGCTTGGGCACCCGGTCACCCATTTGCCGGTGCCGCTGCCAATAGTAGGTCAGGAAGTGGTTGGCGAGGAGCGGGATATCCTCCTGCCGTTTGCGCAGCGGAGGCAGCTTGATCGGCACTACCTGCAGCCGGTAGAACAGGTCGCCCCGCAACACCCCCGCGTTTACCGCGTCCTGGGGTTCCCGGTTGGTAGCGGAGATGAACCGGACGTCCACGACGGCGTCCTGCTGCTCACTGCCTACCCGCCGGACCACACCATCCTGAATGACCCGAAGCAGCTTCGCCTGGAGGGGGAGCGACATTTCGGTCAACTCGTCCAGGAAGAGGGTGCCGCCGTTGGCGGTTTCCAGCAACCCGGGCTTGTCGCGATCGGCCCCGGTGAAGGCACCCTTCCGGTGGCCGAACATTTCGGACTCCAGCAGGGGTTCCGGCAGGGCGGCGCAGTTGATCGGCACCAGGGTGCGGCTGGTTCGCCGGCTGTTCTGGTGGATAAACTGGGCAATCAGCTCCTTGCCGGTACCGCTCTCGCCGCTGATCAACACCGAGGCGTCGGTTCCGGCCACCTTGCGAGCCAGGTCGACAGCCTTCCGGAAGAGGGGCGAAATGCCGATCAGCGCGACGTTCTCGCTGTGGCCATGCTGCTTCTGTAACTGGAGCCGGAGATCCCGAGTCTCCCGGGCCACCATGACCGCGTGGGACGCGCGCCCGATGAGGACCTGGAGATGGGTAGCCGAGAAGGGCTTGGGGAGGTAATCCCAGGCGCCGGCCCGCAGCGCTTCGATGCTGCTGCTGACGCTCGGGTTACCGGTCATCACCACGACAATCGTGTCCTTGTTCGCCCCCAGCGCGGCTCGAAGGATGTCCATCCCCGAGCAATGCGACATGTAGAGATCGACCAGGATGATGTCGAACTTCCGGCGTTTCACCGCATCCATGGCCTCTTCACCCCGACCGATCAGCGTGACGTTATAGCCGTCCATCTGCAGCACGCTGGCGCAACTTTCCCGGAGGGTGCGTTCGTCATCCACAACCAGAATGCGAATGCTCGCCTTCACCTCCTGGGGGATGGAGAGCGGGTCGCGTCCTGGTGCCTCGGTCGCAGCGTCGCCGGTGCGGCCCGAAGGTTGGGCGAGGGATGATCCCATCGTGGTCTCCTTACTACGTTGTGACGGTGACGTTCTACTAGTTCCTATGGACTACCCCGATCCCCATGCAAATTGCGCGCACTGAGGTTAAGGCCCTACACTGAGCCCGAGAACGGCTATACCGGCGCGACACCACCATGCCAGAACTGTGGCTAAAATACCACAGAATGGCAAGATTGCTGCAGCAAGATAGGTTCCATCCTTCCAACGCTGGACTCCGACCCGGCGTATGGGGTGAGTGAATTCGCCGATGTGGCAAGTACTTGACCGGGCCGCCCCCACGGTATCTCCTTTGCGTAAGCTCATAAGTCCCCTCGCATGTCGTTCGGGGGAGCCCTTGCAACCCGGAGTCGTCTTCGCATGGCCGGCAACCTGATTCCATCCTCTGGACCCCAGAGTCTTGAACCCCAGCAGAACTACCCGCTTCAGGCGGGTGGTGGGTTCGACATGGCACCCCTCGATACCAGTGACGGTATCAATTGGGGCCGCTACATCTCGGCCCTCAAGCGCTACCGCTGGTTCATGTTGATGGTGGTGTTGCTGGGTACCGGAATCGGAGTGGGAATCACTCGTTTTATTGACCCGGAGTACGTTGCCCGCTCGACCCTCTGGCTGGCCCAGGCTCCTGCCAAGAACGGCCCGGTGCAATCCCATGGGCTGGTCAGCGGCAATGCCTGGCTTGAGCTCCTCCGCAGTTTCGCGGTCATTGATACCGTCGTACTCAAGCAGTCCCTGTTCGTGGAACCCAATTCAATTGCGGATTCCGCCGCGTTTCGCGGTTTCTCCCTCGGTCGGGTCTTTCGCTTCGGGAAGTTCAAGCTGACGATCAACAAGCAGGGCGAGCGCTGGGCCCTCGCGACCACCGATGGCAGAGAGGTGGACAATGGCGCGGTAGGCGATTCGGTGGGCCGGAAAATCGGGTTCCGCTGGCTGCCGACCAAACGCGCGCTGGGCCGGGATCGCACCATCAAGTTCGAGGTCGTCAATCCCCGGCAGTCCTCCAGTGACCTGCTCGAGCGCTTCGGTGCCAACATGGCGCAGGAGAGCAATTTCCTCAGGCTTCAGCTCAGGGATATTGATCCAGGGCGGGCGGCGGCCACCCTCAACGCGATCGACTCCCAGTTCGTGACCCTGGCGGCCGATCTCAAGAAAAAGCAGATCGCCGAGCTTTCGCTCATCCTGAAGAGCCAGCTCGACACGGTTTCGAAGCAATTGGAAGCCGCGGAAGACGCGCTCAAGAATTTCCAGATCCGGGCCATTACCCAGCCCGGGCAGGAACTCGCCATTTCGGGCGGGTCCGCGCAGACCGGAGGCCAGGCGACCGGGATCTATATCCAGCAGAAGATGGCGCTGGACCAGGTCCAGAAAGACCGGGAGACTATCGAAGAGGTGCTGGGCCGGCTCAAGACCGGCGAGAGCACGGTTGACGCCTTCAACACCATCAATATCGTCCGCACCTCGCCCAACCTGTCCGCGGCGCTCGCCGAGCTCTCGCAAAAGGAAGCCGAGCTCCGGGCCCTGCTCTATAGGTACACCCCCGAGCACAAGCCGGTACAGGACGTCATGGAAATGATCCGGGTGCTCAAGGAACAGACGATTCCGGAGTATGCCACGGCCCTGGTGACCCAATTGCGGTCGCAGGAAAGCCGGATGCAGACCGATATCCAGGGAATCGCCAGGGACCTGCAGCAGATCCCGGTGCGCCAGGTCGAGGAATCACGGCTCAACCGGGAAGTCCAGGGAAAGACCGCTCTGGCGGCTGACCTGCGGACCCGGTACGAGCAAAATGTCCTGGCCGAGCGCAGCACTCAGCCGGACGTGAGCATTCTGGACGAAGCCCAGGCACCGCAGAAGCCGACCAGCAACACGGCGCCCAAGATCATCTTGATGGCATTCCTCGCGAGCCTTGGTGCGGCCGTGGCTCTCGCGATTCTGCTGGACCTGCTGGACAAGCGCTTCCGCTATCCCGACCAGGTCAGCAAGGATCTGGGGTTGAGCATTCTGGGCGCCATCCCGGCTATCACCCGGACCAACGGGCGCCAGCTGAAGAGCGAAGAAGCCGCCCAGGTGGTCGAAGCGTTCCGTACCGTGCGGCTCAACCTGGCCCACTCCTACGGTTCGGCCGGCCCCGTGATGCTCACGATCTCCAGCCCCGGGTCCGGCGACGGAAAGTCGCTGGTATCATCCAACCTGGCGCTGTCGTTCGCGGAAGCAGGCTACCGCACCCTGCTGATCGACGGCGACATCCGGCGCGGCGAGTTACATCGCATGTTCAGCATCGACCGGCGCCCGGGCCTGCTGGATTACCTGGTGGGCGATGCGCCGATGGACGACGTCGTGCGGCCCTCGACTCATGAAGGCCTGTCGATTATTCCCTGTGGAACCCGCCGGCAACAGGGACCGGAACTGCTCGGTTCCGCGGCGATGACCCACTTGATGGCGGAGATGAAGACCCGCTTCAACGTCATCATCGTCGACAGCCCGCCGCTGGGTGCCGGCATCGATCCCTTCGTGCTGGGCACCGCGACCGGTCACATGCTCATGGTCTTCCGCTCCGGCGAGACCGACCGCCAGATGGCCGAGGCGAAGCTCAAGCTGCTCGACCGGCTACCGGTGCGGGTACTGGGCGCCGTCTTGAACGACATCCAGGCGGACGGAGTCTACCGGTACTATTCGTACCTCTACGGCTATACGTCGGACGAAGAAAGTGCCCGGCAGCTGGCCGGGCAGGCGATGGATGCGGAGGTAGGTTCGAAGTAGAGCGGGGGCGGGTCGGAGACCCGCCGCGTCAGGACAACGATTTCAGGGGAACCTGCTCGAAGGCGCGAATCCGTTCCCCGTTGCTTTCAGCCCGGAGATGGCGCAAGGCCGTGGTAGCGCGAAGCAGCATTTCGACAGCATCTACCGAGGATTCGGCAAAATCCGGGACGGCGCAATAGCCGGCCCGGATTTTTAGTTTCTTCTCGATCTCGCCCATGTTGACCGTATGGGATTCAATGTTCTGGCCCAGCCGCTGCATCAGGCGAACGGCGCCTTCCGACTCGGTGGCTGGCGCGATGACCGCGAACTCGGAACGGCCCAGGCGGCCGATCGCATCGGAGGCCCGGCCCGCCCGCCGGATGATATCGCCCACCCTCTCGGCAACCCGGGAGGCGATGTCTTCGGACAGTTGTTCCGAGTCTACGTGTTCAGGATCGGGAGAGAAGACGATGCAGGCGAGAGCGTGATGGCGGCGGTAGGCTTCGGACCCGATTTCCCGGGCCCGCTTGGCGAGACCCCGCATGTTATACAGCCCGGTCAGCTGATCCAGCAGGCTCTCGTCCCGGATCCGGTCGATCTCGAACTTGGCACGGATGAAGGTCTGGAGCTTGAGTAGGAGAGCTTCCCCGTCGAGCGGCTGTCCCAGGAATTCCCAGGCTCCGGCGCGATAGGCTTCCAGCCGCTGGGCCCTCCCGGAGGGGCCCGAGGTGGTAATGATGATCGGAACGGTGCCGCTGAAGCGGGAATCGTCCCGCAACGAGCGGCAGACCTCGACGCCGTGCATATCCGGCATCTGGGCGTCCAGGATGATCACGTCCGGCTGGGCGGTGCGCGCCCGATCGAGAGCCTGTTGCCCGGTATAGGCGCGAAGCACCGCGAACCCATTCGGGGCAAGGATACTTTCGAGCGAACGGGCCGACCATTCCTGGTCGTTCGCGATGAGAACCAGCGGCGGACGGGAGGACTTATCGCGATCGTTCATAACTCTCGCTGCGTAAGCAGGGACCATCAATAGGCGCAGGAAGCCAGACGACCTGCCTGCAGGACTCATGCGGGATGTCTTGTAATGCGCAAGACGATACAAGTCTTGGGTTTATATTGCAATACACCGGGCCCTCACGTCGGGGAACGACGCGGCGCCGCTACACGTTGAGCCAACACGAGTTAGGGCAGGCCCGGACGCCCAAGCCGGCGAGCATCAGCCCATGATTAGTGACTTAAGTTACGGTTTTACATTGTCTTACGAGGCATAATGTGGCCCGGCAACGCCCGCGATGATCGGCCCCGGAATTCGAAGGCTTTCGTCCTTCCGGAACTTCGGTCTGGGTTTGGCAATAACTTGGGAACTTCTGAGCACGGACAGAGGTGTGGTGACAACGCATCAGAGGTGTCAAATCTGATCTACAGTGCAGAAAGCTAACGAAAGTCGATGCTTTGCTTCTCAGGTCTATCGAGTTGGTAGTAATGGGCTTGGGTTCATTTCAACCAGTGTCGCTCGTACTCGACTCTAGCACGAGGGATGCACCGGGAGTGAGCATGAAACCGCTCAGCAAACACCGCATTTCACTGCGCAGCGCCGTCCTTGGGGTATGCTGCTTGCTCGGACTTCTGGCGCTTCCGACTCGTTCCTCGGCCCAGGTGGCGCCGACGATGGATCGGCGGCCCCAGGCGACTCGAGCCGAATTACAGGCCCGCCTGGTGGAAATCGACCAGATCGTCGCCGGCATCTATAGCGAAGGAATCAAGCAACAGGTTCGTGCCGAGGCCGTGATGATCCAGGAACGTCTCCGTGACGGAGACTTCCAGATTGGCGACCAGCTTCAGGTCCAGCTGAGCGTCGCGGTGACCCCGACCGGACCGCCGATCAATGGCACTTTCTCGGTAGGGCCGGACCAGATCCTCCAGCTCCCCGAACTGCCGCCCATCCCGCTCCGCGGAGTCCTGCGGTCGGAGGTGAAGGACTACATGACCGAGTTCCTGAGCCATCTCTTCAAGGATCAGACGGTCAATGTTGTGCCCACCATTCGGCTGACGATCCAAGGCGGAGTAAAGCAGCCCGGCTTCTACCAGTTGCCGGCGGACATTACACTGCCCGATGCGATTACCAAGGCGGGCGGATTCGGCGGCGGCACTGACTTGAGTAAGACGGTGATCAAGCGGGACGACGAGGAGTTGTGGGGCACCGAAGAGATGTCCCAGGCCATTACGGCCGCGGTCACGCTCGACCAGTTGAACCTCCGCTCGGGGGATGAGCTCATCGTCGGACAGACGCAGACGACCGACTGGTTCCACACCCTGCGAACGTACGCCATTATTCCAGGCCTTATTCTCAGCCTGGCCGCACTGGGCCGGCTGTTCGGGATCATCTGACCCCGCAAGTGGAGGTATCGTTGCCGCACAGTGGGTCCAAGGCGGCGCGTGTGACCCCGCGCGAGCGTAACTTGCGCCTGGTGGAAGACAGCGCGCCGGCGGTCCAGGTTCAGAATCGCCATGAGGGCCTTAACCGCGCCATCAACGTGGGGTTGGCTTTCATTGCCTTGCTCGTGCTGTCTCCGCTTTTCCTGCTGATCGCGCTCCTGGTCAAGCTTACCTCGAAGGGACCGGTCTTCTACAGCCAGACCCGGGTTGGGATCGACCGGCGGTCCACCCGAAACACCGCGCCCAGCCATCGCCGGATCCAGGACCTCGGTGGCCACATTTTCACGATCTACAAATTCCGTACGATGTGGGTGAATGCGGAACACCTCTCGGGCGCGGTCTGGGCGGCCAAGGAGGATCCCCGGGTCACTCATGTCGGATTGCTGCTTCGCAAGTACCGGCTGGACGAGCTCCCCCAGCTCCTCAACGTGCTGACCGGCGACATGAACATCGTCGGGCCCCGGCCGGAACGACCCAGCATTTTCATGAAGATGCGGCGGGAGATCCCGGGCTATGCCGCGCGGCAGAGGACCAAGCCGGGCATTACCGGATTGGCCCAGATCAATCAGCACTACGATGTCGACGTCGAGACCGTGCGAAACAAGTTGCGGTTTGACCTGATCTATCTGAGCCGCCAGGGAATACTTGAAGACTTGAAAATCATGCTCAAGACGGTGCCCGTGGTGCTGTTCAAGCAGGGAGGGTGGTAACGCCCGTGGCCACCACTGCGGATACCGTGGTCAGCAGCCGGGAAGAGCGCGATTTCCAGAGTTACGCGCCCTATGTGCTTACCGCGGTCGCGTTCCTGCTTCTCTTTGCCCGTCCGCTCACCCTCCTGGCCCGCGATTGGTGGAGCGATCCGGATGCCGGGCATGGGTTGCTGTTGTTCCCGGTGGCCATCTGGCTGGCATGGAAAGCCGGGTTGCGAAAGGAACGGGCCCCTAACATCGTGCTGGGTATCACGCTCATCGTCATTGCGGTGGGCATCAGGTACCTGAGCGGCCTGGCAGCCGAGTTGTTCACCATGCGGCTGTCCATGGTGCTGGGCCTGGCCGGCGTCATTACATATTTTGTCGGGTTCCGCCAGGTTCTTCATTGGTGGCTTCCCTTCTCGCTCATCATACTCTCCATTCCGATTCCGGCAGTCCTCACCAACGCCCTGGCCTTTCCGCTTCAGCTCAAGGCGTCGGCGATGGGCGCCTGGCTGCTGGAGCACCGGCACGTGCCAGCCAGGTTGATGGGGAATGTCATTCTGTTGCCCGGTCGGCAGTTGTTCGTGACGGAGGCCTGCAGCGGCTTGCGCTCGTTAACCGCGCTGCTCGCCCTGGGCCTCCTGGTGGGGGGCATCTGGCTGCGTTATCCGGCCAGCCGCGTCTTCCTGGTGCTCGTTACCCTGCCGGTAGCCATCCTGGTGAATGCCTTCCGGGTTTTCCTTACCGGGTTCCTGGTCTATTACGTCTCTCCGGCTATGGGTGAAGGCTTCATGCATCTGAGCGAAGGCTGGCTCCTCTTTGTCATCGCGTTCATCATCCTGGGACTGATGACGTGGGTGATCCGGATCCTGGAGCGTCGGATCTCGCGGAAGGGGGAGGAAAGCCATGCGTAACTGGACCCCGTGGATTCCCGGTGGACTGCTCAGCATCGGCTGCCTCTTCACGCTTTTCATCAACCGGCAGCAGGATATGCCGCTCGCGGCACCACTCTCGACGTTGCCGGGCGAGGTCGCGGGCTACCCGGGGACCGAGCGGCCGATCACCGAAGAGGAGCAGCGGGTCGCCGGCATGACCAACTACTCGTTCCGGACGTTTGCGCGGGATTCCACGATCGCATTCACCATCTACGTCGGCTACTACGATCACCAGACCCAGGGCAAGACCATTCACTCACCAAAGAATTGTCTCCCTGGCTCGGGTTGGGAGGCGCTGGCCCAATCGGAAAAGACCGTGACTACCCCGGCCCGGCAGGAAACGGTCAACCGTTACCTGTTGCAGAACGGAGAGCAGCGGGCCCTGGTGCTCTACTGGTACCAGGGTAGAGGACGGGTAGCGGCCAACGAATACCAGGTGAAATGGGAACTGTTGCGGGACGCGGCGGTCCGGGGGCGCAGTGAAGAGGCGCTGGTGCGGATCGTGGTGAATATCACCCCGGATCTGGGGGAGGCCGCTGCAGATTCACTGGCCACTCGAGTGGCCGGCGAGTTGATACCTTCGGTGTATAAGGTCCTGCCCTCGTAATTACATCCCCGCAATCCGGTCCGAGGTCCGCCGCGTCCCGATAGTGTTTTCGGGCAGTGCGGACACCGCCCGCCGCGCCCCGAGTCCCAGCCCCAGAAACGCCAGCCCCAGAAGAATTCCCTCGATCACCCGCCGGGTGATCCCGAAATCGGCTATCTGCAACGCCGGCCCGAAGTCTCGCTGGAGCAACAGCATCTGAACCACCAGGAGCACCACGAGCAGCAAGAGCAGCACGCTCAGGATGAGCGCAGTCAATCCGAGCCGGCGCAGGGCCAGCCGGCCATCCAGGAGGACCGCCGCGATGACCGCCACAACGAGGCCGGCGAGCAGCATCGCGCCATGATCTATGAAGGTTGAGACCAGGAGAAAACGCCATCCCGAGTCCCCGGGATGAAACGGCCAGGCTTGGGCAAGCGGATCGACGAGCGGGACCAGCGCGAGCACCAGCGCGGCGGGATAGAGGCTCCGCAACAATGGGCGATACCGAGGGTCGAGCGGGGGAATGGGCCAACTCCTTTCAACCAGCCTGCCGGGTTTCTAAGACGGGCGACGAGTCGGCTCCCAGATGGGGTTGCGTTCCCCCCGGAGCGCCTTGCTCCAGGCCAGGAGGCCCGCGAGGTTCGCCGCAAAAATGAATGCGCACATGGTGATCGGCCGGGGCAGCGGGCGCCGATCCGCCTGGTGCATCGCGGCCGCACCGAGGATGGTTCCCACGCCGGCCAGGAGCAGGAGCCACTGGGCGATCTGGGACCGGGGAGCCAGCATGGCCAGGCCGAACAGGATCCCCGGTGTCGTCAGGAATACCAGCCACCGGGTGAGTTTGTGGCTGATCAGTTTGAGGGCAAAGCCGCCAAAGCGGAAGGGATTCATCAGGTGCCGCTCATACCAGAGGGTCTCGAGTCCTCGAGCCATGGTGCGGACCTTCCGGCGGAACTCGGAGCGAATCTCGCCGGAGCGGGGCACCAGGCAGATGGCCTCGTCCACCGACACGGCCCGCAGCCCGTGTTCCCGGCTGATCAACGCCGAGGCGAAATCCCGGCTCAGAGCGCCAGGGAACAAGGAGACGTGAAGATGGCGGCGGATGGCGTAATAGCATCCGCTGGCTCCGACAATGCCGCCCAGCCGGGTTTCCAGCGCGCGAACCGTCATCTCATATCCCACGTACCCCGATTCGGCCTGGTTTCGCTCGGTCGTGATATGGCCCACGCTCAAGTCCCGCCCGCTCGCCACGCCGATAGTGGGATCCTGAAAGACCCGGATCAGGGGCTTCAGTGCCTCGGGAAGAATCCGAATCGTGGCATCGGTGTTGATGACCACGTCGCCAGTGAGATAGGGCGCCGACGCATTCTCGGCCGCCGTCTTGCCGCTCCGCTCCGGCAGCCGCAAGAGTTCAACTCCCCGGTCGGCATATTCCCGCACGATGGCATCGGTCCCATCGGTAGAGGCATCCGAGGTAACCAGGATCTGTCTGCGATCGGCCGGATAATCGAGCGCGAGCAGGCTTTCGATGGTCCGCCGGATGGAGCTCTCTTCGTTGTAAGCAGGGAGCGAGATGCTGATGCGCGGCCACTCCTCCGGATCATTCCAGGGCCTGGGGGCGCGACGGAACCATCCGAAGATCCAGAGCAGGAGCGGATACAGAAGATAGCTGTAGACGAACAGCCCGATGGGCAGGAGAATCAGGGACCAGGCAACCATCTTCAGCACGACCGGGGAACGGGATGCAGCCCGGCGACCTCACGATACATCGTCTCGTGCCGATCAAGCCAGGGTTGCAGCGCGAACCGGGTTTGCAGTCGGTGCCGGGCGGCCCGAGCCCGTTCGCGGGCGGCTTCCGGCTGGGCGAGTACCGCGGTCATCGCACGAGCCAGCGCGTCGGGAGACTCGGAGGGCACCAGGAGCGCTTCCTTTTCGGTGACGACATCGGGCACGCCGCCGACCGCGGTGGTGACCACCGGAACCCCCGCAGCCATCGCCTCGAACAGCGCTATCGGCGTTCCTTCGGTACGAGAGCTCAGCACGAAGAGATCGAAGGCCTGAAATAATCTCGCTGCGTCCGGCACCAGGCCGTGCCAACGAATCCGGCTGGTGATCCCCAGCCGTTCGGCCTGGTGGGCGAGGGCACCCTGTTGCTTTCCGGCACCGAGCACCGACAGGGCCACGCCGGGAACCTGGGCCAGCGCGTCCAGCAAGACGTCGAGGCCCTTCTCCGGGCTCAACCTCCCGACCCAGCCGATGGCCAGCTCTTCCGGTGCCAGGCCGAGCCGCGTGCGCGCCTCTTCCCGGGTGAGCCGCTCCGATGAGTCCGCGAAGGCATTGGGCAGCAAGGTGACTTGATCCGGCCGCAAGCCCGCGGACACAAGCTTCCGTTCCAGCGGGCCCGACACCGCGACGACGCGGTCGAAGTGACGGAAAGCACGGACCTGCAGGAATTCATACATATGATTCTTCCAGTCACCGCCGGTAAACCCGTGGACCGTCGAGACCCGGGGAATGCTGAGCCGGCCGGCCACCGGGCCGGCCAATACGTCCGGACGGTACCCGTGGGTGTGCACCACGTCGGGACGTAAAGTAGCAAACACTTCTCTATATGCCGCGCGCTCGCGGCGATACGCGCGGGGGGGAAGCGCAATCGATGTCACCTTCACCCCGCGTCCGGCGAGCAGCGGGTGAAGTGAGGGTTCCGGGGCGCCTTGACCAATCACCGACAGGACCCCAACCCGGTGGCCTAATGCGGCTAGCCCGGCGGCGAGCGAAAGGACGACGCTCTCCAGCCCGCCGGCTTGGCCAGGGGCCAGAACGTGAAGAATCGAAAGCCGGGATGAGTCAGCGGAAGTGATTGAAAACACGTATGTTGGATTCAAGCAAGTTGAATACCAGTGTGGCCGGGACTAGGTTGGGTGCCGGGCCTGCACGACGAAAATACACTCGCTGAAGAATCGCGGGTTCATTCCTTTAGGAGGTCGCTTGCGGGTGCAATCTGGGACGTATCTTGCCGCGATGCTAGCTTTGCTCGGGGCCGCAGCGGCATGCGGCAGTGATACCGGGACCAATAATGGCAATATCGTGGTCTCTGTGGCTGTTGCGCCGACGGCGACGTCGCTGCCAGTGGGCGCAATCCAGCACTTGTCCGGCGTAGCCTTCGATGCCTCGGGGCATTCCATCCAGGGCGCGTCCATCAGTTGGAGTTCCAGCAATACTTCCATCGCAACGGTCGACGGGAACGGTAACGTCCACGGCGTCAGCGCCGGGTCGGTCACGGTGACCGCGTCCTCGGAAGGCACGGCGGGCACCGCATCGGTGCAAGTGACGTCGAGCAGCGGCGGGCCGATCCACGAAGTCTTTTCGACCTACCTGGGCGGGATACTGCAGGACCAGATTCGGGATGTCGCGGTCGATGCCCAGGGCAACATCTACATCGCGGGCGGCACCGAATCCACCGGCTGGCCCACCACGGCGGGGGCCTATGATCGGACGCCGAACGGCAATTACGACGTCTTTGTCGCCAAGCTCAGTCCCCAGGGGCAGCTGATCTGGTCCACGCTGATCGGTGGGCCAGGCTACGACCGGGCCTACGGCATCGAGCTGGATGCCCAGGGATTCATCTACATCGCCGGGCGCGCGGGAGCCGGTTTCCCGACCACCCCCGGCGCCTTCCAGACCACTTTCGCCGGCGGCACCAACGATCCGACCTACGGGCCGGAGGACGGATTCGTCTGCAAGGTCGCGCCCGACGGGGCCTCGGTGGTGTTCTGCAGTTACATGGGGAGCTCGGACAACCGGATCATCAGGGATCTCGCGCTGGACTCGCAGGGCAACATCTTCCTTGCCTCATCCTCGGATGCCGGAACCTTTCCTGCCTCGTGGTTCACCAATGTGTACCAGCCCAACCGGCCGGGCGGCGTCGATGGCCTGCTGGTCAAGGTGAGCAACGACGGTTCCCAGGTGCTCTGGGCGACCTTCTTCGGGGGGAGCGGGGACGAAGATGAGCAGCCTTCTGTCCGGGTCGACGCGGCCGGCAACGCGTTTGTCCTGACCGCGACCGCGTCATCGGATGCGCCCACGCCGAACGGGTTCGATCATACACTGGGAGGCATCCGGGATCTCTATCTCGTCAAGCTTAGTTCCAGCGGAAGCCAATTGCTGTTCGGTACTTTCGTGGGCGGCAGCGGCCTGGAGGGCGTGGAAACCCACGAACTGGCGCTCGACCCCCAGGGCAACCCGGTGATCGGGAACAGCACCACGTCGACCGACTTTCCCACGACGCCCGGCGTCCTTCAGCGAACCAACCTCGGGCTCACCGATGCATTCATCGCGCGGATCTCGGCCAATGGTTCCCAATTGCTGACCAGCACCTTGCTGGGCGGCAACTTGAACGATGCTTCGGAGGGAATCTGTATCGATGCCGCAGGGAACATCTACGTCACCGGCAACAGCCAGTCGTTTAACCTGCCCTACCTGGCGGGAGGATTCCAGCCGACGAACCATGGCAGTAACGACATGATCGTGGTGAAGCTCTCGCCTGATCTCCGTACGGTTCTCTACGGCAGCTACCTCGGCGGTGCCGGGCCTGACTTCGGGAGGGCAGGAGCGGTGACCCCGGATGGACAATTCATCATTGGCGGCACTACCCAATCCATCGACTTCCCGACTCTGCTACCGCTTCAATCGGGTCCCGGCGGAATTCTCGACGCCGCGCTGGCCAAGATCTCGCCCTGATTACCTGGGGTGCAGCAGGCGGTAAACCGCCCGCTCGAACAGCTGGAACGATCGGACGGGCAAGGGAAAACTTTCCGGCTTGAAGGTCGGAACCTTGATGGACCCGATGCCGGCCAGGTTGGCGCCGGCGATATCGGTAAAATACTGATCGCCCACCATGAAGGTCCGTTCGCGGGGCGGGGCGCCGAGTTGATCGAGGGCAAACTCGATCAGTTCGGCGCTCGGCTTCTTGAGGGGAGTGAGCGGCCCGGACGGCTTCTCGACGGCCACGCGTTCCTTGCCGGCGCTTTCGCTCCAACGCTCGACCCCCCGCTCCAACACCCGCAGCACGACTCGGCCGTTGGGGGCTTTGTAGGCCTTGAGGACCGGCAACTCGGGGAAGATGCGTCCCAACTCGCTGAAGCGAGTTTCCCCGCAGTTCGAGAGAATGGCCTGCGGTATCCTGGCCTCAAGATTCTTGAGGGTCGCCTGAAATTCCGTCGCGACACCCATTTCATGATGCGGCATCAGCGTGCCGTCCACGTCCCACAGCAGGGCGGCGACCCGGTGGGCTTCAACAAAACCCTGGTCTACCGCGGTAATGTCGGGTAAGTGGAAGGTGGGCTTCAGCTTGGAGACCAGCTTGAAGAACCTGGGGAGGGCCTGCCGCGTGGTCGTGATCCAATCACTGGGTGCCGCCATCAATCCTCCGGTAATACCACGCGACTGAAAAGCTCTGCGGGGACGGGCCGCGGACTGCCGATTCGCACGATCTGTGCGTAGCTTACTGGCCGGCCGTTACCTTATTGTCAGGCTGTAGTTTAAGCCTCTCGGCACCGACCTCCGATTCCTACTCAAAGCTAATCAACCTGGGCGCCCATTTCGTGAGCACCTCTACCGAACGTCCAGCGCCCCGGGCCACTGAGCGGCCGGGGGCGGTGGTATGGCTGGCACTCTGGTTCGGCCTGGGAACCGGCATTGCGGAAGTCACCCTCATGGCCATCCGCAAGTTCGCCCTTCATCGATTTCTGTTCCTGAGCACGGACGCCGTCTGGATGGCACCGGTGGCCGATACCATCCTGTTCGTCCTCGCCGGGCTCGGGCTCTTGCTTCTGCGGGTGATTCTCCCCCGTCGCCTTCCACTGCCTCCGGTCCTCCTGTTTGGTGCGCTGACCACCTTCACCCTGCTGCTGATGTACGGACCGCTTTCGAGGATCGCCGCCGGGATCATCGCCCTCGGAGTCGGGGTGCAGGCCGCCCGGATGACCGGGCGATGGAGCGAAGGTTTCCTGAGGCTGGTCCGGCGCACCACGCCGGTCATGGCAGCGATGGTGCTGCTGGCCGGCCTCGGGGTGCGGACGCTGATCTCCGCCAGCGGAAGGCGGTCGGCGGGCGCGGTGACCGGGGCGACCCGGGGAGCGCCGAACGTTCTGCTCATCGTGCTGGACACGGTGCGGGCATGGAGCCTCGGGATCTATGGTTACCCGCGGGCGACGACGCCCGAGCTGCTGCGCTGGATGAGCGACGGCACCCGGTTCCAGACCGTGCTCTCCACCGCGCCCTGGACCCTGCCCTCCCATGCGACCTTGTTCACCGGCCGATACCCGCACGAACTCTCGGCCGGATGGTTGAGCCCGCTGGATGGTGCGCAGCCCACCCTTGCCGAGGTACTGAGTGCGCGCGGATACGCCTCCGCCGGGTTTGTGGCCAACACGACTTATTGCAGCTATGAGAGCGGCCTGGCCCGCGGGTTCGGCCATTTCGAGGATTATCCGGTCTCGCTTCCCCAGCTGATGTTCAGCTCGTCGCTGGGGAAATACCTCGCCGGAAGCCGGTTCACCCGCCGCAAACTGCTCCGGGTCAGCGCCGACGATATCAACCACCGGGTGCTGGGGTGGCTCGATCGGCGCCCGAGCGACCGCCCGTTCTTTGTCTTCCTCAATTATCTCGACACCCACAATCCCTACCAGCCGCCGGCGCCCTATGACACCCTGTTCTCGGACGCCGGGGCGGAGCGCTACCTGGAAGCCATCCGGGAAGACACGCCGGCCCGGATGTGGACGCCGGAAGCGCGGCGGGCGGCGGTGGACAAGTACGATGAGTCGCTCGCGTATCTCGATGCCACGCTGGGGCGGTTGTTCGCGGAGCTCAAGCAGCGCGGACTGTGGGACAACACGGTGGTAATCGTGACCTCGGACCACGGCGAGGAATTCGGCGAGCACAACGTGTTCTTCCACGGCAACAGCCTATATCGCCCGGCGCTGGAGGTGCCGCTGCTGGTGCGCTTTCCCGGACGAGTGCCCGCCGGGCGACTGGTCACCACACCAGTGTCTCTCAAGGACCTGGCGGCAACCGTGGTTGACCTGTCCGGCGACTCCACCGCCCGGTTACCGGGTCGCTCGCTCGCCCGTTTCTGGAACGGAACCATCCCTGATTCAGCGGCGTCGTCCGACACACTGCTCATGGAACTGGGCTATTCGCCGCGACTGCCGAAGTCCACACCGATCGCCCGGGGGCCGATGAAGTCCGTGGTGCTGAACGGCTACCGGTTGATCCGCTACGGCGATGGCCAGCTGGAGCTGTACGACTTTGCGCGGGACACCATGGAGAACCACGACCTGGCCAGGGATTCGACCTACCAATCGGTGCTGAGCCAGGAGCTGAAGGCGCTCGAGGCGATGGTTCCCCTCCCGCCCCCGATGACCCGGAAGCGGTCCCAGTGAGAATTCTCCGGCTCGGTCTCTGGTTCGGTATCCTCACCGGGTTGGGAGAGCTGGCCTTTCTTGCCGCTCGCAAGTTCATCCGCCATAAATTCCTTTTCATCACCCCTGATGTGCTCTGGATGGCTCCGGCGGCCAACGCCATCCTGTTCCTGCTGGCCGGCCTGCTGCTGGTGCTGCTCGAGCGCGCCGGGGTGCGGCGCGCGGGCTGGCAAACCGCCTTCGGGGTTTACCTGTTCCTCGCCACCCTGGCCGCGACCTTCATGTATCCGCCGCTCTCCTGGATTGCCGGGCTGGTCCTGGCGCTGGGCGTGGGCGTACAGGGCGCGCGCGTGGCGGGCCGGCACGGCGAGGGGATCGACCGATTGGTCCGGCGAACGGTCACGCCACTCGTGCTACTTGTCGGCCTGGCCGGGCTGGGGCTGCACGGCTGGTATTACCGGAGCGAGCGGCGCAGCCTGGCCCGGATGGGCACCGCACGGGGCAACCCGCCTAACGTGCTGCTCATCGTGCTGGATACCGTGCGGTCGCTCAGCCTGAGCCTGTATGGATACGACAAGCCCACGACTCCGGGCCTGGCGAAGCGAGCGCGCAACGGCGTCGTTTTCACCCGCGCGCTGTCGACGGCACCGTGGACCTTCCCATCGCACGCGACCATGTTCACCGGCAGGCTGCCGCACGAACTTACCGCCAGCTGGATGACCGCCATGGACGGGCGGTATCCCACGCTGGCTGAATTGCTGGCATCGCGGGGATACGTCACGGCCGGCTTTGCCGCCAACACGCTCTATTGTTCCCGGGAGACCGGCCTGTCCCGGGGTTTTGCGCACTGGAGAGACTACGGAATTTCGGCGGCGGAAATCGCCCACAGCGCCGCGCTGCCGCGCGCACTGATGGAGGCACCGTGGTTTCGCCGGGTGACCGGAAACTACCAGCTGTACGGCCGCAAGAGTGCGGAAACCATCAATCGCGAATTCCTGGGCTGGCTGGGCAAGAGGAAGCCCCAACCGTTCTTTGCTTTTCTGAACTACTTCGATGCCCACGGGCCTTACCTGCCGCCCAGGCAATTCGCGGCGCCGTTCCAGAGCCACGTTCCCGGGAATCCATTGCGCCGTTTCACCGATCGGCCCAAGCGCGGCGTGCCGGATTCCATGATCCTCCGCGAGGAGCACGAGGCTTACGATGGCACGATCGCCTACCTCGACGACCAGCTGGACCAACTGTTCCGGGAGTTGGAACGACGGGGAAACATGGAGAACACACTGGTGATCGTCACCTCCGACCACGGCGAGGAATTCGGCGAGCACGGGCTCATGGGACACGGCAACAGCCTGTACCGGCCCGCGCTCCAGGTTCCCCTGGTGATCTGGCGCAAGGGAGCGATACCGGCCGGCAGAATGGTCGACGCGCCGGTCTCGCTCCGTGACCTCGCCGCCACGATTCTCGAACAGGTGGACGGCACCGCCTCTCAGCAGGTGCCGGGACGGTCACTCTCCCGGTTCTGGACCGTGGGCGACAACGCCCGGGTCTCCGGCGGAGATACCCTGGTTGCCGAGGTGGCTTACACGCCCCGGCTCCCGGAGTGGTACCCGGTGAGCAAGGGAAACCTGAAGTCGGTCGCCCAGGCCGGCCTCCGTTATATCAGGAACGGGGATGGCCGCGCCGAGCTGTACGATTTCGATAATGACGTGCTGGAGAAGAGGGACCTGGCGGCCGACTCCGGCTATGCTGAGCGGTTGGAACGTTTCCGGCGAATGGTGGTGCAGGTGGCGGGAGACACCGGGAAACGCCGCGCGGAGCGAGCACCATGACTGCGCCCGCCGCGGATAGGGAGTTGAATCGTTCCGGCTTCATCATCCGGTTGATCGCCCTGCTCGGCCTCACGGCGGGGCTGGGCGAGGTAGCGCTGTTCGCGGCCCAGAAGTACATCCTCCATCTCTTCATTTTCGTCGGCCGCGACGTGGTATGGATGGCTCCCCTCTCCGAGCTGATCCTGTTCCTCGTCCTGGGCATGCTGTTCCTGCTGGCTCGCCGGATCTTTCCCCGGTTCTCCTGGGTCACCGCGCTCACGATCTTCGCCTCGCTCACCGTGATGGCGCTGCTCTGGATGTACACCCCCTTCCACAAGGGCGCCGCCCTGCTGCTGGCGCTTGGCGTCGGCGTGCAGGGCGCCCGGATGGCCCACCGCCGCCCGGGGCTGGTCGCGGCCATCGTGCGGGTCGGGCTGCCGGTCTCCATCGTCCTGACCCTGGCACTGGGGATTGGCGTGCGCGGCATGCGCTGGTGGCAGGAGCGCCGGGAAGTTGCCGCGCTGCCCGGCGCACCCAGCCACGGGCCCAACATCCTGCTCATCATCCTGGATACCGTACGGGCCTGGAACCTGAGCGGCTATGGCTACACCCGACCCACCACGCCGGAGCTGGACAAGCTGATGCAAAGCGGGGTCCGGTTCGATTGGGCATTCAGCCAGGCTCCCTGGACCCTTCCCTCCCATGCCAGCCTGTTCACCGGCCACTTTCCCCATGAACTCCAGGCCAATTGGCTGAGTCCGATGAACACGAGCTACCCGACCCTGGCCGAGGTGTTGGGGGAACACGGTTTCCTGACCGGTGGATTCGTCGGCAACGAGTTGTACCTCGACTATGAGAAAGGCCTGCATCGCGGGTTCCAGCGCTACGAGGATTACCCGGTGGACCTGGGCGAACTGTTCCGCAATTCGGTCATCGTCCGGGAACTGTCGGGCAAGCGTTGGCTGCGAAACCCGTTCAAGAGTTACGAGGTCATGGGCCGCAAGGATGCCGACGCCGTGAACCGGGAGTTCCTGTCCTGGGTGGACGGCAGCGGAGGACGGCCGTTCTTTGCGTTCCTCAATTATTTCGATGCCCACGCACCATACCTGCCGGCCGACAGCGTGGCGCGGCGTTTTGCGACCCCAGGGGTACATCCCTCCTACGATGGGTGGACGCTCTACCGGGGAAAACCGAAGGGCGATTCCCTGCCACTCGATTATGTCCTGGACAACCGGGACCGCTACGATGCCATGCTGGCGCAGATGGACGCCGCGCTGGGCCGGTTGTTCGCCGAACTGAAGCGACGCGGCATCCTGGACCAGACCATCGTGATCGTGGCGTCGGATCACGGCGAGCAGTTCGGCGAGCACAACCTGATGGGTCATGGCAACAGCCTGTACCTGCCGCTGCTCCATATCCCCATGGTCATTCGTTATCCCGCCGGGGTGCCGGCGGGAAGCCACGTGGCCGAGCCGGTCGCGCTCCGGGACGTCGCGGCCACGATCATGGACCTGGCCCGCATCCCGGGCACGTCACCATTCCCGGGCCGCAGCCTGACGCGATTCTGGCGGGACTCGGCCGCCGCCGGGCCCGACACGCTGCTCATGGAGCTGGACTACAATTCCAGGCTGCCCAAGGGCACCCCGGTGGACAAGGGGTCAATGCGCGCGGTGATCCTTGATTCGCTGCACTACATTCTGAATGGTGACAAGCGGGAGGAGTTGTACGACTTCCTGCGAGACTCGGTGGAAATCCAGGACCTGAAGGGAGACTCGACCGACCTGGCCCGGCATCGGGATGCGCTCCGGGCCCTGATCCCCGGTCAAGGAGAGCGTCGGTGACCACCTCGACCGTGTCCTCCAGGATCCAGCCCGCCCGGGTGTTCCTGATCGGTCTGTGGTTCGGGCTGCTGACCGGCTTTCTCGAGGATGCGCTGCTCGCTATCCGGAGCTACGGGCTGGGACACCTGGTCCACGTCTCCTGGGAATTCCCCTGGATGGTTCCCGTCGCCAACGCGGTGATCTTCCTGGTTCCCGCACTGCTGCTGACGGTGGCTGACCTGGTGTTTCCCCGGCTGGTTCCGTTCCGCCTGGTCCTTTTCGTGTTCCTGGGCATGGCGTCCGCGGCGTTCCTGTTCCTGTTTACCGGTGTCTCCACCTACACGCTGGCGATTCTCGCGGTCGGGCTGGGATTCCAGCTGTCCCGCGTCCTGGGCCGGCAGCGGACCGGCCTGGAGCGGCTGGTGCTGCGCACCACTCCGTGGATGCTCGGTCTCGTGGCCCTGCTGGCGCTGGGGATGATCGGCTGGGGGCGGTGGAGCGAGCGCCGGGCTGCGGCGCGATTGGCGGCGGCTCCCAATGGGGCGCCGAACGTCCTGCTCATCATCCTGGACACGGTGCGGGCCGCTAACCTCTCGCTGTACGGATATGGGCGAGAGACGACGCCGAACCTCAAGACCTTCGCCGGCGGCGGGGTCCGCTTCGACCAGGCCTTCTCGACCGCGCCGTGGACCCTGCCTTCCCATGCCAGCATGGTGACCGGGCGCTGGCCCCACGAGCTGACCGCCGACTGGCTCACGGCGCTGGACGGACATTACCCTACCCTGGCGGAGTACTTCGCCGGTCACGGCTACCGGACGGGCGGCTTCGTCGCCAACGTGGGATACGTGGCGCGGGAATTCGGGCTGGCCCGGGGATTCAGCCACTACCAGGACTATCCGGTTACGCTCGCCACGATTCTGCAGAGTTCGTCGATCGGACGGAAGATCGACCGGAGCCAGCAGCTGCGGAAGCTGGTACGGAGCGACCAGCACATGGTGCGAGTGGCCGCCCCGACGATCAACGGCGGATTCCTCGGTTGGCTCGACCAGCAGGGCAAGCGGCCCTTCTTCGCCATGCTCAACTATTACGATGCCCACGGGCCCTACCTGCCCCCGGCGCCGTACGACCGGATGTTCGACGCGCGGGGCCGGCCCAACAACTACAGCGCGCTGCACCGTTACCTCAGCCGTCCCTCACCGACTCCCCCGGCCGCGGCGGTCATCGAGCGGGAGATGGCCCAGTATGACGGCGCGCTGGCCTACCTCGACCACGAGCTGGGCGACCTGTTCGCCGAGCTGAAGCGCCGGGGGATGTTGCAGAATACCATCGTGATCGTGACCGCGGATCACGGCGAGGAGTTCGGGGAGCACGGCGTCTTCGACCACGGCAACTCGCTGTACCGGCCCGCGGTGCACGTGCCGTTGCTTGTCGTGGCGCCGGGCCACGCGCCGGCCGGCGCCAGCGTGGGCGCCGCGGTCACCCTGCGCGATATCGCCCACACGCTGGTGGAGCTCGCCACACCCGGGGAAGCCAATCCCTTTCCGGGGATGTCGCTGAGCCGGTTCTGGACCGACTCGCTCCCGGTGGAAGACCCGATCCTCTCGGAAGTGAGCAAGGGGATCCGCACGGCCAAGTGGTACCCGGTGACCAAAGGCGACATGAAGTCCGTGGTGGCAGAGAGCCTTCGCTACATCCGCGATGGCGATGGGCAGGAAGAACTGTACGGCCTGTTCAGCGACCAGTGGGAAGCGCACGACCTGCTGAAGACCGACTCGCTGACCGCGGCGGGACACGTCGGCCGGCTGCGCGACCTGCTGCACTCCACGCAGAGGAGATAACCTTGCTTCGCTGGATTCGCTCCACCGATCGCACGGCGTGGCTGCTGGCCGGGCTGGCGCTGCTGCTCTACGCTCCCGGATTGATCTGGGGACTCCCCCACGCCACCAGCGAAGTGACCATTCGCGGCTGGGACGTGGACAGCATCGCGGGCATCGGTCCACTGTCGGAGCTGCACAACCTGCTGCTCCGGGCCCAGCCGGGCTGGTACTACGCGTACCCGCTGTTCCATTACCTGGTGCTGGGTCTCTTCTACGCCCCCTACATGGCGTATCTCTGGTTCAGCGGTGGGCTCCACGCGCCCACGGCGCAGTATCCTTACGGATTTGCCGATCCGGTCCACGCGATCGCCGTGCTGGCCCTGATCGGACGCGCCGTCAGCGTGCTCATGGCGACCGGGACGGTGGTGGCGACGTACCTTGCGGCCCGCACCATCTGGGACCGGCGCACCGGGATCATCGCGGCGCTGGCCATGATGCTCTGCGGCCCGCTGGTGTACTACGCTCACGCCGGAAACCTCGACGTACCGGTGCTGTTCTGGGTATCGCTGTGTGTGCTTGCGGGGGCGCGAATCATCCGCTACGGGCTCACGCTGCGCCGCGCGATCTGGTTCGGCGTACTGTCCGCGCTGGCCGTGGCCACCAAGGACCAGGCCTATGGCGCCCTGGTGCCGGCGGTGGCGTTCCTCATCGTGATGCACTGGAGAGACAGCCGGCAACTCCCGGGATCCGGGGCTCCCTGGCGGGCGCCGCTCGCGATGATCGTTGCCGGCATCGTGGCCTTCGCCTTCGCGAACGGCATCGTGTTTCGCCCCGACCGCTTCGTCAATCACGTGAAGTTTCTCCTCAACTTCGAGCAGACCTTCGTCAACGTGGTCAATTTCTCCGGAGTGGTGCATCCCCGGACACCGGCGGGTTACCTGCTGGTGCTGCGAGACGTCGCCCTGGCGATTTACCAGTCCATGGGACCGGTCCTGCTGCTTGCCGCCATCGCGGGAATCTTCGCGTGCTGGCGAGGCAACCGGTTCGTCTGGTTTGTCGTCATCTTGTTCCTCGGGTACCTCGTCCTGGTCATCGGGCCGATCCGCCACATGCACTATCGCTGGGCGATGATGCCGATGCTGTTCCTGGTCTTCCCGGCGGCGCGGCTGCTCACCCTGGGCCTCGAATCGGCGGGAGCGCGACGGATGATCGCGGTGGCCGCGACCGTGGTCGGCCTGGGATGGCTGGGCGCCTGGGCCATCGACATGCGTTACCAGGTCTGGAAGGATGCGCGCTACGCGGCCGGCGACTGGCTGGCGGAACACGCGAAGCCGGGAGACAAGGTCGGGTTCTTCGGCTCGGTGGGCCAGCTGCCCCAGATTCCGAGGGATGTCCTCCCCGTCAGCATCAGGAGCGATTCGGCCTCGCGTCAGCTTCGTGAAGGCGCGGTTCGCCTGGTGCTGGTGATTCCCGACTACAGCAGCCAGGGCACCGTCGGACTCGAGCGGAGCCTCTATCTTCCGGATTCTACCTACCACCAGCTGCAAAGCGGATCGCTCGGCTTCACCCGGGTCGCGCGGTTCGGAACCGAACCGCTGCCCTTCCTGGGCCGCAAGCTGACCTACCTGCCGATCGTCAATCCGCCGGTGCAGATCTTCGAGCGAACGCCGTGAGAGCGATTCTTCGTCAGGCCCTCTGGTTTGGACTGGGGGCCGGGCTGCTCGAAGCGGCAGTGCTCTCCGCTCATCATCGTCTGATTCATGGCTTCATTTATCTGAGCCCGCACCTGGTATGGATGGCGCCGGTCGCCAACATCGCATGGTTCGGGATTCCCGCCCTCCTGTTGCTCCTGCTCTCGCGCTGGTGGCCCCGGCTCCGGGCGCCAGGGGTGACGATCGGCGTTTTCAGTTTCCTCGCCGCACTTTCGATGTTGCTGATCCCGTCCCAGCTGCATCGAGTGGCCGCACTGGTCCTGGCATTGGGTATCGGTATCCAGGCGGGGCGGCTGCTGGCGAAGCGCAGCGAGGGGTTCAATGGCCTGGTGCGGCGAACTGTGCCAATCCTGGCGGCCCTGGTACTGCTGCTGGCGGTCGGCACCATCGGGTGGGGGATATACCGGGAGAGGCGGGATGCGAAACGGCTGGGGGCCGCGCGGGCCACAGCACCCAACATCGTGCTCATCGTGCTGGACACGGTGCGAAGGGCCAGTCTCAGCATGTACGGATACCAGCGGCCCACGTCGCCGGCGATGGAGCGGTGGGCCGCGCGCGGGGTGCGCTTCGAGCACGCGTTCGCGACCGCCTCGTGGACCCTGCCGTCCCATGCCGGGATGTTCACCGGCCGGCTCCCTCACGAACTAAGCGCGGGTTGGCTCCGGCCCCTGGACGGCACCTGGCCGACCCTGGCGGAAACCCTGCGCGACCAGGGATACCTCACCGCCGGATTCGTGGCCAACATTCTCTACTGCAACCGGAGCTTCGGCCTGGGCCGGGGCTTCGTGCACTACGAAGATTACCGGATCGCGCCGGGTGAGTTCCTGGTCAACGCCTCGATCGGGCGGGCGCTCTCCGAAAGCCACCTGGTCCGCCAGCTGGTCGGGTACCACGACATCCTGTCCCGCAAGTCGGGCGAATCCATCAGCCACGCGTTTCTCGAATGGGAGGCCAGGCAGGGCGACCGCCCCTGGTTCGCGTTTCTCAATTATTTCGACGCCCACCAGCCTTTCTTCCCACCCGAACCGGACCGCTTCGGCCCGACCCGGGACCGGGCCCTTGCGTTGCTCGAGCTGCGACCGCATATGGGAAAGATCGAGGACGCCGAACATCGGCTGACGCCGGGACAGGTGGAAGCGGAACGGAATGCTTACGATGCTGCCCTGGCTTACCTCGACAGCCAGGTCGACCTGGTCCTGACGGAGCTGGAGCAACGCGGGAAGCTCAAGAACACCATCGTGATCGTGACCTCGGATCACGGCGAGCAGTTCATGGAGCACGGACTGTTCGACCATGGCAACAGCCTGTATCGGTTCGCCATCGAGGTGCCGCTGTTTCTCCTGGGGCCTGGAGTTCCTCAGGTCTCGGTCAGTGACCCGGTCTCCTTGCGAGACCTTCCTGCCACGGTGATGGACCTGATCGGCCGGCAAAGCCGGTTCCCCGGCCGGAGCCTCAGGGCGGTCTGGTCCGGGACAGCGGACAGCACGGTTCCCGTGATGTCGGAAACCTCGGGCCCCAGTCCCCGGCGGTGGTTCAAGTCGATCGTTGCCTCGAACCGACATGCGATCTGGAGCGCCGACTCGACCGAACTCTACGATTTCGCGGCCGATCCCGCCGAAATCAGGACCTTGTCTGGACAGCGAGCCGGGGCGGAGGAGCTGGACAGCCTGGCCCGGACTTTTCAACGGGAGACCGGCCAGCCACCCCGGCCGTAGTCGTTGGCCCACGGTCTACAGCAGTGGAAGGCAGCATGACGAGTCCCACGCCGGTACTCACCTCCGCGAACCATCGAGTCGAGCTCACCAGCGGCTCGATTTTCAGGCTTGTCGGGTGGCTCGCCTTCGCTGCGGGGTTATCGGAGGGAACCTACCGGCTGATTCAAAAGCTGGTCCTCGGCCGGGTCATCCTGATGCCGTTGCACGTGATCTGGATGGCACCGCTGGCGGACCTGCTCTGGCTCATCGCCCCGGCCCTGGTCCTGCTCGGCTGGTATCGACTGGCGCCGGCCAGAGTCACCTATCCCGGGGTGGCAGGAGCGCTGATTGGTCTCGCGGTGTTCCCCCTCCTGCTGCTCGCCACGTCGATCCACAAGGCCGTGCTGGTGATCCTGGCCCTGGGTATCGGAGTCCAGGCGTCTCGAATGATCGCCGCAAGGCCAGAGGCCTTCGAACGGCTGGTGCGCCGCAGCGTACTTCCACTTGTCGTTCTCGCGGTTCTCGCTTGCGGGCTGGTGATAGGCAGCAGCATCTATGGCGAACGGCGGACCCTCGCCCGCCTGCCCCAGCCCCAGCACGGCGGGCCCAACGTCCTGATCATCATCTGGGACACGGTGCGAGAGCGCAACGTGAGCCTCTACGGCTACCCGAGGCCCACCACTCCTTTTCTCGAGCGCTTCGCCCAGGGCGGCGCGCGGTTTGATATGGCGATCGCCACCGCGCCGTGGACGCTCCCCTCGCACGCCAGCATGTTTACCGGCCACCGGCCGACCGAGATGTCGGCCCGGCTGAACACGCCGCTGGACCGGACTTACCCGGTGATCGCCGAGGTATTCTCCGGCGCCGGGTACGCCACAGGCGGATTCGCCGCAAACATGTCATACTGCGCCCGGGATCACGGCCTCGGCCGGGGATTCGTCCACTATGAGGATTACCGATTGACGCCCGGCGGAATGATCAACAGCTCGCGGCTGGGCCAGGTGATTCTCAAGAGTCAGTTCGTTCGTCGAATTACCGGCTTCTACGATCTGCCGGGAAGGAAAAATGCGGTCCAGGTGAATCGAGGACTCCTGCGATGGATCGATCGGCGGGGGGACCGCCCGTTCTTTGCCTTCCTCAACTATTTCGACGCGCACCAGCCGTACATCGCCCCGCGGGAGTTCCATTCCCGATTTACCTTCGACTCGCTGGCCTCGTTCCATCCCAGAAACGTGGATGCCAACTTCAACGAGTTGACGGCCGAAGAAATCCACTGGTCAATGGGCGAATATGACGCCGGGATCGCGTACCAGGATTCGGCGGTCGCCACACTTATGGCTGAACTGGACCGACGCGGGTTGCTGGACAACACGATCATCGTCATTGCATCCGATCACGGTGAGCATTTTGGCGAGCACCAGCGTATTTCTCACGGCAACAGTCTCTACCGACAGTTGCTCCAGGTGCCGTTGATCATCCGGTTTCCCGACAAGGTGCCTTCCGGCACCGTGGTGAAAGTTCCGGCCAGCCTGGCGGATCTGCCCCAAACCTTGTTTCACCTGGCGGGGCTCAAGGACCACTCCGAATTTCCGGGGGCCTCGCTGGAGCGGCTCTGGGGAAGCGGCGAGTTGGGGTCGGAGCAGGTGATCGTTTCGGAAATGCCTACCCAGCCCACGCTGCGGGGGGCGCATTCCCTGATCGCCAACGGCTACCACTACATCCGGTGGTTCGAGCGGAAGCCGGAATTGTACCGCCTGGAGGATGATCCTGACGAACTCACCAACCTGGCCGCGAAACCAAACTTGGCACCCATCATCGCCCAGTTCGAGGCCACCGAACGAGAGTTATACCCCGACACCCTCACGCAGCAGGTCCGCCCGCCCAGACAAAGGCCCTAATCGCCTATCCCGCCTTGGGTTGGCCCGATTCTCGCCATATCACCCGCTCCTGCTGGACCCCGTTATTCATTAAGTTTCCAAGTTATTGGTATTACTCTACCTAGGCCGCTGGTAGAGAGTACCAGTGGATCCGGGTCGCCTGGCACTCCCTTTTGTCGCAGCTATTACGGAGAACTGCCGCATGACAGCAACACGTGAGACGGTCACCAACCGCCTTCCCGGGACGTTGCTACTGGTCCTCTGGTTTGCCCTGGTCTCAGGGTCGATCGAGGCTCTGTGGCGGGTCTTCCAGGTCGCGGTGCAGCACAAGGTGATCCTCATGCCTGTCCACGTGGTCTGGATGGCTGCGGTGGCTGACATTTTCTGGATTGGCGTTCCGGCACTGCTGCTCCTGCTGCTGCACCTGGTCTGGCCGCGAATCGTAAGGTCGGGACTCATCGTGGGCGTGATGGCAGTCATGGGGTTCATTCCGGTTCTGCTGCTCATCACCGGGATGCATAAGCTGGTGGCGCTGTTCCTCGCCCTCGGCCTCGGCTACCAGACCACCCGTCTCATCCTGGGCCACCAGGCGGGCTTCGGCCGGCTGGTTCGGCGGAGCGTGATACCACTGCTGCTCCTGGTTGCCATCGGGGGCGCCAGCATCGGCGTGGTGCGGACGATCCAGGAGCGCCGGGCCCGCGCCGCACTGGCGGCGGCTGAGCCCGGCAGCCCCAACGTCCTGCTCATCATCTGGGACACAGTGCGGGGGCAGAGCTTGAGCGCCTATGGTTACGAGCGACCAACCACTCCGTTCCTGGAGTCGCTGGCCCGGGAAGGCACCCGCTTTGACCGCGCCATCTCGACGGCGCCGTGGACGCTCCCGTCCCACGCCGGGATGTTCACCGGCCATCGGCCCACCGACCTGGTCGTGGATATCTACCATCCGATCGTCGACAGCTTCCCCACCCTGGCGGGTGCACTCGCCGCGCGCGGCTATGTCACCGGCGGGTTCGTGGCGAACATGTCTTTCACGACCCGGGAACACGGCCTCTCCCGGGACTTCTCCCACTACGACGATTATCCCGTTTCTCCGGGCACCGCGATCTGGAGCTCCCGGCTGGGCAATGTCATCATGGAGCAGGAGTTCGTCCGCAAGGCGCTCAACTTCTGGGATGATCTCGATCGCAAGACCGCGGCGGGCGTGAACCGGCAGTTTCTCCGTTGGGTGGATCACCGGGGCAACCGGCCCTTCTTTGCCTTCCTCAACTATTACGATTCGCACCGGCCCTACATGTCGGTGGAGCCCTACAAGTCGAGGTTCGTCCGGGATAGTTCAGGTCGCTTTCACCCCCGGCGATCGCATCTGAATTTCAAGGCGGCCTCGAAGGACGAGATTCGCTGGATGTGGGACAACTACGACGCGACCATCGCCTACCAGGACGAACAGGTCCGCCAGCTGCTGGAAGAGTTGAAGCGCCGCGGGTTGCTCGACAACACGCTGGTCATCGTGACCGCGGACCATGGTGAGCATTTTGGCGATCACAACCGGCTGGGACATATGAACTCCCTGTACCGCACCCTCCTCCAGGTGCCGCTCATCATGCGGATGCCGGGGCGGGTGCCGGCGGGGACCGTGGTAACCACGCCGGTATCGCTGGCCGATCTGCCGCGCACCATTCTCGATCTCTCCGGCGCGGGCGACACCGCCGGCATTCCGGGGACTTCGATGCGACGCTTCTGGAACGGAGCGGCGCCGGACACCAGCGCCCCGCCCGAGCCGGTGTTTTCCGAAGTGGGTACCCGGAAGGGCAGCGGCCCCTACTCGCTGATTGCCGGGGGGTATCACTACATCGCGTGGCAGGGGCAGACCCGCAAATCCCAGATCTATGACGTCGCGGCGGATCCCTGGGAGCTCAATGACCAGTTCGGCAAGGCCGCCATGGAACCCCTGATGCCCGGTTTCCAGGAGTTGAGCGTGATCTACATGGGCCGCCACGCCCTGGAGCGCGACAGTACGGCCAAGAACGACGAGGAGATAGTTGCACCCGGTCAGTAGCGTTTAGTTTTCCCAGGTCGAAACCCGTTCATTGGAGCAATACCTGAATGTCTTCGTCCACAGTCACCGCAGCGGGAATGAGCAGCGCCAATCCAGCGACCGACCCCGAGCTGGAACGCCAGCGCATGAACATCGTCATCGGCGGCCATGTCGATCACGGCAAGAGCACGATCATCGGCCGGCTCATGGCGGATACGAAGTCCCTGCCGGAAGGCAAGCTGGAGGCGGTGAAGGCGCAGTGTGAACGAACTGCCAAGCCGTTTGAATACGCCTTCCTGCTCGATGCCCTCAAGGACGAGCAGTCCCAGGGCATCACGATCGATTCGGCCCGGGTCTTCTTCAAGACCGCCAAGCGGAACTACATCATCATCGATGCCCCGGGGCACATCGAGTTCCTGAAAAACATGGTGACCGGCGCCTCCCGGGCCGAGGCGGCCTTGCTGGTGATCGACGCCAAGGAAGGGGTGCAGGAGAACTCCCGGCGCCACGGATACATGATGTCCATGCTCGGCATCAAGCAGATCGCCGTGCTGGTGAACAAGATGGACCTGGTGGACTTCGACAAGACGGTGTTTGACCAGATCGTCAAGGAGTACACCGCCTTCCTGACCCAGCTCAAGGTGGAACCGGCGGCGTTCATCCCGGTCGGCGGCCGGGACGGCCACAACATCGCGGAGCGCTCTCCCGCCATGCCCTGGTACAAGGGACACACGGTGCTGCAGATGCTGGACGAGTTCCGCACCGAGGCCCAGCCGACGGAAGCTGCCTTCCGGATGCCGGTCCAGGACGTGTACAAATTCACCAAGCAGGGCGACGACCGGCGCATCATCTCCGGCACCATCGATACCGGCACCGTGTCGGTGGGCGACGAAGTGGTGTTCTACCCCTCGGGCAAGAAGAGCCGGGTCAAGACCATCGAGGCGTTCAACCGGCCGGCGCAGAGCAAGGCGGAAGCGGGACAGGCGGCCGGGTTCACCCTGGCCGAGCAGATCTACGTCACCCGCGGGGAGCTCGCGAGCCTGGCGACCCAGCCGCGCCCCAAGGTGACCACCCGGCTCAAGGTGAACCTGTTCTGGCTGGGCAAGAACGCCATGGTGCCCAAGCGGGACTACATGCTGAAGCTGGGGACGGCGCGGGTAGTGATGCGGCTGGAAGAGGTCCACCGGGTCATCGACGCGTCCGACCTCAAGACCCAGGAATCGAAACAGCGGATCGACCGGCACGACGTGGCCGAGTGCACGATCAAGCTCAATCGGGCCATCGCGTTCGACCTGGCCACCGAAATCGCGGCCACCAGCCGGTTCGTGGTCATCGACGACTTCGAGATCCGGGGCGGCGGGATCATCCGGGAAGCGCTGGAAGACCGGCAGACCGCGGTTCGCGACAAGGTGCTGCTCAGAAACTACAAGTGGGAAGCGAGCCTGATCGGTCCGGAGCGCCGGGCCGAGAAGTACAACCAGCGCTCCAACCTGCTGCTCATCACGGGGGAAGAGGAAGTCGAGCGGAAGAGCCTCGCCAAGGCGCTGGAGTCCCGGCTCTTCGAAGACGGCAAGGTGGTCTACTTCCTCGGCATCGGCAACGTACTCTACGGGGTAGACGCCGACATCGGACGAAAGGAAGAGAACCGGCAGGAGCACATGCGCCGGCTGGCAGAGGTCGCCAACCTGATGCTGGACGCCGGAGTGATCCTGATCGTGTCCGCCTCCGAGCTCAAGCAGGAAGACCTGGAAGTCATCAAGACCACGGTGGATCCGGAACGGATCGACGTGGTGTGGGTGGGCGAAAAGGTGACGACCGACCTTACCTGCGACCTGCTGCTTACCGAGCCGGAGCAGGACAGCGAACGGGTGGACCGGATCAAGGGCCTGCTGCAGGACAAGGGAGTGATCTACCGGCCATGGTAAGCGGCATCATGACCGCCGAACCCGTGGCCGTATCGCCCGACGCGCTGGTGCGGCTCACCGCCATCGCGCGGGAAGCCGGCGCCGCGGCCATGGAGCACTACCATGCCGGCGTCGCGGTTGCCCAGAAGGGCGACAAGGGACCGGTGACGGCGGCGGACCATGCCGCCCACGACGTCATCCTGCGCGCCCTGACCGAGTGGGACCCATCGATCCCGGTGATCTCCGAAGAGGGCGACATCCCCGCGCTCGAGGTGCGCGCCGGGTGGCGGCGATTCTGGCTGGTGGACCCGCTGGACGGCACCAAGGAGTTCATCCAGCGCAACGGCGAGTTCACCGTCAACATCGCGTTGATCGAGGAAGGGGTCCCGGTACTGGGCGTGATCTACGCGCCCGCGCTCGACCTCATGTACTATGCCGGGGACGGCCTGGGATCGTGGAAGCGCGAGGAATCCCGGGCGCCGCACCGGATCACCTCGCATGCGCCCCACCCGGGTCATGCGCTGGTGGTGGCGGAAAGCCGCTCGCATCCCTCACCCGAGCTCGAGGAATACCTGAAGACGGTACGGGTCGGCAGCCGGGTGCAGGCCGGCAGCTCGCTCAAGTTCTGCTGGGTGGCCGAAGGCAAAGCCGACATCTATCCCAGGCTGGGGCCGACCATGGAATGGGATGTCGCGGCCGGGGACTGCATCTTCCGCAACTCCGCCCTGGTGGGGCGCCGGGCTTCATCGCTGGTCTACAACCAGCCGGAACTTCGGAACCCGGGGTTTGTTATAGGGATGGACGACGCGGGGAGAGACCAGCGGAGCGGCCAGGGCGCGGTGCTCTGGTTTACCGGCCTCTCCGGAAGCGGCAAGAGCACCATCGCGGCCCGGGTCGTCGAGGAGCTGAAACGGCGGGGCCTGCCGGTGGAATACCTCGATGGCGATAACATCCGGGACATCTTCCCGGCGACCGGGTTTACCCGGCCGGAACGGGATGCCCACATCCGGCGGGTAGGCTGGGTAGCCAGCCGGCTGGAGGCCCATGGCGTCATCGCGGTGACCTCGCTGGTCTCGCCCTACCGGGATTCGCGGGAGTTCGTCCGGGGGCTAAGCCGGAACTTCATCGAGATCTACGTCTCCACGCCCTACGAAGAATGCGAGAAGCGGGACATCAAGGGACTGTACGCCAGGGCTCGCCGAGGCGAGATCAAGAATTTCACGGGACTGGACGACCCTTACGAAGCGCCCAATAAAGCTGAGCTGGTTATTGATACCAGGAACACCACGGTGGCGCAGGCGGTCGGTCAGGTACTCAAGGCGGTAGAGGGCGGTAAAGGGCGGTAACCGAAACCCAAACACCAGGCGGAAACGCACCATGGATCATCTGGAACAACTCGAAAACAAGAGCGTGCACATCCTCCGGGAAGCGTACGCCAACTTCAAGCAGCTGGGCATGCTGTGGTCGATCGGCAAGGACAGCACGGTGCTGCTCTGGCTGGCCCGGAAGGCATTCTACGGCCACGTGCCTTTCCCGCTGATCCACATCGACACCTCGTTCAAGATCCCGGAGATGATCAAGTACCGGGACCGGCTGGCGGCGGAGTGGAACCTGAACCTGATCTACGGGGAGAACCGGGGCGCGCTGGACGAAGGGCGCACCTTTCCGGGCGGCAAGGTGGACCGGATCACCTGTTGCGGCCTGCTCAAGACCGAGGCGCTCAAGCGCACCCTGAGCGGTGAATGGCCGCGCTACCGCTTCAACCACGCCAAGAAGGCCTATGAGCGGGACACCAACACCGAGCCGTTTACCGGCGTCATCGTTGGTGCCCGGGCCGACGAGGAGGGCAGCCGCTCAAAGGAGCGCTACTTCTCGCCCCGCAACAACCAGAACCTGTGGGACGTGGGCGACCAGCCGCCCGAGTTCTGGAACCAGTACAAGACCGACTTCGCGCCCGGAACCCACGTGCGGATTCACCCGCTGCTGGACTGGACCGAACTCAACATCTGGGAGTACATCGAGCGGGAGAACATCCCCACCGTGTCGCTCTATTATGACAAGGGAGAGGGCAAGCGGTTTCGCTCGCTGGGCTGCGGACCCTGCACCACCATGGTAGACTCGCCGGCGAAGAACGTGGCCGAGATCATCGTCGAGCTCAAGACCGGGAAGTTCGCCAACATCGCGGAGCGGGCCGGGCGGGCGCAGGACAAGGACGATGGCGGCGGGCTGGAGACGCTGAGGAAAGATGGGTACATGTAAAGGTGGGCAAGCGGGACAGTGGGAAAAAGAAAAGGCGGCTCAATCGAGCCGCCTTTTTCGTTTGCCGCTCTCAGGATCGGGAGTGCGGTGCGGCCGGAGTAAAGAGGCGAAGCAGCGGCAGCGTCATCAGGTTGGTTACCAGCGCCACCACCACGATGATGGTGAACGTCAGCACGGTAATGATCTTGAGCTGAAGGCCCATCAGCCCGGCGACGAGAACCAGCAACCCACGGG